>NZ_VISV01000017.1:0-185841 GCF_007827615.1 Streptomyces sp. CNZ287 | reverse complement strand
GACCCCGTGGACACCCGCCAGATCCTCATCCGGTCCCTGGCGATGCTGCGTACGAAACACGCGGACCTGCCGGCGCGCAAGCACGGCAACCCGCCGCAGTGACCCCGCCGCCTCCACACGCCCCGCAGCCCGCAGCCGACCGCGCAGAACAGCCCAGGAGCACACACGTGACCACGCAGCACACCGAGAACCTCGTCCGCGTCGAGAAGGGCGAGGCCAGCGAGGAGGAGCTCGCCGCGCTCACCGCGGTGCTCCTCGCCCGCGCCGCCGCCCCGCAGCCGACGCACGCCCGCCACGGCGGGCACGGCGGCTCCGCGGCACGCTGGCGCCGGCTGGAGCGCCAGCACGGGTTCCGTGCCCCGCACAGCTGGCAGCGCTGACCCGGCCGGCGACACCCGGCCCCGCGCACACCGAAGGCCCCGCCGCAGGCGGGGCCTTCACGCGTCGTCGGCGCCCGCGCCGCCTCAGCTCCGCGGCTCCGCCGCCAGCCTTTTCAGCGCCGCGTCCACGCGCGCCAGCGTCCGCTCGCGGCCCAGCACCTCCAGGGACTCGAAGAGCGGCAGCCCCACCGTCCGCCCCGTCACCGCGACCCGTACCGGCGCCTGCGCCTTGCCCAGCTTCAGGCCGTGCTCCTCGCCCGCCGCGAGCACCGCCTCCTTCAGCGGCTCAGCCGACCACTCGGCCGCCGCCAGCTTCGCGCGCGCCGTGCGCAGCAGGTCGGCCGCGCCCGGCTGCCCCGGTTTCATGGCCTTGTCCCACGACTTCTCGTCGAACACCGGCTCGTCGAGGAAGAGGAAGTCGACGTTGGCGGTGATGTCGGAGAGCACGGTCAGCCGCGTCTGCGCCAGCGGCGCCACCGCCGCGAAGGCGTCGGGGTCGAACGACTCCGCCGGCCACGGGGCGTGCGGCGCCCGCAGCCAGGGGGCGCAGCGCTCGGCGAAGTCCTTCACGTCGAGCATGCGGATGTGGTCCGCGTTGATGGCCTCGGCCTTCTTCAGGTCGAAGCGGGCCGGGTTGGGCACGACGTCGGCGATGTCGAAGGCCGCGACCAGCTCCTCACGGGTGAAGACGTCCCGGTCGGCGGAGAGCGACCAGCCCAGCAGCGAGAGGTAGTTGATCAGTCCCTCGGGCAGGAAGCCGCGCTCCCGGTAGAGGTTGAGCGAAGCCTGCGGGTCGCGCTTGGAGAGCTTCTTGTTGCCCTCGCCCATGACGTACGGCAGGTGGCCGAAGTCCGGCACCCGCTTGGCGACGCCGAGGTCGATCAGCGCGCGGTAGAGCGCGATCTGCCGCGGGGTGGAGGAGAGCAGGTCCTCGCCGCGCAGCACGTGCGTGATCTCCATCAGCGCGTCGTCGACGGGGTTGACCAGGGTGTAGAGCGGGGCACCGTTGGCGCGCACGATCCCGTAGTCCGTGACGTTCTCGGGTGCGAAGGTCAGCTCGCCGCGGACCAGGTCGGTGAAGGTGATCGTCTCGTCCGGCATGCGGAAGCGCACGATCGAGGTGCGGCCCTCGGCCTCGTACGCGGCCACCTGCTCGGTGCTCAGGTCGCGGCAGTGCCCGTCGTACCCGGAGGGCCGCCCCGCCGCGCGCGCCGCCTCGCGGCGCTCCTCCAGCTCCGCCGCGGTGCAGTAGCAGCGGTAGGCGTGTCCGGCGTCCTGGAGCCGGCCGGCCACGTCGGCGTAGACGTCCATGCGCTGCGACTGCCGGTACGGCGCGTGCGGGCCGCCGGCCTCGGGGCCCTCGTCCCAGTCGATGCCGAGCCAGCGGAACGAGTCGAGCAGTTGCTCGTATGACTCCTCGGAGTCGCGGGCCGCGTCGGTGTCCTCGATCCGGAAGACCAGCGAGCCGCCGGTGTGGCGGGCGTACGCCCAGTTGAAGAGGGCGGTGCGCACCAGGCCCACGTGGGGGTTGCCGGTGGGGGAGGGACAGAAGCGGACCCGCAGGGGGGCCGGGGGGGCTGCGCTAGCCACGCTTGATCACCTTGTTGGCGAGAGTGCCGATGCCTTCGATGGTGACGGCGACCTCGTCGCCGTCGTGGAGCGGGCCGACGCCCGCGGGGGTCCCGGTGAGGATGACGTCGCCGGGCAGCAGCGTCATCGCCTCGGTGACGTGCACGATCAGCTCCGGGACCGAGCGGATCAGGTCCGTGGTGCTGCCGAGCTGGCGCTGGGCGCCGTTGACGGTGCACTGGATGGCGATGCCCCCGGCGATCCTCTCCGGCCCCAGGTCCGTCTCGACCCAGGGGCCGAGCGGGCAGGAGGTGTCGAAGCCCTTGGCCCTGGCCCACTGCTTCTCGCGCCGCTGGACGTCCCGTGCGGTCACGTCGTTCGCACAGGTGTAGCCGAGGATCACGTCCTGGGCCCGCTCCAGCGGCACGTCGCGGCAGAGCCGGCCGATGACGACGGCCAGCTCCGCCTCGTGCTGCAGGTCCTCGGAGAAGGAGGGGTACGCGATGGGGTCGCCGGGCCCGATCACCGAGGTGGACGGTTTGAAGAAGGTGACGGGCACCTCCGGCACCTCGTTGCCCAGCTCCGCGGCGTGCTCGGCGTAGTTGCGGCCGATCGCGACGACCTTGTTGGGGAGGACGGGGGGCAGCAACCGCACCTTGTCCAGCGGGAGCTTGCGGCCGGACCGCTCGAACTCGGCGAAGGGATGGCCCTTGATCACGTCGAGGGTGACCTCGCCCCGCGGGGCGCCCGCCCCGTCGAAGCCGTCGGAGCCCTCGACCACACCGAACGCGACGCTGCCGTCGACGGAGAACCTGGCGATACGCACGGGGCCCAGGTTATCGCCCCGCCGCCGGGCGCCGTGCCGCGCGGGTCAGGCGCCGGACGGGATCTCCTCCAGCACCGTACGGCGCGGGTTCGCGGTGCGCTCCGGCGGCTGGACGGCCGGGGCCGCGGCGGCGATCCGGGCGGCGACCGCCTCGGGCGGCTCGGGAAGCAGCAGGTCCCCGGCGTCGTCGAGGTGGGCGAGGGTGGTGCGCCGCGGGTTGGCTATGGTGCGGAAGATCATGAGGGTTACGCGCGCCTTACGTGCCGGGGCCCGCTGTCGGGCCGACGAGACCGAGCTTTACGGAATGATTCGCTGTGTCAAGGGAAGGGTAAAGGGCCGCTATTCCCCGCACCGCCGGGACCCATCCCGTACGGCATTGTGACTTTCCTCACCTCGTCGGTGACGAAAGCCAAATATCGTCGGCCCTGACGTCGGGCTGAAACGGGCCATCTACCTACAGGGGCGACATTTCCCGACCGATAGGCGCGACCCGGGACACGGGCCCGCGCCATGCACCTCGTAAGAAAATGTCCGTTATCCCCACCCGTCGCGTCAACCATGTGTAATCTGTCTGGCACGGTGCGTAGTTGCGGTCGAGCTGTTACCCCCGGGCCTTGTTGGAGATCCCGGCCTGTGCTGGAATTCCACGGACCGTCGCTGGAGTGCAGTCGACGCAGAGGGCGCAACGGGGCGCCACGCGGGGGGCTGTGCGGGGAGCGTGCGCCGGTTGGTTCACGGCGGGCGGGGGCCTAAGCTCCGGCACGACCAGACGAACGCTCCGGCGCATGCGCCGGAGCCGGTCCTAGAGGTTGCGACGCTAGTGCAGGGACGATTGAAGACTGACGGCAGCGTTCCGGGCGAGCCTGAGGTGCGTGGGAAGACCGACCGCGCAGCCTCCCTTCGGTACGGCCAGAGCGCGAGCTCCTCGCCGGACCGGAACGCCGACCGCGGCGGCGCCCGAATACCCGCGCCCGAGGCCGGCGACTTCGCCAGCATGCAGCAGCCCAAGGGCTCCAAGGGCCCGGGCTCCCGGATCCTGCTGCGCAACTGGCGCATCAGCACCAGACTTGTCTCGCTCCTCGCGCTCCCCGTGGTCGCCGCGACCACGCTGGGAGCTTTCCGCATCGAGGACTCCTGGCAGAACCTGCAGCAGCTCGAGAACATGAAGCTGCTGACGGACATGACGGAAGAGGCCACCGAACTCGCCGACATGCTCCAGCAGGAGCGCGACAAGTCGGCCGGCCTCATCGTCGACGGCAACCCGAAGCACCCGGACATCACCGACGCCCGCGACGAGACCGACAAGGCCCTGATCGCCTTCACCCGGTCCGCCGACGAGATCGACACCACCGACGACGAGGACCTCGCCGGGGTCAACAACTCGCTCACGAGCGTCATCGAGAAGCTCAACAAGATCAACAGCATTCGCAAGACGGCCTATTCGGACGACACCGGCGGCGCCGCCCAGACGGTCAAGGCGTACGGCGAACTGGTCGACTCCCTGGTCTCGCTCTCCCAGGACATGGCCCTGGCGACCAGCAACCCGGACATGATCGCCAAGACCCGGGCGCTGGCCACCTTCTCCTCCGCCAAGGAGTACGCGTCCGTCCAGCAGGCGATCATCAGCGCCGCCCTCGCCGAGGAGCCGCGCGACGAGTTCGCCGAGGCCGACCGGCTGGAAGCCGCCTCCGCCCAGGAGGCGGAGAGCTCCTCGCTCAAGCTCTTCGCCCACCTCTACTCGGGCCGGATCGGTCTGACGGATCTGATGCGCTCGCTGGACGGCGGCAACGCCTCCGTGCAGCAGGCCGACACGTTCGCCAAGAACCTGGTGAACAACCCGGACAGCATCAAGAACGCCGACATGAGCTACCGGCACTGGTACGAGCTGGACAGCGTCAAGATCGAAGAGATGAAGAAGATCGAGCAGCACCTGCTCCAGGAGATGGAGCAGACTGCGCGCGATCTGCGGTCCGAGGCCCAGAACGACGCGATCTTCAACGGCGTGCTGATCCTCCTCGTCCTGCTCATCTCGCTCGCCGGCGCCTTCGTCGTCGCCCGCTCCATGGTCCGCTCGCTGCGCCGGCTGCAGGACACCGCGCAGACCGTCGCCCAGAAGCGGCTGCCCGAGCTGGTCAGGCAGCTCTCCGACGCCGACCCGCAGGACGTCGACACCTCCGTCGAGACCGTGGGCATCCGCAGCCGGGACGAGATCGGCAAGGTGGCGTCCGCGTTCGACGACGTGCACCGCGAGGCGGTCCGGCTGGCCGCCGAGCAGGCGCTGCTGCGGGGCAACGTGAACGCGATGTTCACCAACCTCTCGCGCCGGAGCCAGGGCCTCATCCAGCGTCAGCTCTCACTCATATCCGAACTGGAGTCCCGCGAGGCGGACCCGGACCAGCTCGAGAACCTCTTCAAGCTCGACCACCTCGCGACCCGCATGCGCCGCAACGGCGAGAACCTCCTCGTCCTCGCGGGCGAGGAGCCGGGCCGCCGGTGGACCCGCCCGGTCCCGCTGGTCGACGTGCTGCGCGCCGCCGCCTCCGAGGTGGAGCAGTACGAGCGCATCGAACTCTCCGCCGTGCCCGCCACCCAGGTCGCCGGCCGCGTCGTCAACGACCTCGTGCACCTGCTGGCCGAGCTGCTGGAGAACGCCACGTCGTTCTCCTCCCCGCAGACCAAGGTGAAGGTCACGGGCCACGCGCTGCCCGACGGCCGGGTGCTCGTGGAGATCCACGACACCGGCATCGGCCTGTCGCCCGAGGACCTCGGGGCGATCAACGAGCGGCTGGCCAGCCCGCCCACGGTCGACGTCTCCGTCTCCCGCCGCATGGGCCTCTTCGTGGTCGGCCGGCTGTCCCTGCGGCACGGCATCCGCATCCAGTTGCGCCCCTCCGACTCCGGCGGCACCACCGCGCTGGTCATGCTCCCCGTCGACGTCACGCAGAACGGCGGCGGCGCGGGCGGCAAGCAGCCGGCGGGCGCCGCGTCCGGCGCACCCGGCGCGGGCGCCGGCAACGGCTCCCCGGGGCGCGGCGGTGCCGCGGCCCGCGCGGGCGCGATGAGCAGGCTCGGCGCCGCGCAGCAGCGCGGCCAGGTGGGGGCGGGCGCAGGTCCCGGCCGGCCCGCGCTGCCCAGCCGCGACGTCGGCGGCTCCGGCGGGCCCGGCGGTGCGGGCGGCCCCGGCGGTCCCGGCCAGCGGCCCGGGCTGCCCGGGCGCGAACCGGCGGGCGCCGGTTCGGCCTTCGGCCGCTCGTCCGGCTCCGGTACGGGCTCCGCCTTCCCGGGGGGTTCGGCCTTCGGCGCCGCACCGGGGGCGAACTCCCATTCGGGTAGCGGCCTCGGGTCCTCGCCCGGCCGTTCCGGGCTGCCCGGCAGGCCGGGCGCCGACTCCGGTGCCCGCGAGCCCGCGGAGGCCCAGCACACCGGCGCCGGGCTGCGCGACTCCGGCCGCGACCGGCACGAGGGCCCGCGGCAGCACGACGACGCCGACACCACGCAGTTCTCCCGCCCCGACACCGCGGGCCCGCCGCCCGGCGGCGCCGCAGGCATCCCGGCGTTCGGCTCCGTGCCGCCGCCGCGCTCCCCGCAGGCGCCCGTACCCGGCGAGTCGGCCGCGTACGGCGCCCCGCAGGACACCGGCGAGCACCCGGCGCCGCCGTTGCAGCGCCGCCCGCAGTCCGGTCCGGGCGACACCGGGGCGCACCCCGTGGCCCGCCCCGGCGGCGGCCCGCAGGACACCGGCGCCCACGCGCTGCCCTCGGCTGCCCCCGCGTCGTACGACACGGGCGAGCACCCGGTGGCGCGTCCGGGTCCCGGTGACACGGGCGAGTACGCCATGCCCGGCCGGCGGCCCGGCCCGGGCGACACGGGGGAGTACGCGATGCCGGGCGGGCGTCCGGGTCCCGGTGACACCGGTGAGTACGCGATGCCCGGCCGGCGTCCGGGTCCCGGTGACACCGGTGAGTACGCGATGCCCGGCCAGGGCCCCGGCCCCGGCGACACCGGCGAGTACCCGGCGGCCGTACCGGCGCAGCGGGCCGAATCGCCCCTCGACGACGGCCTGCTCGACGGCGCCCCCGTACCCACCCGGGGCGACGAACCCACGCCGATCTTCGAGTCGATGGAGTCCAACTGGTTCCGCGAGAGCCGCGGCCGCGGGCAGGCCCCCGCGGCCACCACCGCCGAGCAGCCCCCGGCCGACGTACACACCGTCGCGGAACCTGACCAGGACGCCGCGGCCGAACCCTCCGCTCCCGCGCCGCAGCCGGCCACGGCCACCCCCGCAGCGGCCTGGCGCCCCTCTCCCAACGACGACCGCTGGCGCCGCGCGGAGCAGTTGCGCACCCCGCAGGCCGGCGGCGTCACCACGTCGGGGCTGCCGAGGCGGGTGCCGCGCGCCAACCTCGTGGCGGGCACCGCGCAGGAGTCCTCGAACGCCAGCGGGACCCAGGTCTCGCGCGCGCCCGACGATGTGCGCGGCAGGCTCACGAGCCTGCGCCGGGGGATCCAGCGGGGCCGCCAGGCCGGCGGCACCGGTGAGACCCTCGGCGGCAACGGCTTTGGTCCCACCTATCAGCAGGAGCGTTAGTTGAGTCCATTGAGCCAGGCGGCGCAGAATCTGAACTGGTTGATCACCAATTTCGTGGACAACACCCCGGGGGTGTCGCACACGGTGGTGGTCTCCGCCGACGGACTGCTGCTGGCGATGTCCGACGGCTTTCCGCGGGACCGTGCCGACCAGCTTGCGGCGGTGGCGTCGGGGCTGACGTCGCTGACGGCCGGTGCCTCCCGCATTTTCGAAGGCGGCAGCGTGAACCAGACGGTGGTGGAGATGGAGCGAGGCTTCCTCTTCATCATGTCGATCTCCGACGGTTCCTCGCTCGCCGTGCTGGCGCACCCGGAGTGCGATATCGGCCTGGTTGGTTACGAGATGGCGCTGCTGGTCGACCGGGCGGGCGCGGTGCTCACCCCCGATCTGCGCGCGGAGCTGCAGGGCAGCCTGCTGAACTGAACCACGGCCGGCCGCCCGGCCGACCGCTTTTATCAGACCTTCCCCATCGGCCATGTTCCCGCCCGGAGGATCCATGACCCCGCCACCCGCCTCACCCGACTCGTACGGTGGTGCCCAGCATCAGCCCTACGAAGGTGAAGGCGATCAGCCGCTGGTCCGGCCCTATGCCATGACCGGCGGCCGGACCCGGCCCCGTTATCAGCTCGCCATCGAGGCCCTGGTGAGCACGTCGGCCGACCCGATGCGGCTGCAGGGGCTGCTTCCGGAGCACCAGCGGATCTGCCACCTGTGCCGCGAGGTGAAATCGGTCGCCGAGGTCTCCGCGCTGCTGACCCTGCCGCTGGGCGTCGCGCGCATTCTGGTCGCCGACCTGGCCGAGGCCGGTCTCGTGGCCATTCACCAGCCCGGCGGCGGCACGGATGCCGACGGAACCCCCGATGTGACTTTGCTCGAAAGGGTGCTCAGTGGACTTCGCAAGCTCTAGTGGTGTGGCCGGTTCTTCTCCGGCTCGTGCGACCACGTCGGCGAAGATCGTGGTGGCGGGTGGTTTCGGGGTGGGGAAGACCACGTTCGTCGGTTCGGTGTCGGAGATCAATCCGTTGCGTACCGAGGCGGTGATGACGTCGGCGTCTGCGGGGATCGATGATCTGTCGCAGGTGTCGGGGAAGACCACGACGACGGTGGCGATGGATTTTGGTCGTATCACGTTGGATCAGGATTTGATCCTGTATCTGTTTGGGACGCCTGGTCAGGATCGTTTCTGGTTCATGTGGGACGATCTGGTGCGTGGTGCCATCGGTGCGGTGGTGCTGGTGGATACGCGGCGGTTGGCGGATTGTTTCCCTGCGGTGGATTACTTCGAGAACTCGGGGTTGCCGTTCGTGATCGCGTTGAACGGGTTCGACGGTCATCAGCCGTACTCGCCGGACGAGGTGCGTGAGGCGCTGCAGATCGGGCCCGAGACGCCGATCCTCACCACGGACGCCCGCCAGCGCTCCGAGTCCAAGTCGACCTTGATCACGCTGGTCGAGCACGCCCTCATGGCCCGGCTGCGCTGACCGCGCCCGCCGCCCGGGCCGCACGCCGCGGCCGGAGACTCCGCCAGGGGCAGGTTGCACCGTACGGTGCAACCTGCCCCTGAGCCGTTGATAACGTTTGGAAGCAGATTGAGGGGGTGCGTTGCACAGGACGCAGGCGGTCGACTCCGTTCCGCTGATGCCGTGGTTGCACTTTGTCGGTTGGCGCCGCTTACGCCCTTTTTGACGGTGCCTGCGTGATCGTACGAAGTCCTCGACAGGCGTTTGGAATGTGCCGCGCGGCGTGCTGGAATTCGAGGAACTGACCCGAGAGTAGGCCGAGAGGTTGTTGGTCCGGTGAGGCGCAGCAGCAAGGGTCCCGCACAGGAGGCGCGGGGCAACTTCAGCCCGCCGTCGCACGCGGCGGTGCCGCCCCCTGCCGGGGCGCAGCCGGCCCCGCCGCCCAGCGGCAGCCGGTTCTCACCCCGCAACTGGCGGGTGGCGACGCGGCTCAACGCGATCCTGCTGATCCCGGTGCTCGTGGCCATCGTCTTCGCGGGCTTCCAGGTGAACAGCTCCGTGGACACCTGGCAGGAGGCCCAGGACGCGGAGAACACCGCCAAGGTCGCCAAGGCCGCCGGCGACTACGCAGAGCGTCTCATGGCCGAGCGCGACGTCTCCGTGCAGCCCCTGCTGCACGGAGACCGCGAGGCGAGCCGCGTGACCGAGGCGCGCAAGGCCACCGACGCCGCCGCCGCCGAGTTCGACCGGCAGGTCGAGGACATGCCGGACAAGCCCGGCCTGCAGCGCCGGCTGGACGCCTTCCGGGACCAGGAGAAGAACCTGGAGAAGATGCGCCAGGCGGCGTTCACTCCTCAGGCGGCCGGCACCGACACCCACCTCGGGTACGCGCAGATGTACCGCCCGCTGATGACCTTCGCCAACGAGGTCGGCCTGGGCACCAGCAACATCACCACCTACGGCCGCGCGATGTACGCGATCTCGCTCGCCAAGTCCTCCGCCTCGCTGGTCCGCTCCATCGGCACCGAGCTGCTCGTCAGCCCGCCGGAGAAGGCCGGGGTGCTGGCCGGGGAGAAGACCGCGCTCGCCTCCTTCGCGTATCTGGAGCCCATCGCCCTCGACGAGTTCAGGACCGGCAGCACCGCCGCCGACAACCGCATGCTCAAGGACGCGCTGGCCGACCAGGAGGAAGAGGCCAAGCAGCGGCTCGCCGAGGCGCAGCGCGAGGCCGAGGGCGGCGGCGGCGAGTTCACCGCCCCGCCGGAGCCCGCGGCGATGCTCGCCGGCGTCGCGAGCATCGGCGAGGACGTCACGCCCGCGGATCTCGCCGAGCAGGGCATCACCCCGCAGACGTGGTACGCGGCCACGAGCGTGCCCATCGCCGCGTACCGCACCGTCGAGATCGAGTTCGCCGACCGCGCCGTCGCCGACGCCCACGAGATCGTCGAGTCCGCCAAGCGCGACACCGTCGTCGGCGCCGCCATCGCGGTAGGCGCGCTGCTCATCGGCTTCGTCATCGCCGCGATGATGGCCCGCTCCATGGGCCGCAGCATGCGGCTGCTGCGCAACTCCGCCTTCGGCATCGCCGAGCAGCGGCTGCCGATGCTGGTCGACCAGCTCTCCCGCACCGACCCCGGCCGGGTGGACACCCGTGTGCAGC
The DNA here is from genome assembly GCF_007827615.1 of Streptomyces sp. CNZ287. Classification (NCBI taxonomy): domain Bacteria; kingdom Bacillati; phylum Actinomycetota; class Actinomycetes; order Kitasatosporales; family Streptomycetaceae; genus Streptomyces; species Streptomyces sp. CNZ287. Next base: position 175,358 of record NZ_VISV01000017.1, on the reverse strand, counting down.
CCATCCCGCTGCACAGCAGGGACGAGATCGGCGAGGTCGCCCGCGCCTTCGACCAGGTGCACCGCGAGGCCGTCCGGCTGGCCGCCGAGCAGGCGCTGCTGCGGGGCAACCTCAACGCGATCTTCACCAACCTCTCCCGGCGCAACCAGGGCCTCATCGAGCGCCAGCTCGAGCTCATCTCCGGCCTGGAGGACCACGAGGCGGACCCGGAGCAGCTCGAGAACCTGTTCCACATGGACCACCTCGCCACCCGCATGCGCCGCAACGGCGAGAACCTGCTGGTGCTCGCGGGCGAGGACACCGGCCGGCACATGGACGAGGCGGTCCCGCTCGTCGACGTGCTACGCGCGGCGACCTCGGAGGTCGAGTCGTACGAGCGCATCGAGCTGGAGGGCGTGCCGGACAGCGAGATCCACGGCAGCGCCGTCACCGACCTCGTGCACCTCCTCGCCGAGCTGCTGGAGAACGCCACCACGTTCTCCTCGCCGCACACCAAGGTCCGGGTCACCGCCACCCGGCTGCCCGACCGCCGGGTGATGGTCGAGATCCACGACAAGGGCATCGGCCTGACCGCCGAGGACTTCGCGGACATCAACCACCGGCTCGCCAACCCGCCCACCGTGGACGTCGCGATCTCGCAGCGCATGGGCCTGTTCGTGGTCGGCAGGCTCGCCGACCGGCACGGCATCCGCGTGCAGTTGCGCCCGTCCGGCGAGCAGTCCGGCACGACCTCGCTGGTGATGCTCCCCGAGGCCATCGCCTTCGGCGGCGCCACCGAGGCGCCCGAGCAGCACGACGAGTTTACCGTCTCCCGGATCGTCGCCGACCGCCCCTCCTTCCAGCCCGCAGGGAACGGCTTCGCCGGCGGCCGGCCGCGCAGCGCGGCCGAGCTGGGCTTCGACGACTCCCCGTACCCGCAGGTCGAGCCGGAGCGCCCGGCCATGCCCGCGCTCGGCGGGCAGGAGGGGGTCTTCGACCCCATCCAGCGCTCGCTGCTGCGCGAGGAGCGCAGGGCCGCGCTGGAAGCGGCGGCGCAGGACCGTACGCCCGGCTTCCGCGACCCGAAAGCGGAGGCCGCCGGTACGGATGCCTTCACGCCCGGGGGTATCTCGCCGGAGCCCGCGTACGATACCTACGGCCAAGCAGAGCCCGGCCCCGCGTCGAACCACTGGACGGGGCAGGGCGCGTACGACAGCCCGGCAGTACCGGAAGCGGAATCTACGGCACAGCTCGGCACCGGCCGCGGGGGCTTCGGCTTCGGCGAACCGGAGCCGGCGCCGGCCGACGACGAGTGGAGGTCGGCGAACGACGAACGCTGGGAGCGCGCCGGGCAGGTGCGCGAACCGAAGGCGGGCGGGGTCACCCCCGCGGGCCTTCCCCGGCGGGTGCCCCGCCAGAACCTGGTGGAGGGCACCGCGGAGCAGGCGCCGCTGGGAGGCCCACAGGTCTCCCGGGCCCCGGAGGACGTGCGCGGCAGGCTGAGCAATCTGCGCCGCGGTGTCCAGCAGGGCCGCGAGCGGGGGCCGCAGCGGAATGACGGACCGGGCGTGGGCCCCGGCACATACGATCAGGAGCGTTAGGTGAGCCCGATGAGCCAGGCGGCGCAGAACCTGAACTGGTTGATCACCAATTTCGTGGACAACACCCCGGGGGTGTCGCACACGGTGGTGGTCTCCGCCGACGGACTCCTCCTCGCGATGTCCGACGGCTTCCCCCGTGACCGTGCCGACCAACTGGCGGCGGTGGCATCCGGACTGACGTCGCTGACGGCCGGCGCCTCGCGGATCTTCGAGGGCGGCTACGTCAACCAGACGGTGGTGGAGATGGAGCGCGGCTTCCTCTTCATCATGTCGATCTCCGACGGCTCGGCCCTCGCCGTGCTGGCGCACCCGGAGTGCGACATCGGTCTGGTGGGCTACGAGATGGCGCTGCTGGTCGACCGGGCGGGCGCCGTGCTCACCCCCGACCTGCGCGCGGAGCTGCAGGGCAGCCTGCTGAACTAGCCGACAACCGATGCACGTTGCCTGCTCGCCGGGCTAAGGTGCGTCGAGTGCAGTGACGCTCCGGCACGCCGTCGGGGAAGGGGAACGCAGTGGCAGCGCACCAAGAGGTACCTCACGGCGGTGAGGACTGGCGATACGGCTACGGCCCGCAGTCCGACCGGCCGGGCATGCCGCCGCAGCACGGGATGCCCCCGCAGCACGGTATGCCCCCGCAGCCGGGCGCTCCCGGCGTACCGTACGCGGCCCCCGGCGTGCCCTCGTCCCCGGGGGAGCCGCAGCACCCGTCGCCGTCTCCGCACGGCGGCGGCCCGGCGCAGCACCGGGGCAGTCCCGCGCCCGCGGCGCAGCCCCAGTCCGCGGCTGCGGCCCGCGGCGCCCGCGCGCTCCGCAGCCCGCAGTCCCGGCTGGTGCGCCCGTACGCCGTGACCGGCGGCCGGACCCGGCCGCGTTATCAGCTCGCCATCGAGGCATTGGTGCAGACCACTGCCGACCCCTCCCGCCTCACTTCCCAGCTCCCCGAGCACCAGCGCATCTGCCGACTGTGCTATGAACTCAAGTCGGTCGCGGAGGTCTCCGCGTTGCTGACCCTCCCGCTGGGCGTCGCGCGCATCCTCGTGGCCGACCTCGCGGAAGCCGGCCTGGTCACGATCCACCAGCCGGGCGGCGGCGAAGCCGCGGGGGGCCAGCCAGATGTGACTTTGCTCGAAAGGGTGCTCAGTGGACTTCGCAAGCTCTAGTGGTGTGGCCGGTTCTTCTCCGGCTCGTGCGACCACGTCGGCGAAGATCGTGGTGGCGGGTGGTTTCGGGGTGGGGAAGACCACGTTCGTCGGTTCGGTGTCGGAGATCAATCCGTTGCGTACCGAGGCGGTGATGACGTCGGCGTCTGCGGGGATCGATGATCTGTCGCAGGTGTCGGGGAAGACCACGACGACGGTGGCGATGGATTTTGGTCGTATCACGTTGGATCAGGATTTGATCCTGTATCTGTTTGGGACGCCTGGTCAGGATCGTTTCTGGTTCATGTGGGACGATCTGGTGCGTGGTGCCATCGGTGCGGTGGTGCTGGTGGATACGCGGCGGTTGGCGGATTGTTTCCCTGCGGTGGATTACTTCGAGAACTCGGGGTTGCCGTTCGTGATCGCGTTGAACGGGTTCGACGGTCATCAGCCGTACTCGCCGGACGAGGTGCGTGAGGCGCTGCAGATCGGGCCCGAGACGCCGATCCTCACCACGGACGCCCGCCAGCGCTCCGAGTCCAAGTCCACGCTGATCACGCTGGTCGAGCACGCCCTCATGGCCCGGCTCCGCTAACCCGTTTTGGAGTGCGGTCCGCGATCGGGTAATGTTCTGTCCGTCGCCGGGAACGGCGGCCACCGGAACAGAGCCCCCGCGACGGGGGTTGTGTTTTGGTGGGGTATGGTGTAATTGGCAGCACGACGGATTCTGGTTCCGTTAGTCTAGGTTCGAGTCCTGGTACCCCAGCGCAACGCAGTTGCAGATGTACACGCCCCCGTTGTGTAGCGGCCTAGCACGCTGCCCTCTCAAGGCAGTAGCGCCGGTTCGAATCCGGTCGGGGGTACAGGTCCTCTCCATCGCGAGGAGAGGATCGTCCAAAGGCCCCCGTTGTGTAGCGGCCTAGCACGCCGCCCTCTCAAGGCGGTAGCGCCGGTTCGAATCCGGTCGGGGGTACCAGCGCAGACTTCGAAGGGCCTCCCGCGGGGGGCCCTTTCCCGTGCCCGGCGGGCCTCAGCCCGTCCTGCGCAGCGCGTCCGTGAGCCGCGCGGCGGCGTCCACGACCGCCTGGGCGTGCATCCGCCCCGGGTGCCGGGTCAGCCGCTCGATCGGTCCGGAGACCGAGACGGCGGCCACCACGCGGTTCGACGGGCCGCGCACGGGCGCCGAGACGGACGCCACCCCCGGCTCCCGCTCCCCGACGGACTGGGCCCACGCCCGGCGCCGTACGCCCGACAGCGCCGTGGCCGTGAACCGGGCGCCCTGCAGCCCCCGGTGCAGCCGCTCGGGCTCCTCCCAGGCGAGCAGCACCTGCGCCGCCGAGCCGGCCTTCATCGGCAGCGTGGAGCCCACCGGGACGGTGTCGCGCAGCCCCGAGAGCCGCTCGGCGGCCGCGACGCAGATGCGCATGTCGCCCTGGCGCCGGTAGAGCTGGGCGCTCTCGCCCGTGACGTCCCGCAGGTGCGTGAGCACCGGGCCGGCCGCGGCCAGCAGCCGGTCCTCACCGGCCGCCGCCGCCAGCTCGGCGAGCCGGGGGCCGAGGATGAACCTGCCCTGCATGTCCCGCGCCACCATCCGGTGGTGTTCCAGCGCCACCGCGAGGCGGTGGGCCGTGGGGCGGGCGAGACCGGTCGCGGAGACCAGCCCGGCGAGGGTGGCCGGACCGGACTCCAGCGCGCTCAGTACCACAGCCGCCTTGTCGAGTACGCCGACGCCGCTAGAGTTGTCCATGCAACGATACTCACGTCTCACACTGTGAAACGCAAGTTCAAATTTCCGGGGAACGCGTCACCCTGGGGGGGGACCGCGCCCCGTCCGGCGCGAGGGGAGCGGACGGTGCCTGCGGGCACCGGCACGGACATGCGCACACGCAGTTCGCAATCGACGACGATGGGAATGCGATGGGAAGGACACTCGCGGAGAAGGTCTGGGACGACCATGTCGTCCGGCGCGCGGAGGGCGAGCCCGACCTTCTCTTCATCGATCTCCACCTGCTGCACGAGGTGACCAGCCCGCAGGCCTTCGACGGCCTGCGCAAGGCGGGCCGGCCGGTGCGCAGGACCGACCTCACCATCGCCACCGAGGACCACAACACCCCCACTCTCGACATCGACAAGCCCATCGCCGACCCGGTCTCGCGTACGCAACTGGAGACCCTGCGCAAGAACTGCGCCGACTTCGGCGTCCGGCTGCACCCGCTCGGCGACGTCGAGCAGGGCGTCGTGCACGTCGTCGGCCCGCAGCTCGGGCTCACCCAGCCGGGCACCACCGTGGTCTGCGGCGACAGCCACACCTCCACGCACGGCGCGTTCGGCGCGCTGGCGTTCGGCATCGGCACCAGCCAGGTCGAGCACGTGCTCGCCACCCAGACGCTGCCGATGGCCCCGTTCAGGACCATGGCCGTGACCGTCAACGGCGAGTTGCCCGAGGGCGTCACCGCCAAGGACCTGATCCTCGCGATCATCGCCCGCATCGGCACCGGCGGCGGGCAGGGCTACGTGATCGAGTACCGCGGCGAGGCCGTCGAGAAGCTCTCGATGGAGGCGCGGATGACGATCTGCAACATGTCCATCGAGGCCGGCGCGCGCGCCGGGATGGTCGCCCCGGACGAGACGACGTTCGCGTACCTCAAGGGCCGCCCGCACGCCCCGGAGGGCTCCGGCTGGGACGCGGCCGTCGAATACTGGCGCACGCTGCGCACCGACGACGACGCGGTCTTCGACCGGGAGGTCGTCATCGAGGCCGCCGAGCTGGCCCCGTTCGTCACCTGGGGCACCAACCCCGGGCAGGGCGCGCCGCTGTCGGCGCAGGTGCCCGACCCGGCGTCCTTCGACGACGCCAGCGAGCGGCAGGCGGCGGAGAAGGCGCTGGAGTACATGGGCCTCACCGCGGGGCAGCCGCTGCGCGAGATCGCGGTCGACACCGTGTTCGTCGGCTCCTGCACCAACGGCCGGATCGAGGACCTGCGCTCCGCCGCCGAGGTGGTGAACGGCAGGCAGGTCGCCGACGGCGTACGGATGCTGGTCGTGCCCGGCTCCGTACGGGTCGCGCTGCAGGCCGTCGAGGAGGGGCTCGACAAGGTGTTCACCGCCGCCGGGGCCGAATGGCGGCACGCCGGTTGCTCGATGTGCCTGGGTATGAACCCCGACCAGCTCGCCCCCGGCGAGCGCTCGGCGTCCACCTCCAACCGCAACTTCGAGGGCAGGCAGGGCAAGGGCGGCCGTACGCACCTGGTCTCCCCGCAGGTCGCCGCGGCCACCGCCGTGACCGGCCGGCTGTCCTCCCCGGCCGACCTGATCACCGCGGAGGTCTGATCCATGGAAGCCTTCACCACCCACACCGGGCGCGCCGTGCCGCTGCGCCGCAGCAACGTCGACACCGACCAGATCATCCCGGCCCACTGGCTGAAGAAGGTCACCCGGGACGGCTTCGAGGACGGCCTCTTCGAGGCGTGGCGCAAGGACCCGGAGTTCGTGCTGAACGACGCGGCGTACCGGGGCGGTAGCGTGCTGCTGGCCGGCCCGGACTTCGGCACCGGATCGTCCCGCGAACACGCCGTGTGGGCGCTGCAGAACTACGGCTTCAAGGCCGTCGTCTCGTCCCGCTTCGCCGACATCTTCCGCGGCAACTCGCTCAAGAACGGCCTGCTGACCGTCGTGCTGCCGCAGCCGGACGTCGAGCGGCTGTGGGAGCTGGCCGAGGCCGACCCGCGGACCGAGGTGACGGTCGACCTCCAGGCCCTGGAGGTGCGCGCCGGCGGTACGGCGGGGGAGCCCGCGTTCGCCGCCTCGTTCGAGCTGGACGAGAACGCCCGCTGGCGGCTGCTGAACGGTCTCGACGACATCAGCATCACCCTTCGGTACGAAGCCGACATCGCCGCTTTCGAGGCGGCCCGGCCGGCGTTCAAGCCGCAGACCGTACAGGGCTGACCGGCGGTTTCCGCCCCAGCCGAAGCCCCGCGCCCGCCACCGACCGGTGGCGGGCGCGGGGCTTCGCGCGCCGCCGCGTTGGCATGCCGACGAGCGACAACTCACCGCAGATGACACAATCGGCGCATGGATCCCGACGGCCAACTCGCGCTCTACGAGGCCGTCGCCGCCGGGCTGAAGGAGGCCCACCGCCAGGTGCGCGAGGTGGCCGCGACGGACGCCGAACGGGCAGAGCTGACAAGGCGCCTGCTCGCCATCACGGGTGCCGCGAAGCACGATCTCGCCGGAGCCGCAAGGCGGCTGGAGCGGCTGCGGCGGGAGCTGGACGCGCGCTCGTAGCGGTAGTCCGTTGCGACACAAGGGTGATGAGAGACGTTTTGCCTTTGATTTGCGGTATATATCTGCCTAACGTGCGAAAAAGCTTGAACATTTCGTTCCGGCAATCAATGCCTCAGAAGGGGAAGACGTGAACAAGGCCCAGCTCGTTGAAGCTATTACCGACAAGATGGGTGGCCGCCAGCAGGCCGCCGACGCCGTGGACGCCGTCCTCGACGCGATCATTCGTGCGGTCGTCTCCGGCGAGCGCGTATCGGTCACGGGCTTCGGCTCTTTCGAGAAGGTGGAGCGTCCGGCGCGCTACGCCCGTAACCCGCAGACCGGCGAGCGCGTCCGGGTCAAGAAGACCTCCGTGCCCCGCTTCCGCGCGGGCCAGGGCTTCAAGGACCTCGTCTCGGGCACCAAGCGGCTGCCGAAGCACGACACGGCCGTGAAGAAGGCCCCGAAGGGCAGCCTGTCCGGCGGCACCAAGACCACCGCCAAGGCCGCCGCCAAGAAGGCCACCAAGAAGGCCACCGCCGCCGCCAAGAAGGCCACCGCGAAGAAGACGACGGCCAAGAAGACCGCGGCCAAGAAGGCGCCGGCGAAGAGGACCGCCACCGCCAAGAAGTCCTCGGCGAAGAAGACGACGGCCAAGAAGTCGTCGGCGAAGAAGGCCGCCGCCAAGAAGACGGCCGCCAAGAAGTCGGCCAAGAAGGCCCCGGCGAAGAAGGCGACCGCCAAGAAGGCGCCGGCCCGCAAGGCCGCCGGCCGGCGGACCACCGCGAAGAAGACCACTGCCAGGAAGCGATGACGGACCCGGCGCAGGGTCCGCAAGCGGGGCCGGCTCCCCTCGGGGAGACCGGCCCGCGGCATGTCCGGGCCCGGCCGCAGGCCGCCGTAAGGGACCGGGCGGCGCCCCGGGGCCGCGGCCTCAGAAGGTCTGCAGCGTCACCAGGACGATCCTGCGCTCCTCGCCCGCGCCCTCGGTCTCGATCCGCACCCGCTGCCCCGGCCTGAGCAGCCGCAGCCCGCCCGCCGCGAACGCGGCGCCGTCGAAGGGCAGCGGCGTGCCGTCGTCGAGGAGCACGCTGCCGCTGCCGGTCTGCGGGTCGTACGTGAACGCTGTGGCCTGCATGCGCCGCAGGTTACCGGCCGGCGCTCAGCCGCACACGCCGTCGGACGCAGCCCGCGTACCCGGGGCGTGCCCGGGGCACCCGGCAGGGGCCCCGTCCCGGCCCCGGACCCCGTCCCCCTCGCGGGCCCCCTCCCCGTCGCGGACCTCGCGGCCGCACGCCGCCAGGCGGTCCAGCGCCGCCGCCGTGTGCCGCCCCACCCCCAGCGCCATTGCGGCCCGCAGGTCGGCGCCCGTATCGACGTCCTGCCGCACGGAGTCCACCCCGCGCAGCCCGATCTCCCGCGCCCCCGACGCCAGGTGCCGCGCCCGCGACGCGACCCCGAAGCCCGGCGCCAGCGCCGCTCCCGCGTCCGCCGCCAGCAGCGTCGTGCCCACCCCCGGGGCGTCGGCCAGGAACGCCCGGCCGCCGCCCGCCGCCGCGAGCACCCTGGCCAGCTCCGCGGGGCGCAGCGCCGGCAGATCCGCGTTGAGCGCCGCGACGGCCGCGCCGGGCGCCGCCGCCCGTACCCGCTGCTCCCCGTGCGCGAGCGCGGCGTTCAGCCCCGCCCGCGGTGCGTCAGGTACGACCCGCGCCCCCGCCGCCGTCAGTTGCCCCGCCGCCTCGGCGTCGTCGGTGACGACCGTGACGGAGGCCACCGCCGGGCAGCCGAGCGCCGCGCCGACCGTGTCGAGCGCGAACGCCAGCGCCAGCCGGCCCCGTCCCGGCTCGCCCGCCGCCGGGCCCAGCCGGGACTTTGCCAGCGCGAGCGGCTTCAGCGGTACGACGACATGCCACAGCGGCCGGTCCGGTCGGCCGGGGAGTTCCGTCTGCGCTGGTGCCGTGCGTTTCGTCATCGTCGTTACGCCCCATTGTCACCTGACCGTGCCGCGCGCGGCGGGGCGGCCCGGTCACATGGGCGTACGGTGTTCTCGACAGACGTGAGACCCGGGGCCAGACTGTTTCGGCCACGAAACGCGCACCGAAGAAAATCCGGGAAGGTGAAAAGGACCGTGTCACGGCGGAGGATCGGCTTCTGGTACCGGCTGGTCGCGGCCATCTGCAAGCCCCCGCTGCGGCTGCTCGTCAAGCGGGACTGGCGTGGCGCGGAGCACATACCGGCCGACGGCGGATTCATCACCGCCGTCAACCACAACTCGTATCTGGACCCGTTCTTCTATGCCCACTTCCAGTACAACACCGGCCGCGTGCCGCGGTTCCTGGCGAAGGACGGACTGTTCAAGAAGGGCGTCGTCGGCACCGTGATGCGCGGCACCGGGCAGATTCCCGTCTACCGCGAGTCGACCGACGCCTCCAAAGCATTCCGGGCCGCGGTCAAAGCCGTCGAGGACGGCGAGTGCGTCGCGTTCTACCCCGAGGGGACGCTCACCCGCGACCCCGGCCTGTGGCCGATGAAGGGCAAGACCGGCGCCGCCCGGGTCGCGCTCGTCACCAGGGCGCCCGTCATCCCCGTCGCCCACTGGGGCGCCAACGAGCTGCTGCCCCCGTACGGAAAGCCCCGGCCCTTCCCGCGCAAGACCTTCCACCTGCTCGCCGGGGAGCCGGTGGACCTGTCGGAGTTCTACGGCAAGGAGCCCACCCCGCAGGTGCTCGCGGAGGTCACCGAGGTCATCATGGACGCCGTCACCCGCCTGCTGGAGGAGCTGCGCGGCGAGCAGGCGCCCGCGGAGCGCTTCGATCCGAAGACCGTACGCGCCGAACAGCGCCGCCGCTCCGCGGACCGTAAGGAGAACTCGTGACGCGCTGCGCCGTCTTCGGCACCGGATCGTGGGGCACGGCCTTCTCGATGGTGCTGGCCGACGCCGGCTGCCGGGTGACGATGTGGGGCCGCAGAGCCGCGCTCGTCGACGCCCTCAACGCCACCCGCGAGAACCCCGACTACCTCCCGGGCGTGCGTCTCCCCGACGCGGTCACCGCGACCGCCGACCCCGCCGAGGCCGCCCGGGACGCCGAGTTCACGGTGCTCGCCGTGCCGTCGCAGACCCTCCGGGGCAACCTGGAGCACTGGGCGCCGCTGCTCGACCCGGGCACCGTGCTCGTGAGCCTGATGAAGGGCGTCGAGCTGGGCACCGCCAAGCGCATGAGCGAGGTCATCGAGGAGGTCGTCGCCAAGCAGGGCGCCGGCGCGGGCCCCGCGGGCGGTCCCGGCGGCGTACGCGGCCGGGTCGCCGTGCTCACCGGGCCCAACCTCGCCCGCGAGATCGCCGCCCGGCAGCCCGCAGCCGCCGTCGTCGCCTGCGCCGACGAAGAGGTGGCCCGCCGGCTGCAGACCGCCTGCCACACCCCGTACTTCCGCCCGTACACCAACACCGACGTCGTCGGCTGCGAACTCGGCGGCGCCGTCAAGAACGTCATCGGGCTGGCCGTCGGCATCGCCGACGGCATGGGCCTCGGGGACAACGCCAAGGCGTCGCTCATGACCCGCGGCCTCGCCGAGACCGCCCGCCTGGGCACCGTGCTCGGCGCCGACCCGCGCACCTTCGCGGGCCTGGCCGGCATGGGCGACCTGGTCGCCACCTGTTCCTCGCCGCTCTCCCGCAACCACACCTTCGGCACCAACCTCGGCCGCGGCATGACGCTCGCCGAGACCATCGCCGCCACCAGGCAGACCGCCGAGGGCGTCAAGTCCTGTGAGTCGGTGCTCGATCTGGCCCGCAGACACGCCGTCGACATGCCCATCACGGAGACCGTGGTGAGCATCGTGCACGACGGGAAGCCGCCGCTCGTGGCGCTGAAGGAGCTGATGTCGCGCAGCGCCAAGGCGGAGGGACACTGACGTCGCCCGGCGCAGCGGGTAGTCTGCGAGCGATGAGCAGCGAGCACTCCTACGAAAGCCAGGGCCGCAAGCCGCGCGTCGCCGTCGTTTTCGGCGGACGCAGCTCCGAGCACGGCATCTCCGTCGTCACCGCGGGCGCCGTCATGGCCGCCATCGACCGGGACAAGTACGAGGTGCTGCCCATCGGCATCACCGCGGACGGCCGCTGGGCCCTCACCGCGGACGACCCCGCGCGGATGGCCATCGCCGACCGCCAGGTGCCGCGCGTGGAGGAACTGGTCGACGACGAGGCCGAGGACGGCGCCGTCGTGCTCTCCGCGGACCCCGGCAGCCGCGAGGTCGTCTACGCCGAGCCGGGGCAGGTGCCCAAGGCGCTCGGCGAGGTCGACGTCGTCTTCCCGATGCTGCACGGCCCGTACGGCGAGGACGGCACGCTGCAGGGCATGCTCGACCTCTCCGGTGTGCCGTACGTGGGCTCCGGGGTGCTGGCCTCCGCGGTCGGCATGGACAAGGAGTACATGAAGCGGGTCTTCGTCTCGTACGGGCTGCCGGTCGGCCCGTACGTCGTGATCCGGCCGCGCGAGTGGGACCAGGGCGCCCCCGGGCAGGAGGGCGCGGCGGCCCGCAAGAAGATCGTGGACTTCGCCGCCGACCACGGGTGGCCGGTGTTCGTGAAGCCGGCGCGGGCGGGTTCGTCCATCGGCATCACGAAGGTCGGCGAACTCGGCGCGCTGGAGGACGCGCTCGCCGAGGCGCGCCGGCACGACCCGAAGATCATCGTGGAGGCGGCGGTCGAGGGGCGCGAGATCGAGTGCGGCGTGCTGGAGTTCGAGGACGGGCCGCGGGCCAGCGTGCCCGCCGAGATCCCGCCGACCACCAGCCACGACTTCTACGACTTCGAGGCCAAGTACATCGACTCCGCCGCCGGGATCGTGCCGGCGCCGCTGACCGCGGAGGAGACCGCGGAGGTGCAGCGGCTGGCGGTCGCCGCGTTCGAGGCGTGCTCCTGCGAGGGGCTGGTGCGGGCGGACTTCTTCCGCACCGCCGACGGCGGCTTCGTGATCAACGAGATCAACACGATGCCCGGCTTCACCCCCATCTCGATGTACCCGCGGATGTGGCAGGAGTCCGGCGTGAGTTACCCGGAGCTGGTCGACCGGCTCATCCAGGCGGCGCTGCGCCGCTCGACGGGGCTGCGCTAGCAGCCCCCTGCGGCCCGCGGCCCGTGACCGGTCCCGGGCCCGCGGGGGCGTCAGAGCGTGCCGGGCACGGTCTTGTCGACCGCCTCCGCCAGGTCCGTCAGCGCGTTCACCTCGGGCGCGTACGCGCCGGGCACGGTGACCTCCACGAAGGCCCTGCGCTGCGTGGTGGTGAAGCGGGCCCCGTCGTCCAGCTCCTCGTACAGCCAGTCGACGCCGTTCACGCTCACCGCGTCGGCGGTGGGGTTGTAGTGTTCACTCCCGGGCGTGAGCACCTCCGGCCTGGGCACGCCGCAGCGCAGCTCGACGGCCGGGTCACCCCACCCGGCGGTGAGCGCCGAGACCGGATCGGTCTCGCGGCGACTCTGGCCGTCGACGGTGCCGGGCAGCCGGTCGGCGAGCGCGCGGCAGTGGTCCACGGCCTTCCCCTGCGGGGTCGGCACGGCCACCTGCGGCGTGCCGCCGCCGCCACCGGAACAGGCGAGCGGGGCGGCGAGCAGCAGCAGTGCGGCGGGCAGGCGGAGAGCGGAGCGGTATGGCCGGGTGGGGCGGAAGTGCAGGGCGGGGCGTTCGCTCCGTGCGCCGCGGTGCGTGGCGCCGGGGCGCCGGGGCGTGCGGGGCGGCCGGGACGGTGTGCTCATCACCGGCCGAGCATACGGGGGGCCTAGAGATGGACGACCGGGCAGGTCAGGGTCCGGGTGATCCCCGACACCTGCTGGACTCTGGCGACCACGAGCCGGCCCAGTTCGTCGACGGTGTCCGCCTGCGCGCGCACGATCACGTCGTAGGGACCGGTCACGTCCTCGGCCTGGATCACTCCGGGGATCTTGGCGATGACTTCGGCGACGGCCGACGCCTTGCCGACCTCGGTCTGGATCAGGATGTAAGCCTGTACCACGGAACCTCCAGGGGCGGCTTCGAGGATCATGGGAGAGGAGACGCAACCGTATCGCGTACTCCGGCCGGCGCGGGAGGGTCGGGAGCGGCCGTGACGGGCGAGACCGCGGGCGCCGGGTTGACGGAAGGAGCGATCCGATGAGGGGCCACGGGCAGGGCCAGGGCACCGTGGGGGAGCTGGGCGAGTTCGGGCTCATCCGGGAGCTGACCTCCCGGCTGACCACGACGCCCGCGGTACGGATCGGTCCGGGGGACGACGCCGCGGTCATCAGCGCCCCCGACCGCCGGGTCGTGGCCAGCACGGACGTGCTCATCGAGGGCCGGCACTTCCGCCGCGACTGGTCCACGGCCTACGACGTGGGCCGCAAGTCCGCCGCCCAGAACCTCGCCGACATCGCCGCCATGGGCGCCGTCCCCACCGCTCTGCTCCTCGGCCTCGTCGTCCCCGCCGACCTGCTCGTCACCTGGCCCGCGGAGCTGATGGACGGGCTGCGCGACGAGTGCCAGGTCGCCGGCGCCGCCGTCGTCGGCGGCGATGTCGTACGGGGCGACGCCATCACGCTCGCGATCACCGCGCTCGGCGACATGCAGGGCCACGAGCCGGTCACCCGCGCCGGCGCCCGCCCCGGGGACGTGGTGGCGGTGACCGGGTGGCTCGGCTGGTCCGCGGCCGGTCACGCCGTGCTGGCGCGCGGCTTCCGCTCGCCCCGCGCCTTCGTCGAGGCCCACCGCCGCCCCGAACCGCCCTACCAGGCGGGCCCCGCGGCGGCCGCGCTCGGCGCCACCTCGATGACGGACGTCAGCGACGGGCTGCTGGCCGACCTCGGCCACGTCGCGGAGGCGGGGAAGGTCCGTATCGACGTCCGCACCGCGGCCCTCGACGTGCCCGGACAGATGGCGGACATCGGCAAGGCGGTGGGCGTGGACCCGCTGCAGTGGGTGCTGACGGGCGGCGAGGACCACGCGATTGTGGCGACCTTCCCGCCGCAGGTGAAGCTGCCCGCGCGGTGGCGGGTCGTCGGCGAGGTGCAGGCGCCGTCGGCGGCGGCCCAGGTGACGGTGGACGGCGAGCCGTGGCGGGGCGCGGCCGGCTGGGACCACTTCGGTGGCTGAGCCGGCGGGCACGGAGGGCCCGGAGGGCGGCGGGGGCGGCGCGAGCGCGCCGCCGCGGGTGCTCACCGTCGCCGGCTCCGACTCCGGCGGCGGCGCGGGCATCCAGGCCGACCTGAAGACGATGCTCGCGCTCGGCGTGCACGGCATGAGCGTCGTCACCGCCGTGACCGCGCAGAACTCGCTCGGGGTGCAGGACAGTTGGACGCTGCCGGTGGCCGCGGTGCGCGGCCAGTTCCGCAGCGTCGTCGACGACATCGGGGTCCAGGCCGTCAAGACCGGCATGCTCGCGGGTGCCGAGACGGTGGCGGCGGTCGCGGAGCTGCTGGCGGGGACGCCCGCGCCGGTCGTGGTCGACCCCGTGGGGGTCTCGACCCACGGCGACCGGCTGCTGGCGGCCGAGGCGCTGGACACGGTGCGGACCCGGCTGCTGCCGGTCGCGACCGTCGTCACCCCGAACCTGGCCGAGGTGGCGTGGCTGACCGGGATCCGGGTGGCGGGCGAGGCGGACATGCGGCCGGCGGCGGCGGCGCTGCTCGCGTACGGGCCGCGCTGGGCGCTGGTCAAGGGCGGCCATCTGCCGGCGGACGAGGGCGCGGTGGACCTGCTGACGGACGGCACGGAGGAGCACTGGCTGCGCGCGCCCCGGATCCCCGTGCGGCACACCCACGGCACGGGCTGCACGCTGGCGAGCGCCGCCGCGGCGTATCTGGCGCGGGGGCGGGCGGTGCCGGAGGCGGTGGCGGCGGCGAAGGAGTACGTCACGGGGGCGATCGCGGCGGGGTTCCCGCTGGGGGCGGGGACGGGTCCCGTGGACCACGGCTGGCGGCGGCGCGGGGCGTAGGCCCCGGGGACGCCGTGCCGTACGGGCCGGGGGCGTGCCCCCGTACGGGCGGGAACTGCCTTCTCCGTACGGCCCGGTGGGGCCGCGCGGACACGAGAGAGCCGGCCCACCCCGCGGTGGACCGGCTCGCCGTGCGTGGGCGGCTGCGCTACGTCAGCGCGAGACCTTGCCCGCCTTGATGCACGAGGTGCAGGCGTTGAGGCGCTTCGGCGTCCCCCCGACCACGGCGCGCACCCGCTGGATGTTGGGGTTCCAGCGGCGGCGGGTGCGGCGGTGCGAGTGGGAGATGTTGTTGCCGAAGCCCGGCCCCTTGCCACAGACGTCGCAGTTGGCAGCCACGGGTCACTCCAAGCTTCTGATGCACGTACGGTCGGAACCCGGCAGCGCGCCCTTCTCCGGGAAGGAGCAGGCCGGCCGTGCCGGGGGAGGAAGGCCCGGTACGGGACCGGGCAACCTGTGCAGCATACTACGGCGCTTCCCGGCGGAGGAAATCACCGGTCCAGCGGCTACGCTGCCGCTACACCGTACCCGGCCGTGCCGTCGTCCGTTCCGAGGGGGTTGTGCAGTGCTCGACGCCTCGTCCGTGCGGGCCTGGTGCGCCCTGGCCCTGGAGGCGCTGGGCCGGGGCCGGGAGGAGATCGACGCGGTCAACGTCTTCCCGGTCGCCGACGGCGACACCGGGACGAACCTGTACCTGACGGTGGAGTCGGCGGCGCAGGCGGTGGACGCGGTGTACGGGGCGTTCGCGGCGGAGACCGCGGGCAGCAGCGGCGGCGTGGAGCCGGCGGTGGCGGACGTGCTGCGGGCGATGGCGCACGGGGCGCTGATCGGGGCGCGGGGCAACTCGGGGACGATCCTGGCGGAGCTGCTGCGAGGGCTGACGGGCGCGGTGGTGGCGGCGGACGCGGGCTCCGGTACCGGCTCCGGCCCGGGTTCCGGGGCGCTGCTGGCCGGCGCGCTGCGGCGGGGCGCGGACGCGGCCCGGGCGGCGGTGGAGCACCCGGTCGAGGGCACGATGCTGACGGTCGCCGACGCCGCCGCGGCCGCGGCCGAGGGGTCGGGCGCGGGCGACGCGGCGCGGGTGGCGAGGGCCGCGTACGACGGCGCGCGGGAGGCGCTGGCCGCGACGACCGGGCAGTTGGACGTGCTGCGCCGGGCGGGCGTCGTGGACGCCGGAGGGCTGGGCCTGGTGGCGGTGCTGGGCACGCTCGCCGACGCGCTGAGCGGTGCCGCGCGCCCCACGGAGCTGGAGCTCGAAGGGCCGGCGGGCCGCGGGGCGGGTTCCCGCAGGACCACCGCCCGCCACGAGGGCGGCGACGCCGCCTGTCCGGTGCCGGCCGGGGGCGGGCCCGGGTACGAGGTGATCTACCTGCTGGAGGCCGCCGACGACGCCGTCGCCCGGCTCAGGCCGCGGCTCGACGCGCTCGGCGACTCCCTCGTCGTCGTCGGCGGCGACGGGCTGTGGCGGGTGCACGTGCACGTCGACGACGCCGGTGCCGCCGTCGAGGCGGGCGTCGAGGCGGGCCGCCCGTACCGCATCCGGATCACCCACCTCCCGGCCGGCACCGCCGCGCCCCCGCGCGGCGGTGCCGGCGGCGGGCCCGGGGGCCGGGCCGTCGTCGCCGTCGTGCCGGGCGAAGGGCTGGCGGCGCTCTGCGCGGAGGCGGGCGCGGGCGTGGTGACCGTACGGGAGGGGGAGCCGCCCGCGAGCGGGGAACTGGCGGAGGCGATGCGGCGCACGGGCGCGCGGGAGGTCGTACTGCTGCCGAACGACGCGGAGTTGCGGCACACCGCGGCCGTGGCGGTGGAGGAGGCGCGCGCGTCCGGCGTGCGCGCGGCCCTCATCCCGACGCGCGCGGCGGTCCAGGGACTTGCTGCGCTCGCGGTGCACGACCCGGGGCGGCGGTTCGACGAGGACGTGGTCGCGATGACGGCCGCCGCGGGCGCCACGCGGCACGCGGAGCTGGCGGTCGCGGAGCAGGAGGCGTGGACGACGGCGGGTATCTGCCGCCCCGGCGACGTACTCGGGGTGATGGAGGGCGACGTGGCGGTGGTCGGCGCCGACCTCGCCGGGACCGCGGAGGCGGTGCTCGACCGGATGCTGGCGGGCGGCGGTGAGCTGGTCACGCTGGTGCTCGGCCCCGACCTGCCCCGGGGCTTCGGCGCCCGCCTGGAGGCGCACGTACGGAGTGGGCACCTGGCGGTGGACACGGTCGTGTACGAGGGCGGCAGCCAGTCGGCACCGCTGCTGATCGGGGTGGAGTAGCGGGGGGCGCCACGCGGTCGGCGGGGACGCTCCCGGGCGGAGCCCGGCCGCACGCGCCGGGTGGCGGCGGTGCGGCGCGGGCTGCGGCGGCGGTCAGGCCCCGGCGGCCCCGGCGTGGTCCAGCAGCGCCCGGGCCTCGTCCCGGCGGGACTCCGCGGTCTCGCCCGCGGCGTCGTCGTCCGCGTACGCGGCGAGTACCGCGCGGGCGCGCCGCGCCGCCGCCCCGGGGCGGCCCAGGTCGGCCTCCAGCCAGGCGGCGAGGAGGTGGGCGCCGGTGTACTCGTCGCGGCAGTCGGGGCCGAGACCGGCGAAGCCGGCCACGGCGCGTTCGACGTGGGCCAGCCCCTCTTCGTACGCGGCACGGGCGGCCTCGGCCGCGTACTCGTCCGGGTCGTGCGGCGTGCTGCCGGCGGCGGCGGTGATCAGGTCGCCGGTCTGCCGGTGCGTGGCGGCGAGTTCGGCGAGCAGGACGTCGCGGCGCCCTCCGCGGACCGGGGCGCCGCCGGCCTCGGCCGCCACCGGGGCGCCCGGCTCCGTCGCCGCCAGGGCCGTGGTCAGCTCCCGTTCCGCCTCCGCCATCAGCGCCCGGCCCGCCGCCGCGCCCTCCTGCTCCGGCCGGAGCGCCAGCCAGGCGCGGGACCTGAGCGTGCGGATCAGGGCCGGGACGTCGCCGAGGTCCCGCCAGAGCGCGCCGGCGCGCTCGTACGCGCGGGCCGCCTGGGTGTCCAGGTCCGCGCTGCTCAGCGACTGCGCGGCCAGCGTCGCCAGCATCGCGTGGTCGCGGGCGCCCTCGCGCGGCCAGTGCGCGGCGATCTCCGCGGCGAGCAGGTACTGCTCCGCCGCCTGCTGGTGCTCCCCGAGCCGCCCCAGGGCGTCGCCCAGCCACCAGCGCGTCTGCACCACGGTGCCTTCGCCGTGCCGTTCCGCGCCCAGGTCCGCGAGCGCGTCCTCCAGCACCGTCGCCGCCTCCGCCGCGCGGCCGAGGCGGAGCAGGGCGCCGCCGAGGTGGTGGCGGGCCCAGGCGCCGGTGCCGGCGGAGTCGCCGGCCTCGTCGGCCCAGAGGGCGGCTTCGAGCAGGTGCTCGGCGCCTTCGCCGTCGCGGCCGGTGTTGCAGAGGACGTCGGCCAGTTGCAGGTGCAGGCCCGCCTGCCCGGCGGGCTGGGCGTGCAGGGCGCTGTGCTCCAGCGCCCCGCGCACGGCGCGCTCCGCGGTCTCGCGGTCGCCGAGCCGGGACGCGAGGCCGGCCAGCGCGGACCGGGCCCGTACGGCGTACCAGGGCACGCCCGCGGCGGCGTACCCGTCGACCGCCTGCGCGTACAGCGCCGCGGCGGGCTCCGTCTCGCCGCGGCGGGCGGCGAGTTCCGCCCGGAGTTCGTACGTCTCGGCGATCCGTCCCGCGACGCGCGGATCGTCCGCGTACGGCGCGGCGAAGTCCGCCACCGCGGCCACCGCGTCGGCGGCGGATCCGTCCGCCGCGGCGGTGCCCTGTGTGCCGGAAGCCCCGTCGCCGCGCATGGTGTGGATACGGGCCCGGCAGATCAGCGCCGTCGCCGCCTCGGCCGCCGTGGCGCGGCCCTCCGCGTGCAGCGCCAGCGCCCGGGTACAGGGCTCCGCGACCGCCGCCAGGGCCTCGTCCGTACGCCCCTCGCGGGCGAGGGCGAACGCCGCGCGGGCGCGCGCCACCTCGGCCTGGCCCGGGTCGCCCGCCGCCTCGAAGAGCCCGGCCGCCGTCCCGAGGAGCGCCGCGACCTCGGCGTCGGCGGTGTCCGGGTGCATCGCGCGGTGGGCGGTGGCCTCCGCCCGGTCGCGTACGGACAGCTCGGTGCCCGCCTCCGCCGCCGCGCGCGCCGCGTCCGCCCAGGCCCGTACCGCGTCGGGGCGGCGGGCCTGGGTCAGCTCCCTGGCGGCCGCCAGCAGCTCCGCCACCCCGGGCCGTGCCGCGGGGGCCCCCGCGGCGGGCGGCGCCGCGGCACCGGCGGCGGAAGCCGCGGGCCGGCGCACCGGCCGGCCCACGCGCAGCCCCAGCGGCAGCCGCTCCGTCAGCGGCTCGCGCGCCATCCGCTCGCGTACGCCCGAGGACACGGCCGCCGTGCCGTTGCGTGCGTCGAAGCGGCTGGCGAGCGCCAGCGCCTCGCGCTCCGCGTACGCCCCCAGCTCCGCGACCTTCCACTCCCGTCCGGGGTCCCCGGCCCCCGGCGGGCCCACCACCGGCTCCGCGCCCAGGCCGAGATCCGCCAGCCGCCGCGTCAGCAGCGCCGTCACCGCCAGGTACGCCATCAGGCTCGACGGCTCGCCCCGGTCGGTCAGATAGGCGGGCCGCTCCGCCAGCAGCTCCAGGCCCCGCGCCTCGTTGCCCGTCAGCGCGCAGAACTCCACGTGCCGCGCGAACGCGAACCGCATGCTCTCCATCCGCCGCACCATCCGGTGCCCGCGCAGATGGTTGGCCCGCGCCTCGTCGACGCGGCCCAGCCGCAGCAGGGGCAGGAGCGACTCCGCGAGCGTGGCGTGCGGCTCGTGCGCGCAGGTGTGCACGCCGCCGAGCACCGGCGCCCACAGCTCGAGCGCGGCGGCGTCGTCCCCGTGCCCCGCCTCCCGACTGCCCTGGCCGCGCAGCTCGCAGGCGTGGCAGTCGCTCGTGGCGTCGCGCTCCGCGGCGCGCCAGGCGGCGTACGCGCGGGCGGCGCGCGCGTCGTCGCCGACGTGCTCGGCGATGTGGTACTCGGCCTGCCGCACGGCGCGTTCGCTGTGGCCCGCGAGGCGGTAGCGGCGCTCCATCTCGGCAAGCCACTTCTCCATCGCCGCCAGCGGGATGTGCGGCTGGTCGGTCATCCCGGAGGAGACCCACTTGAACATCCAGAACAGCCGGTGGGCGTCCTCCTCGTCGAAGTCCTCCGGACACTCGTCCCACATGCGCAGCAGCCGCGCGAAGGGGACGAACATCTTGTCCTGCTCGGAGCTGAAGTTGTACGTCTGCAGCAGGTGGATCAGGGCCTCGACGACGAACGCCGCCTGGCCGGTCCGCTCCGCCTCGGCGAGCAGCCGCTCCGCGCCCGCGTTGCGGCCGGGGCCCTCCGGCTCCCGCGCGTTGTCGTGCATCGCCTGGCGGAAGGCGACGATGTCGGCGGGAGGCCCGGCGGGGGAGGGGGCGGGGGCGTCCGTGCTCATCGGCCGTCCTCCTCACCGGTGCCGGGGGCGCCGGCCGCGGGGTCCGCGGCCCCCGGCGGGTGCGTCGCCCACTCCAGCAGGCCGGCGAACGCCCGGTTCAGCAGCGCCGAGTCGGCGGGCCGCAGCGGGCGCTGCGCCATCAGCAGCGCCTGCCCGTACAGCGCCTCGACCGCGCTGCCGACCAGCTCGGGAGCGCCCAGCGTGCTGATCCTGCGCACCAGCGGGCTGCGGTGGTTGAGGACGAGCCGGGCGCGCGGGGCGCCGCCGCGCAGGCTGCCGAGGATGTCCGCCCACAACTCGTCGGCCTGCTCCTCCTCGTCCGCGCGGGCCCGTTCGTGCCGGGCGGCGCGGTCGTCGAGGTGGAGCGCGGGCACGGTCAGCGGGTGGAAGGCGCGGAGCACGACGTCGCAGGCGAGCGGGTCGAGGCGGGCGCGGGCGACGCCGAGGAAGCCGGACAGGGCCAGCTCCTCGGCCGCGTCGACGCCGTCCAGGTGGGCGGTGACGGTGTCCGGGTCCAGCTCGGCGACCGCGGTGCCGGGGCGTACCCGCGGCAGCAGCTCGACCAGCTCCGCGTCGTAGGTGTAGCCGCCGTTGACGACGCCGATGCCCTGCGCGGAGGCGATCGGCGCGACCTGCCGGAACTCCTCCACGCTGCGGGTGAAGTGCACCACCGGGTGGCGCTGCGCGAACTCCGCCAGCGACACCTGCCCGTCGGTGGTCTCGAACGGCAGCCACGGCAGCATCGTGCGCAGCATCTCCTCGTCGTGCCGGGCCAGCGACTTCACGCCCAGGTGGTGCACGGAGAGGAACTGCGTGAGCCGGTCCGGGTCGCCGGTGGCCAGCGAGGTCAGCCAGTCGCGTACGGCCCCGCCGAGCGCCTCCCGTACGGCCAGGAGCGTCTCGTCCTCGTACAGCGCCTCCCGTGAGGCGGTCGGGCGCAGGCTGTCGGTGTCGACGACGCAGCGGACGAAGAACGCCCAGTCGGGCAGGAGCCCTTCGGCGCGCGCGGTGAGCAGCATGCCCTTCAGATGCACGCGGTGCCCGGCGCGCTGGGCGGGGCTGACGGCGGACGGCAGCACGTACGCGACCCCGCGTACGCCCGCGAGCGGCACGTCCAGCTCGACGGCGTCGAGCGGGGTGAAGCCGAAGACGTCCCGGCAGTGGGCCGCGAGAGCCACCCGCCGGGCGGCCGGGCTCGGGTACGGGCGGTCCCAGACCGCCGGCAGCTCGGTGACCGGCGTCTCGTCCACACGCACGTCGTACGGCAGGAGCGAGCCGAAGTCGCGGGCCAGGCCGGCGACGCGGGCCGGCTCGAACCACTCGGCGCAGCCGGGCCGCGGCGTCAGGTACACGGTGGTGCCGGGCTCGGGGCGGGCGGCCGGGGGGAGCGTCCGTACCGTGTACGAACCGTCGCCGGCGGCCGTCCACTCCACCGGCGGCGCCCCGGGCTCCCGCGCCGACCTGCTGACCACCCGGATCCGCTCCGCGACCAGGAAGCAGGCCAGCAGCCCGATGCCGAACCGGCCCAGGAACCCGGCCCGCACGGACTCCAGGCCCCCGGCGCGCTTGGAGCTGCGGCCGATGGTGGCGAGCAGCTCGTGCACCTCCGCCTCGGTGAGCCCCACCCCGCTGTCCTCGACGCGCAGCCCGGCGCCGCCGCCGTCCCGCGGGTACAGCCGGATCCGGTCCGGCGCGCCGGGGTCGGCCGCGCGCCTGGCGGTGACCGCGTCGACGGCGTTCTGCAGCAGTTCGCGGAGATAGACCCGCGGACTGGAGTAGAGGTGGTGGGAGAGCAGGTCCACCAGGCCGCGCAGGTCGACCTGGAAGGTGTGGGACGAGGCGGGCGCAGCGTTCTCAGATGTCATCACTGGAGCGCCGGCGGGGGGGTGGAAGGGGCGGCGCGGGTCGGGCGATCCCGATCGGCGTCGGTGATCGCGAAGGGGAGTTCGAGGCGGACCATCGTAGGACCGCGCGGGCCCGGGTTACCAGGGGTTTCCACGCTCTGTCGGCCCGATGGTGTGCAATGGACGCGTGTCCGTGCTGGAAGAGCCCCTGAAGACGTCCGTCGGAGACCGGACCGCCAAGGCCATGGCGGAGCACCTGGATCTGCACACGGCCGGAGACCTGCTGCACCACTACCCCCGGCGGTACGCCGAGCGCGGGGAGCTGACGCGGCTGGCCGACCTGGAGATCGACGAGCACGTCACGGTCGTCGCGCAGGTGGAGAAGGCCGCCATGCTCGGTACGGGCCGGGGGCGCCGGCTGGAGGTGGTCATCACCGACGGCAGCGGCCGGCTCACCCTCGTCTTCTTCGGGCGCGGCGCGTACCACCCGCAGAAGGAGCTGCTGCCCGGCCGGCGCGCCCTCTTCGCCGGCAAGGTCACCGTCTTCAACCGCAAGCGCCAGCTCGCCCACCCCGACTACAAGCCGCTGTCCGGCAAGGACGGCGCGGGCGCCGACGCCGAGGCCGACGAGTGGGCGGGCAAGCTCCTCCCGCTCTACCCGGCGTGCCGGCAGCTCGCCTCCTGGCAGCTCCAGCAGGCCGTCGACACCGTGCTGGACGGGCTGGAGGCCACGGGCTGGGAGGGCGTCGCCGACCCGCTGCCCGCGGCGCTGCGGGCCGAGCGGGGGCTCGTACCGCTGCGCGAGGCGCTGCTGAAGGTGCACCGGCCGAAGACCAAGGCAGACCTGTGGGCGGCCCGGGACCGGCTGAAGTGGGACGAGGCGTTCGTCCTCCAGGTGGCCCTGGCCCGGCGGCGGCACGCCGACGGGCAGTTGCCCGCGGTGCCGCGGGTGGCGCCCGCCGGGGGGCTGCTCGCGGACTTCGACGCCCGGCTGCCGTTCACCCTCACCGAGGGCCAGCAGCGGGTCTCCGCCGACATCTTCGCCGA
Organism: Streptomyces sp. CNZ287; assembly: GCF_007827615.1. Classification (NCBI taxonomy): domain Bacteria; kingdom Bacillati; phylum Actinomycetota; class Actinomycetes; order Kitasatosporales; family Streptomycetaceae; genus Streptomyces; species Streptomyces sp. CNZ287. The sequence goes on along the minus strand of NZ_VISV01000017.1, from coordinate 152,095 downwards.
CCTGGCCACCGACCACCCCATGCACCGGCTGCTCCAGGGCGAGGTGGGCTCCGGCAAGACGCTGGTGGCGCTGCGGGCGATGCTCGCCGTGGTGGACGCGGGCGGGCAGGCCGCGATGCTCGCCCCGACCGAGGTGCTGGCGCAGCAGCACCACCGCTCGATCACCGAGATGATGGGCGAGCTGGCCGAGGCCGGCCTTCTCGGTGGCGCCGAGCACGGCACGAAGGTCGAGCTGCTCACCGGCTCCTCCGGCGCCGCGGCCCGCCGCAAGGCGCTGCTCGACCTGGCCACGGGCGAGGCCGGGATCGTCGTCGGGACGCACGCGCTGATCGAGGACAAGGTGCACTTCCACGACCTGGGCCTGGTCGTGGTCGACGAGCAGCACCGCTTCGGCGTCGAGCAGCGGGACGCGCTGCGCGCGAAGGGCAACCGCGGGGACGACAAGCGCACGCCGCACCTGCTGGTCATGACCGCCACGCCCATCCCGCGTACGGTCGCCATGACGGTCTTCGGCGATCTGGAGACCTCCGTGCTCGACCAGCTCCCGGCCGGCCGCTCGCCGATCGCCAGTCACGTCGTGCCGGCGGCCGACAAGCCGCACTTCCTCTCCCGCGCCTGGGAGCGGGTGCGCGAGGAGGTCGAGGGCGGGCACCAGGCGTACGTCGTCTGCCCGCGCATCGGCGACTCCGCGGAGGAGACGGAGCCCACGGGCGGCAAGAGCGGCAAGGGGGCGAAGGGCGGGAAGGGCGCGAAGGAGGCGCCGTCGCCCGAGGACGAGGCGGAGAGGCGGCCGCCGCTGGCGGTCCTCGACGTCGCCGCGCAGCTCTCCGCCGCCCCCGGGGCGCCGCTGGCCGGGCTGAAGGTCGAGGTGCTGCACGGGCGGATGCAGCCGGACGCCAAGGACGACGTGATGCGCCGGTTCGCCGCCGGCGAGGTGGACGTGCTGGTCGCCACGACGGTCATCGAGGTCGGCGTCAACGTCCCCAACGCCACCGTCATGGTCATCATGGACGCCGACCGCTTCGGCGTCTCCCAGTTGCACCAGTTGCGCGGCCGGGTCGGCCGCGGCGCGGCCGCCGGGCTCTGCCTGCTGGTCACCGAGATGCCGGAGGGCACTCCCGCCAGGACCCGGCTGGACGCGGTCGCCGCCACGCAGGACGGCTTCCGGCTCTCCCGTATCGACCTGGAGCAGCGCCGCGAGGGCGACGTCCTGGGCCAGGCGCAGTCCGGGGCCCGCTCCAGCCTCAGGATGCTCACGGTCATCGACGACGAGGACGTCATCGCCGAGGCCCGGGACGCCGCCGCGGCGATCGTGGCCGAGGACCCCGAGCTGACCGCGTACCCGGAGCTGCGCGGCGCGCTGGCGAGCCTGCTGGACGACGAACGGGAGCAGTTCCTCGACAAGGGCTGACACGGGCCCCGCTGCGGGCTTGTGCGCGGGCGGGCGGCGCAAGTGGCGCGTGCCCCGCCGCCCGCGCGCCACCGGGCGGCACCGCGCCCGTCACCCCGGAGGCATATCGTGGGACGGACCGCGCCCGTGAGGACAAGGACAACCAGCAGCCATGACCCGCGTGATCGCCGGCACCGCCGGCGGGCGGCGCCTGGCCGTGCCGCCCGGCACCGGCACCCGGCCCACCTCCGACCGCGCCCGCGAGGGTCTCTTCTCCACCTGGCAGGCCCTCCTCGGCCCGCTCGCAGGACTGCGCGTCCTCGACCTGTACGGCGGCTCCGGCGCCGTCGGCCTGGAGGCGCTCTCCCGCGGCGCGGCGCACGCGCTGCTCGTCGAGGCCGACGCCCGCGCCGCCCGCGTCATCCGGCAGAACGTCCGCGCCCTGGGCCTGCCCGGCGCCGAGGTGCGCGCCGCCCGCGCCGAGCAGGTCGTCGCCGGGCCGCCGCCCCCCGACCCGTACGACGTGGTCTTCCTCGACCCGCCGTACGAGGTGGAGGACGCGGCCGTGGGCGAGATACTCGTCACACTCCGTGCCCACGACTGGCTGTCACCGGGCGCGCTCGCCACCGTGGAGCGCAGCACCCGAGGAGGCGAATTCCCCTGGCCCGACGGGTTCGAGGGGCTGCGGGCCAGGCGCTACGGCGAAGGCACGCTCTGGTACGGTCGCGCCGCCTCCCCGGCCCCATGACCGCCCGCCTCCGTCCCGCCCCCGACCCTGGACCGCCACCCACACCCTCATGACCCTCACGACCGGAACCGAGAGCGAGGAACCTCCGTTGCGCCGCGCCGTCTGTCCGGGGTCCTTCGACCCCATCACCAACGGGCATCTCGACATCATCGCCCGGGCCTCGAAGCTCTACGACGTCGTGCACGTCGCCGTGATGATCAACAAGTCGAAGAAAGGCATGTTCACCGTCGAGGAGCGGATGGACCTCATCCGCCAGTGCACGACGGAGTACGGCAACGTGGAGGTCGAGAGCTTCCACGGCCTCCTCGTGGACTACTGCAAGGAACGCGACATCCCCGCCATCGTCAAGGGGCTGCGCGCCGTCAGCGACTTCGACTACGAGCTGCAGATGGCCCAGATGAACAACGGCCTGTCGGGCGTGGAGACCCTCTTCGTCCCCACCAACCCGACCTACAGTTTCCTCTCCTCCAGCCTGGTCAAAGAGGTGGCCACCTGGGGCGGCGACGTATCCCACCTCGTACCCCCGGTTGTCAACCGGGCACTCGGCGAACGCCTCACCAAGTCCTAGCCGGGCGCCGTAGAGTCTTTCCCCATGGACGTGCAGAGAAAGCTCGACGAGATCGCGGAGGCCCTCCAGGGCGCGCGGTCCATGCCCATGTCGGCGTCGTGCGTGGTCAACCGCGCCGAGCTGCTCGGCATGCTGAACGAGGTGCGCGAGGCACTGCCCGGGTCGCTCGCCCAGGCGCAGCAGTTGCTCGGCGGGCGCGAGCAACTGGTCGAGGAGGCACGCCGCGAGGCCGAGCAGATCCTCGACGAGGCGCAGAACCGGCGCAACGCGCTGATCTCCGACACCGAGGTCGCCCGGCACGCCCAGGCCGAGGCCGACCGGATCCTGGGCGAGGCCCGCCAGGAGGCCGAGCAGATCAGCGCCGAGGCCGACGACTACGTCGACAGCAAGCTCGCCAACTTCGAGGTCGTCCTCACCAAGACCATCGGCTCCGTCGACCGCGGCAGGGACAAGCTGCTGGGCCGCGCCCCCGGGTACGACGACCCCCAGGGCTTCGAGGCGGGGCAGGACCCGGCGGGCGAGGCGCCCGAGCGCAGCGCCGACCCGCAGGAGCAGCGCAGGCGCGCCGATACGTACGTCGAGGCACAGTTCCAGGCGTTCCAGTCGGTGCTCACCAAGACCCTGGAGGCGGTCGGCCGCGGCCGGCAGAAACTCCAGGGCGCCCGGCCCACGGACCAGCTCGGCGAGACCTTCGGGCAGCCCGGCACCGGGCACACGGGCACGACGGACGAGAGCTACCTCGCGGAGCTGGCCGAGCTGGCCGACCCGCCTCCGGGCCCGGCGCACGCCCCCGGCGCTCCGAGGGACCCCGCGATCCCGCCGCCCCCCGCGCAGCAGCCCCCGCACGCCGCCCCGCAGCCGGCCGCCGCGTACTACGACGTCACCGCCGCGCAGGGCTACGGCCAGGCCGGCTACCCCCAGCCGGAGCAGCCGGACTACCCGCAGAGCTACGGCCAGGGCTACCCGCAGGGCTACGAGCAGCCGGAGCCCGGCTACGGCTGGGCGCAGCAGGCCGGGCAGCAGGAGCAGGCTCCGGCCGGCGCGTACCCGGACGCCGGGCAGCAGGTGCCGTACGGCCACAGTGACGCGCACCTGCCGCAGCAGGGCGGCTACACCCCGGCGCCCGCCGCGCTGGACGAGACGAGCCTCTTCGACACCAGCATGATCGACCTGGAGCAGCTCAGGCAGTACGACGACCGCGGCCGCTGAGCCGCCGGGGAGCACCCGCCGGGACCGGCCGCGGCCGGACGCCCGGATTGGGTCCTGGGCGGGGTCTCAAGTATTCTGGACCCTCGCCGTATCGCGCCGCGCCCGTCCCTGCCCGTCATGCGCAGGGTGCACGAAAGCAGGAAAGCCCTGAAAGCCCATCCGGACCACCGCGCCCCTCTCGTGTTCGACACACGGGAGCTGGGCCGTCGTCCCGGTACGCTCAAGCGGCTCTCCCGCACCGTGCCGGCGCCCAAGGACCTCGGCAACGAGGTGGTGGGCGTGCCGGAGGGCGACCCCGTCGAGCTGGAGCTGCGGCTCGAGTCGGTGATGGAGGGCGTGCTCGTCACGGGCACCGCCCGGGCACGGGCGACGGGCGAGTGCGTAAGGTGTCTGGAGCCGCTCGGGCAGGAGCTCCGAGTGGACATCCAGGAGTTGTACTCCTACCCGGAGACCGACGCCAGGGGCCGTGTGGCCCGGGGCGGCGGCTCCGGCGCGGACGCCGAGGAGGCGGACGCGGAGGAGGAGACGCTGTACCTCGAGGACGACATGTTCGACCTCGAACCGGAGCTGCGCGACGCGGTGGTGCTCGCACTGCCGCTGCAGCCGGTGTGCCGGGAGGACTGCCCGGGCCTCTGCCCCGACTGCGGGGCGCGGCTCGCGGACGACCCGGACCACCGGCACGACGTCGTCGACGCCCGGTGGGCGGCGTTGCAGGGACTCGCCGAGACCGTCTCGGACGGCGAGAAGAACGATACGAGCGGCGCTGACGACGGCGCCGGCGAGAAGCAGGAGAAGTAGCCGTGGCCGTTCCGAAGCGGAAGATGTCACGCAGCAACACGCGCCACCGCCGGTCGCAGTGGAAGGCTGCGGTCCCGCACCTGGTGGCATGCGAGCGCTGCCACGAGCCGAAGCAGCAGCACATCGCATGCCCGAACTGCGGCACGTACAACCGCCGCCAGGTCCTCGAGGTCTGAGCGACGGGGAGAAGGCTCATGTCAGATGCCACTACGCCGCGGAAGGCGCCGGCCGACACAGCCTCGTCCCCCAAGATCCTGGAAGGGCGGCTCGAGTACGAACTCGAGCCCGCCCTTCTGGTGCGCGCCCTCACCCACCGCTCGTTCGCGTACGAGAACGGCGGTCTGCCCACCAACGAGCGGCTCGAGTTCCTCGGGGACTCGGTGCTCGGCCTGGTGGTCACCGACACGCTGTTCCGGGGCCACCCCGACCTGCCCGAGGGCCAGTTGGCCAAGCTGCGGGCCGCGGTGGTCAACTCGCGTGCGCTCGCCGAGGTGAGCCGCGGGCTCGACCTGGGCGCGTTCATCCGGCTCGGCCGGGGCGAGGAGGGGACGGGCGGCCGGGACAAGGCGTCGATCCTCGCGGACACGCTGGAGGCCGTGATCGGCGCGGTCTACCTGGACAAGGGACTGGAGGCGGCGTCGGAGCTGGTGCACCGGCTCTTCGACCCGCTGATCGAGAAGTCCTCGAACCTCGGGGCGGGGCTGGACTGGAAGACGTCGCTGCAGGAGCTGACGGCCGCCAGGGGACTGGGCGTGCCGGAGTACCTGGTGAGCGAGACCGGCCCGGATCACGAGAAGACCTTCACGGCTGCCGCCCGCGTCGGTGGTGTCACGTACGGCACCGGCACCGGCCGCAGCAAGAAGGAAGCGGAACAGCAGGCGGCGGACACGGCCTGGCGCGCGATCAGCGCGACCGGGACGGACGGCGAGGCGGGCACGGGCGCGGTGGGGAGTAACGGCTCCGCGGCCGCGGCACCGGAGCCCGCGCCGTCCGGCGGGTCCGACGGCGCGTCCGCATCAGGCGGTACGCCCGCGTCCGACGGCGCGTCCGCGTCCGCCGGCACGTCCGCGTCGGCCGGTACGCCCGCGGACGTACCGGACTCCGCGGACGGTGACGCCGCCGCGGGGCCCGCCGGGGCGGCGCAGGCCGCCGACCGGTAGCGCGGCGATGCCGGAGCTGCCGGAGGTCGAGGTGGTGCGCCGCGGCCTGGCGAAGTGGGTCGCGGGCCGCACGGTCGGCTCCGTCGAGGTGCTGCACCCCAGGTCCGTACGCCGGCACCCCGCGGGCGCCGGTGACTTCGCCGCCCGGCTGACGGGGCACCCGCTGGGGGAGCCGCGGCGGCGCGGCAAGTACCTGTGGCTGCCGCTGGCCGACGGCCCCGAGTCGGTGCTCGCGCACCTGGGCATGAGCGGCCAGCTCCTGGTCCGGCCGGAGGCGGCGCCCGACGAGAAGCACCTGCGGATCCGGGTCCGCTTCGCGGACGAGACGGACACGGAGCTGCGCTTCGTCGACCAGCGCACGTTCGGCGGCCTCTCGCTGCACCCGAACGCGGCCGGGGGGCTGCCCGACGTCATCGCGCACATCGCCAGGGACCCGCTGGACCCGGAGTTCGACGACGCGGCGTTCCACGCGGCGCTGCGCCGCAGCCGGACCACGATCAAGCGGGCGCTGCTGAACCAGTCGCTGATCAGCGGCGTCGGCAACATCTACGCGGACGAGGCCCTGTGGCGCGCCCGCCTGCACTACGAGCGCCCCACCGCCGGCCTCACCCGCCCCCGCACCGCGGAACTCCTCGGGCACGTCCGCGCGGTGCTGAACGCCGCGCTCGACGTCGGCGGCACCAGCTTCGACAGCCTGTACGTCAACGTCAACGGCGAGTCCGGCTACTTCGCCCGCTCGCTCGACGCGTACGGCCGCGAGGACGAACCCTGCCGCCGCTGCGGCACCCCGATCCGCCGCCGCCCCTGGATGAACCGCTCCAGCTACTTCTGCCCCCGCTGCCAGCGCCCACCACGCCCCTGACCCGGCCGGACCACCCGCAACCCGCGCCTCAGAAGCCGAAGTTCTGCGTCCACCAGGGGCCGCCGTCGCCGAAGTGGGCGCCGACGCCCAGGGTGCGGAAGTCGCAGTTCAGTATGTTCGCGCGGTGGCCTTCGCTGTTCATCCAGGCGTCCATCACCGACTGCGCGTTGGCCTGGCCGCGGGCTATGTTCTCGCCGCCGAGGTCGGCTATGCCGTAGTCCTGCGCGCGCTCCCACGGGTCGTTGCCGTCGGGGTCGGTGTGGTCGAAGAAGCCGCGCTCCGCCATGTCCTGGCTGTAGTCGCCGGCCAGCTTCGCCAGCTCCGGGTCGTTCGTCAGCGGGCGGCAGCCCGCCTGCGCGCGCTCCTGGTTGACCAGCCGCAGCACCTCCGCCTCCGCGGCGGTGGCGGCGTCGGCGGTGGCGGTCGGCTTCGCCGAGGGGGTGGGCTCGGAGGTCCGCGTCTTCGTGGGGGAGGGCGAGCGCGACTCCGTGCGGGACGGGCTCGGGGACGTCGACGACGGTTCCGCGGATTCCCGCTTCTCACGCTCGGGCGCCGAGGTGGAGGGCGAAGCACTCTTCGACTCCTTGCCGTCCCGCGCGTCCTTGCCGCCGTTCCTCTTCGCCTCCGGCCTCCCGCTCTCCGGCCGCTCAGAACCGTCGCTCGCGGACGGCGACGCCTCCAGCGTCGGTAGCTCGGAGGAGCCCTGGGTGCTGGGGGACGGCGGATCACCCGCCTGGACGTGCCCGGCGGGACCGCCGCCGCCGCGGTCGAGGTCGAAGCCGCTGCCGAGGACCCCGGAGGCCATCGCCACCGCGCCCACGGCCAGCGCCGCCGAGGTACCGAGCATCCCGGCCCTGGCCGGGCTCTGCTTGCGGTGCTGCCCCCGCGACCGGCCGGCGCCGTGCGCCTCGCGGTCACCGTAGGAGTCGTACGAGTCGTACGCGGCGGGCGTGTGCCCGCGGTGGCCTGTCGGGGGCTGCGGCTCCGAGCGTCTGTGGCGGCCCATCCGGCTGACCCCTCACGTCCGACGACAACATCTCCTGCACACGTGCCACTCGCACACACGAGTGATATTGCTGTCGGCAGACTGTACGCCATGACCCCTACGCCGGACGTGCCCGCGGCCACATCGTCCGGATAACGTGCGTCACATGAGTACGGACGTCCGCATGACGGCATGGGTGCGCGGCGTGGTCCAGGGCGTCGGCTTCCGCTGGTTCACCCGCGCCCGCGCGCTGGAGATCGGCGGCCTCAGCGGCTTCGCCGCCAATCTCGCGGACGGCCGGGTCCAGATCGTCGCCGAGGGTCCGCGAGCGCAGTGTCAGGAGTTGCTGGAGTGGCTGCGGTCCGCCGACACGCCGGGCCGCGTGTCGGGTGTGACGGAGATCTGGGACGAGCCGCGCGGCGGATATCACTCATTTGCCATCCGCTGAGCACGCTCCGCCATAAGGGCTGGTCCGACAGGGATGACCAGCGGGTTGCCAACGGCTGCCGGGCGTGCAAAGCTCTCACACCAGACGGGTCCTGCCACCCCCCGCGGCCTGCAATTGCACGCGCTGCGCCCGATGCGGGGTGTGATCGTGTTGACCGTCAAACCATTTGGTGAGACGCTTGAAGCCCCGCGCACCCTTGCTGTTTGTGCCATGGGCAGACACGCGGGTGCGAATCCCTCACGACCCACACCGCTCGGTCGGTCACTCAATGTGGAGGACCTGCAATCATGGCAAAGGCGCTTCTCGGTTACGTCGGCGGTACTGACCCGCGACTCCTCGCCGAGATGCGACGGCTGCAGCAGCGTGTCCAGGACCTGGAGTCGGAACTCGTCCGCGTCCAGGCCGAGAACGACATGCTCGCCGCCGCCGCTGCTCACAACAGCGAGTCACTGCTCGACGTACCCCAGGCGGAGCCTGCGCTTACCTGACAATCATGCGAGAACCGTCAGGTCTGCACCTCAACCGCTTGAGATAACTGTCAAGGGACGCTTACGGGCGTCCCTTCGTCGTTCCTCCGTCTCTTACGGATCCCCCGGCAGGGAACCCGCCCCGGAGCCGGCACCCCGGGGGTGATGCTCCGTAATGGATGTGCCCCGGCGGTTACCCAGTGAAACCGGCTTGCGCGATAGAGTCTCCGGCACATGTTTCGTTGCCGGAGGAGAGCTCGCCAGTGCACTTGAAGGGCCTCACGCTCCGGGGGTTCAAATCCTTCGCCTCCGCCACCACCCTCCGCTTCGGGCCGGGCATCACCTGTGTCGTGGGCCCGAACGGCTCGGGAAAGTCCAACGTGGTGGACGCGCTGTCCTGGGTGATGGGGGAGCAGGGGGCGAAGTCCCTCAGGGGCGGCAAGATGGAGGACGTCATCTTCGCCGGGACCACCGGCCGGCCGCCCCTCGGCCGCGCCGAGGTCTCGCTGACGATCGACAACTCCGACGGCGCGCTGCCCATCGACTACTCCGAAGTGACCATCACCCGGACGATGTTCCGCAGCGGCGGCAGCGAATACCAGCTCAACGGCGACACCTGCCGCCTCCTCGACATCCAGGAACTGCTGTCGGACTCCGGCATCGGCCGCGAGATGCACGTCATCGTCGGCCAGGGCCAGCTCGACTCCGTTCTGCACGCCGACCCCTCGGGCCGCCGCGCCTTCATCGAGGAGGCGGCCGGCGTCCTCAAGCACCGCAAGCGCAAGGAGAAGGCGCTGCGCAAGCTGGACGCGATGCAGGCCAACCTCGCCCGCGTCCAGGATCTCGGCGACGAACTGCGCCGCCAGCTCAAGCCGCTGGGCCGGCAGGCCGCCGTCGCCCGCCGGGCCGCCGTCATCCAGGCCGACCTGCGCGACGCCCGGCTCCGGCTGCTCGCCGACGACCTCGTCACCCTCCGCGCGGCCCTCTCCGCCGAGATCGCCGACGAGGCGGCGCTGAAGGAGCGCAAGGAAGCCACCGAGGCCGAGCTGACCGCCGCCCGCGCGCGCGAATCGGCCCTGGAGGAGCAGGTACGGGCCCTCACCCCGCGGCTCACCGAGGCGCAGGGCGCCTGGCACGAACTCGGCCAGCTCGCCGAGCGGGTCCGCGGCACCGTCAGCCTCGCCGACGCCCGCGCCAAGCACGCCACCGCCGCCCCCGAGGACGAGCGCCGCGGCCGTGACCCGGAGGACCTGGAGCGCGAGGCGCAGCGCATCCGCCAGCAGGAGGCCGAGCTCGAAGCCGCCCTGGAGGCCGCCGAACGGGCGCTGGAGGACACCGTCGCCCACCGGGCCGAACTGGAGCGCGAACTCGCCGCGGAGGAGCGGCGGCTGAAGGACGCCGCCCGCGCCGTCGCCGACCGCCGCGAACGGCTCGCCCGGCTCAGCGGCAAGGTCACCGCCGCCCGCGGCCGCGCCGCCTCGGCGCAGGCCGAGATCGACCGGCTGGCCACCGCGCGCGACGAGGCGGAGGAGCGCGCCGCGGCCGCGCAGGAGGCGTACGAGACCCTGAAGGCCGAGGTCGACGGACTGGCCGGGGACGACAGCGAACTGGCCGCCGAGCAGGAGGCGGCGAAGAGCGCCCTCAAGGCGGCCGAGGCCGAGCTGACCGCCGCCCGCGACGAGACCGCCGAGGCCGAGCGCGCCCGCGCCGCCACCACCGCCCGCCGCGACGCGCTCGCCCTGGGCCTGCGCCGCAAGGACGGCACCGGCACCCTGCTCCAGGCCCGCGACAAGCTCTCCGGCGTGCTCGGCCCGGCCGCCGAACTGCTCACCGTCGCCCCCGGGTACGAGGTCGCCGTCGCCGCCGCGCTCGGCGCCGCCGCCGACGCCCTCGCCGTCTCGGGACCCGCCGCCGCGGCCGACGCGCTGCGGCTGCTGCGCAAGCACGACGCCGGGCGCGCCGCGTTGCTCCTCGGCGACGCCCCGTACGAGCCGCTGCCCGACGGCGAGCTCCCGCCCGGCGCCCGCCACCTCGCGGCCCTGGTCGCGGGCCCCGACCAACTGCTGCCCGCCGTGCGCCGGCTGCTGGCCCGTACGGTGTACGTCGCCACGCTGGAGGAGGCGGAGGACCTCGTCTCGCTCCGGCCCGAGCTCACCGCCGTCACCGCGGAAGGCGACCTCTTCGGCGGCCACTTCGCCCACGGCGGCTCCGCCGGCGCCCCCAGCCTGCTGGAGGTGCAGGCGTCCGTCGACGAGGCGGCGGCCGAGCTGACCGAGCTGGACGCCCGCTGCCTGCGGCTCCGCGACCGGCAGGAGGCGGCCGTCGCCCGGCGCGCCGAGTGCGCCGCGCTCGTCGAGGAGCTGGGCGGCCGGCGCAGCGCGGCGGACCGCGAGAAGTCCCGCGTCGCCGGCGAGCTGGGCCGGCTCGCCGGGCAGGCCCGCGCCGCCGCGGGCGAGGCCGAGCGCAGCGCCGCCGCGGCGGCCCGCGCGGAGGAGGCCCTGGCCCGCGCGGGGGCGGAGGCGGAGGAACTGGCGGCGCAGTTGGAGACCGCCGAGGAGGAGGCCGGCGCCGCCGAGGACGGCGACGACGGCTCCGACTCCGACACCTCCGTGCGCGACCGGCTCGCCGCCGACGGCGCCAACGCCCGGCAGACCGAGATGGAGGCCAGGCTCCAGGTCCGTACCCACGAGGAGCGCGTCAAGGGCCTCGCGGGCCGCGCCGACGGGCTCGACCGCGCCGCCCGCGCCGAGCGCGAGGCCCGCACCCGGGCCGAGCGCCGCCGCGCCCGGCTGCGGCACGAGGCGGCCGTCGCCACCGCGGTCGCCGCCGGTGCCCGGCAGCTCCTCGCGCACGTCGAGGTCTCCCTGGCCCGCGCCGAGGAGGAGCGCGCCGCCGCTGAGCGGGCCCGCGCGGAGCGTGAGCAGGAGCTGGGCCGGCAGCGCCGGCTCTCCCGCGAGCTGGCCGGCGAGCTGGACAAGCTCACGGACTCCGTCCACCGCGGCGAGGTGCTGGGCGCCGAGAAGCGGCTGCGCATCGAGCAGTTGGAGGGCCGGGCGCTGGAGGAGCTGGGCGTCGAGCCCGCCGACCTGGTGGCGGAGTACGGGCCCGACCAGCCCGTACCGCCGTCGCTGCCCGCCGAGGGTGAGGAACTGCCCGAGGATCCGGAACATCCGCGCAACCGGCCGCGGCCGTACGTGCGCGCCGAGCAGGAGAAGCGGCTGAAGGCCGCGGAGCGCGCGTACACCAAGCTGGGCAAGGTCAACCCGCTGGCGCTGGAGGAGTTCGCGGCGCTGGAGGAGCGGCACAAGTTCCTCACCGAACAGCTCGACGACCTCAAGCGCACCCGCGCCGACCTGCTCCAGGTGGTCAAGGAGGTCGACGAGCGCGTCGAGCAGGTCTTCACCGACGCCTTCCACGACACCGCCCGCGAGTTCGAGGGTGTCTTCTCCCGCCTCTTCCCCGGCGGTGAGGGCCGGCTGATCCTCACCGACCCGGACGACATGCTGAACACCGGCGTCGAGGTGGAGGCGCGGCCGCCGGGCAAGAAGGTCAAGCGGCTGTCGCTGCTGTCCGGCGGGGAGCGCTCGCTGACCGCGGTGGCGATGCTGGTGGCGATCTTCATGGCCAGGCCGAGCCCGTTCTACGTGATGGACGAGGTCGAGGCCGCGCTGGACGACACCAACCTGCAGCGGCTGGTGCGGCTCATGCAGGAGCTGCAGCGCACCTCGCAGCTCATCGTGATCACGCACCAGAAGCGCACGATGGAGGTCGCCGACGTCCTCTACGGCGTCTCGATGCAGGGCGACGGCGTCTCCAAGGTGATCAGTCAGCGGCTCAGCTGAGCCCTCCGCGCCGGCGTCCCGCGGGCCGGAAGTGGGCGGGGTGCCGCGAACGCCTCCCGGGCGGGCGATACTGGTGGGCGTTATGGACATCATCCTCATCGTCATCGCCATTGCCGTCGTCGCAGTCCTCGTCGCGGGCGGCCTGGTCCTCGGCTCCCGCCGCCGGAAGCAGGTACCCCCGCCGCCGTCGCCCGGCACCACGACCCCCGCCGAGCCGCAGGTCGGCGAGGAGGCGGGGGAGCCAGGCGACGAGCAGCGCAGGACCATCGAGGAGGTGGGTCTGCCGGGCGAGGCCGCCGCCACCGGCACCGTCGTCGCCGAGCCGCCGGCGCCCGCGCCGGAGCTGGAAGTCCCCGCGCCGTCGGCCGGGCGCCTCGTCCGGCTCCGCGCGCGGCTGGCCCGCTCGCAGAACTCCCTCGGCAAGGGCCTCCTCGGCCTCCTCTCCCGCGAACACCTCGACGAGGACACCTGGGAGGAGATCGAGGACACGCTGCTCACCGCCGACGTCGGCGTGCAGCCGACGCAGGAGCTGGTGGAGCGGCTGCGCGAGCGCGTCAGGGTCCTCGGTACGCGCACGCCCGAGGAGCTGCGCGCGCTGCTCCGCGAGGAGCTGCTGGCGCTCGTCGGCACCGAGGCCGACCGGTCGCTGGACACCGCCGAGTCCGTCGGCCCCGAGGGCGGCGAGGTGCCGGGCGTCGTGCTCGTCGTCGGCGTGAACGGCACCGGCAAGACCACGACCACCGGCAAGCTCGCCCGGGTGCTGGTCGCCGACGGCAAGTCCGTGGTGCTGGGCGCCGCGGACACTTTCCGGGCCGCCGCCGCGGACCAGCTCCAGACGTGGGGCGAGCGGGTCGGCGCGCGTACCGTACGCGGACCGGAGGGCGGCGATCCGGCGTCCGTCGCGTACGACGCGGTGAAGGAGGCCATCGACGAGGGCGCCGACGTTGCGCTCATCGACACCGCGGGGCGGCTCCACACCAAGACCGGGCTCATGGACGAGCTGGGCAAGGTCAAGCGGGTGGTGGAGAAGCACGGGCCGGTCGGCGAGGTGCTGCTCGTGCTGGACGCCACGACCGGGCAGAACGGGCTGGTGCAGGCACGGGTCTTCGCGGAGGTCGTGGACATCACCGGGCTGGTGCTGACGAAGCTGGACGGCACCGCCAAGGGCGGCATCGTGATCGCCGTGCAGCGGGAGCTGGGCGTGCCGGTCAAGCTGGTGGGCCTGGGCGAGGGCGCGGACGACCTGGCGCCGTTCGAGCCCGAGGCGTTCGTGGACGCGCTGATCGGCGACTGAGCCGCTTGCCCCGGGCCGACCCCCGCCGACCCCCGGGCAGGGGGGCTGTCCTGCTGTCCGCGGCCGGTGGAGCGGACCGTATGCACGCCGCTGGTGGCCCCCCCCGTACGCGGGCGCCGGGGTCAGCCCGCGCGCAGCCAGGCGCTCTGCGCGTACGCCAGCGTGCCCAGCAGCAGCCGGGCCGGCGGCGGGCCGCCCGCCGTGTCCAGCGTCGGCGGGCGCAGCCAGCGCACCGGGCCGAGGCCGCGCAGATCGCAGGGCGGTGCGAGCAGATAGTCGCCCCGGCCGAGGCAGCGCAGGTCGAGCCGGGCGCCGTCCCAGCCCATCCGGTACAGCAGCCGGGGCAGCTCGGCGGCGGCGCCGGGGGCGACGAAGAAGTGCGCCCGCCCGTCCGGGGTCGCGCTGACCGGGCCGAGCGGCAGCCCCAGGCGCTCCAGCCGCGGCAGCGCCCGCCGCCCGGCGACGGCGCTCACCTCCAGGGCGTCGAACGACAGGCCCACCGGCAGCAGCACCGCGGCCCCCGGCGTGCCCGCCCAGGCGTCCGTCACCTCGTCCAGCGGGGTGCCCGCGGGGACGGGGCGGGCGTCCGGCAGCGGGTGCTCTCCGGGGGCGGGGCAGGCGGCGCCCCGCGCGCACGAGCAGACGCGCCCGCCGCCGTCGCCGCGCACGAGCGGCGCGCCGGGCAGCACGTCCCAGCCCCACAGCCCGGTGTACTCCGCCACCGCCGTCGCCGCGTGTCCGGCGGACGTACGGGCGCGCCGGACGGATCCGATGTCGCGTCGGCCGCGGATGCCGCCGATCGGGAAACCCATGCCCCCTCCAACTGCTCGCCGGTGCGGTCGGTCACTCCGCACGCCTCACTCACAGCAGTTTGCTCGTAACACTGTGTTGTCGGGGAGGTGTATCCGGGGTGTGATGGCGTGCGAGGGGGTAGCGTGACCCGCGGCGCGCGCCCTGCCGGGCGTCACCTCGAACGCTGCGATGCCGTCCCTCGTCAAGTCAACCGCGTGTCAGCGGCGCCGTGTTCACTCGTAGGGGTGGCGAATGGTGGCGTTTCCGTGATCGCGCTCGCGAAACCGTGATCGTAGGATTACTCTCAGTGCCAGCGGCGGCGGCATGCGACAGATGGATATGCCAACGGCAGGAATTCCCACCGGGCTTCGGGGGCTTCGGTTCCGGGGATAATCCGGGGCGTACCACGACGGCCGAGGCGGGATGGGGGCGTTGGAGTTGGACGGCACGGGCGGCAGCCGGACCGGCGCCACCGGCGCGGGCAAGGGCCCCAACGGGGAGCTCACCTCCTGGTTCCTGCGCAGCGGGTGGTCCAAGGGCGAGCTGGCCAGGCAGGTCAACCGCCGGGCCCGCCAGCTCGGCGCCCACCACATCAGCACCGACACCTCCCGCGTCCGCCGCTGGCTCGACGGCGAACAGCCGCGCGAGCCGATCCCGCGGATCCTCTCCGACCTGTTCTCGGAGCGCTTCGGCCGCGTCGTCGGCGTCGACCAGCTCGGACTGCACGCCGCCCGCCCCCGCCCCGCCGTCTCCGGCATCGACCTGCCGTGGAACGCCACGGAAACCGTCGAGCACATCAGCGAGTTCTCGCGCAGCGACCTCATGCTCGCCCGCCGCGGCTTCCTCGGCACCTCGCTGAACGTCGCCGCGGGCCCCGTCCTCGTCGAGCCCATGCAGCGCTGGCTGGCGCACCCCCCGGGGCCGGGCGGCCCTGCGGCCCCCGTGCCCGCCCCGGCCGCCGCCTCCGCCGCGCCCGCCGGCGTCCCGCCCTACGCCCTCTCCGGGCCCGAGCTGGCGCTGCTGGAGACCACCACCGCCAAGTTCCGCCAGTGGGACGCCCAGTGCGGCGGCGGGCTGCGCCGCAAGGCCGTCGTCGGGCAGTTGCACGAGATCACCGACCTGCTCCAGGAGCCGTATGCGCCCGCGGTCGCCGAGCGGCTGTTCCGTATCACCGCCGAACTCTCCCAGCTCGCGGGCTGGATGAGCTACGACGTGGGCCTCCAGCCCACCGCCCAGAAGTACTTCGTGCTGGCCCTGCACGCCGCCAAGGAGGCCGGCGACCGGCCGCTCGGCGCGTACGTACTGTCCAGCATGGCCCGGCAGATGATCCACCTCGGCCGCGCCGACGACGCCCTGGAGCTGATCCACCTCGCCCAGTACGGCAGCCGCGACAGCGCCACGGCCCGTACCCAGTCGATGCTGTATGCGATGGAGGCACGCGCGTACGCCAACCTCGGCCGCCCGGACCGCTGCCACCGGGCCGTCCGCATGGCCCAGGACTGCTTCGAGGAGATCGACCCCGACGGCTCCGAGCCCGACTGGATCCGCTTCTTCTCCGAGGCGGAACTGAACAGCGAGAACGCCCACTCCTACCGCGACCTCGCCTACGTCGCGGGCCGCAGCCCCACCTACGCCGCCCTCGCCCGGCCCGTCATGGCGCGCGCCGTCGAGCTGTTCGCCGCCGACGCCGAGCGGCGCCGCTCGTACGCGCTGAACCTCGTCGGCCTCGCCACCGTCCACCTGCTGGAGGAGGATCCCCGGCAGTGCGCCCTGTGCGCGGGCGAGGCGCTGACCGTCGCCCGCCAGGTGCGCTCCGAGCGGGTCAACACCCGGCTGCGCAAGACCGTCGACACCGCCGTGCGCCGGTACGGCGCGGTGGGCGAGGTCGCCGACCTGGCCGACCGGCTCGCCCGCGAACTGCCCGAGACCGTGGAAGCCGCCGGCTGATTCGAACCCGCGGCTCCCCGGCACCCGGTCACCCTGGCCCGTCCCCCGGACGGGCCGCCCCCGTGGTGCGTGCGAGAGTAACCCCGCCCGCCGGCGCCCGCGGGAAGTTCATCGCCCTGTAACACCTCCGTGGCCTTCGTCACGCCCCCGAAACACCGGGGGGCGGTGGCGGAAACCCCGCTGCGCCAGCCTCGTGCGCATTCCGGCCCGCACCACTTCTGCCCGCACGGGCCGCACGAGGAGGAGACGCGACGTTGAATGGCGCCGATACCGCATTTGTACTGATCAGCGCGGCGCTGGTCATGTTGATGACGCCCGGTCTTGCCTTCTTCTACGGGGGCATGGTGCGGGTCAAAAGCACCCTGAACATGCTGATGATGAGCTTCATCTCGCTCGGGATCGTCAGCATCCTGTGGGTGCTCTACGGCTACAGCCTCACCTTCGGCGACGACATCGGCGGCGGCGTCCTCGGCGACCTCGACCACGCCGGCATGGCCGGGATCACCCCCGAGACGCTGACGGGAGGCGACGAGGGCATCCCGGTGCTCGCGTTCGCCGCCTTCCAGCTCATGTTCGCCATCATCACCCCCGCACTCATCAGCGGCGCCCTCGCGGACCGGGTGAAGTTCACCGCCTGGGCGCTCTTCATCGCCCTGTGGGTCACGATCGTCTACTTCCCCGTCGCGCACTGGGTCTGGGGCCCGGACGGCTTCATCGGCCTGAACGGCGACATCAAGGCCATCGACTTCGCGGGCGGCACCGCCGTGCACATCAACGCCGGCGTCGCGGCACTGGCCGCCGTGCTCGTCGTGGGGAAGCGCATCGGCTTCAAGAAGGACCCGATGCGGCCGCACAATCTGCCCTTCGTGCTGCTGGGCGCCGCGCTGCTGTGGTTCGGCTGGTTCGGCTTCAACGCCGGCTCCGAGCTGGCCGCCGACGGCGTCGCCGCGACGATGCTCCTCAACACCCAGGTCGCCACCGGCGCCGCCGTCGTCGGCTGGCTGATCTACGAGAAGTGGCGGCACGGCTCGGTCACGATGCTCGGTGCCGCGTCCGGCGCCATCGCGGGACTGGTGGCGATCACCCCGTCCGGCGCGTCGGTGAACGCCGTGGGCGCGCTGGCGGTGGGGATCATCGCCGGGGTCGTCTGCGCCTGGGCCGTGGGCCTGAAGTACAAGCTGGGCTACGACGACTCGCTCGACGTCGTCGGCGTCCACCTGGTCGGCGGCATCGTCGGCACGCTCGCGATCGGCTTCTTCGCCATCGACGAGATCGGCCTGTTCTACGGCGGCGGTCTCGAGCAGCTCGGCCGGCAGGCGGCGGGCGCGGGCGTGGTGCTCGTCTACACGTTCGTCGTCACCTGGCTGCTTGCCAAGGGCATCGACCGGCTGGTGGGCTTCCGGGTCGGCGAGGACGAGGAACTCGCTGGCGTGGACCGTTCGCAGCACGCGGAGAGCGCGTACGACTTCAGCGGCGTGGGCTCGGCGGCGGTGGCCGCGGCGCCGGGAGCGGCGTCCGTGGGCGGTCAGGCGGCGGGCACGGACAGGGCGACGGCGGCCGCGGCCGCGGACAAGAGGGTTGACGCGTGAAGCTCATCACGGCAGTGATCAAGCCGCACCGGCTGGACGAGGTGAAGGAGGCCCTCCAGGCCTTCGGCGTGCAGGGGCTGACGGTCACGGAGGCCAGCGGCTACGGCAGGCAGCGCGGCCACACCGAGGTGTACCGGGGCGCGGAGTACACGGTGGACCTCGTGCCGAAGGTGCGTATCGAGGTGCTGGTGGAGGACGACGACGCCGAGCAGTTGGTGGAGGTCGTGGTGAAGGCGGCACGGACGGGCAAGATCGGCGACGGCAAGGTGTGGAGCGTGCCGGTGGACACGGCGGTACGGGTCCGCACCGGCGAGTGCGGCCCCGACGCGCTCTGACCTGGCGGTCGGCGACCCCCGCCCACGGCCGGGCCCGCAAGGGAGCGGGCCCGGCCGTGGGCGGACCAACTGGCGGGAGTACGTGGGTGACGGAGACCGGACGGCAGCGGCCGGGGGGATACAAGGGCGGCGAACTGGCAGCGGCGGGGCCCCCCGGAGGCACCGGGGGGCCCTCGCGGGGGACACAGGGCGCCGGCCGGGTGGCTTCCCGGACGGGGCCCGCCCCGGCAGCGCCCGGGGAGGGTGCGCGCCCCGGCGGAGCGCCTGTGTCCGGGGACGGGGCCGGGAGCGGCCCGCCGGCCGGGGAGAAGGACCCCCGACCGGCGCGCGGCGCCGCGCACTCCGTACCGGGATCCGCCGCATCCGGCGCCCCGCCGGCCGAGGAGTCCTACGCCGCCGCCCGGGTGCGGCTGCTCGACGCCGAGGGCGGCGCGCCGCGGCGGGCCGCGCTGGCGCGGGCCACCGACCGCTGGCTCGCCGGCCTGCTCCACGGGGCGGCCGGCGGCGCCGTATCGGGGTCCGTATCAGGTGCCGGACCCGGTGACGCCCGCGGGCTCCGCGGTGTCGCCCTCGTCGCCGTCGGGGGCTACGGGCGCGGGGAGCTGTCACCCCGCAGCGATCTCGATCTGCTCCTCCTCCACGACGGCTCCCTCCGGCCCGCCGGACTCGCCGCCCTCGCCGACCGGCTCTGGTACCCCGTCTGGGACATGGGCCTGGCCCTCGACCACTCCGTACGCACCTCCGCGGAAGCGCTCAAGACCGCCGCCGACGACCTCAAGGTCACCCTCGGACTGCTCGACGCCCGCCACGTCGCCGGCGACGCCGCGCTCACCTCCGCGCTGCGCACCGCCGTCTTCGCCGACTGGCGCAACCGCGCCGCCCGCCGCCTCCCCGAACTGCGCGAGCTGGGCCGGGAGCGGGCCGAGCGCCACGGGGAGCTGCAGTTCCTGCTGGAGCCCGACCTCAAGGAGGCCCGCGGCGGCCTCCGCGACGCCACCGCCCTGCGCGCCGTCGCCGCCTCCTGGCTCGCCGACGCCCCCCGCGAAGGACTGGACCGCGCCCGCGCGCGGCTCCTCGACACCCGCGACGTGCTGCACCTGACCACCGGCCGCGCCACCGACCGGCTCGCGCTCCAGGAGCAGGACCAGGTCGCCGAAGCCCTCGGGCTCCTCGACGCCGACACCCTGCTGCGCGAGGTCTACGAGGCCGCCCGCACCCTCGCGTACGCCACCGACGTCACCTGGCGCGAGGTCGACCGCGTCCTGCGCGCCCGCGGCGGCCGGCGCGGCGCCGCCCGGCTGCGGAACCTCATCGGCTCCGGCCAGCGCGGCCCCGCAGAGCGCACCCCCCTCGCCGACGGCGTCGTCGAGCAGGACGGCGAGGTCGTCCTCGCCCGTACCGCCCGCCCCGCCCGCGACCCCGTGCTGCCGCTGCGCGCCGCTGCCGCCGCCGCGCAGGCGGGGCTGCCGCTGTCGCTGCACGCCGTACGGCTGCTCGCCGTGCAGGCGCCGCCGCTGCCCGTCCCGTGGCCGGACGAGGCGCGCGAGCAACTGGTGACCCTCCTCGGCGCCGGCGAGGCCACCGTGCAGGTGTGGGAGAGCCTGGAGGCGGAGGGGTTCCTCACCCGGCTGCTGCCCGACTGGGAGCGGGTACGCTGCCGCCCCCAGCGCAACGCCGTGCACCGCTGGACCGTCGACCGCCACCTCGTGGAGACCGCGGTACGGGCCGCGGCGCTCACCCGCCGCGTCGGCCGTCCCGACCTGCTGCTGGTCGCCGCGCTCCTGCACGACATCGGCAAGGGCTGGCCGGACGGCCCGGGCGGGCACAGCGCCACCGGCGAGACCATCGCCCGCGACATGGCCCGGCGCATCGGCTTCCCGCCCGCCGACGTCGCCGTCGTGGCCACGCTCGTACGCCACCATCTGCTGCTCGTCGAGACCGCCACCCGGCGCGACCTGGACGACCCCGCGACCGTACGCCTCGTGGCCGACGCGGTCGGCGGGCGCGGCACGCTGGAGCTGCTGCACGCGCTCACCGAGGCCGACGCGCTGGCCACGGGACCCGCGGCGTGGAGCGCCTGGCGCGCCTCGCTCGTCGCCGACCTGGCGGGGCGGGTCGGCGCCGCGCTGGCCGGCGAGCCCGCCGGGGCGGCCGAGGAGCGGGCCGAGCGGGCCCCCGGGGCGGCGGAGGAGCGGCTCGCGGTGGAGGCGTGGCGTACCCGCGCCCCGGCGCTGACGCTGCGCGCCAGGACCGAGGAACCGCCGCCCGCGGAGGCGGAGCTGGAAGGCGCGGCGGGTACGGAGCGGGCCGGTGCCCTGCCGCTGGGCGTGGAGCTGCTCGTGGCCCTCCCCGACCGCCCCGACGCCCTGGCCGCGCTCGCGGGCGTACTGGCGCTGCACCGGCTGACCGTACGCACCGCGGAGCTGCGCCCCCTGCGGCTGCCGCCGGGGGTGGCGGACGGCCTGGAGCCCGCGCCGGACCGGACCGGCACCCCGGCCGGCGCCGGGCCCGGGCCCGCGGCCGGTCCCGGCACCCCCGACGACCCCGACACCCCGCACGTCCTCCTCCTCAACTGGCGCGTCGCGTCCGAGTTCGGCTCCCTCCCCGCCGCCGACCGCCTCCGCGCCGACCTCCTGCGCGTCCTCGACGGCACCCTCGACGTGCCCGCCCGCCTCGCCGAGCGGGAGAAGGCGTACCGCCCCCGCCGCCGCGGCACCCCCGGCCCGCCGCCCCGCGTGACCGTCGCCCCCGGCAGCTCCCAGCACGCGACCGTCATCGAGGTCCGTGCCCAGGACGCCCCCGGCCTGCTGCACCGCATCGGCCGGGCGCTGGAGGCGGCCGGGGTGCGGGTGCGCGGCGCGTACGTCAGCACCCTCGGGGCCAACGCCGTCGACGCCTTCTACGTCACCGACCCCGCCGGCCGCCCCCTCGCCGACCGCGCCGCCGACGAGCTGGCCGGGAGTCTCCAGGCGGCGCTGGTCTGAACCGGTCCGCCGCGCACCGCCGGTCCGCGCGCGCCGCCGGGCGGATACCCTGGAGAGCCGACATCGCCTGACCACCCGAGCCAAGGAATCGCGAACGCCGTGTTCGATACGCTCTCCGACCGCCTAGCAGCGACCTTCAAGACCCTCCGGGGGAAAGGCCGGCTGTCCGAGGCGGACATCGACGCCACCGCGCGGGAGATCCGCGTCGCCCTCCTGGAGGCGGATGTCGCGCTGCCCGTGGTACGGGCCTTCATCAAGCAGGTCAAGGAGCGCGCGCTCGGGGCGGAGGTCTCCCAGGCGCTCAACCCCGCCCAGCAGGTCATCAAGATCGTCAACGAGGAGCTCGTCGGCATCCTCGGCGGCGAGACCCGCAGGCTGCGGTTCGCCAAGACCCCGCCGACCGTGATCATGCTCGCGGGCCTCCAGGGCGCGGGCAAGACGACCCTCGCGGGCAAGCTCGGCAAGTGGCTGGCGGGCCAGGGGCACACGCCGCTGCTCGTCGCCGCCGACCTCCAGCGCCCCAATGCCGTCAACCAGTTGCAGGTCGTCGGCGAGCGCGCGTCGGTCGCGGTCTACGCCCCCGAGCCGGGCAACGGTGTCGGCGACCCGGTGCGGGTGGCCAAGGACTCGATCACCCACGCCCGCGACAAGCAGTACGACGTGGTGATCGTCGACACCGCCGGCCGCCTCGGCGTCGACGCCGAGATGATGCAGCAGGCCGCCGACATCCGGGACGCGGTCGGCCCCGACGAGATCCTCTTCGTCGTCGACGCGATGATCGGCCAGGACGCCGTCAGCACGGCCGAGTCGTTCCGCGACGGCGTCGGCTTCGACGGCGTGGTGCTCTCCAAGCTCGACGGCGACGCCCGCGGCGGCGCCGCGCTGTCGATCGCACAGGTCACCGGCAAGCAGATCATGTTCGCCTCCAACGGCGAGAAGCTTGACGACTTCGACGCGTTCCACCCGGACCGCATGGCGTCCCGCATCCTCGGCATGGGCGACATGCTGTCGCTGATCGAGAAGGCGGAGCAGACCTTCAGCCAGCAAGAGGCCGAGAAGATGGCGGCCAAGCTGGCGAAGGGGCCGAAGGAGTTCACGCTCGACGACTTCCTGGCGCAGATGGAGCAGGTCCGCAAGATGGGCTCCATCTCCAAGCTGCTCGGCATGATGCCGGGCATGGGCCAGATGAAGGAGCAGATCAACAACCTCGACGAGCGGGACGTGGACCGTACCGCGGCGATCATCAAGTCGATGACGCCGGGGGAGCGCCACGACCCGATGATCATCAACGGTTCCCGCAGGGCCCGGATCGCGCGCGGCTCCGGCGTCGAGGTCAGCGCCGTGAAGAACCTGGTGGAGCGGTTCTTCGAGGCCCGCAAGATGATGTCGAAGATGGCCCAGGGCGGCGGTATGCCGGGGATGCCGGGCATGCCCGGGATGCCTGGCGCGGGCGGCGGCGGCAAGCGCAAGGGCAAGCAGCAGAAGAAGGCCAAGGGGCGCCAGCGCAGCGGCAATCCGATGAAGCGCAAGGCCGACGAGCAGGCCGCGGCCGAGCGCCGGGCCGCCTCGGGCAGCCCGTTCGGCGGCGGCGCGGAGCAGCCGCCGCAGGACTTCGAGCTGCCGGAGGAGTTCAAGAAGCTGCTGTGACGGCGGCGGCCGGCGGGCCGGCGGGGGCCTCGTAAACCAGTACCTGCGGCCCGCGGCCGGCCCCTACGATCTCCGCCATGGCAAAGGCACCCGTACTCACGCCCCAGGCGGACGACTTCCCGCGCTGGTACCAGGACGTCATCACCAAGGCCGAGCTGGCCGACAACGGCCCGGTGCGCGGCACGATGGTCATCCGGCCGTACGGGTACGGGCTCTGGGAGCGTACGCAGCGGGAGATGGACGACCGGATCAAGGCCGCGGGCGCGCAGAACGCGTACTTCCCGCTCTTCATCCCGGAGTCCTACCTGGCCAGGGAGGCCGACCACGTCGAGGGCTTCGCGCCGGAACTGGCCGTCGTCACCCACGGCGGCGGCAAGGAGCTGGAGGAGCCGGTCGTCGTCCGGCCCACCTCGGAGACGATCGTCAACGACTACTTCGCCAAGTGGGTGCAGAGCTACCGAGACCTGCCGCTGCTGATCAACCAGTGGGCCAACGTGGTGCGCTGGGAGCTGCGGCCGCGGATGTTCCTGCGGACGACGGAGTTCCTGTGGCAGGAGGGGCACACCGCGCACGCCACGTACGAGGAGGCGCGCGACTACGCGGCCCGTATCCAGCGCGACGTGTACGCCGACTTCATGGTGAACGTGCTGGCGATCGACGTGCTCCCGGGCCGCAAGACCGCCGCCGAGCGGTTCGCTGGCGCCCTCAACACCCTGACCCTCGAAGCGATGATGCGCGATGGCAAAGCGCTGCAGATGGGCACCAGTCACGAGCTGGGCCAGAACTTCGCGAAGGCGTTCGGCACGCGGTACCTGACCGCGGACGGCGCCCGCGAGCACGTGTGGCAGACCTCCTGGGGCTCCACGACCCGCATGGTCGGCGGCATGATCATGGTGCACGGCGACGATGACGGGCTGCGCGTCCCGCCGCGGCTGGCGTCCGTACAGGCGGTGGTGCTGGCCGTGAAGGGCGACGAGGCGGTGCTCGCCAAGGTGCGCGAGGCCGGCGACCGGCTGGCCGCCGCCGGGGTACGGGTCCGGGTCGACGACCGCGTCGACGTCCCCTTCGGACGGCGGGCGGTGGACTGGGAGCTGAAGGGGGTGCCCGTACGGGTCGAGATCGGCCCGCGCGACCTGGCCGCCGGCACCGCGACGCTCGTCCGGCGGGTGCCCGGCACCAAGGAGCCGGTGGCGCTCGACGCGCTGCTGGACGACGGGGCCGGGATGCTCCCGAAGATTCTTGAAGACGATCAGGAACGGTTGCTGGCCGAGTCACGTCGAATGCGTGAGGAGGGGACGACGGACGTGCGGACGGTCGCGGAGGCGGCCGAGGCGGCGGCGGCCGGCGGCTGGGCCCGTATCCCGTGGGCGGACCTCGGTCCCGCGGGCGAGGCCCGGCTGGCGGAGCAGGCCGTGTCGGTGCGCTGCCTGATCGCGGCGGACGGGTCGGTGCCGGGAGCGGACGACGAGCCCGGTACGCTCGCCGTCGTCGCCCGGGCGTACTGATCGTCCGGAGCGGCGGCTTCCGGCGGGACACGGTGGAGGCGCACGGTGCGAAGGACGCATGACGGTGCACAAGCGGTCACGTACGGCTTTGTTGTGACCCGATCATTTAAGCGGCAGACCTCCACAGATGAGCACAGGCGCCCCGGTCCCCACCGCATCATCGCGAACTGACGGGTAGATGCAAATTATTTGGGATGCCGGGAATCGGAACACCGAAGGGGGCTCGCTCGTTACTCCCGACGTGAGCACGACACCACTTGTACTTGCCGCGGAGCTGGCAGCCGCGTGGGCCGAGATTCAGCGGCACCACCCGGAGCTGCCGGACCTCGCCGCGCCGGAATCACTGATCGGGGAGTCCTCGTCCGCCTGCGGGGCGGAGCTGTCCTTCGAGCGACTCCTGCACGAAGCCGTTCACGGCATTGCCGCAGCCCGTGGGGTACGGGACACCTCCCGGGCCGGCCGCTACCACAACAGACGCTTCCTTGCCATCGCCGAGGAGCTGGGCCTCGACCACCCCGACGAGCCGCATCCCAGCAGCGGGTTCTCCCTGGTGACCCTCACCCCGGCCGCCAAGAAGCGCTATCGCGCGGCCGGCGAGCGTCTGCGCAAGGCGCTGCGGGCTCATGACGCGGCCACCGCCGCCGACAGCCCGCGCAGCTTCCGCGGCCCCGCGGCCCGGCACGGGTCGTCCGGCGGCGGTGTGCGGGTGAAGGCCGTGTGCGACTGCGGGCGGAACGTCCGCGTCGTGCCGTCGGTCCTGGCCCAGGCCCCGATCGTGTGCGGCGGCTGCGGCAAGCCGTTCCGCATCCCGGAGCCCGCCGCCGCGGCCTGACCCCGCCGCCGGACTCCCGCCCCCCGATCCCCCGATCCCGCCCGAGCGCCGGCCGACCGCCGGACCGCCGGCCGGATCGCGGAGGCGGCCACCTGAAGCCGTGTGCGCCGCCCCATACGGGTACCTCGCCCAGCCGCCCGTCCGGCACGCCCTCGCGGGCACCGGCGGGCGGTACGAGGCGTGTGACCGCGCGGGCAGGGGCGTCGGGACCGTGTGGCACAATGGTCAGCTGAACTCGACAGCCGCACAGGACCCCTCTCTCCTCCGGCTGGCGCGTCCATCGGGCGCCCGGGCACTGCAACCCCACGCAGCACCTCGGCCGGCCCAATCACGTCAACTCCAGGAGACACCACTCCCGTGGCAGTCAAGATCAAGCTGAAGCGCCTGGGCAAGATCCGGTCGCCGCACTACCGCATCGTCGTCGCCGACTCGCGCACCCGCCGTGACGGCCGGGCCATCGAGGAGATCGGGCTGTACCACCCGGTCCAGAACCCCTCGCGCATCGAGGTCGACTCCGAGCGGGCGCAGTACTGGCTGGGTGTCGGCGCGCAGCCGACCGAGCCCGTGCTCGCCATCCTCAAGGTCACCGGCGACTGGCAGAAGTTCAAGGGCCTGCCGGCGCCCGAGCCGATGAAGGTCCCCGAGCCGAAGGCCGACAAGCGCGCCCTCTTCGAGGCCGCCGCCAAGGACGCCGCCGACGAGCCCAAGGGCGGCGCGGTGACCCCCAAGGCGAAGAAGGCCGACAAGGCTGAGAAGGCCGAGAAGAGCGAGAAGGCCGACAAGGCCGAGAAGGCCGAGAAGAAGGCCGACGCCGAGCCCGGCGAGGCCGCGGCCGAGGCCCCCGGGGCCTGACGATGCTCGAAGAAGCCCTTGAGCACCTGGTGAAGGGCATCGTCGACAACCCCGACGAGGTCGAGGTCAGTTCCCGCAACCTGCGCCGCGGCCGGGTGCTGGAGGTCCGGGTGCACCCCGAGGACCTCGGCAAGGTCATCGGCCGCAACGGCCGTACGGCCCGCTCGCTGCGCACCGTCGTCGGCGCGCTCGGCGGCCGCGGCATCCGCGTCGACCTGGTCGACGTGGACCAGGTCCGCTGACCGGTCGTCGCGCGGACGGACGGAGCAGTCACCGGCACGGGCCGGGGAGGCCGGCAGGCGCCCCGGCCCGTCGCCGTACGCGGGCGGCGGGCCGTCCCGTACACCCGCGCGGGCCCGGCGCGCACCGGGTGACGGCCGACGACGTACGAAGAGGAAGGCACCCGTGCAACTCGTAGTCGCGCGGATCGGCCGCGCCCACGGGATCAAGGGCGAGGTCACCGTCGAGGTACGCACCGACGAGCCCGAGCGGCGGCTCGCCCCGGGCGCGGTCCTCACCACGGACCCCGCCGCCGCAGGACCGCTGACCATCGCCACCGGGCGGGTGCACAGCGGCCGGCTGCTGCTGCGCTTCGAGGGCGTCACCGACCGCACCGCCGCCGAGGCGCTGCGCAACACCCTCCTCGTCGCCGACGTCGACCCCGAGGCGACCCCGGAGGACCCCGAGGAGTTCTACGACCACCAGCTCGCCGACCTCGACGTCGTCCTCCGCGACGGCACCCCCGTGGGGCGCGTCGCGGAGGTCGCGCACCTGCCGTACCAGGACCTGCTGGTCGTCGCCCGCCCGGACGGCGGCGAGGCGCTGATCCCGTTCGTCAGCGAGATCGTGCCCGAGATCGACCTCGACGCGCAGCGCGTCGTCGTGCAGCCGCCGCCGGGGCTGCTGGACGTGGCCGTCAGCGGCGACCGGGACGGCGCGCCGGAAGGCGGGCGCGGGGGAGAGGGCCCGGCGTGAGGATCGACGTCGTCTCGATCTTCCCCGCCTATCTGGAGCCGCTGCGGCTGTCGCTCCCCGGCAAGGCCATCGAGCGCGGCGTGCTCGACGTCCGCGTCCACGACCTGCGGGAGTGGGCGTTCGACCGGCACCACACCGTCGACGACACCCCCTACGGCGGCGGTCCCGGCATGGTCATGAAGCCCGAGCCGTGGGGCGCCGCCCTCGACGCCGTCGCCGGCTCCGGGACCGGCGACCCCGTCCTCGTCGTCCCCACCCCCAGCGGCCGGCCCTTCACCCAGGAACTGGCCGTGGAACTGGCCGCCGAGCCCTGGCTGGTCTTCGCCCCCGCCCGCTACGAGGGCATCGACCGCCGCCTGGTCGAGGAGTACGCCGGCCGCTACCGGCTGCACGAGGTGTCCATCGGCGACTACGTCCTCGCCGGCGGCGAGGCCCCCGTCCTCGTCATCGCCGAGGCCGTCGTACGCCTCCTGCCCGGCGTCCTCGGCAACGCCGCCTCCCACCAGGACGACTCCTTCGCCCCCGGCGCCATGGCCGACCTCCTGGAAGGCCCCGTCTACACCAAGCCTCCCGACTGGCGCGGCAGGACCGTACCCGACGTCCTGCTCAGCGGCGACCACGGCCGCATCGCCCGCTGGCGCCGCGACCAGGCGCTGCGCCGCACCGCCGAGGTCCGCCCCGACCTGATCGCGCGGGCCGCGCCCGGTGCGTACGACAAGCACGACAGGGCGCTGCTCGCCGAACTCGGCTGGGCCGAGGGGCCCGACGGACGATTTTGGCGTACGGGCGCCGACGTGGAAGAATAGGCCGCTGCTGCCTGCCGTCCGACGCGGCGCCCCTGCCACAGGGGGACACGACGCCCGTACGACGCTGCAGCATCCTCTGTCCCACTTCGGACTCTTGTCGATGACCTGTGGCATCGGCGAAGAAAGCAGACGGTCATGAACCTTCTCGAAAGCGTCGACGCAGCCTCCCTGCGCGACGACATCCCGCCCTTCCGGCCCGGTGACACGGTCAACGTGCACGTGCGCGTCATCGAGGGCAACCGCTCCCGTGTCCAGCAGTTCAAGGGTGTCGTCATCCGCCGGCAGGGCGCCGGGGTCCGCGAGTCCTTCACGGTCCGCAAGGTCAGCTTCGGCGTCGGCGTCGAGCGCACCTTCCCCGTGCACACCCCGGTCGTCGAGAAGATCGAGCTGGTGACCCGCGGCCAGGTCCGCCGCGCCAAGCTGTACTACCTGCGCGACCTCCGCGGCAAGGCCGCGAAGATCAAGGAGAAGCGCGAGAGCTGACGCGGCCGGTCCACGCGGGCGAATCGCCATATTAGGCTTCGCAGCGATGGACACTGAGCTGCGGCCAGAGGAGCGCGACGACTCCTCCTCCCCGGAGTCCGGGCGGGAGGGGTCATCGCGCTCCTCTTTTCTCCGTCTGCTGCGCTGGGCCGTTGCCCTCGCGGCCACCTTCACCGTCCTCGGGCTGCTCGTCAGCGCCTTCGTCGTGCAGCCGTTCCTGGTGCCGAGCAGTTCCATGGAGCCGGTTCTCCAGCCCGGCGACCGGGTATTGGTCAACAAGCTCGCTTACGCGTTCGGGGACGAACCGGAGCGCGGAGACGTTGTCGTCTTCGACGGCTCGGGGACCTTCGCCGCCGCCGGTGACGGCGGGGGTGCGGTGCCGGGCCTGCTGCGCAGGGCCGGCGCGGCCACGGGCCTCGCGGAGCCCGAAGGCACCGACTACGTCAAGCGGGTCATCGGTGTCGGCGGTGACCGCGTGATCTGCTGCGACGCACGGGGGAGGGTGAAGGTGAACGGAAAGCCGCTCGACGAGCGGGAGTACCTGTATCCGGGCGACGCCCCGTCGCTGGTCGAGTTCGACGTCATCGTGCCGCCCGGCCGGCTGTGGGTCATGGGCGACCACCGCAGCGACTCCCGCGACTCCCGCGACCACCTCGGGTCGCCCGGGGGCGGCACGATCTCGGTGGACAAGGTGATCGGCAGGGCGGACTGGCGGGGGTGGCCGCCGGACCGGGCCGGCTCGCTGGGGCGGCCGGGATATGGGGGGTAGCCACGCGCGTCACGCGGGCGGCGGCGGTCAGGAGGACCGCCGCGGCGCGGGGGGCGGGCCGGGGCGCCGTGATCCGCACGGGAGCAGCGGCGGTGGCGGGTACGGGGGCGGGGATCCGTACGGACGCGGGGGCGGCGGGGATCCGTACGGCCCGGGCGGCGGATACGGCGAAGGACCGTACGGCGCGGGCGGCGGGTACCGCGAGGGCCCTCCGTACGGACGGGACGGCGGGCAGGGCGACGGCACGTACGCCTCGGGCGGCGACGATCCGTACGAGCCGGAGAGCGGCCCGCGCGGCCCCGGCGGTGAGCAGGGTCCGCGGCTCGGCGGGCGCGCGGAGCGCCGCAAGGCGGCCAAGCGGGCGCGGCGGCGCAGAACCCGTTCGCGGATAAAGGAGATCCCGCTCATCATCGGCGCGGCCATGCTGATCGCGCTGGGCGTCAAGACCTTCCTGCTGCAGGCGTTCGTCATCCCCTCCGGATCCATGGAACAGACGATCCGGATCGGCGACCGGGTCGTCGTGGACAAGCTCACGCCCTGGTTCGGCGCCAAGCCGGAGCGCGGCGACATCGTCGTCTTCAAGGACCCCGGCGGCTGGCTCAGCAACCGGGAGGAGGACCGGCTCGACGACCCCGTGGGCGTCGCACAGGTCAAGGACGTGCTGACGTTCATCGGGCTGCTGCCCTCGGAGCACGAACAGGACCTGATCAAGCGGGTCGTGGCGGTCGGCGGCGACCGCGTGGTCTGCTGCGACGACGGCGGGCGGGTCACGGTCAACGGCACCGCGCTGGTGGAGCCGTACCTGCACCCCGGGGACAAGCCGTCGCAGCGGACCTTCGACGTCACCGTGCCGGACGGCCGGATCTTCGTCATGGGCGACCACCGCTCCAACTCCGCCGACTCGCGCTACCACCTGGACGGTCCGTACCAGGGGACGATCGCGGAAGAGGACGTCGTGGGCAGGGCCATGGCCATCGCCTGGCCGCTCGGCCACTGGGACAAATTCGACTCACCGGACACCTATGCCTCGGTTCCGGAGTCGGACGCGCAGACGAATAAGGTGTCCTCGAAAGAAGTGGGCCGAATGGAGCCCCTCCCGACTCCTGCGGAACTCTCGCTCGTTATGGGAGTGGTGGGCCTGCACCTGACCAGGGGCAGGCAGCGGCAAGGTGAGGAGTGGATGTGGGGGACGTGGCAGTCAGCGCCCGGTCCGGTCACGAGGATCCCGAAGACCGGCCCGGTCAGGGGCGCGCGCAGCAGCCGGCTGCCGGCCCTCCTGGCAGCCCTCCGGAGCAGGCGGCCGACGGCCCGGCGGACACCGCGCGGGACGGCGCCCCCCGACCCTCACTCGGCAAGGACGGTGTCCCGCAGGACGCCGCGGCCGGCGCTCCCGGCGGCCCTGCGGCGGCGGAAGCGGGAGCGATGAGCGACGGCGGGGACGGCAGTGACGGGAGCAGCAGCAGGGGGGAGGACGCGGACGGCGGCGGCGCGGCCGCCGCGGGCGGGAAGAAGCAGCGTTCCTTCTGGAAGGAACTGCCGATCCTCATCCTCGTCGCGCTGGTGCTCGCGCTGATCATCAAGACCTTCCTGGTCCAGGCGTTCTCCATCCCCTCCAACTCCATGCAGGACACGCTGCAGGTCGGCGACCGCGTGCTGGTGGACAAGCTCACGCCGTGGTTCGGCGCCGAGCCCGAGCGCGGCGAGGTCGTCGTCTTCCACGACCCGGGCGGCTGGCTGAACGAGGCGCCGTCGTCGGACTCCGGGCCCGTGCTCGAAGGCATCCAGAAGGGGCTGAGCTTCATCGGCCTCATGCCCTCGGCGGAGGAGCAGGACCTCATCAAGCGCGTCATCGCGGTCGGCGGCGACACCGTGGAGTGCAAGGGCGTCGGCCCGGTGAAGGTCAACGGCAAGGCTCTGGACGAGACTTCGTACATCTTCCCCGGCGACACCCCCTGCGAGGACAACGACTTCGGTCCCGTGAAGGTGCCGGAGGGCAAGCTGTGGGTGATGGGCGACCACCGGCAGGACTCGCTGGACTCCCGCTACCACGAGAAGTCGCCGGACAAGGGCTTCGTCGACGAGGACCTGGTCGTCGGGCGGGCCATCGCGCGGGCCTGGCCGATCGACCGCTGGGGCACCCTGCCGGTGCCGGGCACCTTCGACCAGCCGGGGCTGAACGCCGCCTCGGGGGCCGCGCCGGCGGCGCTGGGGCTGGCCGGGGCGGTGCCGCTGGTGCTGTGGCGGCGGCGCCGGCTGATCCGCAAGGCGGACCTGAACGGCTGAGGTGAGCCGGGGGCCGCGCCGCTCCCGGCCCGGCTGCTTGCTCACGGTGCGCGGGGGCACGGGGCCGTCCGGGTGATGTGATCGCCGGGGCCGCGGCGGCTTCCGAGCCGTATGCGACCCCCTGGCCTGCGGTTTCACGGGCGCGGGCCGGTGCCGAGGCGGGGCCGGGCGTCGCTGATCACGGTGGTTCACCGAGCGGGCTGACTGCCTGCCGGACCTCTGGGTAGTGTGCGCCCATGAGCAGCAGCGGAGCCGGGCGCAGGGGGAACGTGCTGTCGGGCCTGGCCGTGGCGGTCGGGTGCGTGCTGTTCCTCGGCGGCTTCGCCTGGGGCGCCGCGGTGTACGTGCCGTACACCGTGCCGACGTCCTCCATGGCACCCACCGTCGCCTCCGGCGACCGGGTGCTGGCCGAGCGGATCTCGGGCGACGAGGTGCGCCGCGGCGACGTCGTGGTCTTCGAGGACGCGGCGTGGGGGGACCTCCCGATGGTCAAGCGGGTCGTGGCGGTCGGCGGTGACACGGTCCGCTGCTGCGACGCGCAGGGGCGGCTGACGGTCGACGACGTGCCGGTCGCGGAGCGGTACGTCACGGAGAGTCAGCGCGCGGCTCAGGAGGACTTCCCCGCGACCACCGTGCCGGAGGGAATGGTCTTCCTGCTCGGCGACCACCGCGGGGACTCCGTCGACTCCCGCAGCCATCTGGCCGAATCGGGCGGCGGAGCCATACCCCGCGACGCCGTCAGGAGCCGGGTCGACGCGACGGCGTGGCCGCTGGGCAGCGCGGGCATGCTGGAGCGCCCGGACGGCTTCGCGGCGCTGCCCGGGGGGATCTCCGAGCCCGGCCCGCTGGGGCCGCTGCTGCTCGCGGTCGTCGCCGGGGCGGCGCTGATCCTGGGCGGCGCCGCCTACGGGCCGGTTTCCGGCTATGCCCGGGCCCGTCGTGCCCGGGGGACGCACAATGGGGTCACGCACAGGCGGAAGGGGAACGTGCCATGAGCGCCGAGGACCTCGAGAAGTACGAGACCGAGATGGAGCTGAAGCTCTACCGGGAGTACCGCGACGTCGTCGGTCTGTTCAAATACGTGATCGAGACCGAGCGGCGTTTCTACCTCACCAACGACTACGAGATGCAGGTCCACTCGGTCCAGGGCGAGGTGTTCTTCGAGGTGTCGATGGCGGACGCCTGGGTCTGGGACATGTACCGGCCGGCCCGCTTCGTCAAGCAGGTGCGGGTACTCACGTTCAAGGATGTGAACGTCGAGGAGCTGAGTAAGTCCGACCTGGAGATGCCCTCCGACGACCTCGGTTGAGTTCCCCTCCTCCGTCACCCTCATGGGTGAGGGAGTTGTCCACAACCCGCCGGTTATCCACCAAGATCAACAAATTCTCCCGCGGCACGACACAGTCGGACGCGGGAGGTGGTGCCCGATGCCGAAGCAGCGGCAGGCGCTCGGACAGTACGGGGAACGGATCGCGGAGCGGCGGCTCGTCCAGGCGGGAATGACCGTCCTGGCGCGGAACTGGAGATGCAGCGACGGCGAGATCGACATCGTCGCGCTCGACGGCGAGGCCCTCGTCGTCTGCGAGGTCAAGACCAGACGGGAAGGCGGCTGGGAGCATCCGATGGCCGGCGTCCCGCCGGCCAAGGCGGACCGGCTCCGGCGGCTCGCCGAAGCCTGGGCCCTGCGGCACGGCGGCGTCCCGCCGGGCGGCATGCGGATCGACGTCGTCGGCGTGGTGCTGCCGGACCGCGGCGCCCCCGTCGTCGAGCACGTGCGGGGGGCCGCCTGATGGCCTTCGCCCGCACGTGCTCTGTCGCCCTCGTCGGCGTCGAGGGGGTCGTCGTCGAGATCCAGGCCGACCTGGAGCCGGGCGTCGCCACGTTCACGCTGGTCGGGCTGCCCGACAAGAGCCTCACGGAAAGCCGCGACCGGGTGCGCGCCGCCGTCGTCAACTCCGGCGTCGACTGGCCGCAGAAGAAGCTCACCGTCGGCCTCAGCCCCGCCGCCGTACCCAAATCCGGCAGCGGATTCGACCTCGGCATCGCCTGCGCCACCCTCGGCGCCGCCGGGCGCATCGCGCCCGACGCGCTCACCGGGCTCGTCATGGTCGGTGAGCTGAGCCTCGACGGCCGCGTCCGGCCCGTCCCCGGCGTGCTGCCCGCCGTGCTCGCCGCCGCGGCCGCCGGCTGCTGCCAGGTCGTCGTCCCCGAGGCCGCCGCAAGCGAGGCCGCCCTCGTCCCCGACGTCTCCGTCCTCGGCGTCCGCAGCCTGCGCCAGCTCATCGCCATCCTCAACGACGAACCGCCCCCCGACGAGCCCCCGGAAACCGGCGGCGCCCCGGCCGTCCCGTCCGCCCGGCTCGCCGTGCCCGGAGCCGGCTGGTGCGCCCCGGCGGCCCTCGGCCCCGGCGCGTACCGCCCCGACCTCGCCGACGTCGCGGGGCAGCACCGGGCCCGCTTCGCCCTCGAAGTCGCCGCCGCGGGCGGCCACCACCTGTACCTGAAAGGCCCCCCGGGAGCGGGCAAGACGATGCTCGCCGAACGGCTGCCCGGGCTGCTGCCGCCCCTGACCGAGACCGAAGCGCTCGAAGTGACCGCCGTCCACTCGGTGGCCGGCACCCTGCCCGCGGGCCAGCCCCTCGTCGGCGAAGCCCCCTATGCCGCCCCGCACCACTCCGCGACCCTGCCCGCCCTCATCGGCGGCGGCAACGCGCTGCCCAAGCCGGGAGCCGTCTCCCTGGCCCACCGCGGCGTGCTCTTTTTAGACGAAGCGCCCGAATTCAGCGGCCGGATCCTGGACGCCCTCAGACAGCCCCTGGAGTCCGGGCACGTCGTCGTGGCCCGGTCCGCGGGCGTCGTCCAGTTCCCCGCCCGCTTCCTCATGGTCCTCGCCGCCAACCCCTGCCCCTGCGGCCTCTTCGCCCGCCGGGAAGGCGGCTGCGAATGCCCGCCCATGGCCATCCGGCGCTACCAGGGCCGGCTCACCGGCCCGCTCCTCGACCGCGTCGACCTCCGGGTCGCCGTCGACGCCGTCAGCCGCGCCGAGCTGTCGGCCGCCGGTGAACGCGCCGAGTCCACCGCCGACGCCGCAGCCCGGGTCCTGGCCGCCCGCGACCGCGCCGCCGCGCGGTACGCCGGCACCGCCTGGCGCACCAACGGGGAAGTCCCCGGCCACGAGCTGCGGCGCCGCTGGCACCCTGCCCCCGGCGTCCTCGCCCCGGCGGAACGCGACCTCGAACGCGGCCTGCTCACCGCCCGCGGCCTCGATCGCGTCCTCCGCGTGGCCTGGACCATCGCCGACCTCGCGGGCCACGACCGCCCCGGGCCCGAGGACGTCGCCGTGGCTCTGGAACTCCGCACGGGAGTGCCCCGAGGCACCCGTACCCAGGCAACGACGGAGCCCGTCGGATGAACGCGACCGAGAAGCCCGCCTGGAAGCCGCGCAGCGGCCTGCCGATCGGGGCCTGCACCTGCCCGGCGGCCGATCCGGCGCCGGGCGGGGGCTGCCTGCCGGCTGCTGTGCCTGTGCCTCCGGCCGAGGGGCAGAGCGGGCCGTCCGGCCCGGTCGCGGGACCGGTGCCGGGCGCGATGCGGACCCCGGCCGCCCGGCCCCGGCGCGGCCCCGGCTCCGGCGCCCGGCCGGCGGCCCGTAGCCGCCAGGGGACGGAGCCCGCACCCGAAGCGGGCCTCGCTGAAGCCGCGGAGTGCGACGCGGAGCGGTTGGCGCGGGTCGCGCTGACGCGGCTCGTCGAGCCCGGAGACGAGGTCGCCGGAAGGTGGCTGCGTACGCACGGGGCCGTGGCGCTCATGCGCTGGGTGACCGGCGACGCCCCACCGCCCTCACCGGAGGCCGAGACCCGGCTGGTCCGCTACCGGCGGCGGCTCGGCGGACCCGCCCCCCGGGAGGACCTCGCCGCCGCCGAAGCCGTCGGAGCGCGGTTCGTCTGCCCCGGCGACCCCGAATGGCCCCGGCAGCTCGACGACCTCGCGGCCGCCCGGCCCCTCGGCCTCTGGGTCCGCGGCCGCGCCGACCTCAGGCTGTGGGCGCTGAAGTCCGTCGCCGTCGTCGGCGCCCGCGCCTGCACCGAGTACGGCGCCCACGTCGCCGCGACGCTCGCCGCCGGCCTCGCCCACGCCGGGTGGACCGTCGTCTCCGGCTCCGCCTACGGCATCGACGCCGCCGCCCACCGCGGCGCCCTCGCCGCCACCGGAGCCACCGTCGGCGTACTGGCCTGCGGCGTCGACCGGGTCTACCCGCCCGGCCACAGCGAGCTCCTCGGCCGCGTCGCCGAACAGGGCCTCATCGTCGCCGAACTCGCCCCCGGCGACCATCCCACCCGGTCGCGCTTCCTCCTGCGCAACCGCGTCATGGCGGCCCTCACCCGCGGCACCGTCGTCGTCGAGGCCGAGCGCCGCAGCGGCTCCCTCGTCACCGCCCGCTGGGCGCAGCGCCTCGGCCGCCCGACGATGGGCGTGCCGGGCCCGGTGACCTCCGGGCTCTCCTCAGGGGTGCACGAGCTGCTGCGCGGCGAGGCAGTGCTCGTCACCGAGGCCGCCGAAGTCGTCGAGCTGGTCGGCCGCATCGGCGCGGACCTCGCCCCGGTCCGCCGCGGCCCCGTCGTACCACGCGATCTGCTCCCGCCCGCCACCGCACGGGTGCTCGAAGCACTCCCCGGTCGGGGTACAGCGCCGCTGGAACAGATCGCACATGAGGCGGGCACGGAGCGCGACGAAGCCTTGGGCAGGCTTCATGAGCTGCAGTCCCTCGGATTCGTCCGCCGCGACGGCACCGGCTGGCGGCTGGCCCCGCGCTCCAGCGAGCACCCCAAAAGGTGACGAGCCGTTCCTTGACCTGGGACGTTCGGGTGAAAGGGTGGGGGAGATGCAAACCGACCCCCACCCGGTGCCGCGGCGGCCGTCCCCCCGCTGTGACCTCCTGATAACCCGCAGGTGCGGTCCGCGGAACGAACCTGCGTACTCATGAAGAGCCGTCAGTCGCAGAATGCGACCGTACGGTCACGCTACGCTCGCGGAACGTTCCCGCATTCCCCGCCGCGTCACCCTCCCCGCTCCGCCCCTCCCCACACCCGCTCGCTCCCCCCACGGCCCCCACCGAACCCAGTCCCCCACCAGAACGGTTCAAGGCGACGACGCATGCCCCAGCACATCTCCGGGTCCGACCGTGCCGCATCACGCACAGCACCCTCGTCGGTCGACGAGCTGTGGCGGTCGTACAAGGAGACGCGTGACGGCCGGCTGCGCGAGCAGCTCATCCTGCACTACTCGCCGCTGGTGAAGTACGTCGCGGGACGCGTCAGCGTCGGCCTGCCGTCCAACGTGGAACAGGCCGACTTCGTCTCGTCCGGAGTCTTCGGACTCATCGACGCCATCGAGAAGTTCGACCCCGAGCGCGCCATCAAGTTCGAGACGTACGCCATCACCCGCATCCGCGGTGCGATGATCGACGAGCTCCGGGCGCTGGACTGGATCCCCCGCTCCGTACGGCAGAAGGCCCGTGCCGTCGAGCGCGCCTACGCCACCCTCGAAGCCGCCCTCCGCCGCACCCCCTCGGAAGCCGAGGTCGCCGCCGAGATGGGCATCCAGCTCGAAGAGCTGCACGGGGTTTTCAGCCAGCTTTCCCTCGCCAACGTCGTCGCCCTCGAAGAACTGCTGCACGTCAGCTCCGACAACGGCGACCGGCTCAGCCTCATGGACACCCTCGAGGACACCGCCGCCGACGACCCCGTGGAGGTCGCCGAGGACCGCGAACTGCGCCGGCTGCTCGCCCGCGCCGTCAACACCCTGCCCGACCGGGAGAAGACCGTCGTCACCCTCTACTACTACGAGGGCCTCACGCTCGCCGAGATCGGCCAGGTCCTCGGCGTCACCGAGAGCAGGGTCAGCCAGATCCACACCAAGTCCGTCCTGCAGTTGCGCGCGAAGCTGGCCGACTCGGGCGGCTGAACGGCCGCCGCGGTCTAAAGTTGGACGGTGCCGAAGATTCGAGCGGCCTCCGTGGCCGAGCACCGGACCATGCAGCACGCCGCGCTGCTCGACGCCGCGCGCGAACTCCTCGGCGAAGGCGGCACCGAAGCGCTGAACTTCGCCGCGCTCGCCGAGCGCACCGGCCTCGCACGCTCGTCCGTGTACGAGTACTTCCGCAGCCGGGCCGCCGTGGTCGAGGAACTGTGCGCCGTCGACTTCCCGCGCTGGGCGGCCGAGGTGGAGGCGGCCATGGAGCGCGCCGACACCCCGGAGGCGAAGGTCGAGGCGTACGTACGCACCCAGCTCGCGCTGGTCGGCGACCGCCGCCACCGGGCCGTCGTCGCCATCTCCGCGGGCGAACTCGACGCCGGCGCCCGGGAGAAGATCCGCGCCGCGCACGGCGGGCTCGTCACCATGGTCGTCGCGGCCCTGGCGGACCTCGGCCACGACGAACCCCGCCTCGCCGCCACCCTGCTCCAAGGGGTCGTCGACGCGGCCGTCCGCCGCACCGAACTCGGCACCGACGCCCCGGAGACCGTTGCCGACACGGCCGTCGCCGTGGCCCTCCACGGCGCCGCCCGCTGACGGCACCGCCCTCGTCGCGGCGTCAGCCGCCACCCGCGGGCGGCGGGACGCCGAACACCGGCAGCAGCCGGGCATGGCCCGCGGTGAGCAGCCCGGGCGGCAGCAGCGACAGCGGGTCGAGGTAGACAGGGCCGCGGCGCAGCCCCCAGTGCAGACAGGCCGTCGCGCAGTGGTACCCGCCGCCCTGCAGATGTCCGATGACCTGCCCTTTCCCGACCCGCTCACCCTTGCGTACGGCGGGCACCACCGGCTCGTACGTGGTGCGCAGCGGCGGGCGGCCCGTGCCCGGATGGTCGACGGCCAGCACTCCGCGTCCCGCCACCCGCCCCGCGAACGACACCCGCCCCGCCGCCGCGGCCCGCACCGGTTTCCCCGCCGATGCCCGCAGATCCACCCCGCGATGGCCCGGGCCGTACGGCGACCGCGGCGCCTCGAACCCCCGCTCCACCACCGGCCGCCCCCGCGGCCCCCCGTCAACAGGCCACACCGCGTCCACGCCGGGGGGCCTCGGCTCGGCAGGCGCCACCGCCGGCCGCCCCGGACCGGTGGACCGCCCGCCGGGCGCGGACGTATCCCGTATCCCCCGTTCCCCCCGCCCCGCCCCCGCCCCCTCCCCACCCGCCTCCGCCACCCTGTCCGTCGTGTCCGCCGTCGTGAACGGGGGTGCGGGCCAGGCGCCCGCGGTCAGGGCCGCGGCGAGCCCGACCGCGAGCGCCCACCGCGCCCCGCGGCCCGGGACGCCGGCCGTGCGGGGTTCGGGTCGTCCGTTCATGGGGGGAGTCTGGCCGGGGGACGGGACGCTTGGGGATCATGGACGGATTCTGTGGATAACCGGCCGGTTGTGGACAACCCGGGGCCGGGGACCGCCCGGAGACCCGCCCGGGGACCGGGCTCCGTGGCGCAGGCGGGTGATGCCGTCCCGTACACTTCTGGTGGCGACCCGGCTCTCCGGGTCGACTTCGCACGCCCCGCCACCTGCCTGAAGGTGGCCGCGTCACTCGGTCCTCCGGCTCCCGCCGGAGGCGCGGCGCGCAGGGGCGTCAGGAGCGGTGGCCGGCCGGCCGCCGCGCACAACCGAGACACACGAGGAGTACGGCCATGGCCGTCGTCACGATGCGGGAGCTGCTGGAAAGCGGCGTCCACTTCGGGCACCAGACCCGCCGTTGGAACCCGAAGATGAAGCGCTTCATCTTCACCGAGCGCAACGGCATCTACATCATCGACCTCCTGCAGTCGCTGTCGTACATCGACCGCGCCTACGAGTTCGTGAAGGAGACCGTCGCGCACGGCGGAACCATCATGTTCGTGGGCACGAAGAAGCAGGCCCAGGAAGCCATCGCCGAGCAGGCCACCCGCGTCGGCATGCCGTACGTGAACCAGCGCTGGCTGGGCGGCATGCTCACCAACTTCTCCACGGTCCACAAGCGGCTGCAGCGCCTCAAGGAGCTGGAGGCCATCGACTTCGAGGACGTGGCCGCCTCCGGCCTCACCAAGAAGGAACTGCTGGTCCTCTCCCGTGAGAAGGCCAAGCTGGAGAAGACCCTCGGCGGCATCCGCGACATGCAGAAGGTGCCGAGCGCCGTCTGGATCGTGGACACGAAGAAGGAGCACATCGCCGTCGGCGAGGCGCGCAAGCTGCGCATCCCGGTCGTCGCGATCCTCGACACCAACTGCGACCCCGACGAGGTCGACTACAAGATCCCGGGCAACGACGACGCGATCCGCTCCGTCACGCTGCTGACCCGCGTCATCGCCGACGCCGTCGCCGAGGGTCTGATCGCCCGCTCCGGTGCCGCCACCGGTGACGAGAAGGCCGTCAAGACCGACGCCGAGCCGCTCGCCGAGTGGGAGCGCGACCTGCTCGCCGGCGAGAAGGACGGCAAGACCGCGCCGGCCGCCCCGGCCGAGAAGACGGACGAGGCCGCGGCCGAGGCCGAGGTGCAGACCTCCGCCGAGACCGCCAAGGTCGCCGACGCCGAGCAGGCCGACGAGACCCCCGCCCCGGCCGCCGAGCAGGCCACCGAGGCCGCCGAGGCCGCCGAGGGCACGGAGCCCGCCGGCGACGCTCCGCAGGTTTGATCCGCCGATCCCAGTCACCCGTCGAGAAGAGAAAACCACCGAATCATGGCGAACTTCACCGCCGCCGACGTCAAGAAGCTCCGGGAGCTCACCGGCGCCGGCATGATGGACTGCAAGAAGGCGCTGGAAGAGGCCGAGGGCGACGTCGACAAGGCCGTGGAGCTGCTCCGCGTCAAGGGCCAGAAGGGCGTCGCCAAGCGTGAGAGCCGCTCCGCCGAGAACGGCGCCGTCGTCTCCCTGATCGCCGACGACAACTCCTCCGGCGTCCTGCTGGAGCTGAAGTGCGAGACCGACTTCGTCGCCAAGGGCGACAAGTTCATCGCCGTCGCCGACGCCCTCGCCGAGCACGTCGCGGCCACCAAGCCCGCCGACCTGGAGGCGCTGCTCGCCTCCGAGATCGACGGCAAGACCGTCCAGGCGTACGTGGACGAGGCCAACGCCACCCTCGGCGAGAAGATCGTCCTCGACCGCTTCGCGCGCTTCGAGGGCGCCTACGTGGGCACGTACATGCACCGCACCATGCCCGACCTGCCGCCGCAGGTCGGCGTGCTCGTCGAGCTGGACAAGGCCGACCCGCAGACGGCCAAGGAGGTGGCGCAGCACATCGCCGCCTTCAGCCCGCGCTGGCTGAGCCGCGAGGAGGTCCCGGCCGACACGGTGGAGAACGAGCGCCGCGTCGCCGAGGCCACCTCCCGCGAGGAGGGCAAGCCGGAGGCCGCGCTGCCGAAGATCGTCGAGGGCCGGGTGAACGGCTTCTTCAAGGAGAACGTGCTGCTGGACCAGCCGTTCGCCAAGGACCCGAAGAAGTCGGTGCAGAAGGTGCTCGACGAGGCCGGCGCGCAGGTGATCCGCTTCGCGCGCATCCGCGTCGGCGCCTGAGCACCGGCGCCACCGGCGGGCACCGTGCCGCCCGGCGCGCGCAAGCGCGACCGGACGGCACGCGCCGCGATCCGGCGCGCCGCAGGGCGGGTCGCCGCGGCGTACGCGGCGCACGGTGTACGGCGAACGGCCACCGGCCCCGCTAGGGTCGGGTTGAGTTGTTGCGGGCCGGTGCGGGGGACCGCCGCCGGGCCGCGGAAGTGACGAGGAGGCCATTGCCGGGAATGGGTGGATGAGAACCCACGGCGATGGCCTCTTTCGCATGCGCACGAGGAGACTTCATGAACGAGGACGCCGACGCGGACCACGGCCACCGGGAGAAGGCGGACAACGGCCACCATACGAAGAGGGACAGCTCACGCTTCCTGCTGAAGCTGTCCGGCGAGGCGTTCTCCGGCGGCGGGGACCTCGGCGTCGACCCCGACGTCGTGCGCGCCATCGCCCGCGAGGTCGCGGCCGTCGTCCGCGACGGGTACGAGATCGCGGTGGTGATCGGCGGCGGCAACTTCTTCCGCGGCGCCGAACTGCAGCAGCGCGGCATGGACAGGGCCCGCTCCGACTACATGGGCATGCTCGGCACGGTCATGAACTGCCTCGCCCTGCAGGACTTCCTGGAGAAGGAAGGCATCGACTCCCGGGTGCAGACGGCGATCACCATGGGCCAGGTCGCCGAGCCGTACATCCCGCTGCGCGCCATCCGGCACATGCAGAAGGGCCGCGTCGTCATCTTCGGCGCCGGCATGGGCATGCCCTACTTCTCCACGGACACCACCGCCGCGCAGCGCGCCCTGGAGATCCACGCCGAGGCCCTGCTCATGGGGAAGAACGGCGTCGACGGGGTCTACGACTCCGACCCCAAGAAGAACCCCGACGCGGTGAAGTTCGATGCGCTCGGATACGGCGAGGTCATCACCCGTGACCTCAAGGTCGCCGACGCCACGGCCGTCACCCTGTGCCGCGACAACGAACTGCCCATCCTCGTCTTCGAGCTGCTGAAGGAGGGCAACATCGCCCGGGCGGTGCGGGGTGAGAAGATCGGTACGCTCGTGAGCGCGCACGGCAGCCGGGTCTGAGGGATGGACAACGGCCTGCCGGTCGGACACCGTGCAGGCATGGTACGGGCGGACGGGAGCACTCCCGTTCCGCTCACGGATGAGACCAGGAGCCAGTGGTGATCGAAGAGACCCTCCTCGAAGCCGAGGAGAAGATGGAGAAGGCCGTCGTGGTCGCCAAGGAGGACCTCGCCGCGATCCGCACCGGGCGGGCGCATCCGGCGATGTTCAACAAGATCACGGCGGATTACTACGGGGCCCAGACCCCCATCAACCAGCTGGCGTCGTTCTCGGTGCCGGAGCCGCGGATGGCGGTGGTGACCCCGTTCGACAAGAGCGCCCTGCGCAACATCGAGCAGGCGATCCGCGACTCCGACCTCGGCGTCAACCCCTCCAACGACGGCAACATCATCCGGGTGGTCTTCCCGCAGCTCACCGAGGAACGCCGCAAGGAGTTCATCAAGGTCGCCAGGGCCAAGGGCGAGGACGCGCGGATCGCCATCCGCTCCGTGCGCCGCAAGGCCAAGGAGACCATCGACAAGGCCGTCAAGGACGGCGAGATCGGTGAGGACGAGGGCCGCCGCGGCGAGAAGGAGCTCGACGACACCACCCACAAGTACGTGGCCCAGGTCGACGAGCTGCTCAAGCACAAGGAAGCAGAGCTGCTCGAGGTCTGATGAACGACTCCTCCAGGGGGGCCCCGGCGGGTCCCGTGTACGGCGGGGGTGAAAGGGCGCAGACTCCGCGCATGCCCATCGTGTCCGGCGACGCCCCTGCCGACGAACCCTCCCCAGGTCCCTCCGGGGGATCCGGCGCCCCGGGCGATCCCTCCACCCCGCCGCCGCCCGCCCCCAAGCGGCGCCGCGGCGGCCGGGACCTCGGCGCGGCCATAGGCGTCGGGCTCGGCCTCGGCGCCATCGTGCTGGCCACGCTCTTCGTCGTGAAAGTGCTCTTCCTCGGCGTCATCGTCGTCGCGGTGGCGGTCGGGCTGTGGGAGCTGACGTCGCGGCTGGCGGAGGTCCGCGGCATCCGCACGCCGCTGGTGCCGCTGGTGCTCGGCGGCATCGCCATGGTCATCGCCGGGTACGCGGCCGGCGCCGAGGGCGCCGCAGCGGCCCTCGCGCTCACCGCCCTCGCCGTCCCCGTCTGGCGGC
This sequence comes from Streptomyces sp. CNZ287, assembly GCF_007827615.1. Lineage (NCBI taxonomy): Bacteria > Bacillati > Actinomycetota > Actinomycetes > Kitasatosporales > Streptomycetaceae > Streptomyces > Streptomyces sp. CNZ287. Next base: position 108,791 of record NZ_VISV01000017.1, on the reverse strand, counting down.
TGACGCGCCCCGTGGAGGACTACCTCCGCGACGTCACCGCCGGCGTCTTCGCCGCGTTCTACGTGCCGTTCCTCGCCTCCTTCGTCGCCCTGATGCTCGCCGCGGACGACGACGGGCCGCAGCGGGTGCTGACGTTCCTGATCCTCACGGTGATCAGCGACACCGGCGCGTACGCCGTGGGCTACAAGCTCGGCCGCAACAAACTCGCCCCGCGCATCAGCCCCGGCAAGACCCGCGAGGGCCTGGGCGGCGCGCTGGCCTTCGCGATGGCGGCGGGTGCGGTGTGCATGGAACTGCTCATCGACGACGGCCGCTGGTGGCAGGGCCTCCTGCTGGGCGCCGCGGCAGCCGCCTCGGCGACGCTCGGCGACCTCGCCGAGTCGATGATCAAACGGGACCTCGGCATCAAGGACATGGGCACGCTGCTCCCCGGCCACGGCGGGATCATGGACCGGCTGGACTCGCTGCTGCCGACGGCGCCGGTGGTCTGGCTGCTGATGGTGATCTTCGTCGGCGCGGGCTGACCCGGCCGCGGTGTTCCCCCTCCTCCGGGCGCGGTTTCGGCGAGCGCCGGCCAGGGGGTTCTTGCCGACGAATCAGGGCGTTTGGGGATGAGGCGGGCGGGGGTGCATCCGTCTGCGACACTGGTAAGCCTATGCCGAAGCCAGGAGAGCTCACCTTCGCCGTCCCCCGTGGTGCCATGAAGCCGCCGCGGCACCTCGCCGACCTCACCCCCGCCGAGCGCCGCGACGCCGTCGCCGGGCTGGGGGAGAAGCCGTTCCGTGCCGCGCAGCTCTCGCGCCACTACTTCGCGCGCTACGCGACCGACCCGGCCGGCTGGACCGACGTGCCCGCCGCATCCCGGGCGAAGCTCGCCGAGGGGCTGCTGCCCGAACTCATGACCGTCGTACGGCATCTGAGCTGCGACGGCGACACCACCCGCAAGACCCTGTGGCGGCTCTTCGACGGCACGCTGGTCGAGTCGGTGCTCATGCGCTACCCCGACCGCGTCACCATGTGCATCTCCTCGCAGGCAGGATGCGGCATGAACTGCCCGTTCTGCGCCACCGGCCAGGCCGGGCTCACCCGCAACCTGTCCACCGCCGAGATCGTCCACCAGATCGTCGACGGCATGCGCGCCCTGCGCGACGGCGAGGTGCCCGGGGGCCCGGCGCGGCTGTCCAACATCGTCTTCATGGGCATGGGCGAGCCGCTGGCGAACTACAACCGCGTGCTGTCGGCCATCCGCCGCCTCACCGACCCCGAGCCCGACGGGCTCGGGCTCTCCCAGCGCGGCATCACCGTCTCCACCGTCGGCCTCGTGCCCGCCATGCACCGCTTCGCCGACGAGGGGCTCAAGTGCCGCCTCGCCGTCTCCCTGCACGCGCCCGACGACGAGCTGCGCGACACCCTCGTGCCCGTCAACACCCGCTGGCAGGTCCGCGAGGTCCTCGACGCCGCGTGGGAGTACGCCGCCCGCTCCGGCCGCCGCGTCTCCATCGAGTACGCGCTCATCAAGGACATCAACGACCAGGCGTGGCGCGCCGACCTCCTCGGCCGTCTCCTCAAGGGCCGCCGCGCGCACGTCAACCTCATCCCGCTCAACCCCACCCCCGGCTCCCAGTGGACCGCCTCCCGGCCCGAGGACGAGCGGGCGTTCGTCGCCGCCCTGGAGGCCCACGGCGTGCCCGTGACCGTACGGGACACCCGGGGCCAGGAGATCGAGGGCGCCTGCGGGCAGCTCGCCGCCTCCGCGGCCGACACCCCCGCCTGATACCGTTCACGTGTACACACCGACAGGGGAGCGCTCGCAGCGCTGAGAGTGCGGCACCGTCCAGGCCGCAGACCCTCGAACCTCGCCCAGGTCATTCTGGGTAGGAAGTTCGGTCGAGACTCTGCTGCTGCCCGGGCTGCCCGCCGCCACGAAAGCAGCCCGATGAAGCGCATCGTCACCACCGCCCTGGCCGCGTCCCTCGCCCTGGGCCTGGCCGCCTGCGGCTCGGACTCCGGCGACGGATCCGGGTCCGGCGCGGGCGACAAGAGCGTCACCCTCGTCACCCACGACTCCTTCGCCGTCTCCGACGGCGTCCTGAAGGCGTTCGAGAAGCAGTCCGGGTACACGGTCGACATCCTCAAGGGCAAGGACGCCGGCTCCGCCGTCAACCAGGCCGTCCTGTCCAAGGACAACCCCCAGGGCGACGTCTTCTTCGGCATCGACAACACGCTGCTCTCCCGCGGCCTCGACAACGGCATCTTCACGCCGTACGAGGCGAAGGGGCTCGACCGCATACCCGGGGAACTCCAGCTCGACGCGGACGAACACCGCGTCACCCCCGTCGACTACGGCGACGTCTGCGTCAACTACGACCGCGCGTACTTCGAGGAGAAGAACCTCGACCCGCCGCAGACCTTCGACGACCTCGCCGACCCCCGCTACAAGGACCTCCTCGTCACCGAGAACGCCGCCACCTCCTCCCCGGGCCTCGCCTTCCTCCTCGCCACCGCCGACGAGTACGGCGAGGAGGGCTGGGAGGACTACTGGGGCAAGCTGCGGGAGAACGGCGTCGAGGTCGTCGACGGCTGGGAGCAGGCGTACTACGAACGCTTCTCCGGCGCCGGCAAGGGCGACAAGCCGCTCGTCGTCTCGTACGCCTCCAGCCCGCCCGTGCTCGACATGGAGTCCCGGCCGGAGGAGGCCACCACCGGGGTGTCCACCGGCACCTGCTTCCGCCAGATCGAGTTCGCCGGGCTGCTCGCCAACGCCGGCAACGCCGAAGGCGGCAAGGCCCTCATCGACTTCCTCATCGGCGAGCGGTTCCAGCAGGACATGCCGCTGAACATGTTCGTCCACCCCGTGCGCGAGGACACCGCGCTGCCCGAGGTCTTCACCCGCTACGGCGAGGAGATCGCCGACCCCCACACCCTCGACCCGGCGACCGTCGACGACAACCGGGAGCAGTGGATCAAGACGTGGACCTCGCTGGTCGTGAAGTGACCCGGACCGCGGGCCGCGGCAAGACGGACACGGGACCGGGTACGGGTACGCCGACGGGACCGGCGCCGGGCGCGGGCCGCCGCCGGATACGCGGGGCGGCCGGGCGGCTCGCGCTCATGGCCGTACCCGCCGCGTTCCTCGGCGTCTTCTTCGCCTACCCCGTGAGCGCCATCGTCGCCCGCGGCCTGCGCGAGGGCGGCCGCTGGCAGTTCGGCCGCATCCCCGACGTCCTCGGCGACCCCGACATCCTCGGCGTCCTCTGGTTCACCCTCTGGCAGGCCGCCGCCTCCACCGGGCTCACCCTCGTCCTCGCGCTGCCCGCCGCCTACGTCTTCGCCCGCTTCGACTTCCCCGGCAAGCAACTGCTGCGCGCCCTGGTCACCGTGCCGTTCGTGATGCCCACCGTCGTCGTCGGCTCCGCCTTCCTCGCGCTCACCGGCCGCGGCGGCGTCCTCGACGGCTGGTGGGGCATACGGCTGGACACCACCGTGTGGGCCATCCTCCTCGCCCACGTCTTCTTCAACTTCGCCGTCGTCGTACGCACCGTCGGCGGCCTGTGGGCCCAGCTCGACCCGCGCCAGGAAGAAGCCGCCCGCGTCCTCGGCGCCGGCCGCCTCGCCGCCTGGCGGCACGTCACCCTGCCCGCGCTCGGTCCCGCCGTCGCCGCCGCGGCCCTCATGGTCTTCCTCTTCACCTTCACCTCCTTCGGCGTCATCCAGATCCTCGGCGGCCCCGCCTACGCCACCCTCGAAGTCGAGATCTACCGCCAGACCGCCGACTTCCTCGACCTGCCCACCGCCGCGGTCCTCTCGCTCCTCCAGCTCGCCGCCGTCGCCGCCGTCCTGGCCGTGCACGCCTGGACCGTACGCCGCCGGGAGACCGCGCTGCGCCTCGTCGCCCCCGAGACCACCGCCCGACGCCCCCGCGGCGCCGGCGAACGCGCCCTCCTCGGCGGCGTCGTCGCCGTCGTCGCCGTGCTCCTCCTCGCGCCGCTCGCCGTCCTCGTCGAACGCTCCTTCGCCACCCCCGGCGGCCACGGCCTCGGCTTCTACCGCGCGCTCCAGGAGAGCGACGGCACGTTCGCGGTCCCGCCGCTGGAAGCCGTCGGCAACTCCCTCGCCTACGCCGCCGTCGCCACCGTCATCGCCGTCGTCGTCGGCGGCCTCGCCGCGGCCGCCGTCACCCGCCGCGCCGGGCCCCTCGTCCGCGGCTTCGACGCGCTGCTCATGCTGCCGCTGGGCACCTCCGCCGTCACCGTCGGCTTCGGCTTCCTCATCGCCCTCGACAGCCCGCCGCTCGACCTCAGGTCCTCCTGGATCCTCGTGCCAATTGCGCAGGCGCTGGTCGGCGTCCCCTTCGTCGTACGGACCATGCTGCCCGTGCTGCGCGCCGTCGACGACCGGCTGCGGGAGGCCGCCGCCGTGCTCGGGGCGTCACCGCTGCGGGCCTGGCGGGAGGTCGACCTGCCGCTGGTGCGGCGGGCGGTGCTCGTCGCCGCCGGCTTCGCGTTCGCGGTCTCCCTCGGCGAGTTCGGGGCGACCGTCTTCATCGCCGGGCCCGACCGGCCGACGCTGCCGGTCGCCGTCGCGCGGCTCCTCGGGCGGGCCGGGGAGACCAACTACGGGCAGGCGATGGCGCTGAGCACCATCCTCATGGCGGTGTGCGCGGCCTCGCTGCTGCTGCTGGAACGGGTCCGCAAGAACCAGGCGGGAGAGTTCTGATGCTCGTACTCGACGACGTCACCGTGCGCTACGGCGCCCGCGCCGCGGTCGACGGGATCGCCCTCGACGTCGCGGACCGCGAGATCGTCAGCGTCCTCGGGCCCAGCGGCAGCGGCAAGTCCACGCTGCTGCGGGCGGTGGCCGGGCTGCAGCCCGTCGCCGGCGGGCGTGTGCTGCTCGGCGGCCGGGACCTGGCCGGGGTGCCGGCGCACCGGCGGGGGGTGGGGCTGATGTTCCAGGACCAGCAGTTGTTCCCGCACCGGGACGTGGGCGGGAACGTGTCCTTCGGGCTGCGCATGCACGGGGCCCCGCGGGCGGCGGCCCGGGAGCGGGTGGCGGAACTGCTGTCGCTCGTCGGGCTGCCGGGGGCGCAGCGGCGGGCGGTGGGGGCGCTGTCGGGCGGGGAGCAGCAGCGGGTGGCGCTGGCGCGGGCGCTGGCGCCGTCGCCGGACCTGCTGATGCTGGACGAGCCGCTGGGGCAGTTGGACCGGTCGCTGCGGGAGCGGCTGGTGGTGGAGCTGCGGCAGCTCTTCGGGCGGCTGGGCACGACGGTGCTGGCGGTCACGCACGACCAGGGGGAGGCGTTCGCGCTCTCCGACCGGGTGGTGGTGATGCGGGAGGGGCGCGTGGCGCAGACCGGGACGCCGGTGGAGGTGTGGGAGCGGCCGGCGGACGAGTTCGTGGCGCGGTTCCTGGGGTTTGCGAACGTCGTACGGGGGACGGTGCGCGGATCGGCGGCGGAGACGCCGTGGGGGCGGGTGGGGGTGGCCGGCGCCGGGGTGTCGGGGGAGCACTCGCTGCTGGTACGGCCGGCGGGGGTACGGGTTCGCCCGGCGGGCACGGGGCTGGACTGCGCGGTGGTGGGGCGGACCTTCCGGGGGGACCACGTGCTGCTGACGCTGCGACCGGACACGGGACCGGAGCTGGAGTCGTCGGTGGCCCTGCGGGGTGCGCCGGAGGCGGGGGCACGGGTGGGGGTGGAGTTCGACCCGTCGGAGGTGGTGGTACTCGGGGGGTGAGGCGGGTACCGGTGCCCGGTGCGGGTGCCGGTGCCGGGGGGTGGTTCCCCGACCCCGCCCCTTCCCGAAACTCAGGGGCTCCGCCCCCGAGCCTCCCGCGGGGCTGCGCCCCGGACCCCGGCGGGGCTGCGCCCCGGACCCCCGCGGGGCTGCGCCCCGGACCCCGGCAGGGCTGCGCCCTGGACCCCCGCGGGGCTGCGCCCCGGACCCCCGCGGGGCTGCGCCCTGGACCCCGGCAGGGCTGCGCCCGGACCCCCGTGGAACTGCGCCCCCCGAACCCCCGCAGGTTCCGCCCCGGCCACCCGGGGTGCGCCCGACCCTCGCGGGGCCGCCGCCCTCCCCGCCCGGGCTGTGCCCTTCGCCCCTCCGCCCACACTCTCGCTACGGCGTTGCCAGGGCCGTTGTCGGGGAGAGGCGGCTGGCGTGGAGGGCGGGGTAGAGGCCCGCCAGGGCGCCTACGGTCAGGGTGGCCGCCAGGCCGCCGGCCAGGGTCCAGGCCGGGATCACCGGCGGCCAGGACTGCGACGCCGCGTACGAGGCCGTCACCCCCGCTCCCAGGAGTGCGCCCGCCGCGCCGCCCAGGGCCGACAGCAGCAGCGACTCCGCCAGGAACTGCGTGCGGATGTGCCCGCGGGTGGCGCCCAGGGCGCGGCGCAGGCCGATCTCCGCGCGGCGTTCCAGCACCGAGATGACCATCGTGTTCGCCACCCCCACGCCGCCCACCAGCAGCGCCACCGCGCCCACCCCCAGCAGCAGCCGCGTGAACGCCTCGCCCGCCGCGCGCTTCGCCGCCAGCGCGTCCGACGGGCGCGAGACCTCCACCTCGTTCGGCGCCGCCGGGTTCGCCGTCGCGCCCAGCACCGACCGGACCTCCTCCACGGCCGCGTCCGCCGACCTCGTGTAGACCGTCGTCGCCCGGCCGTCGAAGCCCAGCCGGTCCTCCGCCGCCCGCCACCCCACCAGCGCCCCGGTGTCCAGCTCCGGTGCCAGCGGCGCCGGCTCCAGGATCCCCACCACCGTGAACCACTCGCCGCCCACCAGCACCCGCACCTCCGGTGCCGACCGGCCCACGCCCAGCCGCTCCGCCGCCGTCGCGCCCAGCACCACCGCCGGATAGCGCGCCGTCGCCGCGTTCAGCCAGGTGCCGGTGCGCAGCCGCGCGCCCGTCGCCTCCGGGAGGCCGGTGCGTGCCGCATACGCGGCCAGACCGCCCGTCTCCGCCTCCGGGATCCGGTCCGTGCGGTAGACGTGCGCGTCCGGGACCTGGCCGATCGCCGACACCGACGTCACCGGGCCGATCCTGGCCACCATGTCCTCCGCCCGCGCCGGCAGCTTCGCCTGCCCGCCGCTCATCGTCCGGCCCGGCGAGACCGTCAGCAGGTTCGTGCCCAGTGAGGCGAGCGTACGGTCCAGATCCGCCCGCGAACTCGACGAGATCCCCACCACCGCCACCATCGCCGCGATCCCGATCGCGATCCCCAGCGCCGACAGCACCGCCCGCAGCGGCCGCGTCCGCAGCCCCACGGCCCCGCCGCGCACCACGTCCCCCGGCCGGAGGACCGCGGGTGGCATCTCCTCAGCCGGCCTTCCCTTCACTTCGCCCTCGCCCCCTCCTGCTCCAGCCTGCCGTCCCGCAACCGCACCTGCCGCGGCAGCGACGCCGCCAGCTCCCGCTCGTGCGTGATCACCACCACCGTCGTCCCCGCCGCGTTCAGCTCCCGCAGCAGTTCCACCACCCCCGCGCCCGACGCCGTGTCCAGGGCCCCCGTCGGCTCGTCCGCCAGCAGCAGCGGCGGGTCGCCCGCCACCGCGCGGGCCACCGCGACGCGCTGCCGCTCGCCGCCCGACAGCTCGTGCGGCCGGTGCTCCATGCGGTGGGCCAGGCCCACCCGGTGCAGCACCCCCGCCGCGCGGCGGCGGCGCTCCGCCGGGCGCAGGCCGGTGTAGAGGAGGCCGTCGGCGACGTTGTCGAGGGCCGACGTGCCGCCCGCGAGGTGGAACTGCTGGAAGACGAAGCCGATCCGGTGGGCACGCAGCGCGGACAGGCCGGCGTCGGACAGCGCGCCCACGTCGTACCCCGCGATCCGCACCCCGCCCGACGTGGGGCTCTCCAGGGTGCCCAGGACATGGAGCATCGTCGACTTCCCCGACCCCGACGGGCCGGTGACGGCGACGAGTTCGCCCGCGGCCACGCGCAGGGAGACCCCGGCGAGCGCGGTGACGCCGCCCGGGTAGGTCTTCGTCACGTTCGTCAGCTCGATCACCGCGGCATGCCCACCTTCGTGCCCGCCGTCAGGCCCTCGCCCGAGACCTCGACCCGGCCGCCGGCGAACAGGCCCGTCTCCACCGGTACGTACCGGGTGGTGCCGTCCGTCACCACCTCCACGCCGAAGCCGCCCTCCGCCAGTGCCAGCAGCGCCGCGACCGGCACCGTCAGCACGTTCTCGCGCCGGCCCGCGGTGAAGTCCACGTGCACGCCCGCCTCGTCGTACGCGGACGCCGCCTTTCGCGCCTCCGCGCCCTTGAGCCGGACGACGACCTCTACCACCGTCCGCGCCTCCTGCTCGCCGTCGGCCGGCCGCGTCCGTACGGACACCTCCGCGACCGTGCCGCGCACCGTCCGCCCGTCCGGCAGCTCCACGCCCACCTTCGCGCCCCGCCGCGCGAGCCGCCGGTCCGCGACGTCCAGTTCCGCGGTGACGGCCACGTCGGTGCCGGTGTACGTGAGGACGTCGGCGCCCGGTACGACGAGGTCGCCGCGCTGCGCGTCGACGCTCGCCACCACGACCGGGCCGGGCGCGAACACCACCTGCCCCGGCTCCACCCGGCCCGTCGCCCCGGCACCCAGGTCGTCCTGCCAGTCGCGGACGGCGGCGGCCGTGGCGCCGGAGTAGGCGTCGTCCACGGTGAAGCCGGTGTAGCCGAGGGCGCTCAGGTTGCGCTCGAGCTGCGCCACGTCCGTGCCCTCGGCGCCGGGCGCCAGCGTGCGGTACGCGGGCAGGTCCCCGTACAGCAGGGTCACCGGCTCGTCGTCCAGCTCGTACAGCGCCTCGCCGCGGGTCACCCGCGCGCCCGCGCGCGGCAGTTCCGTCAGCGTGCCGTCGGTGCGGGCGGCGGCGCCGGTGGCCGGGCCGTGGCCCAGCTCTGCGTCGGCGCTTCGGGTGTCGACCAGCGTGTCGCGGGTCACCTCGGCGGTGGCCGGGGGCAGTTCGCCGTCGGCGGCGCCGGCCGGGCCGCCGGTGCCGCCGAGGCCGAGCCCGGCCGCCGCGGCACCGCCCGTCGCGGCGAGGAACACCGCCCCGGCGGCCATCCGCCGCCGCCTGCGGCGGTGCCGGCCGCGGCGCGGCGGAGACGGATCCGCCCCGGGCAGGTCCGTGGCGGTCGGGTCCGCGGCCGGTTCGTCCGCCGCGGCCGGGCCCCCGGGGCCCGGCTCCCGCCGGGAGGCGGCGGGTTGCGCCGTCATTCGCCCTCCACCTCGTTCGTGGAGCTCTCGCCCTCGCCCGCCGGCATCAGCTTCCTGCACGCCTTCGCCGCCCCGCCGTAGTCCGGGTCCTGCTGGATCGCGCCGTCCATCTGCAGCCCGCCGCCCGGCACCGGATCCGGGAAGTCCGCCACACCGTTGCTCCGCATGCAGCGCGCGTACGCGCGCAGCTTCTCCTCCAGCTCCTTGCTGATCGGGTCGTTCTTCGAGAGGGTCGCCGGGTCGTACTCCCGGCACGCCTCCATGGCGCGCTTCGCCTTCGCCGGTCCGACGCCGTCCATGTTCAGGTTCACGCCCTGCCCGGGCTCCGGGTCCTGGACGTCCACGCCGTTCTCCCGCAGGCACCGCGCGAACTGCAGCATCTGCTCGTCCATGTCGTCCGCGACCGGGTCCTTCCCGCCGCTCTTCTTCTCCTCGCCGCCCGCGGTCGCCACCGTCCCGTCGCCGCCGCCGGAGCCGCAGCCCGTGAGGGCCAGGGTGACCGCCAGCGGCAGGGCCGCGAGCGCGGTGCGCGTACGTCGTCGCATCGTCGTCTCCGCTCCTTCGGGGCGCGGGCGTCAGCCGCCCGCGCCGTACGGGCCGATGCAACGCGGTGGCGCGTTTCCCCGCCGTTTCCGCCGTACGCCCCCGTCTCCTCACGCCGAGGAAACGCGCCCTTCGGCACCATGAGCCTCCGAACCCAGCTACGGGAGGACGCCGATGAGGGTGCTGGTCGCCGAAGACGAGCCGGTGCTCGCGGCCGCCGTCCGCGCATGGCTGCGCGCCGAGGCGCACGCCGTCGACGTCGCGTACGACGGCGCCGCCGCGCTGGAGCGCGCCGCCGTCCACGACTACGACGTCGTCGTCCTCGACCGCGACCTCCCCGCCGTCCACGGCGACGACGTCTGCCGCCGCCTCGTCGCCGCCGGCTCCGCGGCGCGCGTGCTGATGCTCACCGCCTCCGCCGACGTCGCCGACCGCGTCGCGGGTCTCGGCCTCGGCGCCGACGACTACCTCACCAAGCCGTTCGCCTTCCCCGAACTCGCCGCCCGGGTCCACGCCCTCGGCCGCCGCGCCCGGCCCGCCGCGCCGCCCGTGCTGCGCCGCGCCGGGATCGCCCTGGACCAGGCCAGGCACGAGGTCGTACGCGACGGGCGCTATGTGCCCCTGTCCCGCAAGGAGTTCGCCGTCCTCGCCGAACTGCTCCGCGCGGAAGGCGCCCCGGTCTCCGCGGAACTCCTGCTGGAGAAGGCGTGGGACGAGCACGCCGACCCCTTCACCGGCGCCGTCCGCCTCGCGGTGCTCAAGCTGCGCCGCAAGCTCGGCGAGCCGCCCGTCGTCGAGACCGTCACCGGCGTCGGATACCGCATCCCATGAGCGGCCCGCGCACCGTGCTCCGGCCGCGGCGCTTCACCCTGCGCGCCCGGCTGACCCTCGTCTACGGGGCCATGTTCCTGGCCGCCGGCGCCGTGCTCCTCGGCCTCACCTACGTCCTGTTCAACGCCCGCCTCGGCGCCGGCGGCACCTTCAACAGCAGCTCCACCGAACCCTCCGCGGCGCCGACCGGCACCCCCGCCCGCGCCCCCGGCCCCGGTCCGGAACCCGGGTTCGAACACCAGCGGTTCACCGAGAGCCGCGAGGACGTCCTGCGCGACGCCGCGGGCACCTCCCTCCTCACCCAGGGCGGCATCGCCCTCCTCGTCGTCGGTGCCGCCGCGGCCGGCTCCGGCTGGCTCGTCGCCGGCCGGGTCCTCGCCCCGCTGCACCGCGTCACCGACACCGCCCGGCGGATCGCCGACGCCCCCGCCGCCGGCCGCGGGCTGCACGAACGCATCGCGCTCGGCGGCCCCGACGACGAGGTCAAGGAACTCGCCGACACCTTCGACACCATGGTCGAACGGCTCGACCGCTCCTTCGACGGCCAGCGCCGCTTCGTCGCCAACGCCTCCCACGAGCTGCGCACCCCGCTCACCCTCGGCCGCGCCCTGGTCGAGACCGCCATGCACCGGCCCGCCGCCTCCGCGGACATCCGGCGCCTGGGCGAGGACCTGCTGCAGATCAACTCCCGCCACGAGCGGCTCATCAGCGGGCTGCTGCTCCTGGCCTCCTCCGAGAACGAGATCACCGAACGGCACCCCGTCGACCTCGCCGACATCGTCACCCACGTCGTCGCCCAGGCCGTCTCCGAGGCGGCGAAGGCCGGGATCGAGGTGACCGTGAAGACCGCGGAGGCGTGGACCGCGGGCGACGCCCTGCTGCTGGAGCGGCTGGTGCACAACCTGGTCGAGAACGGCGTCCGCCACAACTCCGGCGCGGGCGGGTACGTCCGCGTCACCTGCGCCACCGGGGCCGGCGGCCGGGCCGAACTCCGGGTCGCCAACACCGGGCCCACCGTGCCCCCGTACGAGATCCCCGCCCTCTTCGAGCCGTTCCGCCGCCTGGGAGCCGACCGGCTGGTCACCGGCGGCGGGGCCGGGCTGGGGCTGTCGATCGTCCGGGCCGTCGCGCGCGCCCACGGCGGGGACGCGGCCGCCCGCCCCCGCGACGGCGGCGGGCTCACGGTGACGGTCACGCTGCCGCCGGACCCGGACGCCGGACGGCACTCCGGGCAGGACGCCGGACAGCGCGCGGGGCCCGCGTCCTAGGGTCTGTCTTCACTCTCCCGTCTGCGGCTGGGGGTACCGCCCACGCGCGCGCAGCGCGCTGTGGGGGAGGAGCCCGGCACGCACGCTCGCCGCGTTGTCGGGATCGACCGAAGAGGCCCCCTATGCGGTCGGCCCTCCGCCTTGCGATCGCACGCACCAGACTCCCCCTACGCCCCGGGGGCGTGGGCGGTGCCCCCTGCCCCGCCCGCCCTACGGGCGAACGACGCGAGAGTGAAGAGAGACCCTAGTCCGCGGCGCCCAGCTTCAGCAGCGCCTCCGGCGCCTCCTCCACCCCGTCGACCAGCGCGATCCGCGGCGCCATCGGCCGGCCGTCCGCCAGCGCCGACAGCAACTGCCACGCCGGCAGCCGCGCCGACCAGTGGTCGCGGCCCACCAGCACCATCGGCCGCGGTTCGCCGCGCGACTCGTAGTAGTTGGGCGTCGCCGCGTCGAAGATCTCCTGCACCGTGCCCGCCGCGCCCGGCAGGAACACGACGCCCGCGGTGCTCCGGGCCAGCAGCCCGTCCTCGCGCAGCGCGTTCGCGAAGTACTTCGCGATGTGCCCCGCGAAGGCGTTCGGCGGCTCGTGGCCGTAGAACCAGGTGGGGATGCCGATCGAGTCGCCGCCGCCCGGCCACCGCTCCCGTACCGCGAACGCCGCCTCGGCCCACTGCGCCACCGAGGGCGTGAACGACGGCGCCTTGCCCAGCATCCGCACCGCCTCGTCCAGCATCGCGTCGTCGAACTCCACCGCGTACGCGCCCAGGTTGGCCGCCTCCATCGCGCCGGGACCGCCGCCCGTGGCCACGTCGAATCCGGCGCGCACCAGCGCCCGGCCCAGCCGGGCCGCGCCCGCGTAGTCCTCGCCGCCGCGCTCCAGCGCGTGCCCGCCCATGACGCCGACGACGGGGCGGCAGGCGCGCAGCCGCTCGTCCAGCGCGTTGGACATCGACTCGTCGTGCATGCCGCGGATGACGGCGGCGAATATGTCGTGCTCGGCGCGGGTGCGCTGGAACCAGGCGTACGAGCGGGCGTCGGGCGTCTGCTCGTACCCCCGCGCCAGGCCCGCGAACAGCTCGTCCGGGGTGTACAGCGCACCCCGGTACGGGTCGAACGGCAGATCCGGAACCACAGGGAAGACCAGCGCGCCGTCGCGCTGCACGCGGTGCGCCGCCTCCTCGGCCATCGGGCAGCCGAGGAACACCGCGCCGTGCACGTCCGCGGTGAGCAGCAGCCGCGTGCGGTCCGTCAGATCGACGGACTGCACGCGGAACCCGCTGATGGAACCGGAGGCGACGGCGGCGTCGAACTCGGCCAGGGACTCGATCTCGAAGGGGGAGTGCGGCATGCGCCCCACCCTAGGCGCGTTCGCGCACCCGTTCGGCGATTCCGGTCGTCAGCTCCCGGTCCAGGTCCGGAAGATCCCACGCGCCCGCGCGGGTCGCGGCGTTGCTGATCCAGAAGACCAGCGTGCCGTCGTCCAGGAAGCGGGCGACGCGCCCCGAGGACCACTCGTTGCCGCCGTCGTGGGTGGCGACGGGGGCGCCGCCGAGGTCGAGCAGGCTCCAGCCGTAGCCGTAGAAGGACCCGGCGCCGCCGCCTTCCGGGACGTACCGCGTGAACAGCAGCTTCCTCGCCTTCGCGGGCAGGACGCGGTCGCCGAGGAGGGCGCGGTGCCAGCGGAGCATGTCGCGGGCGGTGGAGAGCATGCCGCCGTTGCCGCGGAGGTTCCAGTACGGGCCGTCGCCGGCCCAGGGATGGTCCATCGGCCGGCCCTGCGGGCGGCCCCGGCGGTCGTACTCGACGGCGATGCGGTCCCGGTCCCAGTCGGGCAGGACGTACCCGGTGTCGGTCATGCCGGCGGGGCGGAAGAGGTGGCCGGCGAGGTACGGCTCGTAGCCGGTGCCGGACGCCTCCTCCACGACGGCGGCCAGGAGGCTGTAGCCGGTGTTGGAGTACGCGTAGCGCTCGCCGGGCGGCGAGTGGAGCGGGGTGGCGAGGGCGCCGGAGACCAGCCCGGCGCGGGAGAGCGGGTCGTAGTCGTCGCCGAGGGACTCGGGCAGCCCCGCGGTGTGGGTGAGAAGGTGGTGGAGGGTGATGCCGCGCTTGTCCGCGGGCACGCCGTCGAGGTGGCGGGAGAGGGGGTCGGTGACGCGCAGCTTCCCCTCGGTCTGGAGCTTGACGATCGCCGCGGCGGTGAACTGCTTGGTCATCGACGCGATGTCGTACACGGTGCCGCAGCCCGCCCGCGCGCCGGTCCCGGGGTCGGCGGGCCCGCGCCCCGAGCAGGTCACCGCGGCCCCGCCGCGGGCGGCGACGACGGTGCCGGGCGCGTCTTCCGGCCACACCTCGTCGAGGTACTTCTCCACCGCCCGGGTGGCGGGGTCGCCGGCGCGCGCCTGCGTCCGTATCCCGGCGGCACCGTCGTCCCGCACGTCCCGGTCCCGGTCACGGTCCGCCCCGCACGCGGCCGCCGCCGGCAGCACCAGCAGCACGAGCAGGGCGGCGAGCAGGCGCCGGGCGCGGATGTCTCCGTACGTCGTCATGCGGGGAGGCTAGGCAGCGGGCGCCCCCGGGGTCGTCACGCGCCCGGGCGAACCGCGGGCGCTCACACGGGGGACGCGGAAGTCCCCCGCACGGGGGAGGGACGGCCGTTGCCGCCCTCCGCTAGCGCAGCGGCAGTGACGCCAGTTCGCCCAGGGCCAGGGACAGGGGGGCGAAGACCGCCAGGAGGACCGTCGTGCGGAGCAGCGCCGCGCGGCGCAGCAGGCGGGGGGAGGCGCCGAGGCGGAGGAGGGCGGTGGTGGCGTGGGTGCGGGCGCGTTTGGACTCCAGCGCCGCCATGCCCGCCGTCGCCACCGCGCAGCCCACCACCAGGGCCGCGCCCAGCACCGTCAACGGGCCCAGCGACCGGGCGTCGTCGCCGTCCGGCCAGACGAGCGTGCACAGCACCCCGCCCGCCGCCACCGCGCACAGCGCGCCCAGCGGGCGGCCCACCCGGCGGGCCTCCTGCTGGAGCACCCGCCCGGCGAGCAGCCGCAGGGCACCCGGGCGCAGCGCGCACAGCAGCCGGCCGCAGAGGTGGACGATGCCGGGGCCCGCGAGGATCAGGCCCGCCGTGATCAGGGCCCAGCTCGCGACGACCGCCGGCGCCGCGTCGCCGGAGCCGCCGGGCAGCGGCAGCTTCAGCGCCGCGTCGTCCCCGGCGCTCGCGAAGCTGCCCGCGTACGCGCCGAGGGCCAGGCCCGTCGTCGCCAGCGCGGTGCCCCACGGCAGGTCGGCGGGGACCGGCGGGTCGTCGCCGCCCGGCCCCGGTGCGGCCAGGGCCACCCCGGTCGCGTCCGCCGCCTCGCGCCGGGCCCGCAGCCGGGCCGCCGCCGCGGCGGAGCCCTGCGCCGCCGTACGCCGCGGGCGCAGGCTCGCCGCGCTCGCCGCCGCGGCCAGCGCCGGTACGCAGGTGAGCAGCGTGAGCGCGCCGGCGACGGGCAGCGGGCCGCCGGCGCCGAGGAGCGCGGCGGCGGCGCCGTCGAACGGCAGCCCCGACAGGTCGCCGCGCAGGTGCAGGAAGAACAGCAGCGCCAGCGCGCTGCCCAGCAGGCACGACACCGCCGTCGTCACCGCGGCGACCGCCGGCGCCGTGGCCGGGCCGAAGCCCGCGGAGGAGAGCGCCTGCGACGGCCTTGCGTGCGGGTCGGTACGGGCCACGGCCACCGCGAACTGGACGGTGGCCGCCAGCGGCGCCACGCACCACAGCAGTTGCTGGGGCGAGGCGTGGCCCAGGGCGGTCAGCAGCAGGAAGCCGACGCCGGCCGAGGCGCACGCGACGAGCAGCCTGCGGAGCAGGACCAGCGGGTGGGAGCCGCGGGCTAGGCGGAGACTGAGCACGGGTCCTCCGAGTTCTCCGTCGGCCGCGCCGCCCCTGCCTCCGTACCCGCTGCCGCCGCCCCGTCCCCGTACCCCGCGACCTCCGCCGCCGTCCGCGCCCCGCTCGCCCGGCGCCCGTCGACCAGCGGGAACGTCCGGTCGGCCGCCCCGGCGACGGCCGCGTCGCCCTCCGGCCCGGCGAGCACGACGCTGATCCCGTGCGAGCGCGCCGCCGCGACGAGCGTGCGCAGCGCCTGCATCCCCTCCGCCCGCCGCAGCGGAGCCGTCGGCTCGTCGGCGAAGACCACGTCGGGCCCGGCGACCAGCGCGCGGGCGATGGCGACGTGCTGCCGCTGCTGCTGCGGCAGCTCCGCGGGCCGGGAGCGCGCGATGCCGCCCGCGTCGAGGCGCTCCAGCCACTCCATCGCCGCGCGCCGCGCCACGCGGTGCGCATCGCCGGCCAGCAGCAGCGGCAGCGCCACGTTCTCCCAGGCGGTCAGCTCGGGGACCAGCTCGGGGCGGGTGCCGATCCAGCCGAAGCGGTCCCGGCGCAGCCGCTCGCGGGCGCCGGCGGAGAGGGTGTGCACGGGGCCGCTGTTGAACCACACCTCGCCCTGCTGGGGCAGCAGTTGCCCGGACAGGCACTTCAGCAGCGTCGTCTTGCCGCTGCCGCGCGGCCCGAGGACGGCGAGGATCTCGCCCTGTGCGACGCCCAGCGAGACGCCGGCCAGCGCCGGGGTGCCGCCGTGGGCGTAGTGCAGGGAGCGGGCCCACAGCACGTCGTTGTCGGGTGGGGCGGTCCGAGTGGTCGCCGCGGTCATCGCACACCTCTTTCCCTGGGTCCCCTTGCGCCCCCACGGTGGTGGAACGAGGACGGCGGGCTCCGGTCACTCGCACCCTAGGAAGGGGCGGCGGAACCGCAGGTGAGGCGGCGGGCGGCGCGCCGGATGGTCCGCTCGTACGGACGGACCGCCCGGCGCGCGCACCGGGACGGGCAGGGTCAGAGCCGCGCCCAGGCGTCGGTGAGGACGCCCCGCAGGATCTGCTCCGCCTCGTCGAAGACCGCCTGGTCGGCGACGAGCGGCGGGGCGAGCTGCACCACCGGGTCGCCGCGGTCGTCGGCGCGGCAGTACAGGCCGTTCTCGAAGAGCGCCCGGGAGAGGAAGCCGTAGAGGACCCGCTCGGTCTCCTCGGCCGTGAAGGTCTCCTTGGTGGCCTTGTCCTTCACCAGCTCGATGCCGTAGAAGTAGCCGCTGCCGCGCACGTCGCCGACGATCGGCAGGTCGAGCAGCCGTCGCAGGGTGGCGTGGAACGCCTCCTCGTTGGCGCGTACGTGGCCGTAGAGGTCCTCGCGGTCGAAGATGTCGAGGTTGGCGAGGGCGACCGCGCAGGAGACGGGGTGGCCGCCGAAGGTGTAGCCGTGCGGGAAGGTGTTGCCGCCGGCGTAGAAGGGCTCGGCGACGCGGTCGGAGACCAGGCAGGCGGCGAGCGGCGAGTAGCCGGAGGTCAGGCCCTTGGCGCAGGTGATGAGGTCGGGCACGTAGCCGTACCGGTCGCAGCCGAACATGTGGCCCAGCCGGCCGAAGGCGCAGATGACCTCGTCGGAGACGAGCAGCACGTCGTACGTGTCGCAGATCTCCCGCACCCGCGCGAAGTACCCGGGCGGCGGCGGGAAGCAGCCGCCGGCGTTCTGCACCGGCTCCAGGAAGACCGCGGCGACCGTCTCCGGGCCCTCGAAGAGGATCTGCTGCTCGATCTGGTCGGCGGCCCAGCGGCCGAACGCCGCCGGCTCCTCGGGGGCACCACCGTGCCCGGCAGCCCGGTAGATGTTGGTGTTCGCGACCTTGCGGGCGCCGGGGACCAGCGGCTCGAAGGGGGCCTTGAGCCCCGGCAGGCCGGTGATGGAGAGGGCGCCCTGCGGGGTGCCGTGGTAGGCGACGGCACGGGAGATCACCTTGTACTTGCCGGGCCGGCCGGTGAGCTTGAAGTACTGCTTGGCCAGCTTCCAGGCGGTCTCGACCGCCTCGCCGCCGCCGGTGGAGAAGAACACCTTGTTCAGGTCGCCGGGGGCGCCGGCCGCCAGCCGCTCGGCGAGTTCGACGGCCTTGGGGTGGGCGTAGGACCAGATCGGGAAGTACGCCAGCTCCGCGGCCTGCTTGGCGGCGGCCTCGGCCAGCTCGGTGCGGCCGTGTCCGGCCTGCACCACGAAGAGGCCGGCGAGGCCGTCGAGGTAGCGCTTGCCCGTCTCGTCGTAGATGTACGCGCCGTCGCCGCGGACGATGGTGGGCACGGGGGCGTTCTCGTACGACGACATCCTGGTGAAGTGCATCCACAGGTGGTCGTACGCGGCCTTCGAGGTGGCCGAGGGGGTGGCGCCGGATGCGGCGGTGCTGCTGTCCTTGCTCACGGTTATCAGGTTCCCCACGAGTAGGTCTGCTTGCGCAGCTTCAGGTACACGAAGCTCTCCGTGGCGCGGACGCCGGGCAGTGCCCGGATCCGCTTGTTGATGAGCTCCAGCAGGTGGGCGTCGTCGTGGCAGACGACTTCGGCGAGCAGGTCGAAGGAGCCGGCGGTCACCACCACGTAGTCGACCTCGTCGAGCCCGGCCAGCGCGTCCGCGACCGGCTCGACGTCGCCGTCGACGGTGATGCCGATCATCGCCTGTCTCATGAAGCCGACCGTCAGCGGGTCGGTGACGGCGACGATCTGCATGACACCCTGCTCCAGCAGCTTCTGCACCCGCTGGCGCACGGCCGCCTCGGACAGGCCGACGGCCTTGCCTATCGCGGCGTACGAGCGGCGGCCGTCCTGCTGCAACTGCTCGACGATCTTCAGCGAGACGTCGTCCAGCGCCGAGCCCGCCTGCTTCTTGTCATGTGTGGCCACGCTGTCACTCTGCCCGAGCGCCGGAGCCCGCCGCAAGGGATCGGAAACTGAATCCGTGGATGAATGGCGTACAGGCGATGGATTCGCTTGTTCCAAGATGCTTGAGCTGTCAATCTCGTACGAGGACGGGGAAGTGGCCGCACCGGCGAGGCCGCGGGCGGCGACGGAAGTCTTCCTGTTCAGGCGCCTCGTGACGGGCAAATCTCCCGCCGTTAGGGTGGGGCGCATCAGCGGACCGACTACTGGAGGGTCGCAGTGACCAGCGAACCGCGCCGTCTGCGCAACTACATCAACGGAGAATTCCGGGACGCCGCCGATGGCCGGACCATGGACGTCGTCGACCCGGCCACCGAGGAGGTCTACGCGACCGCGCCCCTGTCCGGCGCCGCCGACGTCGACGCCGCCGTGCAGGCCGCGGCGGCGGCCTTCCCCGGCTGGCGGGACGCCACCCCCGGGGCGAGGCAGCTGGCGCTGCTGAAGATCGCCGACGCCCTGGAGGCCAGGGCGGACGAGCTGCTGGAGACCGAGTGCAAGGACACCGGCAAACCCCTGGAGCTCACCCGCGAGGAAGAGCTGCCGATGATGCTGGACCAGATCCGGTTCTTCGCCGGCGCGGCCCGCATGCTGGAGGGCAAGTCCGCCGGCGAGTACATGGACGGCCTCACCTCGTACGTACGGCGTGAGCCGATCGGCGTCTGCGCCCAGGTCACCCCCTGGAACTACCCCGTGATGATGGCGATCTGGAAGTTCGCCCCCGCGCTGGCCGCGGGCAACACGGTGGTCCTCAAGCCCTCCGACACCACCCCGGCCGCCACCGTGCTGCTCGCCGAGATCATGGGCGGGATCCTGCCCAAGGGCGTCTTCAACGTCGTCTGCGGCGACCGCGACACCGGCCGGCTGATGGTCGAGCACCCCGTCCCCGCGATGGCCTCCATCACCGGCTCGGTCCGGGCCGGCAAGGAGGTCGCGGGCAGCGCCGCCAAGGACCTCAAGCGGGTGCACCTGGAGCTGGGCGGCAAGGCGCCGGTCATCGTCTTCGACGACGCCGACCTCCCCAAGGCCGTCGAGGACATCGCCGTGGCGGGCTACTTCAACGCCGGGCAGGACTGCACCGCGGCCACCCGCGTGCTCGTCCACGAGTCCGTCCACGACGAGTTCGTCTCCGCCCTCGCCAAGGCGGCGGCCGAGACGAAGACCGGCCCCGGCGAGGCGGACGCGCTCTACGGCCCGCTGAACAACGCCGCGCAACTGGAGCGCGTCGCCGGCTTCGTCGACCGGCTCCCGGCGCACGCGCGCGTCGAGGCCGGCGGCCGGCGGATCGGCGACAAGGGCTACTACTACGCCGCGACCGTCGTCTCCGGGCTCCGGCAGGACGACGAGATCATCCAGAACGAGGTCTTCGGCCCCGTCATCACCGTGCAGTCCTTCACCGACGAGGACCAGGCCCTCGCCTTCGCCAACGGCGTGCAGTACGCCCTGGCCTCCTCGGTGTGGACCAGGGACCACGGCCGGGCGATGCGGCTGTCGAAGGCGCTGGACTTCGGCTGCGTGTGGATCAACACCCACATCCCGCTGGTCGCCGAGATGCCGCACGGCGGCTTCAAGAAGTCCGGCTACGGCAAGGACCTCTCGTCGTACGGCTTCGACGACTACACCCGCGTCAAGCACGTGATGACCGCACTCTGAGCGCGGTTCCCGCACACCTACCTAGGTAGGCCGCGGGCCCGGCCCGCGCGGATACGTATACCGATCCGCGCGGGCTACCGATGTCCGCGGCCCGTCCGCGGGGCAGGCTGAACCCGCGGAGCCGACGAGGACTCCGCCGGCTGCGGCGACGCAGCGCAAACGCAGCAGACCAGCCTGGACGACGATGGGCACGGCCACATGACGCTGATCGGGCGCCGGGCGGACACCGCACGCCTCGGGGAACTCTTACGTGACACGCGGCTGGTGACGGTGACCGGCCCCGGCGGGGTCGGCAAGAGCGCGCTCGCGGCCGAGGCGATCGGCCGTCTCGGCCGCGGGCGTTCCGCCCCCGAGGTGCTGCGCGTCGACATGGCGCCGGTGCGCGAGCCGGTCGCGGTGCACCGGCGGCTGGCGGAGGCGGCGCGGCGGCTGCCGGACAGCGGGCGGCGGGCGGCGGTGCTGATCGTGGACACCTGCGAGCACGTCGCCGTGGCGGTCGCCGACGGACTGGACGCGCTGCTGCGGCAGCGGACGGGGCTGCGGGTGGTGGTCACGAGCCGGGTGCCGCTGGGCGGCGGCGCGGGTGCGGCGCCCCCGGCCGGCGCGGGAGCCGGCGCCGCGGGCTCCGCGCCGGCCGGGGGAGCGGGAACAGGGGCCGGCACCGGCGGCGGAACGCGGCGGCGTCCCTGGCCGCGCGGCGCGACCCTGCGGCTCGAACCGCTGGCGCCCGCCGACTCCGTGACGCTGCTGGAGAGCCTGGCTCCGCACGCCCTGCTCGACGACGACGGCGACCGCGAGGCCCTGCACGCCACCTGCGCCCTGCTGGAGGGCCTGCCGCTGGCGGCCAGGATCGCCGCCTCCCAGCTCGCCCGGCACTGCCCCGACCGGCTGCTGGAGCGCATCTCCCGCCCCGCGGGCTGCCTCGACCTGGCCGTCGAGGAGCCCCGCTGGCCGGCCAGGCAGCGCTCGCTGCGGGCCTCGCTGCGCTGGACCCACCGTCTGCTCACCCCCGCCGAGCAGTTGCTGTGGGCGCGCTGCAGCGTCTTTCCAGGAACGTTTCGACTTCCGGACGCCACCGAGGTCTGCGCCGACGAGCGGCTGCCCCCCGGCGCGCTGCCCGCCGTCTTCCGCGCGCTCCAGCGCCAGGGCGTCCTCGTCCTGCGGGAACGGGCGGGCGGCGGCCGCGTGGCGGCCGGGGCGGGGGAGCGGCCGGTGCGGATGGCGCGGCCGGTGCGCGCGTACGGGATGGAGCAGCTCGTACGGCTCGGCGAGGAGGCGGACTTCCAGCGCCGCTGTCTGGACTGGACGATGGTGGCCGAGGACACCTGGGAAGACTGATTCCGTCGCTTCTTCAAATGAAGACGACGGAATCCCTTGCCGGATATAGCATCTCCTGTCATGATCAGCCATCACCCCCTGCCGGAACGACATCCTGCCGAAACGACATCCGGAGTGGTTCGATGGCCCCTCGCCTCGAAGCGGCGGCACGCTTCGCCCCCGGCGCGCAGTTCGTCGCCGGCCGCCTGGTCCCCGGCACGTCCGGGCGCGTGCAGACCGTCACGGACCCGGCCACCGGCGCGGAGGTCCTGCGGTACGAACTCGCCGGACCCGCGGACGTCGACGCCGCCGTGGCCGCCGCCGCGGCGGCGCAGCCCGGCTGGGGCGCCTCGACCCCGGCTGAGCGCTCCGACGCGCTGCACCGGCTCGCGGGGCTGCTGGCGGAGCGGGCGGAGGAGTTCGCGTACGCCGAGTCGCTGCAGTGCGGCAAGCCGATCCGGCTCAGCACGGAGTTCGACGTCCCCGGCACCGTCGACAACGCCGCGTTCTTCGCCGGCGCCGCCCGGCTGCCGGAGGGCAGGGCCGCCGGGGAGTACAGCGCCGACCACACCTCGGCGGTCCGCCGCGAGCCCGTCGGCGTCGTCGGCTCCATCGCGCCGTGGAACTACCCGCTGCAGATGGCCGCCTGGAAGGTGCTGCCGGCCGTCGCCGCCGGGAACGCCATCGTGCTGAAGCCCAGCGAGCTGACGCCGCTCACCTCGCTGATGTTCGCCGAGGCCGCCGCCGACGCCGGGATACCCGCCGGCGTCGTCAACGTCGTCTGCGGCGCCGGGCCAGACGCCGGCGAACACCTCGTCGGGCACCCGGACGTGGCGATGACCTCGTTCACCGGCTCCACCGCCGTGGGCCGCCGCGTCGCGGCCCTCGCCACCGCCGCGGGGGCCGGCGTGAAGCGGCTCCATCTGGAGCTGGGCGGGAAGGCACCGTTCGTCGTCTTCGACGACGCCGACCTCGAGGCCGCCGTGCACGGCGCGGTCGCCGGGGCGCTCATCAACACCGGCCAGGACTGCACCGCCGCCACCCGCGCGTACGTCCAGCGCCCGCTGTACGACGCCTTCGTCGACGGCGTCGCCGCGCTCATGGCCCGGGTCCGGCTCGGCGACCCCTTCGACCCCGCGACCGACCTCGGCCCTCTCGTCTCGTACGCCCAGCGCGACCGCGTCGCCGCCTTCGTCGACCGGGCCCGCGCCGCCGGCGCCCGCGTCGTCACCGGCGGCCGGGCGCCGGACCGCACGGGCGCGTACTACGAACCCACCCTCGTCACCGGCGCCGCGCAGGACAGCGAGATCGTGCAGAGCGAGGTCTTCGGGCCCGTGCTGGCGGTGCTGCCCTTCGACGGCGACGACGAGGGCATCGCGCTCGCCAACGACACCCCCTACGGCCTGGCCGCCTCAGCCTGGAGCCGCGACGTCTACCGCACCGCGCGCGCCGCCCGGGAGATCCGGGCCGGCTGCGTGTGGCTCAACGACCACATCCCGATCATCAGCGAGATGCCGCACGGGGGTTACCGGGCCTCCGGCTACGGCAAGGACATGTCCGTGTACTCCTTCGAGGAGTACACCCAGATCAAGCACGTGATGCAGGACATCACCGGGACCGCGCGCAAGGAGTGGCACCGCACCGTGTTCACCCCCTGAGCCGCCCGGCGCCCGCGCGCACGCCCGCCGCGCACCGCTCGCCCGGCCCCGGCCCCGGCCCCGGCACCGCGCACCCCGTACCACGTACCACGCGCCCCGCAGCCCACTGGCCCGTCCCCGAGGAAGGCCGACCCCCATGGACCCGTTCGCCTCACTCCCCGAACCCATAGCGAGGGCCTGGGAGCGCAGCCTGGCCAGCGGCCGGGCCGCCCTGTCCAGGCGCCGGCTGCTCGCCGCGGGCGGCGCGCTGGCCGGGGCCGCTGCGCTCCCGGCGCTCGGCGCGTGCGGCATCCCCGCCGCCGACGGCGGCGGCCGGGACGGCGAAGCCGCCGCCGCCAAGGACTACTCGAAGCAGGAGAAGGAGCTGGCCTTCTCCAACTGGCCGCTGTACATCGACGTCGACGACGAGAACGAGAACGTCCGTCCCACCCTGGAGCGCTTCCAGGAGCGCAGCGGCATCCGCGTGACGTACACCGAGGACGTCAACGACAACGTCGAGTTCTTCGGCCGCATCAAGCCGCAGCTCGCCGCCGGCCAGGACACCGGCCGCGACCTGGTGTGCCTGTCGGACTTCATGGCGGGCCGGCTCATCCGGCACGGCTGGGCGCAGCGCCTCGACCCGCGCAACCTGCCGCACGCCAACGTCAACCTCGAACCGCGCTTCCGCAACGCCGCGCACGATCCGGGGCGGCAGTTCACCATGCCGTGGGCGGGGCTGGCCACGGTCGTCGCGTACAACAAGAAGGCCACCGGGGGCCGCGCGGTCTCCTCCGTCGCGCAGTTGCTGGAGGACGAGAGCCTCAAGGGCAAGGTGGCGCTGCTCACGGAGATGCAGGACACCATCGGCATGACGCTCATCGACATGGGCAAGTCGCCGACGAAGTTCACCGACGACGACTTCGGCGCCGCCCTCGCCCGGGTCCAGAAGGCCGTGGACGGCGACCAGCTCCGCCGCTTCACCGGCAACGACTACACCGAGGAACTGGTCAAGGGCGACATCGCGGCCTGCCTGGCGTGGGCGGGCGACATCGTGCAGCTCCAGTTCGACACCGACGACATCGAGTTCGTGATCCCGGAGAAGGGCTACCTCTACGCCACCGACGACCTGCTCGTCCCGGCGAGGGCCCGGCACAAGACCAACGCCGAGAAGCTGATCGACTACTACTACCGGCCCGACGTCGCCGCCGAGCTGGCGGCCTGGGTCAACTACATCTGCCCCGTCGTCGGCGCCCGCGCCGAGATGAAGAAGATCGACGCCTCGCTCGCCGGCTACCCGCTGATCTTCCCCGACCGGCAGATGATCGACAAAGGCCAGGTCTTCATGTCGATGAACGACGACAAGGAGACCGCGTACCAGGACAAGTGGTCCAAGGTGATCGGGGCGTGAGCGCGGTGACGGAGCGGCGGGCGGGCGTCACGCTCACCGGGATCAGCAAGAGGTTCGGCGACGTCACCGCGGTGCACCCGCTGGACCTCACCGTCCCCCGGGGCTCGTTCTTCGCCCTCCTCGGCGCCTCGGGCTGCGGCAAGACCACCACGCTGCGGATGATCGCCGGCCTGGAGCGGCCCACCACCGGCACCGTACGCCTCGGCGACGAGGACGTGACCGCCCTGCCGCCGCACCGGCGCAAGGTCAACACCGTCTTCCAGAGCTACGCCCTCTTCCCCCACCTCGACGTCCGCGACAACGTCGCCTTCGGGCTGCGGCGCCGCGGCATCCGGTCGGTGGCCAAGGACGTGCAGCAGACGCTGGAGCTGGTCGAGCTGGGCCACCTCGCCCGCCGCAAGCCGCACCAGCTCTCCGGCGGCCAGCAGCAGCGCGTGGCGCTGGCCCGCGCGGTCGTCAACCGGCCCGAGGTGCTGCTGCTCGACGAGCCGCTGGGCGCGCTCGACCTGAAGCTGCGCCGGCAGATGCAGTTGGAGCTCAAGCGCATCCAGACGGAGGTCGGCATCACGTTCGTGCACGTCACGCACGACCAGGAGGAGGCCATGACCATGGCCGACACCATCGCCGTGATGAACGCGGGCCGGGTCGAGCAGCTCGGCGCGCCCGTCGAGCTGTACGAGGACCCCGCCAGCTCCTTCGTCGCCAACTTCCTCGGCCAGTCCAACCTGATCGCCGCAGAGATAGCCGGCACCGCCGGCGCGGACCTGCTGCTCTCCGCCGCCGGCGACGTCAAGCTGGCGCTGCCCGCGGCCCGTTGCCGTGCCCGGTCCACCGCCGTGGGCACGCGGGTGCTCGCCGGGATGCGGCCGGAGAAGATCTCCCTCACCCACCGCGACGCCGCCGCCGGCACCGTCCCCGACGGCCGTAACCGGATACCCGGCACCGTCGTCGACGCCTCCTTCACCGGCGCCGCCACCCAGTACGTCGTCGACAGCCCCGTCTGCCCCGAGCTGTCGGTCTTCGTGCAGAACGTCGAGCGCGACCCCGGGCTCGTACCGGGCGCGGAGGTCGTCCTGCACTGGAACCCGGCGCACACGTTCGGGCTCGACGGCGACGAGGACATCGACGCGGGTACGGGCGAGGAGGCCCTGTGACCGCGCTCGCCGCCCCGCCGGAGGCGAAGCCCGACGCGCCCGGGCCCCCGCCCCCGCGCCGCCGGCTCACGCCGTACTGGCTGCTGCTCCCCGCCGCGCTCTGGCTGCTGGTCTTCTTCGCCGCACCGCTGGTCTACCAGGCGTCGACCTCCGTGCAGTCCGGCTCCTTCGAGGAGGGCTTCGAGGTCACCTGGCGGTGGGCCAACTACACCGACGCGCTCGACCAGTACGCCGAGCACTTCGCCCGCTCCTTCGGCTACGCCGCCGTGGCCACCGTCCTCTGCCTCGCCATCGGCTACCCGCTCGCGTACATGATCGCCTTCCGCGCCGGGCGCTGGCGGGGCGTGCTCCTCGTCCTCGTCATCGCCCCCTTCTTCACCAGCTTCCTCATCCGGACGCTGGCCTGGAAGACGATCCTCTCCGACAACGGCCCGCTGGTGGGCGCCCTGGACACCCTGCACGTCCTCGACGTCACCGCGACCCTCGGCCTGACCACCGACGACCGGCTGCTCGCCACCCCGCTGGCGGTCGTGTGCGGACTGACGTACAACTTCCTGCCGTTCATGATCCTGCCGCTGTACACCTCGCTGGAGCGCATCGACCCGGGCCTGCACGAGGCCGCGCAGGACCTCTACGCCCGGCCGCTGACCGTCTTCCGCCGGGTGACCTTCCCGCTGTCGATGCCCGGCGTCGTCGCCGGCACGCTGCTGACGTTCATCCCCGCCTCCGGCGACTACATCAACGCCCAGCTCCTCGGCTCGCCGAAGGAGCAGATGGTCGGCAACGCCATCCAGAAACAGTTCCTCAACGTGCTCGACTACCCGACCGCCGCGGCGATGTCGTTCCTGCTGATGGCCGCCATCCTGATCATGGTGACCGTCTACATCCGCCGGGCCGGCACCGAGGAGCTGGTCTGATGCGCTGGATCCGCCGCCACCTCGTCGTCATCGCCGGCACCCTCGCGCTGGTCTACCTGCTGCTGCCCAACGTCGTCGTGCTGGTCTTCTCCTTCAACGACCCCGCGGGCCGCTACAACTACACCTGGCAGTCCTTCTCCACCGATGCCTGGACCGACCCCTGCGGCGTCGCCGGCATGTGCGACTCCGTCGGCCTCAGCCTGCGGATCGCGCTCGCCGCCACCGTCGCCGCCACCGTCATCGGCACCCTCGCGGCCTTCGCGCTCGCCCGGCACCGCTTCCGCGGCCGGGCCGCGGGCAACTCGCTGATCTTCCTGCCGATGGCGATGCCCGAGGTCGTCATGGCCGCCTCGCTGGGCACCCTGTTCCTCAACATGCGGGTCGAGTTCGGCGTGACGACGATCCTCATCGCGCACATCATGTTCTGCCTCAGCTTCGTCGTCGTCGCGGTCAAGGCGCGGGTGGCGAGCATGGACCCGAAGCTGGAGGAGGCCGCCCGGGACCTGTACGCGGGGCCGCTGCAGACCTTCCTGCGGGTCACGCTGCCGCTGGCGGCGCCGGGGATCGCGGCCGGTGCGATGCTGAGCTTCGCGATCTCGCTGGACGACTTCATCATCACGCAGTTCAACGCGGGACCCTCCACGGTCACGTTCCCCATGTACGTCTGGGGCGCGTCGCAGCGCGGCATCCCGGTGCAGGTGAACGTCATCGGCACGGCGATGTTCGTGGCCGCGCTGGCGCTGGTCGTGGCCGGGCAGGTCGTCGGGGCCCGGCGGAGGTCGCGGGCATGACGGACCCCGCACGCTCCCTGGCGCCGGCCGCCCCGCGGCCGTACTGGCTCGACGACCCGGAACGGCCCGCGGCGCTGCCCGCGCTCACCGGCGCCGAGGAGGCCGACCTGCTCGTCGTCGGCGGCGGCTACAGCGGCCTGTGGACGGCGCTGCTGGCCAAGGAGCGCGGCCCCGGCCGCGACGTCGTCCTCATCGAGGCCGCCGAGTGCGGCTGGGCCGCCTCCGGGCGCAACGGCGGCTTCTGCGCCGCGTCGCTCACCCACGGCCTCGGCAACGGCCTGGAGCGCTGGCCCGAGGAGATCGGCACGCTGGAGAGGCTGGGCGCGGAGAACCTGGACGCGATCGGCGCGGCCGTCGACCGGTACGGCATCGACTGCGACTTCCGGCGCACCGGCGAGATCACGGTGGCCACCGAGCCGTACCAGCTCGATGAGCTGAGCGAGTTCGCCGAGGAGGCGACGCGCCGCGGGCTCGGCGAGGGGCTGCTGCTCATGGACCGGGACGCGGTCCGCGCCGAGGTCGACTCGCCGACGTTCCTCGGCGGGCTCTGGGACCGCGACGGCGTCGCCATGGTCCACCCGGCACGGCTGGCCTGGGGCCTCAAACGGGCCTGCCGGGAGGCGGGCGTACGGATCTACGAACACACCCCGGGTCTCGCCCTCACCCCCGCCGGCGGAGGAGGCGGCGGGGGCGGGGCGTTCCGCTCCGCGGGGGCCCCGGGCGTGCGGGGGCGCGGCGGCGCGATGGAGGTGCGCACCCCGTACGGGCGGGTGCGCGCGCCGCACGTCGCGCTCGGCACCAACGCCTTCCCGAACCTGGTCCGCCGGGTCCGCCCCTACCTCACCCCCGTCTACGACTACGCGCTCATGACCGAGCCGCTGTCCGCCGCGCAGCGCGACGCCGTGCGCTGGCACCGCCGCCAGGGGCTCGCCGACAGCGCCAACCAGTTCCACTACTTCCGCATCACCGCCGACCACCGCATCCTGTGGGGCGGCTACGACGCCGTGCACCACTTCGGCGGCGCGGTGCGCACCGAGTACGACCAGCGCCCCGAGACCCATCTGAAGCTCGCCCGCCACTTCCACCGCTGCTTCCCGCAGCTCGCGGACGTCCGTTTCACTCACCGCTGGGGCGGTGCCATCGACACCTGCTCCCGCTTCGCCGCCTTCTTCGGCACGGCCCACGCCGGCCGCGTCGCGTACGCCGCCGGCTACACCGGACTCGGCGTCGGCGCCAGCCGCTTCGGCGCCGAGGTGATGCTCGACCTCCTCGCGGGGGAGCGCACGGAGCGTACGGAGCTGCGGATGGTGCGCAGCAAGCCCCTGCCGTTCCCGCCGGAGCCGCTGGCGTGGGCGGGCATCGGGCTGACGCGGTGGTCGCTGGCGCGGGCCGACGCGGGCGGCGGGCGGCGGAACCTGTGGCTCAGGGCGCTGGACCGCATGGGCATGGGCTTCGACAGTTGACGGATGCAGGGAGTGGGCAGATGCGCATCTTGCTGGTGGGCGCGGGCGGCGTCGGCACGGCGATCACCCGGATCGCGGCGCGCCGCGACTTCTTCGAGGCGATGGTCGTCGCGGACCACGACCCCGGCCGGGCGGAGGCCGCGGTCGCCCACGTACGGGCCGCCCACCCGGGGCCCTCCGGCGCCCGGTTCACCGCGGCCCGGGTGGACGCCGGGGACCGTACGGCGGTGGCCGCCCTGCTGCGTACCCACCGCTGCGACGCGCTCCTCAACGCCACCGACCCGCGCTTCGTCATGCCGCTCTTCGAGGCCGCGTACGACACCGCCGCCACCTATGTCGACATGGCGATGTCCCTGTCCCGCCCGCATCCCGTCCGCCCGTACGAGGAGTGCGGCGTGAAGCTCGGCGACGAGCAGTTCGCCGCCGCGGACCGCTGGGCGACCTCCGGCCGCCTCGCGCTCGTCGGCATGGGCGTCGAACCCGGCCTCTCCGACGTCTTCGCGCGCTACGCCGCCGACGAACTCTTCGACACCGTCGAGGAGATAGGCGTACGCGACGGCGCGAACCTCACCGTGGACGGCTACGACTTCGCGCCGTCGTTCTCCATCTGGACGACGATCGAGGAGTGCCTCAACCCGCCCGTCATCTGGGACGCCGGCCGCGGCTGGCACACCACCGAGCCCTTCAGCGAACCGGAGGTCTTCGACTTCCCGGCGGGCATCGGTCCGGTGGAGTGCGTCAACGTCGAGCACGAGGAGGTGCTGCTCGTGCCGCGCTGGATAGACGCGCAGCGGGTCACCTTCAAGTACGGGCTGGGGGAGGAGTTCATCGACGTTCTCAAGACCCTGCACAAGCTGGGCCTGGACCGCACCGCCCCGGTCGCGGTCGGCGACGCGAAGGTCTCGCCGCGCGACGTCGTCGCCGCGTGCCTCCCGGACCCGGCGACCCTGGGCTCCCGGATGCGCGGCAAGACCTGCGCGGGGACGTGGATCCGCGGCACGAAGGACGGCGGGCCGCGGGAGGTGTATCTCCACCACGTGGCGGACAACGAGGAGACGATGGCCCTCGACGGCGTCCAGGCGGTCGTCTGGCAGACGGGCATCAACCCGGTGATAGCCCTGGAACTCCTCGCCACCGGAGAGTGGACCGCGGCGGGCGTCCTGGGCCCGGAAGCCCTCCCGCCCCGCCCCTTCCTGGACCTCCTCACGTCCTACGGCTCCCCCTGGTCCCTCCGCGAAGGCGGCTGACCCGGGGACGTCGAAGGCGCGGGCCTCCCCGGTTCGCCCGGCGGCTCGTCCGCCCACACCTCCCCGGTCGGCAGGTCTTCCCAGGCTGCCGTTCTGCCCTTCGCCAGCTCCGCTTCGAGGTCCGGCGGGGGCAGCCTCGTGCGGAGGCGGGCCGTGATGCGATCGGTGTCGACGCGTTCGGCTTCGGGGAGGGGGGCGCCCGCGGAGGCGCGGAGGGCCTCTGCCTTGCCGAGGAGGCGGGCGGCCGCCGTGGCGTCGCCGGCCAGGGACTCCGCGCCGGCCAGGCCCTCCAGCGCCAGGGCGAGGGCGCGGGGGTCGCCGGTGGGGCGGGCGGAGGCCAGGCCCTCGCGGTGGTGGGCGCGGGCCTGCTCCGCGTCTCCCGCCAGCTCCGCGACGAAGCCCAGCTCGGCGAGGATCAGGGCCGTGCCCACGTCCGACTCGATCTCCCGGTCCCAGTCCAGCCAGCGACGCAGATGCGCTTCCGCCTCCGCCAGCCGGCCCTGCCGGCGGGCGCCCAGCGCCAGGCCGATGCCCGCGAACTCCTCGCCCACCACGTACCCCTGCTCCGCGGCCAGCCGCGCGGCCCGGCCGTGCAGGTCGTCGGCCTGCGCGACGTCCCCCGTGAGCAGCGCGACCCGGCCCAGCATCGACAGCTTGTCCGACACCTCCGACCACAGCCCCAGGTCCTCGGCCATCCGCAGGCCCTCGCGGTGCAGCCGGGCGGCCTGCGCGTAGTCGCCGGTGATCTCCGCGTA
Organism: Streptomyces sp. CNZ287; assembly: GCF_007827615.1. Lineage (NCBI taxonomy): Bacteria > Bacillati > Actinomycetota > Actinomycetes > Kitasatosporales > Streptomycetaceae > Streptomyces > Streptomyces sp. CNZ287. The sequence goes on along the minus strand of NZ_VISV01000017.1, from coordinate 77,826 downwards.
GGTGCCGAGGGCGTACGTCGCGTGCAACTGGCCCCAGCGGTCGCCGAGTCCGGCGAAGAGCGCCATGCTGCGCTCCCCGTACTCCGCGAGCGCCGGCAGGTCGCCGCGGAGCACCGCCTGCCGGGCGAGGGTGCTGGACACCGCGGCGGTGCCCCACTGGTCGCCGAGCGCGCGGAAGACCTCCTCGGCGCGGGCCAGCGGGTCGCCGCCGCCGGGCAGCGGGCCGAGGCCGAGCCGGGTGAGGCCGAGGAAGGCGTCGGCGCGGGCGCCGGCGGCCAGTTCGGGGAGGGTGGCGGGGGGTGCCGGGCGGACGGCGGGCAGGGCGTCGGGGGCGAGGGTCTCGCCGAGGCGGAGGGTCATGGCGGCGCGCCAGGTGAGGGCGGTGGTACGGGCCGCGCGCTCCCTCTCCGCGTCGGCCGCGGGACGTGCGTCGTCGGCCGTCGGGGGGGTGGCCAGGGCGGTGGTGAGGAAGCGGCGGCCCTCGCCGAGGCGGCCGCGCAGCACCCAGTACCACGCCAGGTCGCAGGCCAGGCCGAGCGCCGTGGCCGCGGCGCCGGTACGCACCGCGTCCTCCAGCGCCGCGCGCATGTTGGCGGACTCGGCGTCGAGGCGCAGCAGCCACTGGCGCTGGGCGGGGCCGCGCAACTGGGGCTCGGCCTCGGCGGCGAGGGAGGCGTAGTACGCGGCGTGCCGGTGGCGGACGGAGGTGAACTCGCCGGCCTCGCAGAGCTTTTCGTGGCCGTAGGCGGCGACCGACTCCAGCAGGTGGTAGCGCGCGGGGGCCACGCCGTCGCCCGGGGTGGTCATGACCAGCGAGCGGTCGACGAGGCGGGCGAGGAGGCCGAGCACGTCGTCCTCGGCGATGCCGCCGCCCGCGCAGACCGCCTCGGCGGCGCCCAGCGTGCAGCCGTCCGCGTGCAGGGAGAGGCGGCGGAGCACGGCCTGCTCGGGGCCGGTGAGGAGCTCCCAGCTCCAGTCGAGCATCGCCCGCAGGGTGCGCTGCCGGGCGGGTGCGTCGCGCGGTCCCGCGGACAGCAGCCGGAACCGGTCGTCCAGCCGGGCGGCCAACTCGTGCACGCCGAGGGCCCGTACGCGGGTGGCGGCCAGCTCCAGTGCGAGGGGGATGCCGTCGAGCCGGCGGCAGACGGTCGCGACGGCGGCGGCGTTGCCCGCGTCGACGGCGAAGCCGGGGGCGACGGCGGCGGCCCGCGCGGCGAAGAGCCGCACGGCCCCGGAGGCGCGGAGCGCGGCGAGGCCGGGTGCCGCGCCGTCCGCCCCGGCCGCGGGCGCGGCGGGCGCGCCGGTCGCCGGCGGCGGTACGTCCAACGGCGCCACCGGCCACAGGTGTTCGCCGCCGACGCCCAGCGGCTCCTGGCCCGTCGCCAGCACGTGCACGCCCGGCGCCGCCGCGAGCAGCCGGGCGCAGAGGGCGGCGACCGCGTCGACGACGTGCTCGCAGTTGTCGAGGACCAGCAGCACCCGCTTCGTCCGCAGCGCCTCGGCCAGCCGCTCCGCGGGGGGCGTGCCGCCCGCGCCGGTCAGCAGGCCGCCGCCGGCGGTCTCGTCCCGTACGCCCAGCGCCGCGGCCACGACCTCCGCCGCCTTGTCGGCGTCGGGGGCGACGTCCTCCGGCGCCGCTTCCGGCCGGGGCGGTGCCAGCGCCGACAGCTCCACCAGCCACACGCCGTCCGGGAACGACCCCGGCAGCCCCCGGGCCGTCTCCAGCGCCAGCCGGGTCTTGCCCACCCCGCCGGGGCCCGTCAGGGTCACCAGCCGGCCCGTGGCCAGCAGCGCCCGGACCGCCGCCACCGACTCCTCGCGGCCGATCAGGTCGCCGTGCGGCGCCGGCAGATTGCCCCGTACCGCCGTCTCCTCCCGCTGCGGCGGGCCGAGCGCCGCGTCCTGCTCCAGGATCGACTGGTGCAGCGCGACCAGCTCAGGGCCCGGGTCCAGGCCCAGGTCCTCCGCTAGCTGCGTGCGCAGCCTGCCGTAGCTCGCCAGCGCCTCGCTCTGCCGCCCCGCACGGTACAGCGCGCGCAACTGCGCGGCGCGCAGCCGCTCGCGCAGCGGGTGGCGGGCGACGAGGTCGCCCAGCTCGTCGGCGAGGAGGGCGTGCTCGCCGAGTTCGAGCCGGGCCTCCGCCTGCTCTTCGAGGGCCGTCAGCCGCAGCTCGTCGAGCCGGGCGATCTCCGCGCGCGCGAACTCCTCGTCGGCGAAGTCCGCCAGCACCTCGCCCCGCCACAGCGCGAGCGCGTCCGCGAGCAGCGCCGCGCGCGCCCGGGGGTCCTCCGCGCGGCGGGCGGCGGCGGTCAGGGCGGCGAAGCGGCCGGTGTCGGTGGCCTCGGGGCCGACGTCCAGCAGGTAGCCCGGCGGGCGGGAGACGACGAGCGCGCGGGCGCCGGGCTCGGCGTCCTCCAGCGCGCGGCGCAGCTGGGAGACGCGGGTCTGGAGCGCCCCCGCGGGGTTCGCCGGCGGGCTGTCGCCCCACAGGTCGTCCACGAGCCGGTCGGCGGGCACGGCGCGGCCGGCGTGGATCAGCAGGTCGGCCAGGAGGCTGCGGACCTTCACCTCCGGTACGCGGACCGCCTGGCCGCCGGCCGTCCACACCGCCAGCGGACCGAGCACCCCGAAGCGCATGCGTTCACGGTAACCCAGCGCACCGACAGCGCCCGTCGCCGCAGGCCGCCGCCGTACCCGCAGCGGATCTGAAGCGGATCGGAAGGAGACCTGGAGCGCTCTGCCCGACCGTGGTCCACGTCGTCGCCGTCGAATGGGAGGAGGCCCCGGATGAGCACGGACGTCACGCTGCGGCTGACCGTCCTCGGCGGTCTCGGACCCGGCCGGGCGGCGGGAGCCGAGGCCCGGCGGCTCGCCGGGCTCGCGGGCCGGCGGGCCCGGCTGGAGGTCGACCTCATCGACCTCGCGGCCGCCTGTCTGCCGGAGCCCTGCCCCGGCGTGCTGCCCGGCGACGCGCCGGAGCCGCCCGCCGTGCGGGAGCTGCGGCCGTGGCTGGACGCGGCCGACGGGTTCGTCGTCGTGGCCCCGGCCGCGGCCCGGCAGCAGCCCGCAGGGCAGTCCCCCGCGGGGCAGCACTCGGCCGGGCCGCTCCAGCGCGCGCTGGTGTGGTGCGCCGAGGCGTTCAAGGCGCGGCCGGTGGCGCTGCACGTACGCGCGGGGGAGGGAACCGCACGTGCGCTGCGCACCCTGCGCGCCGACCTCGCCGAGGCGCACGCGCTGACCGTCCACGAGACCGACTGCCCCGACCACGCGCTCGACGAACTCATCTGGTGGGCCCGCGCCTTGCGCACCGCACGCGCCCGCACCCCGTACCCCTTCTGATCCCTACCGTCCCCGAACCCCGAAACGAGAAGAATCATGTCCGCAATCGCCCCGGAGGCCCCCGCGCTGCGCGCGGGCCCCAGGCAGTGGCTCGGCCTCGCGGTGCTGCTCGCGCCGACGATCCTGCTCTTCGTCACGATGACCGTGCTGTTCCTCGCCACCCCCGACATCGCCGCCGACCTCGAACCCAGCAGCGGCCAACTGCTGTGGATCAACGACATCTACGGGTTCATGATGGCCGGCCTGCTCGTCGCCATGGGCACCCTCGGCGACCGCATCGGCCGCCGCCGCATCCTCCTCTTCGGCGCCGTGGCGTTCGGTGCGGCGTCCGCGGCGGCCGCGTTCGCGCCGAGCGCGGAGGCGCTGATCGGGGCGCGCGCCGTGATGGGCCTGGGCGCAGCGGCGGTGATGCCGTCGACGCTCTCGCTGATCAGCAACATGTTCCAGGACGCCAAGCAGCGCGCCACCGCCATCGGCCTGTGGGCGGCGTCCGTGTCCGTCGGCGTGGCCGTCGGCCCGCTGGTCGGCGGGCTGCTGCTGGAGAACTTCTGGTGGGGCGCCGCCCTGCTGGCGGGCGCGCCGGTGATGGGTCTCGTGCTGCTCGCGGCGCCGTTCCTGGTGCCCGAGTACCGGGCGCCGCAGCCGGGGCGGCTCGACCTGCCGAGCGTGGCGCTCTCGGTGGTCACCATCCTGCCCATCGTCTACGGGGTGAAGGAGATGGCCGCGCACGGCGTGAACGCCGAGGCGATCGTCGCGCTCGTCCTCGGCGTCGTGCTGTCCACCGTGTTCGTACGGCGGCAGCTCCTGCTGACCGACCCCCTGCTGGACATGCGGCTGTTCCGCAACCGCACCTTCAGCGGCTCGCTGGCCGTCTTCCTCCTCAGCGCGGTCGCGCTCGGCGGCGTGTACCTGCTCTTCACGCAGTACCTGCAGCTCGTCGAGGGGCTGACGCCGCTGGAGGCGGGGCTGTGGATCCTCCCGGCGGCGGTGATGCTGGTGGTCGTCTCGATGCTGTCGCCGGTGATCGCCCGCAGGGTGCGGCCGGGGTACGTCGTCGCGGCGGGCAGCCTGCTGTCTGTGGCGGGGTACCTGGTGCTCACCCAGGTCGACAGCGTGGGCGGGCTGCCGCTGCTGATCACCGGCTTCTACCTGCTCTACCCGGGCATCGCGCCGGTGATGGCCCTGGCCACCAACCTGGTCATCGGCTCCGCCCCGCCGGAGAAGGCGGGCGCCGCGTCCGCGGTCAACAGCACGGCCAGCGACCTCGGCGTGGCCCTCGGCATCGCCCTGCTGGGCAGCGTCGGCACCGCCGTCTACCGCGGCGAGATGGCGGACGCGGTCCCCGCCGGCGTCCCCGAGGGCGCGGACGCCGCCGCCCGCGACACCCTGCCGGGCGCGCTGAGCGCGGCGGAGAACCTGCCGGCGGCACTGGGCGACGCGGTGCTGGCGCCGGCCAAGGAGGCGTTCGCGAGCGGGCTCAACGTGGCGGCGGCGCTCGCCGCGGGGCTGGCGGTCGCGGCGGCGGTCCTGTCGGCGACCCTGCTCCGCCGCGTGCCCGCCGCGGGCGCCGCGCAGGAGGAGCCGGACGCCGCACCCGAGCCCCCGCCCGCGCGGGACGAGACCCCGGTACCGGCGGAAGCCGGCCGCTGAGGCCCGTACGCCGTCCTGGACAGCCGGCGCACGGGAGCGGAAGAGAGCCGCGTGGCGGGGGAGTCGAGCCCTCCCACGCGGCACCCGCCGTCAGGGCGCAGGTCGTTGCCCCACCCGCCGTTGCCGCGCACGCCCGCCGGGCCGCCCTCAGGAGCCCAGGTGGCGGCGGAGCGCCGCGATGCGGTTGCTGGTGATGGCGTCGACGCCCATGGCCGTCAGCCGGCGCCAGTTGCGCGGCCAGTCGACCGTCCAGCACGACACCTTGTAGCCCGCCTCCTGGTCCTCACGGACCGTCGCCTCGTCGAGGAGGCCGAAGCGGTAGTTGAGCCACTGCGGCCGCAGGCGCCGCAGCAGGCCCGCGCGGTACGGGACGGGCGAGGAGCACGTCAGCGCTATCTCGGCGTCGGGGTCCGCGGCGCGGATGGTGAGCAGCGCCGCGGTGCCGCCGCAGTAGTACGTACGCGCCGCCGCGTCGGACTCCAGCACCTCGGTGACGACGTGCTCGGCCGCCGCCGGGTCGGGCAGGTCGATGAACGAGCGGACGCCCGGGCTGTCCGCCATGACCTTCAGCGCCTCGCGCAGCGTCGGGATGCCGCCCTCAGAGCGCTCCTGGACCTCGGCGTACGTCAGCGAGGCCAGGTTCACCTCCTGTCCCCACAGCCGCTGCAGCGTCCGGTCGTGCAGCAGCACCGGCACGCCGTCCCACGTCAGCCGGACGTCGAACTCCACCGCGTCCGCGCCCGCGGCCACGGCGGAGCGCAGCGAGCCGAGGGTGTTCTCGCGGACGACGTACGGATCGCCGCGGTGGGCGACCGCCAGCACGGCGGGGGCGGCGCCCGTCACGGAGCGGGCGGGGTCGCGGCCCCGGGAGCGCCGCCGGCGGCGGTCGCGGGCCAGGCGGCGAGGTACGCGTCGATCTCGGCGGTGAGCGCCGCCTTCGCGGCCGGGTCCATGAACGACGCCGTGACCGAGTTCTTCGCCAGCGCCGCCGTCCCCGCCTCGTCGAGGCCGAGGAGGCGGGCGGCCACGCCGTACTCCGTGTTCAGGTCCGTACCGAACATCGGCGGGTCGTCGCTGCCCAGCGCCACCGTCACGCCCGCGTCCACGATCTGCCGCAGCGGGTGCTCGTCCAGCGAAGGCACCGCCTTCGTCGCGATGTTGGACGTCGGGCAGACCTCCAGCGCGATCCCCGCCTCCGCGAGGTGCGCCAGCAGCTTCGGGTCCTGCGCCGCGCTCGTGCCGTGCCCGATGCGCTCGGCGCGCAGCTCCGTGACCGCGTCCCAGACCGTCTGCGGCCCGGTCGTCTCGCCCGCGTGCGGGACGCTGCGCAGCCCGGCCGCTATGGCCCGGTCGAAGTGCGGCTTGAACTGCCCGCGCGGCACGCCGATCTCGGGGCCGCCCAGGCCGAAGGCCACGAGCCCCTCGCAGCCGATGTCTATCGCGATCCGCGCGGTCTCCTCGGCCGCCGCGAGCCCCGCCTCGCCCGGGATGTCGAAGCACCAGCGCAGCACGACGCCCAGCTCGGTCTCGGCCCTGCGCCGGGCGTCCTCCAGGGCGTCGAGGAAGGCGCGGTCGGGGATGCCGCGGCTCGTGGAGCTGTACGGCGTGACGGTCAGCTCCGCGTACCGGATCTGCTGCCGGGCCATGTCGCGGGCGATCTCGTACGTCAGCAGGTGCACGTCTTCGGGGTCGCGGACGAGGTCCACGACGGACAGGTAGATCTCGATGAAGTGGGCGAAGTCGCGGAAGGAGAAGAACTCGGCGAGCGCGGCGGCGTCCGCGGGCACCGCGGAGTCCGGGTGCCGCGCGGCGAGTGCGGCGACGATGCGGGGCGACGCGGAGCCCACGTGGTGGACATGGAGCTCGGCCTTGGGCAGACCGGCGATGAAGGAGTCGAGATCGGCCATCGCATCATCGTAGGCCAACGGACTGACGGCGCCGCCCCGGCTCCGTAGCATGTGCGAACGCGCGTGCGCGCGGTGCGCGAGGGCAGCGGAGGGAGCGCACATGGCGGCGAGCAGTCCACCCGCCCCGGCCGCGGCCGGGGCGCGACAGGGAGCGGCCGGACTGGGCACGAAGGCGATGGTGTGCGGCATCGTCGGCGTCACGCTCCTGCCCACGGTCTACGGCATCGTCCTCTCGGTGCTGCTGGGCCCGGCGGCGCTGGTGCTCGGCCTGGTCGCGCGGAGCCGCGCGCGGCGCGAAGGCGCGGCCGCCGGGCGCAACGCGGTCATCGGCATCGCCACGGGCGCGGTGGCCTTCGCGGTCGCGGCGGCGGTCATCGTGCTGACGCTGACGGGCGTGATCTTCTCCGGGGACGACGACGAGGAGGAGAAGCCCGCGGAGCGGCGGGACGGGCAGCGCGTGCAGGTCATGGCGGAGCGGTCGGGGACGCTGTCCTGGCCGGGCGGCGGCGCCGGGTGAGCCGGTCCGGGGGGTTACGGGCGGCTCGTACAGTTGAGCCCATGGATACGGACCGGCGGGACGACGCGGCGGGGCGAGGTGCGCTCCGCGTGGAGACGGGCCGGGAGGCGGCGGATCCCGCCGGGGTGCCCGCCGCGGCGGGCACGGAGGCGGGCGGGGACGCGGCCGCGCCTGCGGACGCCGGTGCGGACGGTTCCGCCGGCGCCGGTGCGGACCTCGGTGCGCCTGCGCAGCAGGACCCGGAGGGGGACCGGGGCGCGGGGGTGACGGACGGTCAGGCCGCCGGCCCCGCGGACCCCGCGGCCGGCGGAGGGAAGGACCTCCCGGCGGCCCCGGGCGCCGACCTGCTCCCCTCGCCCGACGGCGGTCCGCCCGTGCCCCTCGCGCCCGGGTGGCAGCGGCCGCGGCCGGGTCCCGGCCCCGGTCCGTACGGCCCGAAGCCCTACCTCCCCGGGCCCTACGCCTGGGTGCCGCCCGCCGGGCCGCGCAACGGCTCCGGGGTCGCGGCGATGATCCTCGGCGTCGTCGGCGCCGTGCTCTCCTTCACGCTCCTCCTCAGCCCGCTCGCCGTCATCCTCGGCGGCCTCGCCATCGGGTTCGGCATCGTCACCCTCCGCCGGGTGCGGCGCGGCGAGGCGCGCAACAGGGGGTCGGGTCTGTCGGGCATCTGGCTCGGCGGTGTGGCGGCGGTCGTCGGTATCGGCATGAGCATCCTGCTCGTCGTCCTGGCGGTCGACTGGTTCGCCCCCGTCTCGCCCGAGACGGACAGCGCGGTCGAGGCCGGCGAGACCGTCACGTACGACGACGGCCTGGAGGTGACCCTCGACGCGCGTCGCACCGGGGGCGACCTGCTCCAGGTGCGCGTGCGGATCGACAACCGCACCGGCGAGATGGTGGCCCTGGCGAGCAGCGAGGTGAACGCGTACCCCATCGGCTCCGACGGAGGGAACCTGGAGCAGGCGTTCGGTGACGCCCTGCCCCTGGCCCTCGGCGAGGACCGGTCCGTCACGGCCGTCTACCACTTCGTACTGGAAGACGGGCCGGACGACATCGAGTTCGAGGTCTCGCCGGGCGGGCCGTACGAGTACGCGTACTGGTGGACGGACTTCGACGGCACTGGCGACGAACAGTCCGCCTGACGCACCACGCACCACGCACCCCGCGGCGCGCTCCGGCGTGCGCCCCTGCTGACCGTTGTGATCCACACCACTTGAGCCGTTTCCGTAAAGCCGCATGAGAGCTCCGGCCCTGCCCTCTCCCCAGTTGACAGCCGGTCTAGCAGGACCGGTGCGAGGGGAGACGGGAGACGGGCGTGATGACTGGTGCGGGAGCGGAATCCGCGGTGGAGTGGCTGGTCTCGGCGGCGTCCGAACCCGAGATCTGCAAGTGGGAGTGGGAGCGCAACCCGCTGGGGGTGGCGCGGCTGCCCGCCGGGCGGCTGTGGGACGTGCTGATCCTGCCGGGGGAGCTGGGGCGGCCGGCGCTCGACGTGATCGCCCGGATCACCGGCCCGCCGGGCCCGGTGCTCGCGGACATGACGGACGCGCGGGTCGGGTTCTTCGTGCCGCCGGGGACGGCGGATCGGTGGGTCGGTCGGTACGGGCGTACGGAGCGCGGGGCACGGGACGTGGATCGTGGTGCCCTACCCGGGGCGGTCGACCGGCGCGGTGCGGTGGCTGGTGCCGCCGGACGGCAGCGGGCGGCTGACGGATCCGGTGGTGCTGGAGCTGGCGATGCACGAGGCGGCCGCGCACCTCGCGGGCGGTCCCGGCGGGGCGGGGCCCGCGGGTCCCGCCGGTGCTACGGGCGGCGGGGGTGGTCCGGTGGCCGGGGAACGACGCGGGCCGCGGCGTACGCCGTGAGCCGGGCGGCTCCGTACCGGCACCCGGCGAGCAGCACCCCCGCCACACACCACCCCGCCACCACGTCCAGCGGCCAGTGGTACTCCCGCCACACCAGCCCCGCCCCGACCCCGAGCACGACCGCCCCGGCCGCGGCCGCCAGCAGCCGCCGGGCGGTGCGGGAGCGGAGCAGGGGCAGCAGGAGCAGCACGACGGCGCCGTACGCGACGGCCGCGGTGGTGGAGTGGCCGGAGGGGAAGAAGCCGGCGTAGTCGTCGGCGAGCGGGCCCTTGGGACCCGGCCGGGCCTGCGCGGACTTCAGCGGCAGGACGACGGCGGGCAGCACGGCGAAGGCGGCGGCCCCCGCGAGCAGCGGGACCTGGACGGCGGCCGGGACGCGGCGGTGAAGGGGATGCAGGAGACGAAGGGGGTGCAGGCGGTCAAGGGGGCGAAGGGGCCCGTGGCGCGCGGGGGCGGTCGCGGTACATCCCGCGCCGCCGGGCGCCGCCCCGGCGCGTACCGGCGTGCGCCACACCGCGTAGAGCATCGCCGCCGCCAGCACCGGCAGCGCCACCCCCACCCCGCCCAGGTCGGCCAGGAGCTCCGCGCCCGGCGGGGCGTGCCGCGACAGCGCGGGGCCGGTGCGCTCGTCCAGCTCGCGCACCGGCCCGTCCACCGCGACCTGCCAGGCCAGCAGCCCGTACAGCACGGCGCAGCCGAGGACGGCCCACGCCGCGACCGCCCACCGCCGTAGCGGCGGCGCCTGCGCCGGCTCCAGCCCCTGCGCTCGCGCCTGCTTCTGCGCCGGCTCCTGTGCCCGTTCCGCACCCCGCGCCGCCGGCCGGCGCGGGGCGCGCCGTACCCGTACCGCCTGCCTCACGCGTTCCGCGAGAGCGCCCCTTCCAGAATGTCCAGCCCTTCGGCCAGCAGGTCCTCGCCGATCACCAGCGGCGGCAGGAAGCGCATCACGTTCCCGTACGTCCCGGTGGTCAGCACCAGCAGCCCCTCCCCGTGGCACGTCTTGGCCAGCGCCGCCGTGAGCTGCGGGTCGGGGTCCTTCGTCCCCGGCTTGACCAGCTCGATGGCCAGCATCGCACCCCGGCCGCGGACGTCGCCGATGGCGTCGTACTTGCCCTGCAGCTCAAGCAGCCGGGCCTTCATGATCTCCTCGATGCGCCGGGCCTTCGCGTTCAGGTCCAGCTCGCGCATCGTCTCGATAGCGCCGAGCGCGGCGGCGCACGCCACCGGGTTGCCGCCGTACGTGCCGCCGAGACCGCCGACGTGCGGGGCGTCCATCATCTCCGCGCGGCCGGTGACCGCGGCCAGCGGCAGCCCGCCGGCGATGCCCTTGGCGGTGGTGACGAGGTCGGGGACGACGCCCTCCGCCTCGGAGGCGAACCACTGGCCCGTACGGCAGAAGCCGGACTGGATCTCGTCGGCGACGAAGACGATGCCGTTGTCCTTCGCGAACTGCGCGATCCGCGGGAGGAAGCCGGGCGCCGGCACGATGAAGCCGCCCTCGCCGAGGATCGGCTCGATGACGATGGCCGCCACGCTCGAAGCGCCGACCTGCTTGGTGATCAGGTCGACGGCCTGCGCCGCGGCCTCCTCGGCGCAGTTCTCGGGGCCGGTCAGCCAGCGGTAGGGGTAGGCGACGGGCACGCGGTAGATCTCCGGCGCGAAGGGGCCGAAGCCGTGCTTGTACGGCATGTCCTTGGCGGTGAGCGCCATGGTGAGGTTCGTCCGCCCGTGGTAGCCGTGGTCGAAGACGACGACGGCCTGGCGGCCGGTGTACGAACGGGCGATCTTGACGGCGTTCTCCACGGCCTCGGCTCCGGAGTTGAAGAGCGCCGACTTCTTGGCGTGGTCCCCGGGGGTCAGCTCGGCGAGCTGCTCGCAGACCTCCACGTAGCCTTCGTAGGGCGTGACCATCATGCAGGTGTGCGTGAAGTCGGCCAACTGCGCGGACGCGCGGCGGACGACGGCCTCGGCGCTGTTGCCGACGGAGGTGACGGCGATGCCGGCGCCGAAGTCGATGAACCGGTTGCCGTCGACGTCCTCGACGACACCGCCGGAGGCGCGGGCGGCGAAGACGGGCATCACCGTGCCCACGCCCTGCGCCACGGCGCCGTTCTTGCGCGCCATCAGCTCCTGGGACTTCGGCCCCGGGATCGGGGTGACAAGCCGCCGCTCCTGGGGGAGCGCGGCGCCTGCGGTGGCGGAAGCGCTGGTCATGGGGGATCTCCTCCGGGTCCGGACGACGATGCTCTCCCTCGCAGGCTAGGGCCGGGCGCGGGGTGGGGGCATGCTACGCGGGGGAGCGGTCTGCCGTGTCGCTTTGTCCACGGTGGACAGGGGGCGGGTGAGCTGCGGAAACGCGGGTGTGCGCGGCGGGCGGGGCGCGGGCGTACGGCGGAGTGGGGGGCGGGCGTACGGCGTACGGACGGGGGCGCCGGGCGCACCCACCGCGACGCCCGCGGACGCGTACGGCCCGCACCCTGTCCCGCAGCCCTCGGTTCGGGCCCGCCCTAGCCCTCCGGGAAGCGGACCGACGTCAGCTTCTCCGGATTGCGCTGCACGTCGATGGCCGTGATCCGCCCCCCGTCCACCGTGAACGCCGCCACCGACACGTCCCCCTCCGGCCCGTACAGCACCAGCCCGGCGGCCCCGTTGACGGTGACCACGCGCATCGTGCCGGGCGGCAGCCGCCCGCCGCCGAACGCGACCAGCCCGCGCGCCACCTGCTCCGCGCCCCGCACCACCCCCGGCAGCGACGAGACCAGCCCGCCGCCGTCCCCGCGCCACGCCACCTCCGGATCGAGCAGCCGCACCAGCCCCTCCAGATCGCCCTCCTGGCAGGCGGCGGCGAACGCGCGCACCAGCCGCCACTGCTCCGCCCGCGGCGCGGGCTCGTGCGGGCGGCTCCGCTCCACGTGCCGCCGGGCGCGGGAGGCGAGTTGGCGCACGGCGGCCGGGGTGCGGCCGACGACCTCGGCGACCTGGGTGAAGGGCAGGCCGAAGACGTCGTGGAGGAGGAAGGCGGTGCGCTGCGCGGGCGAGAGCTCGTCCAGCACGACGAGCAGCGCCATGCTCACCGACTCGTCGAGCGTCACCTGCTCCGCCGGGTCGGCGGGGCGGACGGTCCCGGCCGGCTCCACGAGCGGCTCGGGCAGCCAGGTGCCCACGTACCGCTCGCGCCGGGCGCGGGCGCTGCCGAGCGCGTCGAGCGCGAGCCGGCCGACGACCGTGGTGAGCCAGCCGCGCAGGTCGCGTATCGCTCCGGGATCCGGCACGCGGCGCAGCCGCAGCCAGGACTCCTGCACGCAGTCCTCGGCCTCGGCGAGGGAGCCGGTGGTGGAGTACGCGACCCGCAGCAGCCGGGGCCGCTCGTGCTCGAAGGCCCGGGCGAGATCGTCGTCGTGCGGCACGCTCACCGCCTCCTTCGCGGGCTGGCCTGGGCGGTCGACGGGCGTGGTGCCCCGGAGGTGGTGTTTCTCATGCCCTCAGGACGATGCGGGGCGCGGATATGTGACTCCCGGGGGTGCGGGTGGGCGTACGGGGGTGGTTGACGCGTGCCGCGGACGGGCACCGGGTCGGTGGGCGGCACGCGCTAAGTTGGGCGGGACGGTGCCGAGTTGCCGGCCGGCGGTGACGGGGCGCAGGAACGCAGGATCGGGCCCGGCTCCGCAACGGGGGCCGGACCAGCGGAAGGAAGAGCAGAACATGGGCGAGGACGGCCGACGCGGGCCGCGGAAGTCGGGACCGGAGCACGGGGATCGGCCCTGGCGTCCCGCGCGGCCCACGCAGCCGCCCATCGGCCCTGCGGTGCCGCCACAGTCCCGGGGAGCGGCGCCGGGCGCGGCGGCCGGAGCCGGGCAGGGCGGGACCGAGGCGTGGGAGAACCCGTTCGTCCGCTGGATGCGCACGCCGCGGCCGGAGGCGGGGCCGGGGATCTGGCGGTTCGGGCACGTGCCCAGGCCGCCTGACGAGGCGGACCGGATGTCCGACCGGCAACTGCTCGGCGGCGCCGCGCTCGCGCTGATCAGCGGGTTGATCGTGTGGTCGCTCTGCTGGAACGGCGTCATCACCATCTGGCTCTGGCCGCTCGACTGGGTCACCCTGGACGCCTGGCGGGACACGGGCGCCATGGTCGCCGCGGGTTACCTCTACTACGGCCTGTTCATCCTGTTGCTCGTGTACGTCTTCGGCCGCATCGGGCGGTGGCGCGAGGTGTGGACCCGCTTCCTGGAGCCCGCCCTCAGTGCTCAGCAGCCCGACCCGACCCAGGAGGACGCCGAAGCCGAGGATCCCGTGGTGTGGCCCGAGTTGCGGGCTGCCGGGTTGGTGGGGGAGGCCGAGGTGCTCGGGGGGGCCGCCCGGGGTGGGGGGATGAACGACGTCGATCTGGCGCGGATAGCGCGGGCCTGGGAGTCCGTACGGGCCCGGCCCGAGCGGCTGCGGGCCTTCGCCGACTCCGTACGGCGCGACGGCCCCGCCGCCTGCCCGCACCCCTCCGGGCTCCGCGACATCGGCCGCCGCGCGTACCGGCACGACCTCGTCACCGGCCAGGTCCGCATCGGCGCCGCCCCCGACGACAAGCGCAACCCCTACGCCTACCGCGGCGGCGGCATCGCCCTCGAACCCGCCCTCCTCGGCACCGGATTACTCGCCGTCGGCCCCGCGGGCAACGTGGTCAGCGACCGCGTCACCGGACCCGTCGCCGAGCTGCTCTGCCTCCAGGCGCTCGCCGGGCAGGCCGCGGTCGTCGTCGTCGGGGCGGCCGGCGCCCCGCTCGGCGACGACGACGCGTACGACGTCGTCATCCGCATCGCCGACCCCTCCTCCCCCCACGACCTCGACCTCTACGGCGGCACCGCCGACCCCGACGAGGCCGCCGCCCTCCTCGCCGAGGCCCTGCTCGGCGGCGACGAGGCCGACTGGGCGCACGCCCGGCCCGCCGTCACCGCCCTCGGCCAGCTCATCGGTGCCTACCAGTCGGCGTACGGCACTTTCCCCGGCGTCGCCGAGCTGCGCGGCCTCCTCGACGGCGACCGTGCCGCCCTCGCCGCCCTGCGGCGCGACTGCACCGCCGTCGCGGAGGGCATGCCCGAGGACGGTGCCGACCCCTTCGCCGCCGACCGCGCCGTCGCCGCCCTCCGCGAGCTCGACGCCCGCGAGCGCCAGCTCTCCCGCCCCGGCGACGTCGGCGCCCTCCTCGCCGGCCGGCTCGCCGTGCTCGACCGCCCGGTCTTCGCCCGGTTCTTCGACACCCGCGGCCGCGGCCGCCAGTTCTCCATGCGGGCGCTGGAGCACCCGATGCGGGTACGGATCGTGCTGCCGGAGCGTACGCACGCCGAGGCGTCCCGGGTGCTAGCCCGGCTCCTCCTCGCCCAGTTCACCGCCGCCGCCCCGGCCCGCTCCGACCGCTCCCTCTTCGCCGCCCTCGTCCTCGACGACGCCGCCCGCACCGCCAGCCCCGAGTCCGTACGGGCCATCGGGAGGCTGCGCGCCGCGCACGCCGGCGTGATCCTCGGGCTGCGCGGGCTCGACGACGTCGCGGAGCCGGTGCGCGGGCCGCTGCTGGCCGCGGTCGGCTGCCGGATGGCGCTCACCGGCGTCAGCACCTGGGACGGCCGGCACTTCGCGGAGGCGTGGGGCGCGGAGTGGGTGGAGGCGGAGGACGTCACGCATGTCCCGGATGTCTCCGGCGGTCTCATCCGGAAGCTGCTGAGGTGGGTACGGCAGGTCTTCACGGGTACGAAAGCCATGAGCCGCTCGGTGACGGTGCGCACCGTGGAGCGGGAGCGCTGGTCGGCCTCGGAGCTGGCGAACACGCTGCCGCCCGGGCACGCGGTGCTCTCCGTGACGACCGTGGACGGCGAGCGGACGCCTCCGGTGCTGGTCGACTTGCACCACTGAGGCACAATGGCAACAGCCGTTCATACGGAGCGGCGTAAGCACAGCGACAGTCTGAAAGCGGTCGGATACCTCCGCGACGGTCGGAGGACGGTGCGGATCGCCGGACTCCGGAGGGCCTGCGGGCCCACCGGGGCCGGACGGGGGCGGTCGGGACCGGTCGCGTACGCAGCGGACCGGTCCGGCCTGGGCGGTCGCGCAGACGGTCACGAACAGCATGGCGGCCCCGGCCGCCGCAGCAGCCAGAAGGTGCCATGCCCACGCTCGCCTCGCTCGTCCGCCATCCCACCCTCAAGCTCTCCGTCCTCACCGGCGCGGACGAGCTGGACGTGGCCGTGCGCTGGGCGCAGACCAGTGAGTTGATAGACCCCGTGCCGTACCTCGAAGGCGGCGAGCTGATCCTCACGACCGCGCTCAAGCTCGACGTCGAGGACGCCGAGGCCATGCGCCGCTACATGCGGCGGCTCGCGGACGCCGGGGTGGTCGGGGTGGGCTTCGGCGTCGGCGTGAACGTCGAGACCGTGCCGGAGGCGCTGCTCGCGGCGGCCAGGGAGGCGCGGGTGCCGCTGCTGGAGGTGCCGCGGACGACGCCGTTCATCGCCATCTCCAAGGTGGTCTCCGCGGCCATCGCCGCCGACCAGTACCGGTCGCTGACCCGCGGCTTCGAGGCGCAGCGCGACCTGACCAGGGCGGCGCTGGGCGCGGAGGGACCGGCGACGGTCGTCAGCCGGCTCGCGGCGCACGTCCGCGGCTGGGCGGCGCTGTACGACACGGCGGGGGAGGTGCTCGCGGTCTCCCCGGCCGGGGCGGCGGCGCGGGCGGAGGCGCTGAAGGGCGACGTGGCGCGGCTGCGCCGGCGGCCCGCGCCGGCGAGCGCGGTGGTGGCGGGCGTACGGGCCGAGGAGCCGGCGGACGCGGAGCCGGCCGGGCCGGCGGACGCGGGCGGCGGAGGGGCCGTAGCGGAGGGGACGGCGGCGGAAGGAGCAGTGGCGGAAGGAGCGGTGGCGGAAGGAGCGGTGGTGGAAGGGACGCCGGCGGACGGGGCGGCATCGGACGGTGCCGCAGGTGCGGCGCCGGAGGCCGCGGCCGACGCTCCTCCCGGCCGGGCCGGCGATGCCGCCCGTGGGGCGGGCCACGCCCCCGACCGCCCGGCGCGGGACGCCGCCGGACCGGCGGAGGACCGCGTCGAGCTGCAGTCCCTCGGCTCCGGCCGCCGCTGCTGCGGCGTCCTCGCCGTCGGGACCGACGGCAAGCTGGGCCCCGCCGAGCGCTACGCCGTGCACGCCGCCGTCTCCCTCCTCACCCTCGTCACCGAGCGCTCCAGCGCGTTCTCCGCCGCCGAGCAGCGCCTCGGCACCGCCGTGCTGCGGCTGCTCCTCGCCGGCCAGCCCGACCACGCGCGGTCCGTCGCCGGGCCGCTGTACGGAGGGCTGCTGGACGCGCCCGTACGCCTCCTCGTCGCCGAGGCCGCCGCGCCGGTGGCGCCGGTGGGGGAGGGCGAGCCGGAGCCGCTGCCGGAGGCGCTGGGGGAGCTGGCCGACGCGCTGGACGCCGCTGCGGCCGGGTCGGGCGAGGCGTTCCTCGCGGTGCCCGACGCCGGCCGGCTGGTGGTCCTGGCCACGGACGGCGGCGCGGTCGCGGAGGCGGCGGTGCAGCACGCGGGGCGGGTCGAGGCCGCGCACCCGGGTGCGGTGGGGCAGGCCCGCGGGTCCGGCGCGGGGCAGGGGACGCTGCCGCTGGTCGCCGGGGTGTCGGCGCCGGCGGGTCCCGCGGTGGTGACGGTGGCGTACAAGCAGGCCGAGCAGGCGCTGTCGGTGGCGCGGCGGCGCGGCCGGGTGCTGGTGGAGCACGAGGACGTGACGGCGGGCTCGGTGGTGGACCTGCTGGCGGACGACGCCGTGCAGGCGTTCGCGGACGGCACGCTGCGGGCGCTGCGCGAGCACGACGAGCGGGGCCGCGGCGACCTCGTCGCCTCGCTGCGGGCGTGGCTGTCGCGGCACGGGCAGTGGGACGCGGCGGCGGCCGACCTCGGGGTGCACCGGCACACGCTGCGCTACCGGATGCGGCGGGTGGAGGAGATCCTCGGCCGCTCGCTGGACGACCCGGACACGCGGATGGAGCTGTGGCTGGCCCTCAAGGCGTAGCGGGGGTCCGCCGCCCCGGCGGCCGGCGGCCGGCGGGGCGGCGGGGAGTCACGGCGTACGGGCCTTGCAGGTGTCGCGGATCTTGTAGAAGTACGACAGGTACTTCGCGTGGTAGTCCGCGCTCGTGATCCGTACCATCGCCTCGTCCGCGGAACGGAGGCCGGATCCCGTCCAGTTGTGGCTGCCGGTGTAGACGCGCGGCGTGATGCTGCCGTTGTAGTCGCCGTCCAGCAGCCAGAACTTCGTGTGCGTCCGCACGTCGATGCCCGGGCCGTTGGGGAAGTTGCAGAACTGCCGCTGGATGCCCGCGGCGTCGAGGATGCCCTCGACCGTCGCGTCGCCCTCGCTGTAGACGACGTCGACCCAGCAGCCCTGCGCGCGCTTCTGCGCCAGCTTCTGGGCCACCTGCTTGCGGGAGCCGAGGAACTGGAACATGGCGACGCGGATGTCGGTCTGGTGCCGCTTGCCGTCCGTGCCGGTGTACGCGCACGCCACCTCGTCGAGGGCGTTGACGATGGTGTCGGTGGCCGGGTTGCCGTAGTTCGCGTCGCCGCGCGGGAAGAAGAACGCGCGGTAGGGGGAGCCCGTGGGCGTGGACCAGTAGTACGTGCTGTCGCCGGCCGCCGAGTGGCGCAGGCGGCGCTGGTCCTCGTGGAACTTCGCGTAGCCGTCGTGGACGGTGGCGTCGGTGAAGGTCACGGCGTCGTTGTACGACTCGTTCTTGTACCAGTCGTTGAGGTTGGAGGACGACTGGAAGACGACCTTGCCGTAGGCGGTCCCGTCGTCGAAGGGGCCGACCCGGGTGAAGACGAAGAACTTGTTGTGGTTGTACGCGGGCCCCGGCGGCGGGACCGGGAGGCAGCCGCGCTGCACGTTGTCCTGGCCGGGGTCCTCGAACCGGTCGTCGCAGACGACGATCCACGACGTCTTCGTGTCGTCCGTGCCCAGCGCGCCGCGCAGCGAGGTCCAGGCGGCGCTGCCCTTGTCGCGGGTGTTGTCGTCGACGATCAGCCTGACCGCGACCCCGCGGCGCTGGGCGGCTATGAGGGCGTCGGCGACGGCCGTGTCCTCCAGCTCGAACACCGAGCCCCGGATGGTCTGGCCGGCGGGGGTGGCGTCGATGAGGGCGATGAGCTGGGTGAAGACGGCGCCGCGCTGGGCGGCGGTGCCGAGCGGGTCGTTGAAGACCGGGCCGTTGATGACGGGCTTCGCGACGGCGGCCGGGCGCACGGCGTCCGGCGGGGGCTCGGATGCGGATGCGGGCGTGGGCTCGTGCTCGGCGGCGGTGGCGCCGGAGACGAGCGTCGCGGTGAGCGAGAGCAGGACGGCGGCCACGCCCGCGGGCCGCCAGGCGCGTATGCGTCTCATGTGGTGGATCCCCCCTGGGTGCCTGGGAGTCGGCGGGTCGCCGAGCACCCTAGAGGGCGGAGCGCAGGCTTGTCAGGAGCCTGTCATCGAATTATTCGTAGTTATTCCCGGGTTGGCTGAAAGGCGAGGGCCCCGGGACATCCCGGGGGTCCTCGCCTTCCGGCCGGCCGTCGTCAGAGCGCGTCGAGCCCTGTGAAGACCATGACCTTCTCGTAGGTGTAGTCCTCCATCGCGTACCGCACGCCCTCGCGCCCCACGCCGGAGCGCTTCACGCCCCCGTACGGCATCTGGTCCGCGCGGTACGACGGGACGTCGCCGACGATCACGCCGCCGACCTCCAGCTTCCGCTGCGCCCGGAAGGCGCTCTGCACGTCGTGCGTGAACACGCCCGCCTGGAGGCCGTACTTCGAGTTGTTGACGGCCGCGAACGCGGCGTCCTCGTCGTCCGCCCGCTGCACCGTCACGACCGGCCCGAACGCCTCCTCGCGGGAGATCCGCACACCGCCCGGCACGTCCGTCAGCACCGTGGGCGCGTACGACGCACCGTCCCGCTTGCCGCCCGTCAGCACCCGGGCACCGGCGCCGACCGCCTCGTCGACCCACGACTCCAGCCGCTGGGCCGCGGCCTCGCTCACCATCGGGCCGACGTCGGTGGCCTCGTCCGCGGGGTCGCCGGTCACCTGCGCCTCGACGGCCGCGACGACCCTGGGCACCAGGCGGTCGTAGACCGAGGCGTCGGCGATCACCCGCTGGACGGAGATGCACGACTGGCCCGCCTGGTAGTTGGCGAACGTGCCGATCCGCTGCGCGGCGTGGTCCAGGTCGGCGTCCGAGGAGTAGTCGCCCAGGACAACGGCGGCGCCGTTGCCGCCCAGCTCCAGGGTGACGCGCTTGCCGGGGACGGAGTTGAGGATGTCGTAGCCGACCTTGTCCGAGCCGGTGAAGGAGATGATCGGCAGCCGCTCGTCCTGGGTGAGGGCGGGCATCCGGTCGTTCGGCACCGGCAGCACGCTCCAGCTGCCGGCCGGCAGGTCGGTCTCCGCCAGCAGCTCGCCGAGCAGCAGACCGGAGAGCGGGGTGGCGGGGGCGGGCTTGAGGATGATCGGGGCGCCCACGGCCAGGGCCGGGGCGACCTTGTGGGCGCAGAGGTTCAGCGGGAAGTTGAACGGCGCGATGCCGAGGACCGGGCCGTACGGGAAGCGCCGGGTGAAGGCCAGCCGGCCGGTCCCGCCCGGGTCGGTGTCGAGCCGCTGGCCGTCGCCGCTGCCCCACCTGCGGGCTTCCTCGGTGGCGAAGCGGAACGTGGACACGGCGCGGCCGACCTCGCCGCGGGCCCACTTCAGCGGCTTGCCGTTCTCGGCGGAGATCAGCCGCGCGATCTCCTCGGCGCGCGCGGCGATCTGCTTGGTCACGTGGTCGAGCGCCGCGGCGCGCACGTGCGCGGGGGTGGCGGCCAGCTCGTCCTTCACCGCGTGTGCGGCGGCGACGGCCTCCTCGATCTGGGCGTCGGTGGGAATGCTCACCGTGCCGACCTTGCGGCCGTCCCAGGGCGAGGTGACGTCTAGGGTGTCCTCGCCGGTCGCCTGCCGGCCGGCGAGCCAGAACGCTTGTGTGGAAGTCACGGCAGAGTCCCTCCGGAGAGTGCGAGTACCTCTGCTGCCCACCGTAGGCGGTCGGCGGGGCAGGGTGCGTTGTCCGGCGCGTAGCACTCCGCTGGTGCGGCGCTACGCGACGGAAGGGTGGGGCGGCGCGGGGGTGCGGCGCCGGGGGCGGGGCCCCGCTGCCCGCCGGTGCGCGCACGGGCCGCCGAGGCCGAGGGTACGGGGTCGGGGGCCGCCGCGGCGCGGGACGCGGGGGGTCTGCGCGGGCCCGGCCGCCGCCCGGGTGATCTTGTCGGTGGGGCGGCCTACCCTGGGGCGGGCGTGCGGGGGACGGCGGGGGAGGTCCGCCAGAAGGCCGGCGGAAGGCAGGCAGAAGGCCCACGGAAGGCCGGCGGAACGCCTGCGGGAGGAGCCCGGGACGGGGGCGTGGGGGGCGTGCGGCGGGGTGCGGGACACCCGATTGGCGCGCGCGGGGTGGTGTCGCCCGGCCGAATCGGGTACATACGCACAAGTAGACCGGCTGGTAACCCCTACGCAGCGGCGAGGTGAGTCCCCTCATGACCGCACCATCCACACGGCCGTCCGTCTCCGAGAAGGAAGCCAGGGAGGTCGCCGAGGCCGCACGCGAGCAGGACTGGCGCAAGCCCAGCTTCGCCAAGGAACTGTTCCTCGGCCGCTTCCGCCTCGACCTCATCCACCCCCACCCCGAGCCCGCCGCCGAGGACGTGGCGCGCGGCGAGGAGTTCCTCTCCCGGCTGCGGGACTTCTGCGAGACGAGCATCGACGGGGCCGTGATCGAGCGCGACGCGCGGATCCCCGACGAGACGGTGCGCGGGCTGAAGGAGATCGGCGCCTTCGGCATGAAGATCGACCGGAAGTACGGCGGTCTCGGCCTCACGCAGGTCTACTACAACAAGTCACTCGCCCTCGTCGGCACCGCGAGCCCCGCCGTCGGTGCGCTGCTCTCGGCGCACCAGTCGATCGGCGTGCCGCAGCCGCTGAAGATCTTCGGCACCGAGGAGCAGAAGGAGGAGTTCCTGCCCCGGTGCGCCCGTACCGACATCTCCGCCTTCCTGCTCACCGAGCCAGACGTGGGCTCCGACCCGGCCCGGCTGGCGACCACCGCCGTCCCCGACGGCGACGGGCCCGACGCCGACTACCTGCTCGACGGGGTCAAGCTCTGGACCACCAACGGCGTCGTCGCCGACCTCCTCGTGGTGATGGCGCGGGTGCCGAAGTCGGAGGGGCACCGGGGCGGCATCACGGCGTTCGTCGTCGAAGCCGCCTCCGAGGGCGTGACGGTGGAGAACCGCAACCAGTTCATGGGACTGCGCGGCATCGAGAACGGCGTCACCCGTTTCCACCAGGTGCGCGTCCCCGCCGCCAACCGCATCGGCCCGGAGGGCGCGGGCCTGAAGATCGCGCTGACCACCCTCAACACCGGGCGGCTCTCGCTGCCCGCCCTGTGCGTCGGCGCCGGCAAGTGGTGCCTGAAGATCGCCCGCGGCTGGAGCGGCGCCCGCGAGCAGTGGGGCCGGCCGGTCGCCGAGCACGAGGCCGTCGGCGCGAAGGTCTCCTTCATCGCGGCGACGACGTTCGCGCTGGAGGCGGTGCTCGACCTGTCGTCCCAGATGGCCGACGAGGACCGCAACGACATCCGCATCGAGGCCGCCCTCGCCAAGCTCTACGGCTCGGAGATGGCCAGCCTCATGGCCGACGAGCTGATCCAGATCCGCGGCGGCCGCGGCTACGAGACCGCCGAGTCGCTGGCCGCCCGCGGCGAGAAGGCGATCCCGGCCGAGCAGATCGTCCGTGACCTGCGGATCAACCGGATCTTCGAGGGCTCGACCGAGATCATGCACCTCCTCATCGCCCGCGAGGCCGTGGACGCCCACCTGAAGGTCGCGGGCGACCTCATCGACCCGCAGAAGAACCTCTCCGAGAAGGCGCGCGCGGGCGCGCGGGCCGGCGGCTTCTACGCCCGCTGGCTGCCGAAGCTGGTCGCGGGCAAGGGGCAGGTGCCGCGGACGTACGGCGAGTTCCACCCGCCCGGGCACCGCGACCTCTCCACCCACCTGCGCTTCGTCGAGCGCGGGGCCCGCCGGCTGGCGCGCTCCACGTTCTACGGGATGTCGCGCTGGCAGGGGCGGATGGAGACCAAGCAGGGCTTCCTCGGCCGGGTGGTGGACATCGGCGCGGAGCTGTTCGCGATGAGCGCCGCGTGCGTACGGGCCGAGATGCTGCGCGCCGCCCCGGGCAGGGGCGGGCACGGCAAGGAGGCGTACGAACTGGCCGACGCCTTCTGCCGGCAGGCCCGCATCCGGGTCGAGGAGCTGTTCGGCCGGCTCTGGACGAACACCGACGACCTGGACCGCAGGGTGGTCAGGCAGGTGCTGGACGACGCGTACACCTGGCTGGAGGAGGGCATCGTCGACCCGTCGGGCGACGGCCCCTGGATCGCCGAGGCCGAGCCGGGCCCGGCGAAGAAGCCGAACCTGCACCGGCCGATCGGCTAGCGGACGGCGGTCGCGCGGACGGCGGTGCGGGCCGTCCGCGCGCCGCGGTCAGGCAGGCTGCCGCTCCAGGATCGACTTGAGCTGCGAGGCGAGCATGACCCAGCCGCCGCTGACGCTCTCCAGCATCCTGCTCTCCGCGCTGTCGAAGTGGTCGTGGGTGATGGTCAGCTTCACGCCCAGCTTCGGGATCTCGGCCGGCTCGATGTCGAAGGCGACCTGCGAACGCTCCTTGCTCGCCTCGGCGAACTCCGCGTCCGACATGCCCAGCATCTCCTGGTGCATCGGCTGCAGCGTGTGCCAGGTGTACACCAGCCGCCTGCCCGGCTCGGCCACCAGGACCCGCTGGCCCAGGTCCAGGGGCTCGCCGTTCTCCTCCATCGGCCAGTAGACGGTCGAGCCGGCCTGCCAGTCGGAGCGGGGCGCCCAGCCGCCGTGGTACTGCTTGAGGAACTCCGGCGTCGTCAGCGCCTCGTAGAGCTTCTCGGCCGTGGTCTCGATGTAGATCGTGTAGACGAACGCGGGCTTCTTCAAGGGATTTCCCTCCAACGCTTGCTTGAGCGCGGACAGGGCCGTGAGGCGCCCGCGCTCGTACCGGCCGATCCAGCGGTCGGCCACCTCGTGGATCGGCACGGGGTTGAGGTAGTGCAGCTTCTCCCGGCCGTGCCGCACGGCGGTGACCAGGCCGGCGGACTCCAGCACCGCCAGGTGCTTGCTCACCGCCTGCCTGCTCATCTCCAGTCCCGCGCACAGCTCCCGCAGGGTCTGGCCGTTCCGCTCGTTGAGGCGGTCGAGCAGCTCTCTGCGGCTGCCGTCGGCGAGCGCCCGGAAGACGTCGTCCATGGTCACCACCTCGGTCGCCCAGATTGGCAACCAATTGGTTGCCTGTCAAGGCGGGGCCGTCGAGTGGCGGAGCTCACGGTTCGGGTGTGAAAATCGCAGAAAGCTATCCCTAGCATCCCGATAGGAAATCCCTAGTATCGATGTCTATGGACTTTTCGTGGTCGATGGTCGTGGCCGGAGCCTTCGTGGGCTGCATGGTCGGCCTCACGGGCATGGGCGGCGGCGCCCTCATGACCCCCCTCATGGTGACGGTCTTCGGTGTCAACCCCACCCAGGCCATCGGCAGCGACCTCGCGACCTCGGTCTTCATGAAGCCCTTCGGCGCCGCCGTGCACCAGAAGGCGGGAACCGTCCGCTGGGACGTGGTGCGCTGGCTGCTGCCCACCGGGGTGCCGGCCGCGTTCTGCGGCGCCTTTCTGCTGCAGTTCCTCGGCGAGGGCGACGACCTGCAGAGCCGGGTGAAGATCGTCATCGGCGCGGCGCTGCTGCTCGCCGTCACCGGCATGCTCGCCCGGATGTGGCTGGACCGGCGACGCGCCGCGCAGGGCGAGGAGACCGAGGACGCGCACGTGCCGGTACGCCCCGTGCCCACGCTCGTCATCGGGCTCGTCGGCGGCCTCGTCGTCGGCATGACCTCGGTCGGCTCCGGCTCGCTGATCATCGTGATGCTGATGCTCGTGCACCCCCGGCTCAAGGCCAACCACCTCGTCGGCACCGACCTCGTCCAGGCCATCCCGATCGTCGCCGCCGCCGCGGGCGGCCACTTCCTCGTCGGCGACGCCAGTCTGGGGCTCGCGGCCGTGCTCCTCCTCGGCGCCATCCCCGGCGTGCTCGTCGGCGCCGTGCTCTCCACCCGCGCCCCCGGCGCCGTGCTGCGCTGGGTGCTGGCGATCATCCTGCTCGCCACCGGGCTGTCCCTGGTGCACGTGCCGGAGACCGTCATCGTCCCGGCCTGCGCCGTGCTCGCCGCGTACGCCGTGATCAGCAGCCGCCCCCGCCGCCCGCGGCCCGCGACGGCCCCCGCCGGCGCCCCGGCGGTGGACGGCGAATCGACGGGTGAGCCACCGGCGGACGGCATCGAGAGGGCATCTGCTCCGCGCCAAGTGTGAGCGGACACAATGGGGCGATGACCGAGACCTCTGCTGCCCCGCTCGCCGATCCGCACCTGCGTCCCGCGACCGCCGACGACGGCCCCCGCGAGATCGTCATCCTCGGCTCGACCGGATCCATCGGCACCCAGGCCATCGACATCGTGCTGCGCAACCCCGACCGGTTCCGGGTCACCGCCCTGTCCGCGGCGGGCGGCCGGGTGGAGCTGCTGGCCGAGCAGGCGCACAAGCTGCGCGTACGCCGCGTCGCGGTCGCCCGCGCCGGCAAGGCGGGTGAGCTGCGCGAGGCGCTGGCCGCGCGGTACGGGGCCGGGGAGCCGCTCCCCGAGGTGCTGGCGGGTCCCGACGCGGCCACCGAGGTCGCCGCCGACGAGTGCCACACCGTGCTCAACGGCATCACCGGTTCCATCGGCCTCGCGCCCACCCTCGCCGCCCTCAAAGCGGGACGGATGCTGGCGCTGGCCAACAAGGAGTCGCTGATCGTCGGCGGTCCGCTGGTCAAGGAGGTGGCCAGGCACGGCCAGATCGTGCCCGTGGACTCCGAGCACTCCGCTCTCTACCAGGCCCTGCTCGGCGGCACCCGCGGCGAGGTCCGCAAGCTGCTCGTCACCGCATCCGGCGGCCCGTTCCGCGGCCGGACGCGCGAGGAGCTGACGGAGGTCACCCCGGAGCAGGCGCTGGCGCACCCCACCTGGGACATGGGCCCCGTCGTCACCATCAACTCCTCCACGCTGGTCAACAAGGGCCTGGAGGTCATCGAGGCGCACCTGCTCTACGACGTGCCCTTCGACCGCATCGAGGTCGTCGTCCACCCGCAGTCCTACGTGCACTCCATGGTCGAGTTCACCGACGGCTCCACCCTGGCCCAGGCCAGCCCGCCCGACATGCGGATGCCGATCGCGCTGGCGCTGGGCTGGCCCGACCGGGTGCCGGACGCCGCGCCCGCCTTCGACTGGTCGGCCGCCGCCACCTGGGAGTTCTTCCCGCTCGACGAGAAGGCGTTCCCTTCCGTGCCGCTGGCCTGCCACGTCGGCGCCCTCGGCGGCACCGCCCCGGCGGTCTTCAACGCGGCGAACGAGGAGTGTGTCGACGGCTTCCTCACCGGCAAGCTCCCGTTCCTTGGCATCATGGACACGGTCAGCCAGGTCGTCGCGGAACACGGCACGGACGATCCGGGAACCCGGCTGACGGTCGCGGACGTCCTGGAAGCCGAGACCTGGGCTCGTGCCCGGGCCAGGGAGCTGGCCGGGCTGCCTGCCGACCAGCACGACAAGTGACGATCGACAACTGATGACGAAGGTGCGCCCATGACGACACTCATGACGATTCTCGGCATCGTCGTCTTCGCCCTCGGGCTCCTCGTCTCCATCGCCTGGCACGAGTTCGGCCACCTCAGCACGGCCAAGATGTTCGGCATCCGCGTCCCGCAGTACATGGTCGGCTTCGGCCCCACGATGTTCTCCCGCAAGAAGGGGGAGACCGAGTACGGCATCAAGTGGATCCCGCTCGGCGGCTACATCCGCATGATCGGGATGTTCCCGCCGGGCGAGGACGGGCGGGTACAGCAGCGCTCCACCTCGCCGTTCCGCGGGATGATCGAGGACGCCAGGCAGGCGGCGTACGAGGAGCTGGAGCCCGGCGACGAGAAGCGGCTGTTCTACACGCGGGCCCCGTGGAAGCGGGTCGTCGTGATGTTCGCCGGGCCGTTCATGAACCTGGTGCTGGCCGTCGTGGTGTTCGTCGGCGTGATGATGACGTTCGGCATCGCCACCCAGACCACGACCGTCGGCTCGGTCTCCGACTGCGTGATCAAGGCCGAGTCGGTCGCCGAGAACCCGGACCGCAAGTGCAGCGACGCCGACCCCGCCGCGCCCGCGAAGAAGGCGGGGCTGGAGCGCGGCGACCGGATCGTGGCGTTCAACGGCCGCCCGGTCGGCGACTGGGAGACCCTGCAGAAGAGCATCCGCGAGACCATCGGCCCGGCCACCGTCACCGTCGAGCGCGACGGCAAGCGCGTCGACCTGCACCCCACGCTCACCGAGAACACGGTCAGCAAGAGCGACGGCGACGGCGGCTACGTCGACGGCGAGTACGTGAAGGCCGGCTTCCTCGGCTTCACCCCCGCCACCGGCGTGGTCAAGCAGGACTTCGGCCAGTCCGTGGACCGCATGGGCGACATGGTGGTCAACGGCTTCGACGCGCTGATCGCGCTGCCTTCCAAGGTTCCCGACCTGTGGGACGCGGCGTTCCAGGGCGAGGAGCGCAAGGAGGACTCGCCGGTCGGCGTCGTCGGCGCGGCCCGGGTCGGCGGCGAGGTGCTGAACCTCGACATCCCGCCGGAGCAGCGGGTGGCATCGATGCTGCTGCTGGTGGCGGGCTTCAACCTGTCACTGTTCCTCTTCAACATGCTGCCGCTGCTGCCGCTGGACGGCGGGCACATCGCGGGGGCGCTGTGGGAGTCGGTGCGGCGCGCGTTCGCGCGGGTCTTCCGGCGACCGGATCCCGGGCCCTTCGACGTCGCCAAGCTGATGCCGGTGGCGTACGTGGTCGCCGGGGTGTTCATCTGCTTCACGCTGCTGGTGCTCGTCGCGGACGTGGTGAACCCGGTGAAGCTCACCGGGTGACCCGGGCGGCGGAGCGGGGCGCGGACCAGGCGGTACGCGCCCGCCCGCCGCCTCCCGGCGCCTGCGCCGGTCCGCGAGGCGCGCCCGGGCCGCGCGTCCGGCGCACCGTGCGGTAAACGTACGGTGCCGGTTTGTCGACACTTCCGGTGACCACCCCGGCGCCGGCCGCGGCCCGGCACACGGGTGCCGTAATCTCGGTAGCCGGGCCCTCATCCGGCGGGGGCCATGATCCGTACAACAGGGGTTGCCGCCAGATGACTGCCGTTTCGCTGGGAATGCCGTCCGTTCCGCTGAAGATGGCCGAGCGCAGGGCGAGTCGGACGCTGCAGGTCGGTTCCGTCGCCGTCGGCGGCGATGCGCCGGTCTCCGTCCAGTCGATGACCACCACCCGCACCTCCGACATCGGCGCCACCCTCCAGCAGATCGCCGAGCTGACCGCCTCCGGCTGCCAGATCGTCCGGGTCGCCTGCCCCACGCAGGACGACGCCGACGCGCTGCCCGTGATCGCCGGGAAGTCGCAGATCCCCGTCATCGCGGACATCCACTTCCAGCCGAAGTACGTCTACGCCGCGATCGACGCCGGCTGCGCCGCGGTCCGGGTGAACCCGGGCAACATCAAGAAGTTCGACGACCAGGTCAAGCAGATCGCCCGGGCGGCCTCCGCCGCCGGCACCCCCATCCGTATCGGGGTGAACGCGGGCTCGCTCGACCGGCGGCTGCTCGCGAAGTACGGCAAGGCCACCCCGGAGGCGCTGGTCGAGTCCGCGCTGTGGGAGTGCTCGCTCTTCGAGGAGTACGGCTTCACGGACATCAAGATCTCGGTGAAGCACAACGACCCGGTCGTCATGGTCAACGCGTACCGGCAGCTCGCCGCCCAGTGCGACTACCCGCTGCACCTCGGCGTCACTGAGGCGGGACCCGCCTTCCAGGGCACCATCAAGTCCGCCGTCGCCTTCGGTGCGCTCCTCGGCGAGGGCATCGGCGACACGATCCGCGTCTCCCTCTCCGCCCCGCCGGTGGAGGAGGTCAAGGTCGGCATCCAGATCCTGGAGTCCCTCGGCCTGCGCGAGCGCCGGCTGGAGATCGTCTCCTGCCCCTCCTGCGGCCGCGCCCAGGTCGACGTCTACAAGCTCGCCGACGAGGTCACCGCCGGTCTGGACGGCATGGAGGTGCCGCTGCGCGTCGCCGTCATGGGCTGCGTCGTCAACGGTCCCGGCGAGGCCCGCGAGGCCGACCTCGGCGTCGCCTCCGGCAACGGCAAGGGCCAGATCTTCGTGAAGGGAGAGGTCATCAAGACCGTCCCCGAGTCGAAGATCGTCGAGACGCTCATCGAGGAGGCGATGAAGATCGCCGACCGGATGGAGGCCGATGGCACCGCTGCCGGCGAGCCGGAGGTCACCGTCGGCTGACCGCCGGGCACGGCGCGTACCCGCAGGAAGCGGGCGGACGCGCGCACGGGTACAGTGCCGCTGTGTTGACGACCACCACCACCCGGCTGCTGGAGCCCGCGGAGCTCGACGCCGCCCGTGCCGTGCTCGACCGCGAACCGGTCGCCAACGCGTTCGTCGCCTCCCGCGTCGCCGTCGCGGGGCTCGATCCCTGGCGGCTCGGCGGTGAGCTGTGGGGCTGGTACGCGGGCGGGCGGCTGGAGTCCCTCTGCTACGCCGGCGCCAACCTCGTGCCCGTCTGCGCCACCCCCGAGGCGGTCCGCGGCTTCGCCGAGCGCGCCCGGCGCGCGGGACGCCGCTGCTCCTCGATCGTCGGCCTGGCGGAGCCCACCGCCGAGTTGTGGTCCCTGCTGGAGCCGGCCTGGGGACCGGCGCGCGAGGTGCGGGCGCGGCAGCCGCTGATGGTCACCACCTCGATGCCCGCGGAGGTCGAGCCCGACCCGCTGGTCCGCCGCATCCGCAAGGACGAGATGGACCTGATCATGCCCGCGTGCGTGGCCATGTTCACCGAGGAGGTCGGGATCTCGCCGCTCGCCGGCGACGGCGGGCTGCTGTACCAGGCGCGGGTCGCGGAACTGGTGGGCGGCGGCCGTTCCTTCGCGCGCGTGGAGGACGGCGAGGTCGTCTTCAAGGCGGAGATCGGCGCCGCGACGGCCCACGCGTGCCAGATCCAGGGCGTGTGGGTGGCACCGGAGCACCGCGGGCGCGGGCTGTCGGAGATCGGCCTCGCGGCCGTCCTGCGGTACGCGCTGCGCGAGGTGGCGCCGGTGGTCAGCCTGTACGTGAACGACTTCAACACGGTGGCGCGCGCGGCGTATCGCCGGGTGGGCTTCCGCGAGGTCGGGGCGTTCATGAGCGTGCTGTTCTGAGAGCCGGGTCCGCGGCGGCGCGGGGCGCGTACGGTCGCCGGGTCCGCGGGCTTCCGGCGTCGCGGCGGGGCGTGGCCACGGGGGTTGGGCCGGCGGGCCGCGGGCGCAGGGTAGGGTGCGCAGCCATGGATGACGTCGTCGTCGGCCCTCTCGACCTCGCCGCCCGCGTGGACGACGCGCTTGCCGTACAGGCCGTCGCCTTCGGGCTCACCGACGACGAGATCGCCGTCCGCCGCCATGTCGTGCTGCGGCACCTGACCAACACGGGCGCCCGTGCGCTGGGCGCCACCACCGCCACCGGCCGGCTCGCCGGGTTCGTCTACGGCATGCCGAACAACCGCGTGTACTGGTGGTCCACCGTCGTCCAGCCCTATCTGCGCGCCGCGGGCGAGGACCGCTGGCTCGACGACGCCTTCGTCATCACCGAACTCCACGTGCACCCCGCCTTCCAGCAGCGGGGCATCGGCCGCGAGCTGATCACGCGGATCACCGACTCCGCCGCGGAGCCCAGGAGCCTGCTCTCGGCGATCGACGTGGAGAGCCCCGCGCGCCACCTGTACCGGCAGCTCGGCTACCGCGACCTCGCCCGCCGCGTGGTCTTCCCCGGCGCCCCCAGCCCGTACGTGGTGATGGGCGCGGAGCTGCCGCTGCTGCGCTGAGTTGTCCACAACCGGCGAGTTGTCCACAGCTTCGGCGGGCGAATTACCGGCGGCCCCGCGTCCGGCGCTAGAGTCCGGGGCATGAGCCAGCACAGCCACGTTCAGCGCATGTCCCGGATGATGCTCAAGACGCTGCGCGACGACCCCGCCGACGCCGAGACCGCGAGCCACAAGCTGCTCGTCCGCGCGGGCTATGTCCGCCGCTCGTCCGCCGGGGTGTGGACGTGGCTGCCGCTCGGCAAGCGGGTCCTGGAGAACGTGGCGCGGGTCGTCCGCGAGGAGATGGACGCGATCGGCGGCCAGGAGGTGCTGCTGCCGGCCCTGCTGCCCCGCGAGCTGTACGAGACGACGGGCCGCGCCGAGGAATACGGCGACCTGCTCTTCTCCCTCCAGGACCGCAAGGGCGTGGACTATGTGCTGGGTCCCACGCACGAGGAGCTCTTCGCCCAGGTCGTCAAGGATCAGTGCTCGTCCTACAAGGACCTGCCCGTGATCCTCTACCAGATCCAGATCAAGTACCGGGACGAGGCGCGGCCCCGCTCCGGCGTGCTGCGCGGCCGTGAGTTCCACATGAAGGACTCGTACTCCTTCGACACCTCGGACGAGGGCCTGGCCGCGGCCTACGGGCTGCACCGCGAGGCGTACCGGCGGATCTTCGAGCGGCTCGGCTTCGACTACCGGATCGTCTCCGCCGTCTCCGGCGCCATGGGCGGGTCGGCCAGCGAGGAGTTCCTGGCCCCCGCCGCCGCGGGCGAGGACACGTATGTGCAGTGCCCCTCCTGCGGCTTCGCCGCGAACACCGAGGCGCTGACGACGACGGTGGCGCCCTCCCCGGCCGACGTCCACCCGCCGGTCGAGGAGCTGGACACCCCCGACACCCCGACGATCGAGACCCTCGCCGCGCACCTGGACGTCCCGGCGTCCGCGACGCTGAAGAACCTGCTGGTGAAGGTCGACGGCGAGATCACCGCGGTCGGCGTGCCCGGCGACCGCGAGGTGGACCTGGGCAAGCTCGCCGAGCACCTGGCCCCGGCCCAGGTCGAGGTCGTCACCGCCGAGGACTTCGCCGGCCGCCCCGACCTGGTCCGGGGGTACGTCGGCCCGCAGGGCATGGCCGGCAAGGCGTTCCGTTACCTGGCCGACCCCCGGGTCGCCCCGGGCACCTCGTGGGTGACCGGCGCCAACAAGCCCGACTCGCACGCGCGCAACGTGGTGTGCGGCCGCGACTTCGAGGTCGACCAGTACCTCGACGTGGTCGTCGTCGAGCCCGGCGACCCCTGCCCGCGCTGCGGCGCGGGCATCGAGCTGGACCGGGCCATCGAGATCGGCCACATCTTCCAGCTGGGCCGCAAGTACGCCGACGCCTTCGAG
The DNA here is from genome assembly GCF_007827615.1 of Streptomyces sp. CNZ287. Lineage (NCBI taxonomy): Bacteria > Bacillati > Actinomycetota > Actinomycetes > Kitasatosporales > Streptomycetaceae > Streptomyces > Streptomyces sp. CNZ287. Next base: position 46,107 of record NZ_VISV01000017.1, on the reverse strand, counting down.
CTGGACGTCCTCGGCCAGAACGGCAAGCCGGTGCGGGTGACCATGGGTTCGTACGGGATCGGGGTCTCCCGGGCCGTCGCCGCGCTCGCCGAGCAGACGCACGACGAGCTGGGGTTGTGCTGGCCGCGCGAGGTGGCCCCGGCGGACGTGCACATCGTCGCGGCGGGCAAGGCCAAGCAGACGGAGCTGGCGCTGGAGCTGGCGGAGAAGCTGGGCGCCGCGGGCGTGCGGGTGCTGGTGGACGACCGGGCGTCGGTGTCGCCCGGCGTGAAGTTCACCGACGCCGAGCTGATCGGGGTGCCGCAGATCCTGGTCGCCGGGCGGCGCGCGGGTGAGGGCGTGGTGGAGCTGAAGGACCGCCGCACCGGCGAGCGCGAGGAACTGCCGGTGGACGAGGCGCTGGCGCGGCTGACGGCGGCGGGGTGAGAGCCGCGGCACCGGCCGCGGAGAACCGGCGGAACTGACCGGCGTCGGCCGCCGCCGTCGGGGCGGCGCGCGGCCGGGTGGCGGCGTCAGCGGCCGGAGCCGCCCTCCGCGGGCGCGGTCGCGCGGAGGAAGCCGGCGGCGACCGGGCCCGCGTCCTTGTCGCCGGAGCCGCCGTCCTCGACGCCGGGGCCGGTCGGTGTGGCGCGCGGCCTCCTCGTTCGCGCCGCGCGCCCAGGCGGCAACGTACGCCCGCACCTCCTCCTGCGCGTCGGCGGCGTCGTCGTCCCCGCCCCTCACGTACGCGATGCTCGCGTCCAGCACCCCGGCCGCGACCAGTACGGCCCCGGCGACCAGGGCCCACCGGGACCGTGTGCGCGAGGGCGGGGCCGGATCCATGCGGGCATCCCAGGGCGTCGCCCCCGCCGCCCAGCGGGCGCCAACAGGCCGTCCGCGGACGGCCTGTTGGCGCCCGCTGGGCGGCCCGGGAGCGGTCAGAGCCAGCCCGCGTACTCCAGGTGGAGTTCGCCGCCGTTGCGGTCGCCGCGGGCCAGGGCCGTCACGCCCGTCGCGACGCAGCGGAACAGCGTCCAGTCCCGCAGCCGGTCCCGGTCGACGTCCAGGGCGTCCGCCAGCTTCGTCAGCCGCCGCCTCGTCGCCGCCGCCGCGCCCGGCGCGGCCACCAGGGTGTCGACGCGGTCCCGCGCCGGCCAGGCCAGGTCGTACGCCCGCTCGCCCACCAGCGGCCGCGGCCCCACCGCGAGCCACGGCATCCGTTCGCCGGCCAGCACGTGCCCCTGGTGGTAGTCGCCGTGCAGCAGCACGTCGGGCCCCGCCGCCGCCCGGTCGCCGAGCAGCGCCTCGCGCCGGTCGAGCGCCGCGTCGACCAGCTCTGCGCACGGCTCGGCGCGCAGGGCGCGCAGGCGCTCCGCGAGCCGCCCGGTGTGCTCGGCCACGGTCGGCAGCGGGTGGCCCGCGGGCGGCGCGGTCCACAGCCGCTGCAGCGTCGCCGCCGCCTCCAGCTGCGCCTTCGCCTCCGCCAGCGAGCGGAGGCTGACGTCCGCCTGGAGCCGTTCCAGCAGCAGCGCCCCCGACGCGGCCTCCGCGCGCAGCAGCCGCACGGCGCCGACGCCGTTCCAGTGCTCCAGCGCGCGCTGCTCGGCCGCGATGCGCTCCGGCTCGTACGCGACCTTGAGCGCCGCCGGGGTGCCGTCCTCCTGCCGTACGAGGACGAGGACGCTGGTCCTGCCGCCCGGCGCGTGCACCCTCTCCGGAGTCAGCTCCCAGCGTCGCAGCAGCCCCTCCACCAGCTCGGACAGCCCTGCGAGCCAGGCGTGGCCGGGGTCGCCGCGGGCGGAGACGTGGCGCACCAGGCGCTCCGGCGGCTCGGCCCTGTACTGCGGTGCAGATGCCATACGGGCGGTGTCCTCTTGCTGGGTCGGGCCTGGCGGCGGGGGTCAGTCCTGGCGGCCGGCGCCCTCCTTCCGGCCCGCGGGTGCGGTGTCGGGCGTGCGTTCGGCCAGCCCAGGGAAGGCTACGCTCCCGCCGCGCCAGCGTGCCGCCCGGACCGCCGCCTCGCGCAGCGCGGCCGCCGCGTCGCGGCGCAGCTCGCCCTCCGCGGCGCGGACGAGGTCGGCGTAGCTGCCCGCGATCCGGTCCTCCAGCTCGGTCGCCAGCCGTACGGCGGCGGCCTCGTCCGGCACCGCGAACGGCAGCGCGTACGCGGCGGCGGCGGGCTGCGGCCGGTCGCCGAGGTCGCTGACGACGCGGCTGAGGGCGTCGCGGCGGGCGCGGTGGGCGTCGTAGCCGGCGCGCGCCTGGTCGGCCAGGCCGCCGGCGCGGGCGCCGACGACGCCGTAGCCGTAGACGGCGGCGTGCTCGGCGGCCAGCGCGCGCTGCGCCGCGGCGCGGGCCTCGTCGGACGGTTCGCTCACGGTGCCTCCTGGGGTACGGGCAGGGGACGGCCCGCCCGGCCGCCGCGCTGGGTACGGCGCCCCCCGCGGCGCCGGGGGGCGGGTCCCGTAGCGCTCACGCCATCGCCCCGAGGAGGTAGACGTGGGCCGCGCCCGCCGCGGCGACCGAGGCCAGCAGGCCCGCCAGCTCCCCCGGGGCCGTGGCCAGGGCGGCGGTGTGGGCGTCGGCGGTGCGCTTCTCGAGGGCGGCCAACTCGGCGACCGCCCGCGCCGGTTCCGCGGCCACCGGCTCGCCGCCGCGCTTCTTCCCGGGCGGCGGGGGAGCGGCGTCCGCGCGGTCGCCGGATCCTTCCGCCCCCCCTTCCGGGGACGCGGCGCGGGTGTCCGCGGGCAGGCCGCGGGCCAGGGCGGCCACGTGCTGCGCCACCTCCGCGCGCAGCGGGGCGAGCGCGTCGGCCACACCGGGGTGGGCCGCCGTCGTCGCGTCGTAGCGCCGCAGCAGTAAGCGCGACTCGTCCGCGGCGCGGCGCCGGAGCCGTTCGGTGCGCGCGGGGTCGGGATCCCCGTCGCCGCCGCCGTCTCCGGAACAGCCCGCGGTGGTGCCTGTCGCCGCCAGCAGGGCGGCACCGGCCAGCACGGTCCTTCTCGCCGGGAGTCCCTTGATCCGCACGAGCCGAGCGTACCGGTGGGCAACGCACAGGTCGTGGAGCGGATACGCTTTGACCGGACACGTGACGTCACACAACAGCACACGCGGCCGAGGAGTCACCCGGATGAGCACCACCCAGAACGAGAGGCTGCGGGATCTGCTGGAGCCACTCGTCAAGGAGCGCGACCTCGATCTGGAGGAGATCGCGCTCACCCCGGCGGGCAGGCGGCGTGTCCTGCGGGTCGTGGTCGACGCGGACGGCGGCGTGGGCCTCGACACCTGCGCCGACCTGAGCAGGCGCATCGCCGAGGAGCTGGACGCCGCCGACGCCATGGGCGACCGCCCGTACGTCCTGGAAGTCACCTCTCCGGGTACGGACCGCCCGCTGACCCTGCCGCGCCACTACCGTCGTGCGGCGGACCGGTTGGTCAAGGTGCAGTTGAGGGAGGGCGGCGAGGTCGTGGGACGCATCACCGCGGTGGACGACGCGGGACTGGACCTGGAGGTGCCGGGGGTGAAGGGTCGTAAGCCCACCGCCCGGCGGCTGGAGTTCGGCGAGATCGCCACGGCCCGGGTCGAGATCGAGTTCAACCGCAAGGTGACGAAGGACGAGGAGGGTTCGTAGCCGTGGACATCGACATGAGCGCGCTGCGCGGCTTGGTGCGGGAGAAGGAGATCTCCTTCGACCTGCTGGTCGAGGCCATCGAGTCGGCCCTCCTCATCGCGTACCACCGCACCGAGGGCAGCCGTCAGCAGGCCCGCGTGGAGCTGAACCGGGAGACCGGGCACGTCACGGTCTGGGCCAAGGAGGATCCGGACGACGTGCCGGAGGGCGGGGAGGCGCGCGAGTTCGACGACACCCCGTCGGGTTTCGGCCGGATCGCCGCCACCACCGCGAAGCAGGTCATCCTCCAGCGGCTGCGGGACGCCGAGGAGGAGATCACCTTCGGTGAGTACGCGGGCCGCGAGGGCGATATCGTCACGGGCGTCGTGCAGCAGGGCAAGGACCCGAACAACGTGCTGGTCGACATCGGCCGGCTGGAGGCCATCCTGCCGGTGCAGGAGCAGGTGCCGGGCGAGGAGTACAAGCACGGCACCCGCCTGCGCACGTACGTGGTGCGGGTGACCAAGGGCGTACGCGGCCCGTCCGTGACCCTGTCGCGCACCCATCCGAACCTGGTGAAGAAGCTCTTCGCGCTGGAGGTGCCGGAGATCGCCGACGGCTCGGTGGAGATCGCGGCCATCGCCCGCGAGGCCGGGCACCGCACGAAGATCGCGGTACGGTCCACGCGCTCCGGGCTGAACGCGAAGGGCGCCTGCATCGGGCCGATGGGCGGCCGCGTGCGCAACGTGATGGCCGAGCTGGGCGGCGAGAAGATCGACATCGTCGACTGGTCCGACGAGCCGGCCGACCTGGTCGCCAACGCGCTGTCGCCGGCGCGGGTGACCAAGGTCGACGTCGTGGACCTGGCGGCCCGCTCGGCGCGGGTGACGGTGCCGGACTACCAGCTCTCGCTGGCGATCGGCAAGGAGGGCCAGAACGCCCGCCTGGCGGCCAGGCTGACGGGCTGGCGCATCGACATCCGCCCCGACACCGAGCAGCCGGCGGACTGACGCCGGGGCCCGGTACCCGGCCCCGGCGCCGCCCGCGCCCGCCTCCCGGGCCCGGCGGCCGGCCCGCGAAAACCGGGTCGCACCGCCGGGCGTAGATCACGTATCGTCGGGCCCGCCGTGGGCTGTGCCCTGCCATGGGCGAAAACAGCCGTTCGATCGGCACCCCGAGGCGGTGCCTGTCGGCCGTGGAGGTAGACTTGAGCGTGTCTGGCCGGACGCGCGCCCGGGCGTGCCCCGAGCGCACTTGTGTGGGGTGCCGGGAGCGTGCGGCCAAAGGCGATCTGCTGCGTGTGGTGGAGGCCGGGGGCGCGTGCGTCCCTGATCCCCGCGGTACGCTGCCCGGCCGGGGCGCTTATCTGCACCCCGTCAAGGCATGCCTCGACCTGGCGGTCCGCCGCCGGGCGTTCGTCCGGGCCCTGCGGGCCCGCGGCCCGCTCGGCACCGCGGACGTGGACCGTTTCGTGGAGCAGCAGGCCGTGGAGGCAGACATGAGCACGGAGAACACGAGCGTCGCGCGGAACCCCGCGCGGCCAGGTACCTCGCGAGTCGGAAGTGGGTCGAGATTGCGATGAGCACTCGATGAGTACGCGATGAGTACGCCCATGCAGAAGTAGCGACGGTCCGGCGGACACCCCCGGACCAGAAGGAGCGAAGTGGCTAAGGTCCGGGTATACGAACTCGCCAAGGAGTTCGGAGTCGAGAGCAAGGTCGTCATGGCCAAGCTCCAAGAACTTGGCGAATTCGTCCGCTCGGCGTCCTCGACCATCGAGGCGCCGGTCGTACGCAAACTGACTGACGCATTCCAGTCCGGCAACGGCTCGGCTGCGGCCAAGCCCGCCGGCAAGCCCGCAGCGCCGAAGAAGACCGCCGCCAAGCCCGGCGTCCCCGGCGCACCCGCGGCGAAGCCCGCCCCCGTCAAGCCCGAGCAGGCCGCGGAGCGCAAGCCCGCGCCGCGCCCGGGCGCCGACGCCGGCAGGCCCGCACCCGGTCCGGGCCCCCGCCCGGCTCCGGGCCCGACCCCCCCGGCGCAGAAGACCCCGGCGCCCGAGGCGCCGGAGTTCACCGCACCGCCCGCCGCGGACCGCGGCGGCGCCCCCAAGCCCGGCGTGAAGCCGGGTCCGCGCCCGCCCGCCCCCGCGCGCGGCGGCGGTCAGGGCGGCGGCCGGCCCGACAGCGGCGGCCGTCCCGGCGGCGGGCGCTCCGGTGCCCCCGGCCCGCGTCCCGGCGGCAGGCCCGCGGGCCCGCGCCCGGGTAACAACCCGTTCACGTCCAGCGGCTCCACCGGCATGGCCCGCCCGCAGGCCCCGCGCCCGCAGGCCCCCCGCCCCGGCGGCGGTCAGGGCGGTGCGCAGGGCGGCGGTCCGCGCCCGCAGGCGCCGGGCGGCTCCCGGCCCACCCCGGGCGGTATGCCCCGGCCGCAGGGCGGCCAGGGCGGCGGCGCGCGTCCCGGCGGCCCGCGCCCGAACCCCGGCATGATGCCGCAGCGTCCCGCGCCCAGCGGGCGCCCCGGCGCCCCGGCCGGCGGTCGTCCCGGCGGCGGTGGCCGTCCGGGCGGCGGCGGTCCCGGCGGTCGTCCCGGTGGCGGCGGCGGTGGCGGCGGTCGTCCCGGCGGTGGCGGCGGCTTCGGCGGTCGTCCCGGCGGCGGTGGCGGCGGTGGCGGCGGCTTCGGCGGCCGTCCCGGCGGCGGTGGCGGCGGTGGCCGTCCCGGCTTCGGCGGCCGCCCCGGCGGTCCCGGTGGCCGCGGCGGCACGCAGGGCGCCTTCGGGCGTCCGGGCGGTCCCGCGCGCCGCGGTCGCAAGTCGAAGCGGCAGCGCCGCCAGGAGTACGAGCAGATGCAGGCGCCGTCCATCGGCGGCGTGATGCTTCCGCGCGGCAAGGGCGAGACGGTCCGTCTCTCCCGCGGCGCGTCGCTCACCGACTTCGCGGAGAAGATCAACGCCAACCCGGCGTCCCTGGTCCAGGTGATGTTCAACCTGGGCGAGATGGTCACCGCGACGCAGTCCGTCTCCGACGAGACGCTGCACCTCCTGGGCGAGGAGATGAACTACACCGTCCAGGTCGTCAGCCCCGAGGAGGAGGACCGCGAGCTGCTCGACTCGTTCGACATCGAGTTCGGCGAGAACGAGGGCGGCGAGGAAGCACTCGTGGCGCGGCCCCCGGTGGTCACCGTCATGGGTCACGTCGACCACGGCAAGACGCGCCTGCTGGACGCGATCCGCAAGACCAACGTCCTGGAGGGCGAGGCCGGCGGCATCACCCAGCACATCGGCGCGTACCAGGTGGCGACCGACGTCAACGGCGAGGAGCGCCGGATCACCTTCATCGACACCCCGGGTCACGAGGCGTTCACCGCCATGCGTGCCCGCGGTGCGAAGGCGACCGACATCGCGATCCTCGTGGTCGCGGCCAACGACGGCGTGATGCCGCAGACGGTCGAGGCGCTGAACCACGCCAAGGCGGCCGACGTGCCGATCGTCGTCGCGGTGAACAAGATCGACGTCGAGGGCGCGGACCCGTCCAAGGTGCGCGGACAGCTCACCGAGTACGGGCTGGTGGCCGAGGAGTACGGCGGCGAGACGATGTTCGTCGACATCTCCGCCAAGCAGGGCCTGCACATCGAGGACCTGCTGGAGGCCGTCGTCCTCACCGCGGACGCCAGCCTGGACCTGCGCGCGAACCCGAAGCAGGACGCCGAGGGCATCGCGATCGAGGCCCATCTCGACCGCGGCCGCGGCGCCCTGGCGACGGTGCTGGTACAGCGCGGCACGCTGCGGGTCGGCGACACGATGGTCGTCGGCGACGCCTACGGCCGCGTGCGCGCCATGCTCGACGACCTGGGCAACCCCCTGGACGAGGTCGGTCCCTCGACCCCCGCCCAGGTGCTCGGTCTGACCAGCGTGCCCGGTGCCGGGGACAACTTCCTGGTGGTCGAGGAGGACCGTACGGCCCGCCAGATCGCCGAGAAGCGCGCCGCGCGCGAGCGCAACGCCGCCTTCGCCAAGCGCACCCGCAGGGTGTCGCTGGAGGACCTGGACAAGGTGCTCAAGGCCGGCGAGGTGCAGCAGCTCAACCTCATCATCAAGGGCGACGCGGCGGGTTCCGTCGAGGCGCTGGAGTCCTCGCTCATGCAGCTGGACGTCGGTGAAGAGGTCGACCTCCGCGTGCTGCACCGCGGCGTCGGTGCGGTCACCGAGACCGACATCGACCTGGCCACGGGCTCGGACGCGATCGTGATCGGCTTCAACGTCCGCGCCGAGGGCCGGGCGACGCAGATGGCCGAGCGCGAGGGCGTCGACGTCCGGTACTACTCGGTGATCTACCAGGTCATCGAGGAGATCGAGGCCGCGCTGAAGGGCATGCTCAAGCCGGAGTACGAGGAGGTGGAGCTCGGCACCGCCGAGATCCGCGAGGTCTTCCGCTCCTCCAAGCTGGGCAACATCGCCGGTGTGCTCATCCGCTCCGGCGAGGTCAGGCGCAACACCAAGGCCCGGGTCATCCGCGACGGCAAGGTGGTCGCGGAGAACCTCAACATCGAGGGGCTGCGCCGCTTCAAGGACGACGTCACCGAGATCCGCGAAGGCTTCGAGGGCGGTATCAACCTCGGAAACTACAACGACATCAAGGTGGACGACGTCATCGCGACGTACGAGATGCGCGAGAAGCCGCGCGCCTGACAGCAGCACCGCCGGCCGGGGGCGGCCCTTCGCGAAGGGCCGCCCCCGCGCCGCCTTCCTTCCGTATATCCCGTACCGGCGGGTGATCCGGACACACGTGTACGTAGGGACGCTGTCCTGCGACTTCCTCCTCGGCGACGTACGGTCGCTGAAGGAGAAGCGCTCCGTCGTCCGCCCGATCGTCGCGGAGCTGATCCGCAAGTACGCGGTGACCGCCGCGGAGGTCGGGCACCAGGATCTGCACCGCCGGACCGTGATCGGGCTGGCGGCCATCTCCGGGGACGCCGGGCACCTCACCGACATCCTGGACCGGTGCGAGCGGATGCTCGCCGCCCGGCCGGAGGTGGAGCTGTTGTCCGTACGGCGGCGGATCCACCACGAAGACGACGAGTAGACAAGTGGGCAAGGAGACGGACCAGTGGCCGACAACGCACGGGCGAAGCGCTTGGCGGACCTCATCCGTGAGGTCGTGGCCGAGAAGCTGCAGCGGGGGATCAAGGACCCGCGGCTCGGCTCCCGGGTGACCATCACCGACACGCGCGTCACCGGGGACCTCCGGGAGGCGACCGTCTTCTACACGGTGTACGGCGACGACGAGGAGCGGGCGCAGGCCGCGAAGGGGCTGGAGAGTGCCAAGGGCGTGCTGCGCTCGGCGGTCGGCGCCGCCGCCGGGGTGAAGTTCACGCCCACGCTCGCGTTCGTGCCGGACGCGCTGCCCGAGAACGCCAAGAACATCGACGACGTCCTGGAACGCGCCCGGCTCCAGGACGAGCAGGTGCGCAGCGCCGCCGCGGGCGCGGAGTACGCGGCGGGGGCGGACCCGTACAAGCGGGACCGCGACGAGGACGGCGCGGACGACGGCGCGGACGACGGCGAGGCGGACCCGGGTGAGCCGGGCCCCGGCGCGGCGCGCGGCGATAAGGACGGGGGCCCGGCGGGGGCATGAGGGGGAAGCCGACCGGCCCGGACGGCCTTGTCATCGTCGACAAGCCGGCCGGGCTGACCTCGCACGACGTCGTCGGCCGGCTGCGCCGGCTGGCGCGCACCCGGCGCGTGGGCCACGCCGGGACGCTGGACCCGATGGCGACGGGCGTGCTCGTCGTCGGCGTGGAGAAGGCGACCCGGCTGCTGGGCCATCTCGCGCTCACCGACAAGGAGTACCGGGCCACGATCCGGCTCGGCCAGACGACGGTGACCGACGACGCCGAGGGCGACGTCACCGCCGCCGCCGACGCCGGTGACCTGCCGCCCGGCGCGGTCGACGCCGGCATCGCCGGGCTGACCGGCGACATCATGCAGGTGCCGTCCGCCGTCAGCGCGATCAAGGTGGACGGCAAGCGGTCGTACAAGCGGGTGCTCGACGGCGAGGCCGTCGAGCTGCCGGCCCGGCCGGTGACCGTCAGCACGTTCGTGCTGCACGACGTGCGGGCGGCGACGGCCGCGGACGGCACCAGGGTGACCGACCTGGACGTCACCGTCGCGTGCTCCTCCGGCACGTACATCCGCGCCCTGGCCCGCGACCTCGGCGCCGGACTCGGCGTCGGCGGCCACCTCACCGCGCTGCGCCGCACCCGGGTCGGCCCGTACGGGCTGGACGGGGCGCGGACGCTGGAGCAGCTGGAGGAGCGGCTCGACGTGCTGCCGATCGGCGACGCCGCGGCGGCGGCGTTCCCGCGCTGGGACGTGGACGCCGAGCAGGCGCGGCTGCTGTCGCACGGGGTGCGGGTGGCGGTGCCGGAGGGGCTGGCCGAGGAGCCGCACGCGGTGTTCGGCCCGGACGGGCGGTTCCTGGCGCTGGTGGAACCGGCCGGGGGACGGGCCAAGGCGCTGGCGGTGTTCGCGTAGTCCGCGGTGCCGGTCGCGTAGTCCGCGGTGCGGGTCGCGTGGTCCGCCGGGCCGCGGTGCGGTCGCGCGGGGGTACGTGACCGGCGCTCCGGGCCGCCGTGGCGGCGTGGATTCCGCCGAACGGGTGCCCCCGGGGGGCGCATCGGGCCATTCGTCGTTTCCCGTGATCAGGCGGTGGCAAGCCATGCCCTGGGGCTCACCCGGGGAGGCTGGTCGTTGCCGTATTCATCGCCGCCGCCGCGCGCGCCCGGCACCGTCGTACGCATCCGCGACCTGGCCGGCCGCCCGCGCGGCACCGGATTCGTCGTGGACGCCGAGGGCACGGTGCTCACGAGTCACGAGGCCGTGGACGGGCTCGCCCGGCTGGTGCTGCACGCACCCGGCGACGCGCACACCTGGCTGGTCGAGTCCGCGGACGTCACCTCGCTGCCGGGTGCGGACCTGGCGGTCGTACGGGCCCGGGGGCTGGCCGGCGCCCGGGCCTTCGCGCTCGCCGCGGCGGTGCCCGACGACGGCACGGAGGTGGCCGTCGCGCTGCCCCGGGCGCGGGTGCCGGGGCGGGTGGTGGCCGCGGCCACGGCCACGTACACCGCGACCGACCGCTACCACCTCGTCGACGGGGTGCTGCAACTCGCCCTGGCCCCGCATGAGTCGCTGCGCGCGGGCGGCGAGGCGAGCGGGGCACCGGTCGTGGACGCCGCGAGCGGGGCGGTGGTGGCGGTGGTCGGCACCGCGCTGCACGCGGACCGCGGCGGGGTGGCTCACGCGGTGCCGCTGCGCGGGGCGGCGGACGACGCGGCGGGGACCCTGGGCGCGGCGCTCGACCGTGGCGGGGCGCAGGTGCCCGCGTACGGCAGGGACTTGAACCTGGCGGGGGCGGTGGAGCTGGGGGCGGCGGGCGGTGGTGCGGCCGCGTTCGCCTTCCGTGCGGCGGGGGCGGGTGGAGCGGGGGTCGCGCGGGACGGGGGGCGTGCCGGCACGGCGGCTGCGGAGGGCGGCGGGTCCGGGTCGGTGTGGGGTCCGGCGGTGGAGCGGCGCGAGGTGGGGGCGGAGTTCGGGCGGTTCTTCCGCGGTGACGCGCACGTTCTCGCGCTCGTCGGCGGGCCCGGCACCGGGCGGTCCACGGAACTCGCCGGCCTCGCGGCCCGCCGCGCCGCGGAGGGCGCGCCGTCGGTACGCCTGCGCGGCGCGGATCTGAAGGTCGCGGACGCGGGGGTACGGGATGCCGTGGCCCGGGCGCTGCGCGACGCCGCGCGGGCGGTGGCCGTGGCGGCGGGTGCCGCCGGCTGCGCGGGCGACCCGGCGTCGGCCACCCCGGAGGCGGTCGCCGCGCAAGCGCACGTCGCGGGGCGGCCGTTGCTGGTCCTGCTCGACGGCCCGGAGGAGATGCCGCCGGTGCTGGCGGCGGCGCTGGGGGAGTGGACGGCGCACACGGCGGAGTGGCTGGTCGGGCACGGCGTGCGGCTGGTGCTGGCGTGCCGGCCGGAGTTCTGGGAGCGGGCGGGTGCGCTGTTCCCCGCGGGGATGCCGCACGCGGGGCGGTCGGGTCCCGACACGCTGCCGCCGTGCGTCCCGCTGGGGGACTTCACTCCGGCGGAGGCTGCACAGGCGCGCACCCGCTACAGCGTCCCGCCCACCGCACTCCACGGGGCGGAGGCCCGCCACCCGCTGACGCTACGGCTGCTGGCGGAGGTCCGCGCGGCGCTGCCGCGGGACACCGGGCCGGGGTCGCCGGGCGGACCCGGGGCGCGGCGGTGGGAGGTGTTCGAGTCGTATCTCGCGGTGGTCTGTCTGCGCATCGCCGAGCGGCTCGCCCGGGAAGCCGGACCCGCCGGGCCCCGGGGGGCCGCCCTCGGCCGGCTGGCCGTGTATGTGGCCGGGCAGGCGCACGAGGCGGCGCGGCGGTGTCTGGGGCCCGGGCAGGGGGAGTTGGAGCGGGCGGCGTTCGAGGAGCTGTTTCCCTGGCGGGTGCCGGACCACCTCGCAGGGCTCACCGGGTGGGCCTCCGCGGTGCTCGCCGAAGGGCTGCTGGTGCCCGCGGGTGCCGGGTACCGGTTCGCGCACGAGGAGTTCGCCGACTGGCTGCAGGGCGCGCACCTCGACGTCGACGCCGCCCTCGCCGTACTCGTCCACCGCACCTCCGAGCGCTGGCGCCCCGGCGACCTGCCGTCCTCCGCGGACGGCGGCGCCGCGCGGCGCGCGCTGCCGGTGCCGCCGCACCGGATCGGGGCGTGCGTCGAGGCGCTGCTCCTGCTGGAGCGCCGGCACGGGGGTACGGAGCTGGGCCGCCGGCTGTCGGACCTGCTGGCCGCCGCCGACGCCGCGGTCAGCCGCCGCACGTCGTTCCCCGAGCCCGGCCCCGGCACGCCCCCCGGGGCCGACGGCGGCTGGTGGGCCGCCCATCTGCTCGGCGAGACCCTGCTGCGGGTGCCCGACGCCCGCCCGTACCGGCAGGTGCTCCGGCGCCTCGCCGCCTGCCTCGCCGGGCACGCCGCCCGCTTCGGCGGCACCGCGCAACTCCCCGCCGTGCTCGCCCCCTTCGGCCCGTCGTTCTTCACCCGGCTGCCCCTCCCGCTCGCCGACCGCCTCGACCTGCTGCGCCGCCTCGTGCCCGCCGACACCCGCCGCCCGTCCGCGTACCTGACCGCCGCGGGCGAGCTGCTGCACGCCGACCCGGCCACCGCCCAGCCGCTCCTCACCGGCTGGTTCGGCGACGAGCGCGCTCTGCCCGCCGACGGCGCCACCGTCGCCGACGCCGCCCAGGCGCTCCTCCACACCCACCGCGCCCGTGCCGTGGACGACCTCGCCGACGCCCTCGTCGCCACCGCCCACCCGCGGGCCGGCGAACTCCTCGCCGCGCTCGCCGAGGACGAGCCGTCCGCCCTCTGCCGCGCCGTGGACCGCTGGGCGCGCGACCCCCGTCCGGAGCGGCGGGAGGCCGCCGCGACGTACGCGCAGAAAACCGCCCGGCACGCGCGCGGCGCGGCCGACCGCGCGCTGCTGCGCTACGCCGCGCGGGCCCTGCTCGCGCACACCGGCGACGACACCCTCCACGGCCCCGCCCTCGCCGTGCTCCTCCGCGACCCCGAGAGCCGCGCCGCGCACCTCGACCGCGCCCTCGCGCTCCTCGCCGCCGACGACCCGCACCTCGGCCCCGCCGACTTCGCCCCCGCGCTCGCCACCCACCCCGGGCCCGTGCTCGACGCCTTCCGGGACCGCCTCCACCGGCCCGGCGACGGCGCCGCCGACGTGCTGCGCACCCTCGCCCGCCTCCGTGCCCCCGCCCCCGCCCTGGCGCGCGGCGCCGCGGACCTCGTCCGCGAGTACGTCGACCACCACCCCGAAGGCGCCGCGGCCGCCGCCGACTTCGTGGACCGGAGGCTGGAGCACGGGCAGGGCGACCGCGCCGTGCTCCTCCCGCTCGCCGTCGAGCTGCTGACCGCGCACTCGCCCGTGGTACGCCGCGCGCTCGCGCCCGTCGTCGCGGACCCGGGCACCCGCGCCTCCGGCGCCCTCCGCCGCGAACTGCTCGCCGTGCTCCTGGACCGCGAGCGCGAGCCCGCCGTGCTCGACGCCCTCCTCGCCGCCGTCGGCCGCGCCACCGGCCGGCGCGCGGAGTGCGCCACCCGGGACCTCGTCCGGCGCATCGGGCTGCTGCTCTCCCGGACCCCGGAGGGGGCGGCGGTCTTCGACCGGCGCCTGGTGGCGCTCGCCGCCGAGCTGCCCGCGTTCGCGGCGCAACTGCGCGGCTGGCTGGCCGCGGACCGGGACGGCTGGGCCGTGCTGCTGGGGCCGAGCGCGCAGCTCGCCGTGGGCACGGCGCACCCGCGGCGCGCGTCCTGAGCCCGCGGGCGCGCGCCCGAAGACGGCGGAGTCGGTACGGACCGCCCGTACCGCCGCACGAAACCGGCCGTCCCGCCGGGCCGACAGGCGCCCGGGTCCTGCGCTCGACCGCGGGCATGGCAGTCTTGTGTTCCACAACCCTGTACGGGGCAGGCACGACAACGGCGGACCGAGGAGCGGGCAGAGTGCAGCGCTGGCGTGGCTTGGAGGACATCCCCGAGGGGTGGGGGCGCAGCGTCGTCACCATCGGCTCGTTCGACGGCGTGCACCGCGGCCACCAGCTCATCATCGGCCGGACGGTGGAGCGGGCCCGGGAGCTGGGCGTGCAGTCCGTCGTGGTGACCTTCGACCCGCACCCCACGGAGGTCGTCCGCCCCGGCAGCCACCCCCCGCTGCTGGCCGCGCACCACCGGCGGGCGGAGCTGATGGCGGACCTCGGCGTGGACGCGCTGCTGATCCTGCCGTTCACCGCGGAGTTCTCGAAGCTGGCGCCCGCGGACTTCGTGGTGAAGGTGCTGGTCGACAAGCTGCACGCGCGCGCGGTGGTGGAGGGCCCGAACTTCCGCTTCGGCCACAAGGCCGCAGGCGACGTCACCTTCCTCGCTTCCCTCGGCGAAACGTACGACTACACGGTGGACGTCGTCGACCTCCAGGTCAGCGGCGCTGCGGGCGGCGGCGAGCCCTTCTCCTCCACGCTCGCCCGGCGCCTGATCGCCGAGGGCGACGTCACCGGGGCGGCGGAGGTGCTGGGCCGGCCGCACCGCGTCGAGGGCGTCGTCGTACGGGGCGCGCAGCGCGGCCGCGAGCTGGGCTTCCCGACCGCCAACCTGGAGACGCTGCCGCACACCGCGGTCCCCGCCGACGGGGTGTACGCGGGCTGGCTGGAGGCCGCGGGCGAGCGGCTCCCCGCGGCGATCTCGGTCGGCACGAACCCGCAGTTCGACGGCACGGAGCGAACGGTGGAGGCGTACGCGCTCGACCGCGACGACCTCGACCTGTACGGGCTGCACGTGGCCGTCGACTTCCTCGCCTTCGTCCGCGGCCAGGAGCGCTTCGACACGGTCGAGGACCTGAAGGCCCAGATGCGCCGCGACGTCGACGCCTGCCGCGAGCTGACCGCGGGCCGCTGACGGCGCCGCCCGGGACCGCCCCGGGCCGGCGCCGCCCGCCGTCCTACGCGGGCGGGGCCGCCGCCGTCCCGGCCAGGTGGCACGCCACCCCCGGCCGGGCCCCGCCCAGCACCGGCAGGTCCCTGCCGCGGCAGGCGTCCGCGACGCCCGCCGACGCGGCCTCGCCGGAGGCGAGCTGCTGACAGCGCACGTGGAACCGGCAGCCGCCCGGGATCCGCGCCGGATCCGGCGGCTCGCCCGTCAGCACCACCGGCGCCGTCCCCGACTCCGGCAGCACCGACAGCAGGGCCTTCGTGTACGGGTGCCGCGGCGCCGTCAGCACCTCCTCCACCGGACCCGCCTCCACGATCCGGCCCAGGTACATCACCGCCACCCGGTCCGCGATGTTCCACGCCAGCCCCAGGTCGTGCGTGACGACCAGCGCGGAGAGCCCCATGTGGTCGCGGAGCCGCAGCAGCAGCGCCAGGATCTCGCCACGCACCGAGGCGTCGAGCGAGGCCACCGGCTCGTCGGCGACGATCAGCTCCGGGTCGAGCACCAGGGCACCGGCGATGACGACGCGCTGCCGCTGCCCGCCGGACAGCTCGTGCGGGTAGCGCAGGAAGAACCGCTCCGGCGGGCGCAGTCCCGCGCGGGCGAGCGCGGAGGCCACCACGGCGCGTTCGTCGCCGCGGTGGCCGTGGATGCGCAGGCCCTCGGCGACGGCGTCGTAGACCGTGTGCCGCGGGTTGAGCGAGCCGCTGGGGTCCTGGAGCACGAGCTGCACCCGCCGCCGGTACGCCTTGAGCGCCCGGCTTCCGTACGCGAGCGGGGAGCCGCGGAACGACACCGTGCCCGCGGTGGGGCGGACCAGGCCGAGGAGTGCGCGGGCCAGGGTGGTCTTGCCGCATCCCGACTCGCCGACGAGGGCGACGATCTCGCCCTGGCCGACGGCGAGGTTCACGCCGTCGACGGCCCGCGCGGCCGGTGCACCGTGCCGCCCGGGGAAGACGACCCGCAGCCCGTCGGCGGCGAGCAGCGGCCCGGCGGCGCGGGCGTCTTCGTCGCGTACGGCCGCGGGCCCGGACTTGCGCGACCCGGGGCCTCCGGCACCGGCCGAGGTCCCGTTCGCCGGCTCCTTTCCGGCGACCACGGGCTCACCCGCGCGTTCCGCCCGTACCTCCCCGTCCGCCTCCGGCGTCCCCGCGTCCTTCGCCTTCTCCGCCGACTCCCCGCTCACCGTGCCTCCTTGACGCTGTCCACGTGTACGCACGCCGCCCGCCGACCCGGGCCCGCCTCGCGCAGCCGCGGGTCTGCCGCCGCGCAGGTCTCCAGCGCCACCGGGCAGCGCGGGTGGAACGCGCAGCCCGGCGGCAGCCGGGACGGGTCCGGCGGATCGCCGGGGAGGCCCTGCGGGGCGCGGCGGTCGGCGGCGCGGCCGACGGCCGGGAACGCGGCCGCCAGCGCGCCGCTGTAGGGGTGCTCCGCCGCCGTGAACACCGTCTGCGCCGGGCCCTCCTCGACGATCCGGCCCGCGTACATGACGGCCAGCCGGTCGCAGGTGTCGGAGAGCACCGCCAGGTCGTGGCTGATCATCAGCAGGCTGATGCCCTGGTCGGCGACCAGCCGCTCGATGAGCCGCAGGATCTGCGCCTGGATCATGACGTCCAGCGCCGTCGTCGGCTCGTCCGCGACGATCAGCCGCGGGTCGCACGCCAGCGCCATCGCGATCATCACCCGCTGCCGCTGGCCGCCGGAGAGCTCGTGCGGGTACGCGCCGCCGCGGGCGGCCGGCAGCCCGACCTGCTCCAGCAGCCCCTCCGCCCGCCGCCGGGCCGCGCCGGGGGAGGTCTCCAGCCGGTGCAGCAGGATCGGCTCGGCGATCTGGTCGCGGATGCGGTGGACGGCGTTGAGCGAGTGCATCGCGCCCTGGAAGACGATCGACGCGCCCGCCCAGCGCACCGCGCGCAGCCGCCCCCAGGGCATGGTGAGCACGTCCTCGCCGTCGAGCAGGATCTCCCCGGTCAGCCGCGCCGAGCGCGGCAGCAGCCGCAGCAGCGCCAGCGCCAGGGTCGACTTGCCGCAGCCCGACTCGCCCGCCAGGCCGAGCTTCTGCCCGGCGGCCAGGCTGAGGTCCACGCCGCGGACCGCGGGGACGGCGGCGGCGCCCGTACCGTACGTCACGTGCAGGTCGCGCAGTTCGAGGAGCGTCACTTCGCCACCCCCAGCTTCGGATTGAGCACGGACTCCAGCGCCCGCCCCGACAGCGTGAAGCAGAGCGCGACCACCGCGATGGCGATGCCCGGCGGCACCAGGAACGACCAGTGCCCGGAGCTGATCGCGCCCGCCTCGCGGGCGTCCTGGAGCATGCCGCCCCAGGAGATGACCTGCGGGTCGCCGAGGCCGAGGAACGCGAGCGTCGCCTCGGTGAGGATGGCCTCGGAGATGACCAGCGTGGTCTGGGCGAGGACCAGCGGCATCACGTTCGGCAGCACGTGGCGGAGCATGATGTGCGTGTGCCCGCCGCCGAGCGCCCGGGCGCGTTCGACGTACGGGCGGGCCTCGATGGCCAGCGTCTGCGCCCGCACCAGCCGCGCGGTCTTGGGCCAGGCGGCCACGCCGATGGCGATGATGACGGTCGTGACCGACCGGGACATCACCGTGGCCAGCACGATCGCCAGCACCAGCGTCGGCATGACGAGGAAGAAGTCGGTCACGCGCATGATGACGCCGGAGAGCCAGCCGCCGTAGTGGCCGGCGACCATGCCGACGAGGGTGCCGATGCCGACGGTCAGCGCGGCGGCCAGCAGTCCGACGGTGAGCGAGATGCGCGCCCCGTGGACGAGGAGGTCGAGCACCGAGCGGCCGAACTGGTCGGTGCCCAGCGGGAACTCGGTGCTGGGGTCCTCCAGCGCGGTGCCCGGCGCGTCGGTCACGCTGTCGGCGTCGGAGCCGGCGAGCAGCGGCGCGGCCAGCGCCACGAACGCGATGACGACCAGCGCGACGAGGCCCACGAGCCCCGCGCGCTGCTTCCGGTACGCGCGCCAGAAGCGGGCCGCGGAGCGGCGCCGGCGCGCCCGGGCCAGCGCCCGCGGATCGGCGGCTGAGGGCTCCGCCGGGGGGCCCGGGGCAGGTGGCTCCGAGGCGGGGGGTTCCGTGGCGGGCGGGCCCTTGGGCTCGAAGCCCGGCTCCTCGCCCAGTGCTTCCGTACTCATCGGCCCACCCGGGGATCGAACAGCGGATAGATCAGGTCGGCGACCACGCTCGCCAGGATCATCGAGCCCGCGTAGACGATGAACAGGCCCTGGATCAGCGGCAGGTCGGGGATGCTGAGCGCCTGGTAGAAGAGCCCGCCCAGGCCGGGCCAGGAGAAGACCGTCTCCACCAGGATCGAGCCGGCCGCGATGAAGCCGAGGTTGACGAAGACGAGCGTGATCGTCGGCAGCATCGCGTTCGGCACGGCGTGCCGGCGGCGTACGAGGTCGTCGCGCAGCCCTTTGGCGCGGGCGGCCGTCAGATAGTCGCTGCCCATCTCGTCGAGGAGCGAGGAGCGCATGACCAGCAGCGTCTGCGCGTAGCACGCGGCCACGAGGGTGAGCACCGGCAGGAACATGTGGTGGATCACGTCCACGACGTACGCGACGCCGTGCTCGTCGCCCGACTCCATGCCGCCGGTGGGGAAGAGCCCGGGGACCGGACCGATGCCGACGGAGAAGACGATGATGAGCAGCATCCCGAGCCAGAAGTGCGGCACCGACCACAGCGTGAGCGCGATGCTCGTGTTGACCTTGTCGCCGAGGCCGCCCTGCCGCCAGGCCGCGCGGGTGCCCAGCCAGAGGCCGAGGGCGCTGTAGAGCACCACGGCGGTGCCGGTGAGCAGCAGGGTGGCCGGCACGCGCTCCCAGATGAGGTCGAGGACCGGCTTGTTGAACTGGTACGAGTCCCCGAGGTTGCCGGTGAGCGCGTCGCCGACGTAGTGCGTGAACTGCTCCCAGAGCGGCAGGTCGAGCCCGTACTGCCGGCGCAGCGCGGCGAGTTGCTCGGCGTCGGCCTTGCGGCCGTGCGTCATCGTCTTGACCGGGTCGCCGGGGATGATCCGGAAGAGGAAGAAGCTGGTGACGAGGATGGCGAAGAGGGAGACCGCGGCGCCGGCGAGCTTGCCCGCCACGTAGCTGAGGTAGGCGCGGCGGGAACTGCCCGCGGAGCCGCGGGCGTCGGGCGCCGATCTCACGGCGGCGGGGGTGACGGATGGGTCTGCCGTAGACATGGCCCTCGCTTTGCTGGGGTGCCGTCCGGGGTGCGGGGCGCGCATGCGGCGCGCGGGTGGAGTGCGACTGGGGGGCGGTGGAGGGGGGCGGGGTGTCCGGCGCCGCGGCGCCGGACACCCCGGGCGGCGAGGGTGCGTACGGGCTACTCGCGGTCCTCCGCGGTGGCCCGGCGGCGCAGCGTGAAGAACACGCCCGCCGCGACCACCACGACGACCGCCGCGCCGCCGCCGAGCACCACGCCCATCGCCGAGCCGCCGTCGTCCGACGCCTTCGCGGCGGGGACCGCGGTGGCCCAGCTCCAGGAGCCGTCCTGGCCCCAGATGTTGCCGTTGCCCGCGGGCATCGCGGTGATCGACTCGATGTGGTCGGTGCGGTACGCCTCCACGGAGTTCGGGTACGCCAGCACGTTCATGTACCCGGTGTCGTAGAGCACCGACTGCATCTCCCGGACTATCTCCGCGCGCTTGGCCGGGTCGTCGTACGCGGCCAACTGCTCGGCGTAGAGCCGGTCGTAGTCCTTGTCGCAGATGAAGTTGTCCGTCTGCCCCACCACGTCCTCCGACTCCGGCAGCGCGGCGCAGGTGTGGATGGCCAGGACGAAGTCCGGGTCGGGGTTGACCGACCAGCCGTCGAAGGCGAGGTCGTACTCACCGGCCACCCACGGGTCGCCCACGTTGTCCAGGCACTGCAGGTCCAGGCCGATGCCCAGCTCGCCCCACCACTCCTCCAGGAACTTGCCCGCCGCCTTGTCCTTGGGGTCGGTGGCGTGGCACAGCATCCGGAAGTTCAGCGGCTTGCCGTCCTTGCCGACGCGCTTGCCGTCCTTCATCTCGTAGCCCGCCCGGTCCAGCAGCCGCGCCGCCTTCTCCGGGTCGTAGCCGATCTTCTGCTCGGCGGACGGCTTCCAGTGGTAGTCGGCGAAGCGCGGCGGGATGTAACCCTCGCCCTCGACGCCGTGCCCCTGGAGCACCTTGTCCACTATCGCCGTACGGTCTACCGCGAGGAAGAGCGCCTCGCGCACCCGCGGGTCGAGCAGCGCCGGATGGCCGTCGCCGAACTTGCGGCCCTCGGCGTCCCGCGCCCCCGGGTTGGTGGCGATGGCCCAGAAGCGCCGGCCCTGGCCGTCGTTGACCTTGATGTCGGGCTGCCCCTTCAGCGACGCGGCCTGCGCCGGCGTCAGGTCCGGCACGAAGGACACCTCGCCCTTGCGCAGGGCGGCGACGGCGGCGTCGGTCTCCTTGTAGTACTTGAACGTCACCTCGTCGAACTTCGGCCTGCCGCGCCAGAAGTTCTCGTTCGGCTCGAAGGTGACGTGCGAGTCGGTCTTGAAGCCCGTCAGCACGAAGGGGCCGCTGCCCACGACCGGGAAGTCGGAGTCGTTGTTGAACTTCCCGAGGTCGTCGACGTCCTGCCAGACGTGCTTGGGCACGATCGGCAGGTCCATCGAGTTCATCGTGGCCTGCGGCTCCTTCAGCTCCACGACGAGCGTGCGCGCGCTGGGCGCCGAGACCTCCGCGAAGTTGGCGACGTACGAGCCGTTGGCCGCGCCCGCGGCCTCGTCGGTCATCATCGTGTGGAACGTCCAGCGGGCGTCCTCCGCGGTCAGCGGCTTGCCGTCGGACCACTTCACGCCGTCGCGGATGGTGTACGTCCACGTCCTGCCCGCGTTCGAGGGCTCCCACTTCTCGGCCAGCCCCGGGATGGGCTCCTGCGTCTTGACGTCGTAGTTGACGAGGGAGTCGTACATCAGCCGGTTCAGGCTCGTGGCCACGAGGGTGACCGCGAGGAACGGGCTGAGCGAGTCGACGGACTGCGCGACGGCGGCCGTCAGGACCGTCTTGTCGCCGTCGTCGCCGCCGTCGTCCTGGGCGGAGGTCGCCGCGGCCGGTCCCGCGGTGGCGGCGCCGAGCAGCGCGAGGGCCGCGGCGCCCGCGCAGAGCGCGCGGCGCAGCCGGCGTCCTGAGCGGGCGGCGGGGGTCGGTCGGCGGAGTGGGCCGGGCGTCGGGGCGTTGTCGTCGGTGGGCTGCATGACACCTCGCGGTCTTCAGGGGGCGGGATGCCGGCTGACCGGCCTGGGGGTCGGGTCTGTCTAGCGAGGTTGGTCTAAACATGTCAATGATCGTGACCGGCCTGTACGAGGGCGATACCCGGCTGAAACGCGAATGAGGCCCGCGCCTTCAAAAAGGCTGCGGGCCTCATTGGTTCAACCCAATGGCGGCAGGCCGGGCGGGCGGCGGGGCGGGGCCGTCGGCGCGAGGCACTTCGCCGCGCGCTCGCGGGCACGCGTCTGCGCTGGCCGGCCCGCCGGTACGGACCCGGGGCGGCCGGCGACCGGGGCCGCCGGCGGATCCGCCCGGGGCGTCACCCGTACGGGCTCGGGCCGGACTGCGCCTGCGACGGGCCGGTGCCGGGCGCGCCACCCGGATAGCCGCCGCCGCCCGGGTACCCCCCGCCCGCGCCGTAGCCGCCCGCGCCGCCGGCCTGGCCGGGCAGCGGCGGCATCGCGTGCGGCGGCTGCTGGCCGCCCTCGCCGGTCCACAGGCCCTGCGCCTGCTGGGCGCGGGTGAAGTCCTCGGCGACGAGCGCGGCGAGGTTGAAGTACGCCTCCTTGGTCTTCGGCCGCATCATCGACAGGTCCAGCTCCGCGCCCGCCGACAGGTGCTCGTCGAACGGGATCACCTGCACCGCGCGGGTGCGCTGCTTGAAGTGGTTGACGATGTCGTCGATCTTGATCATCTTGGCGGTCTCGCGGACGCCGGAGATGACCGTGATGCTCCGCGAGACCAGGTCCGCGTAGCCGTGGGCGTGCAGCCAGTCGAGGGTGGTGCTGGCGCTGGACGCGCCGTCGACGGACGGCGTGGCCACGACGATGAGCTGGTCGGCGAGGTCGAGCACGCCGCGCATGGCGCTGTAGAGCAGGCCCGTGCCCGAGTCGGTGAGGATCACCGGGTACTGCTTGCCGAGCACGTCGATGACGCGGCGGTAGTCCTCGTCGTTGAACGTCGTGGAGACCGCCGGGTCGACGTCGTTGGCCAGGATCTCCAGGCCGGACGGCGCCTGTGAGGTGAACCGGCGGATGTCCATGTAGCTGTTGAGGTACGGGATCGCCGTCACCAGGTCGCGGATCGTCGCCCCGGTCTCGCGGCGCACCCGGCGGCCCAGCGTGCCGGCGTCCGGGTTGGCGTCGATCGCGATGACCTTGTCCTGCCGCTCGGCGGCGAGGGTCGCGCCCAGTGCGGTGGTCGTCGTGGTCTTGCCGACGCCGCCCTTGAGGGAGATCACGGCGATCCGGTAGCAGGACAGCACCGGGGTGCGGACGAGGGCGATCTTGCGCTGCCGCTCCTCCTCGGCCGCCTTGCCGCCGAGCTTGAAGCGGGACAGGCCGCCGCGCTCCGACTTGCGCTGCGGCTTGTGTTTGTCGTGCAGCAGTTGCTCGGAGGACAGCTCGACGGCCGCGGTGTAGCCGAGCGGGGCGTTGTGCACCGGCTGGCGGCGCTGCTCGGGCGTGACGTCGGGCCAGCCGCCGGACCGCGGGTCGCCGCCGGGCTGGGCGGGGGGCGCGGGGGAGGTGGCCGGGGAGAGCGCGCCCTGGCCCGGGGCACCGGTCTGGGCGCCGCCGGCGGGCGGGAGGCCCGGGGGCTGCTGGGCGGGCTGGGCGGGCTGGGCGGGGAGTTGGCCGGGCTGACCGGGCTGGGCCTGGTGGCCGGGCTGCCGGCCCTGCTGCGGGGGCGGGGCGGGGAGGCCGGGGTAGGGGCCGGGCTGCTCTCCCGGTTGGCTCTGCTGCCCGGGGATGGCCTGCCGACCCTGTTCTCCCTGCCGTCCCGGCTGGTTCTGCTGGGCGGCGGGCGGCTGAGGCCAGCCGTAACCGCCCTGCGGGGCGCCGGAGTCGGGCTGCTGGGCGGCCGGTGCCACGGGTACGCCGGAGGGCGACGCCACGGTCCAGCCGGGCGGCGGCTCGGCGGCGGGCCCGGAGCGGGGCGCCTCGGCGCCGGCGGCGGGCGCGGCCGGGGCAGCGGGCGGTGGGGCGGACGCCGCGGCTGCGGCACCGGGAGCGGGCAGGCCCGGGTACGGCTGCTGCTGCGGTGCCGCGGCGGGCGGTGCGGAGGGCGCCGCCGGGGGAGCCGCGGGGGGCTGCGGCGCGGACTGCTCAGGGGCGGGCCGCGGGGCGGGCGACTGCCAGGGTGCGCCCGGGGCGGGCGGCGGGCCGGACGGCAGGTCCGCGGCCTGAGGGCGCTGCTGCTCGGCGGCGGGGAACTGCGGGGGGAGCGGCGGCAGCGCCGTGGGCGAGGCGGACTCGTCCGGCGCGGGCGCGGGCGCCCACGGGTTCGCGCCCGCGGGGGCGCTGTCCGTCGCGTACGGGCTGGCCTGCGGCGGCGCGTCCTGCGGCTCGTCGTCGCGGGCGGGCGCGGCGTGGGCAGGCACCCGGTCCTGCACCTCGGCGGACGCGGGCACGGCGTCGTTCGGCTCGTCGCCCGCGGGCGTACGGTCCTGGACCTCCGCGGCCTGCGCGCGCAGCGAGGCGGGCGAGAAGCGCATGGTCGCGCCGCTCACCACGTCGCCCCTGTCCGGTTCGTCCTGCGCCGCGTCCTCGTCCCGGCCCTGCTCCTGGTCCTGGTCCGCCCGCGCGGCGGCGCCGGGCGCGGCATGGGCGACGAGCGGGGTCAGCGTGCGCGTGGCGTCGTCGCGGTACGGGGCGGGCGTACCCGCCTCGTCGTCGTCCGGCCGCGGCGGGGCCGCGAACTGCGGCGCGGGGAAGGCGGATACGGCGGCGGCAGGCGCGCCGTCGTCCGCCTCCGCGGCGGGCTGCGTACCGGGCACGGGCGGCCACGCGGCACCCGCCTCCGGAGCCTCGGTGCCTTCGCCGGACGCGTCGGTCCCGTCGTCCGCGGCTTCCTGCGCGCCGGCGAACGAGGGCCACGCGGACCCGGACCCGGCGGACTCGCCGGCCGCGGCGTCCTGCCAGCCGGTGCCGGAGGAGGTGGCGGCCGGTTCCTGCGCCTCGGCGGCCTCCTCGTCCCCCGCCGGGGAGGCGGCCGGGATCGGCCAGGACGCGTCCGATCCGGACGCCTCGCCCCCGTCCGCGGCCGGCGCGGCGGTGCTGTGCCAGTCGGTGGCGCTCTGCCAGTCGGTGCCGGGCGCCTCGGGCTCCGCCTCCGGGGTTTCGTCGGTACGGGCCGCCGCGGCCGGTTCGTCGTCCGCCGCCCGCTCCCCGGCCGCGTCCGCGGACGGGGAGGGCCACCCCGACTCCGGCTCGCTGCTGCGCCAGGAGGTGTCGTCGGCCCGGTCGTCCTCTCCGGCCTGCGCGGCGGGGGCCGCCTCAGGAAGGGAGGGCCAGCCGGCGCCGGACGACGGGGAGTCGTCATCGGTCTGCGCGGCGGGAATCGCTTCCGGGAGGGACGGCCGGTCGGTGCCGGTCCCGTCGTCCTCGCCGGACGTCTCGCCGGTCGCGGACGAGTCGGAGCCGGTGTCCCGGTCGTCGTCCGCGTCGGCGGACCGGGCCGTGGCGTCCGCGGGGTCCTCGTCCGCCTCGGGCGCGGCGGAGGCGGTGTCCCGCTCGTCGTGCGCCTCGGCGCCCGCCGAGGTCGCGGAGGCGCCGCCTCCGTACCAACTCGGGGCGCTCACCGGGGAGGACGAGAACTCCTCGGCCTCCGCCGCGGGCGCGGCGCCGTCGTCGGTCCCGGCGTCCCCTTCGCCGTCGGTCCCGGCCTCCGGCGCCGCCGGGGCCGCCGGCAGGGCCGCGAACGCCACCGCGGCCGGGTCCGTCGCCGCCGTCAGCGGCGGGGAGTCGTCCTCGTCCGCGTACGGCTCATCCTGACCGTCGTCGCGGCCGTCGTCCCGCTCGTCGTCCTCGTCCCGCTCGTCGTCCTCGTCCCGGTCCGCGGTCGGCTCGGCGGCCGCGGGGGCCACGGGGGCCGCCTCCGGCTCGGGCGGCGTCGTGGGCTCCGGGACCGGCGGCGGCTCCGGCGGCTCGTCCGGCAGCGTCAGCAGGAACGGCGGCGGCGTCATCGACTCCGGCACCGGCCCCGGGGCCGGTGCGTGCGCCGCGGTGAAGCCGTTGGGCAACGGGGGCATCGCCGAGCCGGCGTGGGACGAGCCGGTGCCCGCCTCCTCGTCCTGTCTGGTGCTCGGCGGCGGCACGCCCTGCGTGTACCAGGCCGCGGGCGCCGGGCTGCTGGTGAACTCGCCCGTACCCTCCGGCTCCGTAGCGGACCGCTCGACATCGGGGCTGGTCCGGCCCGCGCCGTTCTCGTCCCGATCGCTGCTCACTGTGCCTCCCAGATCCCCTCGCACCACGGCGGTCGTGCCGGCGCCTGCCCGGTGCCGTGTGCTTCTCCCACCCTAAGGGGAGTACGGAGCGCACCGGCAGGCCGGACTGTCGCAATCGGCAACGGAAGTGTCACCGTTCAGAACACCGGCCCCGCCCGGGCCACGGCGCACCCCGCGGGACCGTCCGCCCGACTGCCGGTCAGAACACCGGGTTTGCGGTCAGCGACCCCGTGTAGAGGACGAACACCCTGTTGTTCGCGGCGGTCAGGGTCCAGTCGTCCCGCTCGCGCGACGTGCGGCGGTCGTCCCAGGCCAGCCTGCCCTTGTCGATGTCGTAGACCTTGATCGCGTCCGGGTCGACGCTCGACGTCGTCCCGGCCCACAGCGAGTTCCCCTGGACCACCGGCGGGTACTTCAGCGCGACGGACCCGGCGTCCGCCGTCCACTCGATCTCCCGTGTCCTGGCGTTCCGCACGGTGAGCTGGGTGTCGTTCACGGCGTAGAGCAGGCCGCCGGCGAGCGCCGGTGCGCTCCAGATGTACTCGCCCTTCGGGTCCTCGTTCCACTCCACCTTTCCCTCGCCCTTCAGCGCGTACGCCGTCAGCCCGTCCCCGCCCGCGTACACGAAGCCCCCGCCGACCGCGCACGGCAGCGCGTACGAGCTGCGCTGCGGGGTGTCCCACACCTTCGTGCCGTCGCGGGTGTCGACCACCGCGAGCTTGCCGTCCGAGCCGGAGAGCACCAGCATGCCGTCGGCCGTCGTGGCCCACGCGGGCTTGCTGACGGTCGACTTGACCGGCAGCGGGACCGTCCACCGCTCCTTGCCGTCCGTGCCGACCGCGCGCAGTTCGCCGTCCTTCGTCGTCACGTACGCGCCCTGCCTGTCGCCCGCGAGCACGACCGCCGCCCGGGCGTCCGGCGCCGACCACTGCTCGCGCCGGTCCCGGCCGCGCAGCCCGTACAGCACCCCCTCGGCGTCCGCCGCGGCGAAGGTGTTCTCGTCGAGCCCCGCCGCGCGCGACGCCGCCGCGGCGTCCTTCTGGCGCCACTTCTCCTTGCCGGTGCGGATGTCCAGGCCCGCGATGCTGCCGTCGGCCATCGCGGCGACCAGCGTCTCGCGCAGGGGAAGCAGCATCGGCATATCGGAGTTGAGCCCGCCGACCGGGCCCCAGAGCGCCGCGGGGGCGTTGTCGGAGCTGTAGCTCTTCAGCGGCTGCGCCGCCCACGGGTCGCGCTTGGGCGCCGCGGTCGTACCGCCGTCGTCCTTGCCCAGCCACCACCAGGCCGCCGTGCCCGCGCTCGCGGCCAGCACCGCGCCGCCGGCGCCGAGCCCGACGAGCAGCCGCCGCCGCGAGGGCCCCGGCACCTGGGTGTCGCCTGCCGCGGGGAGCGCGGCGAGGCGCGCCGCCTCCTGCTCGCGGCCCCCGATGTCCTGTGCGAGCGGGCCCTGTTCCCAGACGGCCGCCGCGCCGGGCGGCGGGGCGAGGGCGGCGGCGATCTGCGGCGGAGTGGGCCGGTACGCGGGGTCCTTGGCCAGGCACGGCGCGATCAGCGGGTAGAGGTCGGGCGGCAGCCCTTCGAGCCGCGGCTCGCCGTGCACCACCTCGTACTGCACGGCCGCCACATGGCTGCCCTGGTACGCCGTCTGCCCCGTCGCCGCCAGCGTGAGCACCGCGCCGAGCGCGAAGACGTCCGCGGGCGGGCCCACACGCTGCCCGAGCACCTGCTCCGGCGGCCCGTAGCCGGGCGTGACGGGGGCCTCGCCGGTGCTGGTGAGGGTGAGGCCGTGCTCGGGGCGGGCGATGCCGAAGTCGATGATGCGCGGCCCGGTCGCGGTCAGCACGATGTTCGGCGGCTTGACGTCGCGGTGGACGAGGCCCGCCGCGTGGATGTCGGTGAGCGTGTTCGCCAGCGCGGCGCCGACCGCCCGCAGCGCCGTGCCGTCCAGCGGCCCGTACCGCTCGACGGCCTCGGCGAGGGTAGGCCCGGCGAGGAACTCGCAGGCGATCCACGGCCGGCCGCCCTCCGTCTCGGCGCCCAGCACCCGTGCCACGCCGGGGCTCTGCACCGCCTGGGCGGCGTGCGCCTCGCGGACGAAGCGCTGCGCCAGGTTCGACTGGTGGGCCAGCTCGGGCCGGAGCACCTTGATCGCGGCGGGCCGCCCCGAGGAGTCGCGGCCGAGGTACACCTTGCCCATGCCGCCGGCGCCGAGCACGCCGATGAGGCGGTACGGGCCGAGGCGCAGCGGGTCTCCGGTGCCGAGGGGTTTCATGGACGTACCGCTCCTGGGTGAAGTTCCTACTGAAGGGGAAGCCCGCGCACGTCGGCCGCGGTGACGACGAGGACGACCTTGGCGTCGTCCTGGGCGAGGACCATGGGGCGTTCGTTGTCCTCGGGCCCCCGGTACGACCAGGCCGTCTTGTGCTGCTCGAGGTCGACGGCCCGGACCCAGTCGCGCCCGCCGGTGCCCACGTACGCGTACTTCTCGCCGACCACGGGCGCGACGATGAACGCCTGCGGCCCGGCCCAGTCCGCCCTGGCCTCCCACTCGACCTCGCCGCTGGCGCCGTCGATGGCGATGAGCCCGTTGCCGTTCTCGACGACGTAGACCTTGCCGTCCTTGACCGCGGGGGTGCCGTACAGCCGGGTGTCGGGGCCGAGCGCGGCGCGCGCCTCGCGGCCCTCGCCGACGGACCAGCCCACCTCGCCGTCCGACAGCCTCAGCGCGGTGAGGTCGCGCAGGCCGAGGAGGACGTGGCCCTTCGCGGTCGGGAACTGCTGCAGCCCGGCCAGCGACTCGCGGTCCTCCTTCGGCGCCTTCCAGGTCCAGCGCACCTCGC
Source organism: Streptomyces sp. CNZ287 (assembly GCF_007827615.1). NCBI lineage: Bacteria > Bacillati > Actinomycetota > Actinomycetes > Kitasatosporales > Streptomycetaceae > Streptomyces > Streptomyces sp. CNZ287. The sequence goes on along the minus strand of NZ_VISV01000017.1, from coordinate 17,662 downwards.
CGCTCCTGGCGTCGATGCACGTCAGGGTGGACTCGACGCGGATGAGCGCCTCGTTCTTCGTCAGTGCGGTGGCGTACGAGGGGCCGGTGTCGGGGGACTTGTTGTCGAAGCCCCACAGCAGCTCGCCGGTCTCCATGTCCGCCGCCACGAACTGCGAGGTCCACGGCGTCTTCTCGACGATCTTCTTCTTCGTCTTCTTGTCGCGGTAGACGCGGGTCACCCAGCGGGTGCTCGCGCGCAGCAGCACGATGCCGTTCTCGGCGGCCTCGATGGCCGTGCCCCTGACGTCCGCGCCGTTGAGGACGACGTCCTCCTCGGAGTCACCCGTCTCGGGGTCGTTGGTGAAGAGCGCGTGCGTGCCCTCGCCCGAGACGCTGCGGCTGCCGACGGAGTAGAACCCGGAGTCGTCGCCGATGATGCCGAGCGACGGGCTGAGGACCTGGCTGACGCCGCGCAGCTTGCCGTTGCGCGCGTCGACGAACTGCCCGCCGCCCGTGGTGGTGAGGAGCAGCACGTAGTTCCCGCCGGTCGCCAGGCTGAACGCGCCGCCGCCGCCGACGACCGGGCGCGTCCACAGCTCCTTCGGCGCCTTCGGCTTCTTCGCCTTCGGCCTGGCCGCCGGCTCCTTCTCGTCGTCGCGGAGGTACGCCCAGGCCCCCATCCCCGCGCCGCCGACGGCCACCGCGCCCGCGCCCGCCAGCGCCAGCACCTTGCGCCGCGACGGGCCCGGGCCGGCGCCCAGTTCGGTTTCCATGGCGGCCTGATGCGGCGAGGGCAGCCGTGGCGGCTGCGGCTGCCAGGCGACGGCGGCGCGGCGCAGGATGTCGGCGTGCAGCGCGTCCGGGAGCTGGTCGGCGAAGTCGGCCGTACCGTCCGGCAGTCCCTCGGCGAGCAGCATCGCCAGTTCGTCGGTGCCGGGGCGGGTCTCGGGCTCCTTGGCCAGGCAGCGCTGGAGCAGCGGCAGCAGCCCCGCGGGCACGCCGGACAGGTCGGCCTCGCCGTAGCGCACCCGGTACAGCAGGTCCGCGGCCTGCCCGCCGCCGAAGGGGCCGTGGCCCGTACAGGCGAAGACCAGCACGCCGGCGAGCGCGAACACGTCGCCGACCGGGGTGTGTTCGACGCCGGACGCCTGCTCGGGCGACATGAAGGCGGGCGTGCCCGCGGCGGTGCCGGTACGGGTCAGGTGGTCGTCGCCCGCCGCGCGGGCGATGCCGAAGTCGATGACCTTGGGCCCCGCCGCCGTCAGCAGGATGTTCGACGGCTTCAGGTCGCGGTGGACGACGCCGGAGCGGTGCAGTTGCCCCAGCGCCTCGCAGAGCGCGGCGCCCAGCGCGCGCGTCGTCGTCTCGGGCAGCGGCCCCGACACGGCCACCGCCTCGTCCAGCGGCGGGCCGAGCACGTACTCGGTCGCCAGCCAGGGCGTCTCCGCCAGCGGGTCGGCGTCGACGACCTCGGCGCCGTAGTGGTCGCCGATGACCCGGGCGGCGTCGGTCTCCAGCCGGAAGCGGGTGCGGAACTCGGCGCCCGCGGTGCCGGCTTCGCCGCTGACGAGGTCGGCGTGCATGGTCTTGAGCGCCACGGTGCGCCCGCCCGCAGAGCGGGCGAGGTAGACGGTGCCCATGCCGCCGCTGCCGAGGCGGGCGACCAGCCGGTACGGGCCCAGTTGCTGCGGATCGTCGTGGGTGAGGGGCGTAGCCATGGGATCAGTCCACCGGGAGTGCGTAGAGGGCGTCCTTGGACAGGACGAGGGCGATGCCGTCGTCCGCGGCGAGCACGCGGCCGGAGACGCCCGTACCGTCGCCGGAGGAGCCGCCGCCCTCGCTGACCGTGGCGAACCGCCAGAGCGGGGCGCCGTCGCGGGTGTCGAACGCCTGCACCTCGGCGTCGTTGCTGTAGAAGAGGGTGCCGCCGGTGCCGCTGAGGACGACGTCGGTGACGTCGAACCGGCCGCCGGAGTAGACCGGGGTGCGCCACACCCGCTTGCCGTTCTTCACCGACAGCGCCGTCACCTCGGCGCCCTGCGTGCCGTACAGCACGCGCGAGCGCGTGTCGGTCAGCTCCCCGGAGAAGTGCTCCTTCATCGGGTGCTCCCACAGCTTCTTGGCGCCGCGCATCTCGAATCCCCGCAGGGTGTCGCCCTCGTTCTTGGGGCTGACGAGTATCCCGGCCCCGGTGGCGAAGGTGCTGGGGCCGTCGTAGTCCTCGATGCCGGCGAACTTCTGCTCCCACGCCTTGTCCCCGCTGCGCCGGTCGAGCGCAAGGTACGAGAAGTCGAAGCCGGAGGTGGGGGCGCTGGGGATGAGCAGCTCGCGGCCGCGGATCTTCATCCTCTCGCCGTCGCTGAGCGGATTGTCGTTCAGGTCGCCGTAGCCCTCGGGCAGCGGCTTGTTCCACACCTCTTCGCCCTTGCGGGTGTCGTACGCGACCATGGAGAACTCCTCCATGTCGGAACCCCGCGTGGCCAGGAAGTAGACGATCCCGTCGACCGCGCCGACGGCCTCCTGGAAGGACAGCTTGCCGTCCACCGCGTAGTCCTCGATGGCGCCCTTCGACTTGCCGCCGGCGATGTCGACGACCTCCATGGGGCCGAACATCGGGATGAGGAGCACCTGGCCCCGGCCGAGGTCGAACAGCCCCCCGTCCGCGAAGACGTCGGAGTCCCACGCCTTCTTGCCGGTGCGCACGTTCACGGCGGTGAGCGCGCCCATCGTCTCCACGACGGCGATCTTGCCGAGGAGGCTGATCGAGTCGGCCTCCTGGCCCTGGAGCGAGTAGTGCCACAGCGGCGTGGGCGCGGCGCCCTTTGCGGGGGTGGTGCGGTAGACCGGCGGATCCTCCTTGGTCGCCCGGCGGTACGCGTAGACGCCGCCCCCGCCGGCCGCGAGGCCCGCGGGGCCGAAGGCGAGGCCGCGCAGCAGGGCGCGGCGGCCAGGCCGCGGCGGGGGCACGGAGGTCTCCCCGGCGCCCGCTCCGGCCGACGTCTCCGGCGTCTGCCCGGGAGCCGGCGGACCGCCGGGGCCGCCGGGCTCGCCGGGGCCCGGCGGCGGCGCGAGCGGGCCCTGCGCGGGCAGCGACGGCAGTTGCGCGGTCAGCGCCGCGGCGACGGCGCCGGGCACCTGCTGCTGCCCGGGCTCCGCGGGAAGGGTTTGCTGCGCCTGCTGGAGCTGCTGGAGCAGCGCGTCCGCGCGCGGGCGCTGTGCCGGATCCCGGGCCAGGCAGCCGACGAGGACGGAGGCCAGCGGCTCGGGCAGCGCGGCCGGGTCGGGGGAGTGGGCACCGGTGGCGGCGTACGCCAGCACCACGCCCAGCGCGTAGACGTCGCCCAGCGGCCGCGGCACCCCGCCGGCGTGCTGCTCCGGGGGCAGCCACGCGGGCGGCAGCCCGGGCACCGCCGTACGGGGCCCGTCGCCCGGCGCCGCGGCCCGTACCGCGCCGTACGCCACGAGCCGCGGCCCTGCCGCCGTCAGCAGCACGGCGGCGGGCGTCAGCCCCGCGTACACCAGGCCCTGCGCGTGCGCCTGGAGCACCGCGGCGGCCAGCGACACACCCAACTGGCAGACGTACGGCACCGGCAGCGGACCGCCCTGCGCCGCCAGCGCCGCGGGCAGCGGCAGCGCGGGCGCGCAGTCGTAGGCCACCCACGGCTCCTCGTCCTGCGGCGCCACCCCGGCCACCGGCGCGGCGGCAGGACCGGCCAGCCGCGCGGACGTGCCGGCCTCGGAGGCGAACCGGACCCGGAAGCCCGGGTCGGCGGCGAGCGCCTCGGGCGGCGTCATCAGCACCACGACCCGGCCGAGCGGCTCGCTGTACGCCAGATGGAACCGCGGCCCGCCGGCGCCGGACCCGGCTTCGGGACCGGACGTGCCCAGCGGCGCGACGATCCGGTGCGGGCCCACTCTCTCCTGGCCGCCGACGGTGGTGCCGGTCGCGCCGCCGGTGTGACCGCCGGAGCCGGTCAACGTCTGCATACGAACAATCCCCCTTGCCGCCACGCGCTCAGTCCAGCGGCAGCGCGTACACGCTGCTCCCGCTCGCGATCACGGCCGTGTCCTTGCCGACCGCCACCCGGCGCCGGTGTGCGTACTTCGGCTTGCCCGGCCGCATGTCGGTGAACCGCCACAGCAGGTCGCCGCCGTCCGCGTCGTACGCCAGCACCTGCGTGTCGTCGCCCGCGATCAGGACCTTCTCGTCGGGCGTGACGTGCAGCGGCGGCGCCTGGACGAGCACCCCGACGTAGGCGAGCTGCGGGTTGCGCTTCCACTGCTCCTCGCCCGAGTCCCGCGCCACGGAGTGCACGGCGCGGAAGGTGTCGAGGGCGTGGACCATCTCGCCCTGCACGGCGGGCGGGCCGAAGTTCTGCGGGTTGGTGCTCTCCACGTCCTCGTCCCACGGCTCCGCGGTCACGCTCCACACCTCGTCGCCGCCGCTCGCGTCGTACCCGCGCATCGTCTTGCCGGCGGTGGCGACCAGCAGGTCCCTGCCCGCCGCGGCCCAGTGGCCGCCCGCCATCCCGGCGTACTCCTGCGCCCACCGCTCCTCGCCGCTGCCGAGGTCGAGCGCGGAGACCGCGGCCGGCTTGTCGCGGTGCCTGGCGTCCTCGTCGGCCTCGGGCACCAGGACGACCGAGCCGCCGGGGAAGAGCGCGGCGGTCGAGGCGGCCGAGCCGGGCGAGCGCCACAGCTCGCGGCGCTCGGCGAGGTCGAAGCCGACGACGGTCAGCTCGCCGCCCTCCTCGACGGTGAACGCGGCCGTGTCGCCGGCCACGCCGAGCAGCGCGCGGTACGGCGTCTTGCCGCCGCGGCGGAACTTCTCCGACGTCCACGCCACCGAGCCGCTCGCGGCGTCGAGCACCGTCAGGTCCTTGCCGGGCACCAGCACCATGCCGTCGGCGAGCGGCACCGCGGGCGCCGACGCGCGGACGTCCGACTGCTCCCACAGCTCCTCGCCGGTGCGCAGGTCCAGCGCGAAGACGCCGGACTTCGCGACGACCAGCGCGGTGGTGCCCGCGGCGACGGCCGGCGGTCCTACCGGCTCCACCTTGCCGAGGCCCTTGCCCCACAGCACGGGGGGCGGGGCGCCGTTCAGCCGCTTCCTGCCGGTGGTGCGCGCGGCCAGCCGCTCCGCGGTGGTCGGCGGCGGAGGCGGATCCTCCGTGGTCGCGGCCCAGGCCGCGGCGCCGCCGGCCGCGACGCCCACCGCCCCGCCGGCGATGCCGGCGATCAGGGCGCGGCGGGTGGCGGGACGGCCGATGACGGTGGTGCCGCCGATCAGGTCCGGGGTGCCGGGGCCCGGGGCCGGCGCCGCGAGGAACGCGGGGTCCGGCTCGGTCTCGGCGGCGAGCACGTCGGCGGCCTGGAGCGCGAGCGCGGCGCTGACCCGGCGGGGCAGCCAGCCGGGGGCCAGCGCGGCGCCGGAGCGGGTGGTCGCCGCGTCGAGCACGGTCCCGGGGGCGGCCGCGCCCATGCCGGGTGCCGCGGAGTGGCCGGGTGCCGCGGCGTGCAGCAGTTCGGGCAGCAGCGCGGCGGCGGCGGGGCGGCGGGCCGGGTCGGGGTGGAGGCAGGGCTCCAGGGCGGCGCGGAGTGAGGGCTGGAGCAGGTCCAGCGGGTTCGCGGGGGTGCCGTATGCGCCCGTGGCGTACGGGTCCGCGGCGTACGGGTCCGGGCCGTACCCGGGATCGCCGGTGAGCGGGTCCGTCAGCGGGTCACCGAAGGCCCCCGCCTGCGGGTCCGCGGCCTGGCCGCCCGGAAGCAGCCCGGTGGCGGCGTACAGGAGCACCGCGGCCAGTGCGTACACGTCCCCCAGCGGCCGCGGCCGCCCGCCCGCCGCCTGCTCCGGCGGCAGGAACTCCGGTATCAGCCCGGCCAGGCTCCCGCGCGGGCTGCCGTCGGCGCCCGCCGCGCTCACCGTGCCGTAGCCGGTGAGCAGCGGTCCGTCACCGGTGAGCAGCACGGCCGTCGGGTCGAGCCCGCCGTGCGCCATGCCCGCGGCGTGCAGCGAGGCCAGCGTCTCGGCCAGCGCGGCGCCCACGGCGTACACGGTGCGCTCGGGCAGCGGGCCCTGCTGGGCGTCGAGCGCGGCGGGCAGCGGCAGCGCGGGCCGGTACGGCATCGCCCACCACGGCGGTCCCGTGGCCGACAGCTCGCTCACCGGCGCCAGCCACGGTCCGCCCGTGCCGCCGAGGCGCTGGGCCTCGGCGGCGGCGGCGTGGAAGCGCCCGGCGTGGCCGTGGTCGGCGGCCGTCGCCTCGGTGCGCGGTGCGGTGATCAGGACTGTGCGTTCTCCACCCGGCGCCTGCGCGATGTAGCGCGCGGCCGGCGCGCGCATCTCGCCCGCGTCCGTGTCCAGACGCCCCACCGGCCGGTACGCCCCGAACTGCTCGGGGTCGTCGAGTCGCAGCGGTTCCATACCCCCTCCTAGGAACTGGCCGCACGCAGCCTACCGGGGACGGCCGGGCTCCGTGCCGGGCGGGGGGTAATTGGTCCCGCGCGGCAGGGGAGAAAGTCCCGCGCGAGCGCCGCGGATTCTTATCGGGAAGTGGCGTGCACCACATGCCTCTGAAGGAATCCTAAAAGCGGTAGTAGCGGAATCTGACGAGGGTCCGGGACTTTAGCCCCTGCGGTCACCTGACTTTTGGCAGGGGAGTCCGCCGGACTTGTGGACACGGCCCGTGTGAATGGCTCTGACCTGCATATATGGCCTACGCCAGCCCTCCCGTGCGCCGTCCGGGGGCGTTCTCCTGGCCCTTTTCGGAACGTCCGCAAGGGGCAGAAAAACCCGACTCGCCACTACGACCCCGGCTCGTACCAAGCATCCTTGTCCGTCCCGATCCGGCGCGTTACCAAGGTGATGCGACCTCGGAGCGCAGCCGGGGTCGAAACCTTTCTGGAGGGAATTCAGAGAATGTCCAAGCACGCCAAGTTCACCGCCCCCATAGCCACCACCGCGATGCTCGCCGCCGGCGGCGGCATGGTTCTCGCCCTGGGCTCCGGGGTGGCCACGGCCGACAGCAAGCCCGACTGGGTCAAGCCCGTCACGGCCGACTACGACGTCACCGGTCAGTACAACCAGGGCGGTGCCCGCTGGGCCGCCAAGCACAGCGGCCAGGACTTCGCCGCCCCCACGGGCACGAAGGTGAAGGCGGCCAGCGACGGCACCGTCGTCACGGCCGGCTGGGGCGGCGCCTACGGCAACAACATCGTGATCAAGCACGGTGAGGGCCTTTACACCCAGTACGCCCACCTGTCCAAGATCGACGTGAACGTGGGCGAGAAGGTCAACGCCAAGGAGCTGATCGGCAAGATCGGCACGACCGGCAACTCCACCGGTCCGCACCTGCACTTCGAGGTCCGCACCACCCCCGACTACGGTTCCGCCGTGGACCCGGTCGCGTTCCTCAGCAAGCACGGTGTCAAGATCTGACCCGCACCCCCGGCCCCGCCGGGTGGCGCCGCACGGCGGTCTTCGGGCCGCCGTGCGGCTGATAGGCTGGCGGACGGTTCGCGTGAGCGCCCCCGTGTCCCACGGGTGAGGCGCCGCGACCGCCCCGCCTGCCGAGTCACCGCAGATTCCCTGTGACCAAAACCAGGGGCGCTCGGCGGCGCCGATCCGAGGAGTGGGAAAGCATGTCGCTCGACACCGCGACGAAGAAGAAGATCATGGCCGAGTACGCCACGAAGGAAGGCGACACCGGCTCGCCCGAGGTCCAGGTGGCGATGCTCACCCAGCGCATCAGCGACCTGACCGAGCACCTGAAGACCCACAAGCACGACCACCACTCGCGCCGCGGTCTCCTCCTGCTCGTCGGCCGCCGCCGCCGGCTGCTGCAGTACCTGGCGAAGAAGGACATCGCCCGCTTCCGTACGCTGGTCGACCGCCTCGGCATCCGCCGCGGCGCCGCCGGCGCCCGCTAGCCCCGTATGAGGGAGCGGTTCCCCGCACCGGGAGCCGCTCCCTCGGCGTATGCCCGCAGCGCTCCGGTTTCGCCCGGACGCCGGGCCGGTCCGTCCGTACGGACCCTTACCGAACGGTTGCCAGCCAGCCGTCGAGACGCCGCCAGGGGGACTTGTACTCTGGTCGGCAGGACATCAGCACAGAGTGAATACGGGGAGCAACCGCCCGCAGCCGCCGGACCAGTGCCGACAGCGGGCGCCGGTCCTCGGTAGTGGCCTTCGGAGCACGCGAGAGCGCGCACCCCGGTGGCTTCGATCGAAGACCGGCCCGGCCTACAGCCGCTCATCCGGGCCCGAGCCTGCCGCGCGGGTGCTCCACCGCTCACCGCCCACGCCACACGGGCGTGGGCGCAGACGAGGAGAATTTCCTGGTGGAGAACGAAACCCACTACAGCGAGGCCGTCATCGACAACGGCTCGTTCGGCACCCGCACCATCCGCTTCGAGACCGGCCGGCTCGCCAAGCTCGCCGCCGGCTCCGCTGTCGCCTACCTCGACGACGAGACCATGGTCCTCGCGGCGACCAGCGCCTCCAAGCAGCCCAAGGACCAGCTCGACTTCTTCCCGCTGACGGTGGACGTCGAAGAGCGCATGTACGCCATCGGCAAGATCCCCGGCTCCTTCTTCCGCCGCGAGGGCCGCCCCAGCGAGGACGCCATCCTCACCTGCCGGCTCATCGACCGGCCGCTGCGCCCCTCCTTCAAGAAGGGCCTGCGCAACGAGATCCAGATCGTCGCCACGATCGAGGCGCTCAACCCCGACCACCTCTACGACGTGGTCGCCATCAACGCCGCGTCCGCCTCCACCCAGCTGGCGGGCCTGCCCTTCTCCGGCCCCATCGGCGGCACCCGCGTCGCCCTCATCCGCGGTCAGTGGGTGGCGTTCCCCACCCACGCCGAGCTGGAGGAGGCCGTCTTCGACATGGTCGTCGCCGGCCGCGTCCTCGACGACGGCGACGTGGCGATCATGATGGTCGAGGCCGAGGCCACCGACCAGACCGTCGAGCTGGTCAAGGGCGGTGCCACCGCGCCGACCGAGGAGGTCGTCGCCGCCGGCCTGGACGCCGCCAAGCCCTTCATCAAGACCCTGTGCAAGGCGCAGGCCGACCTCGCCGCCAAGGCCGCCAAGCCGACCGGTGAGTTCCCCGTCTTCCTCGACTACCAGGACGACGTGCTCCAGGCGCTCACCCAGGCCGTGCGCGACGAGCTGGCCCAGGCCCTCACCATCAGCAACAAGCTGGAGCGCGAGGCGGAGCTGGACCGCGTCAAGGACGTCGCCGCCGAGAAGCTGCTGCCGCAGTTCGAGGGCCGCGAGAAGGAGATCTCCGCGGCGTACCGCGCGCTCACCAAGGAGCTGGTGCGCGAGCGCGTCATCCGCGAGAAGGTCCGTATCGACGGCCGCGGCGTGACCGACATCCGCCCGCTGGCCGTCGAGGTCGAGGCGATCCCGCGGGTGCACGGCTCGGCGCTCTTCGAGCGCGGCGAGACCCAGATCATGGGCGTGACGACGCTGAACATGCTCCGCATGGAGCAGCAGCTCGACACCCTCAACCCGGTGACGCGCAAGCGCTACATGCACAACTACATCTTCCCGCCGTACTCCACCGGCGAGACCGGCCGCGTCGGCACCCCGAAGCGCCGCGAGATCGGCCACGGCGCGCTCGCCGAGCGCGCCATCGTGCCGGTGCTGCCCAGCCGCGAGGACTTCCCGTACGCGATCCGCCAGGTCTCCGAGGCCCTCGGCTCCAACGGCTCGACGTCCATGGGCTCCGTCTGCGCCTCGACGATGTCGCTGCTGAACGCCGGTGTGCCGCTGAAGGCCCCGGTCGCCGGCATCGCCATGGGCCTGATCTCCAAGGAGATCGAGGGCGAGACCCGCTACGTGACGCTGACCGACATCCTCGGCGCCGAGGACGCCTTCGGCGACATGGACTTCAAGGTCGCCGGCACCAAGGAGTTCGTCACCGCCCTGCAGCTCGACACCAAGCTCGACGGCATCCCCGCCTCCGTGCTGGCCGCGGCCCTGAAGCAGGCCCGCGACGCCCGGCTGCACATCCTCGACGTGATGATGGAGGCCATCGACCGGCCGGACGAGATGTCCCCGCACGCCCCGCGGATCATCACCATCAAGATCCCGGTGGACAAGATCGGCGAGGTCATCGGCCCCAAGGGCAAGATGATCAACCAGATCCAGGAGGACACCGGCGCCGAGATCACCATCGAGGACGACGGCACGATCTACATCGGCGCCGCCGACGGCCCGGCCGCCGAGGCCGCCCGTACGACCATCAACGGCATCGCCAACCCGACGATGCCCGAGGTCGGCGAGCGCTACCTGGGCACGGTCGTGAAGACCACCTCCTTCGGCGCCTTCGTCTCCCTCCTCCCCGGCAAGGACGGCCTGCTGCACATCTCGCAGATCCGCAAGCTCGCCGGCGGCAAGCGCGTGGAGAACGTCGAGGACGTCCTCGGCGTCGGCCAGAAGGTCCAGGTCGAGATCGCCGAGATCGACCAGCGCGGCAAGCTGTCCCTCATCCCCGTCCTGGAGGACGAGGAGAAGGACGGCGACGACGCCGGGAAGTCCGAGGACGAGTCCGCGAAGTGACTCTCCCCCGCAGTAGTCGGAAGGCGGCCCGCCCCCCGTACCGGGGGCGGGCCGTCCCCCGTCCGCGCTCCACCACCGCGACGCTCCTCGAAGGCGCCGACGGCTCTGCCGGCCCGGATGGTGCCGGCACCGTACGCAAGACGGTGCTGCCCGGCGGGCTGCGCGTGCTCACCGAGAGGCTGCCCGCCGTCCGCTCGGCGACCTTCGGCATCTGGGCGCACGTCGGCTCCCGCGACGAGACCCCCGCGCTCGGCGGCGCCACGCACTACCTGGAGCACCTGCTCTTCAAGGGCACCAGGACGCGCTCGGCCCTCGACATCTCCGCGCCCATCGACGCGGTCGGCGGGGAGATGAACGCGTTCACGGCCAAGGAGTACACCTGCTACTACGCGCGGGTCCTCGACACGGACCTGCCGCTGGCCATCGACATCGTCTGCGACATGCTCACCGGCTCCGTCATCCGCGCCGAGGACGTCGAGGCCGAACGTGGCGTCGTCCTCGAAGAGATCGCGATGACCGAGGACGACCCCGGTGACTGCGTCCACGACCTCTTCGCCCGCACGATGCTCGGCGACACCCCCCTCGGCCGCCCCGTCCTCGGCACCGTCGAGACCGTCACGGCCCTCACCCGCGACCGCGTCGCCCGCTTCTACCAGCGCCACTACGTGCCCGCCCGGCTCGTCGTCGCCGCCGCGGGCAACGTCGACCACGACGACGTCGTACGCCGCGTGGCCGCCGCCTTCGACCGCGCCGGCGCGCTCGACGCCACCGCCGCCGCCCCGCACGGCCCCCGCGCCGGCAGCCGCGCCCTGCGCACCGCGGGCCGCTTCGAGCTCCAGGAGCGCCGCACCGAGCAGACCCACCTCGTCCTCGGCGCCCCCGGCGTCGGCCGGCACGACGAGCGCCGCTGGGCGCTCAGCGTGCTGTCCGCGGCGCTCGGCGGCGGCATGAGCTCCCGGCTCTTCCAGGAGATCCGGGAGAAGCGCGGCCTGGCCTACTCCGTGTACTCGTACACCTCGGGATTCGCCGACTGCGGCCTCTTCGGCGTCTACGCGGGCTGCCGCCCCGCGCAGGCCGCCGACGTGCTCAAGCTCTGCCGCGAGGAGCTGGCGCTCGTCGCGAAGAAGGGGCTGCCCGACGACGAGGTCGCGCGCGCCGTCGGCCAGTTGTGCGGCTCCCTGGTGCTGGGCCTGGAGGACACCGGTGCGCTGATGCACCGGCTCGGCAAGAGCGAGCTGTGCTGGGGCGAGCAGATGTCGGTCGACGACATGCTGGCCCGTATCCGCGCCGTCACCCCCGACGACGTCCGCGAGGTGGCCGCGACCGTCCTGGGCCGCCGCCCGTCCCTCTCCGTCATCGGCCCGGTCACGGACCGCCAGGCCACCGCGCTGCGGGCGGCGGTGGCCTGAGGGAGCGGGGCGCGGGTGCCGCGGGGACACGGCGTAACGTGGGCGCGTGCCCGCGGCCGCGGCGACGCCCCCTCCCGGAGCAACCCATCGACACCGGAGGTAGTACGCGCATGACCACCCAGCTCAAGGTCGGCGTCATCGGCGCCCGCGGCCGTATCGGCTCCGAGGCCGCCGGGGCGGTCGAGGCCGCCGGGGACATGGACCTCGTCGCCGCCGTCGACCGCGACGACGACCTCGCGGAGCTGACCCGGGCCGGCGCTCAGGTCGCCGTCGAGCTGACCCACCCGGACTCCGCCCCCGCCAACGTCGACTTCTGCGTACGCCACGGAATCCACGCCGTCGTCGGCACCACCGGCTGGACCGACGACCGCCTCGCCGCGCTGCGCGCCCGGCTCGCGGAAAGCCCCGGCACGGGCGTGCTCATCGCCCCGAACTTCTCCCTCGGCGCCGTCCTCACCATGCACTTCGCCCGGCAGGCCGCGAGGTTCTTCGAGTCCGCCGAGGTCGTCGAGCTGCACCACCCGAACAAGGCCGACGCCCCGTCCGGCACCGCGACCCGCACCGCCCGCCTCATCGCCGAGGCCCGCCGCGAGGCCGGCCTGCCGCCGCAGCCCGACGCCACCGCCACCGCCCTGCCCGGCGCCCGCGGCGCCGACGTCGACGGGGTGCCCGTGCACGCCGTACGGCTCCGGGGACTCCTCGCCCACCAGGAGGTGCTGCTCGGGGACACGGGGGAGACCCTCACCATCCGGCACGACTCCCTGCACCACAGCAGCTTCATGCCGGGCATCCTGCTCGCCGCCCGCCGGGTGCCCGGGACCCCGGGCCTGACGGTCGGCCTGGAACACTTCCTCGACCTCGGCTGACGCCGCCAACGGGGCCCCGCTCATGCGCTCGAAGATCACGTACATCGTGCTGTCGGCCGTGCTGGTCGTGTACTTCTTCCTCGCCGGCACCCGCGGCTGGTACCTGCTGCGCGAGGGCACGCCGCTGACCGTCGCCTTCGGGGTCGCCGTGCTCGTGCTCCCCGCCATCGGCATCTGGTTCCTCTGGCACACCACCGCCTTCGCCCGCGCCGCGAGCGCGCTGGCACGGGAGCTCGACGCCGAGGGCGGGCTGCCGGTCGACGAGCTGAAGCGCACCCCGAGCGGCCGTATCGACCGCGACTCGGCCGACGCCGTCTTCCGCCGCCGCAAGGCCGAGACGGAGGCGGCGCCGGAGGACTGGCGGAGCTGGTTCCGGCTGGCGGTCGCGTACCACGACGCGCGGGACACCCCGCGGGCGCGCAAGGCGATGCAGCAGGCGATCAGGCTGCGCCGGGCGGCGGGCTAGCTAGCGGGGCCGTACGCGGGCGGGCGCCGCCGGCGGCGCCACGGCAGCGTCAGCGCAGCTCCGTCGCCCACGCCTCGACGGTGTCGGCCGCCCGGTCGAACGCCTCGGGGCGGCTCAGGAAGTCGGCGTTGGAGTCCGTCAGCAGCGGCCGCAGCGGCGCCGCGTCCCCGCCCCGCCCGCGCCGCGCCCCCGGGACCACGAGGAGTGCCTGTCCCTGCACCGTACGCGGCAGGCCGAGCCACTTCACCGGCTGCTGCACGGTCCGTACGGCCGCGACCTCGTCCCACGCCAGGGTGACGGTGCGGAGGAGATGCACCTGCCGCAGCCCGTGCGCGCTCACCCACACCCCGACCCGCAGCAGCCGCAGCGCCGCCAGGATGAAGCCCCCCGCCACGCCCGCGCAGGTCAGCGCGCCCGTGACCGAGTCCGCGAGCAGCATGATGACGGTCGCGAAGAGGAGATACGAGGCGAGCAGCAGCTCGATGGCCGCCATGAGCACCCGCCAGGGTCCCGGACGGTACGGCCGGCGCCAGCGGTCGCGGTCGGCGTAGGGGAGGGGCGCGTCGCCGGCGACGTCTCCGAAGTCGCGGTCGGCGGTGAGAAAGGGCAGTGGCACGCCTGCGAGGCTAGCGAGGCCCCGGCGGGCCCACCACCCCGGGGGTGCGGACGGGGCAACCGGGCCGGCCGTGACGGCGGTGACAGGGGTGCCGCGGGCGGCGTCAGGGGGTGTGCTGCGCGGACCCCGGGTCGTCGGTGAGCTCCATGGCCGGGATGCCGAACACCACCGCGCCGACGAGCCCCGCCACTATCAGCACTCCCACCAGCGCCCGGCCGGCGATCTCGCCGATCCCGGCGCGTTTCACGGGGGGCGGCACGGGGGCGTCGCTGCGGAAGCGGTCGGCCTCCGCTACGAAGGCGAACGGAACGGGCTCACGCCGACGGCGAAGCATGCGGGGCACCACCTCAGGGATCGTGGGTTTGTCGACTTGACTCCTGCCATCCGGGCAACGTCGGAACGTCCCGTAAAGTGCCCAGATCCAGGGCCATGTGCTGAATACCTCAAAGATACCCGGCCGTAGCGGGCGCCCGGCGGGCCGGCGGAGCCGGGGGCGCTCGATAGGGGCTGCAAATTGTCCGGAATGGTGGTTATCGCGAAGTTCGCCTAGGCTGAGGATACGAACCCGGTACTGCTTGAACCCCCGAGCAGGCAGTGCCGGGTTCTCCCGCGCCTGCCGCACCGCACGCCACCCAAGCGCGCACTCCGGGCATTCTTACGAGTAGCGTGTCACTCATGGCTCCGACATCCACCCCGCAGACGCCCTTCGGACGGATGCTGACCGCCATGGTCACGCCGTTCACCCCCGCTGGCGCCCTCGACCTCGACGGCGCCCAGCGACTCGCCGCCCACCTCGTCGACGCAGGCAACGACGGGCTGGTGCTCAACGGCACCACCGGTGAGTCCCCTACCACGAGCGATGCGGAGAAAGCCCAGCTCGTACGGGCCGTGGTGGACGCCGTCGGCGACCGCGCCCACATCGTCGCCGGAGCCTCGACGAACGACACCCGGCACAGCGTCGAGCTGGCCCGCGCCGCCCAGGACGCCGGCGCCCACGGCCTGCTGGCCGTCACGCCGTACTACAGCAAGCCGCCGCAGCAGGGCCTCTACGCCCACTTCACGGCCATCGCCGACGCCACCGACCTGCCCGTGATGCTCTACGACATCCCCGGCCGCAGTGGCGTCCCGATCAACACCGAGACCATGGTCCGGCTGGCGGAGCACCCCCGGATCGTCGCCAACAAGGACGCCAAGGGCGACCTCGGCCGCGCGAGCTGGGCCATCGCCCAGACGGGCCTGGCCTGGTACTCCGGCGACGACATGCTGAACCTGCCACTGCTGTCCGTCGGCGGCGTCGGATTCGTCTCCGTCGTCGGCCACCTCGTCACCCCCGAACTGGTCGCCCTCATCGAGGCGTACACCGGCGGGGACGTGGCCAAGGCCACCGAACTGCACCAGCAACTGCTCCCCGTCTACACCGGCATGTTCCGCACCCAGGGCGTCATCACCGTCAAGGCGGCGCTCACCCTGCGGCAGATGCCCGGCGGCCCGCTGCGGCTGCCCCTCGTCGGACTCTCGCCGGAGGAGACGGAGCAGCTCAAGCGGGACCTCAAGGGCGGCGGTGTGCACGTGTAGCCGTACGCGCCCGGCCGTACGCGTCGCACCACCGCCGTCCTCACCGCCGTAGAGACGTCACAACCGCATACCGAGAAATCCGCGGCGCGGCTTCAGGGAAGCCGCCGTCGCACGCATCCATGTGCGCCCCGCCCGGGCCCGCCGCCGGGACCCGGCCGGTGCGCATGGTGAGGAGACACCTTTGAGCCATCCCCATCCCGAACTCGGCCCACCCCCCGCACTCGCGGAGGGCGCCCTGCGCGTCACGCCGCTCGGCGGACTCGGCGAGATCGGCCGCAACATGACCGTCTTCGAGTACGGCGGCCGCCTGCTGATCGTCGACTGCGGCGTCCTCTTCCCCGAAGAGGAGCAGCCCGGGGTCGACCTGATCCTTCCCGACTTCTCCACCATCAGGGACCGCCTCGACGACATCGAGGGCATCGTCCTCACGCACGGCCACGAGGACCACATCGGCGCCGTGCCGTACCTGCTCCGCGAGAAGGCGGACATTCCCCTGATCGGCTCCAAGCTGACCCTCGCCCTCATCGAGGCCAAGCTCCAGGAGCACCGCATCCGCCCGTACACCCTCCAGGTCGCCGAGGGCGGCAGGGAGCGCATCGGGCCCTTCGACTGCGAGTTCGTCTCCGTCAACCACTCCATCCCGGACAGCCTGGCCGTCGCCGTCCGCACCCCCGCGGGCGTCGTCGTGCACACCGGCGACTTCAAGATGGACCAACTACCCCTCGACGGCCGCCTCACCGACCTGCCCGCGTTCGCGCGCCTCGGCGAGGAGGGCATCGACCTGCTGCTGGTGGACTCCACCAACGCCGAGGTCCCGGGGTTCGTGGCCCCGGAGAAGGACATCTCCGGCGTGCTGCGCGGGGTGTTCGCGGCGGCGCAGCGAAGGATCATCGTCGCGAGCTTCGCGAGCCATGTGCACCGCATCCAGCAGGTCCTGGACGCGGCGCACGGGTACGGCAGGAAGGTCGCCTTCGTCGGCCGCTCCATGGTCCGCAACATGGGCATTGCCCGCGACCTCGGCTACCTGCGCGTGCCCGCGGGACTCGTCGTCGACGTGAAGACCCTCGACGACCTGCCGGACCGCGAGGTCGTCTTGGTCTGTACGGGCTCGCAGGGCGAGCCGATGGCCGCCCTGTCCCGGATGGCCAACCGTGACCACCAGATCCGCATCGTCGCCGGCGACACCGTCATCCTCGCCTCGTCCCTGATCCCCGGGAACGAGAACGCGGTCTACCGCGTGATCAACGGCCTCACCCGCTGGGGCGCCAACGTCGTCCACAAGGGCAACGCCAAGGTCCACGTCTCGGGCCACGCCTCGGCCGGCGAACTGCTGTACTTCTACAACATCTGCAAACCCCGCAACGTCATGCCGGTCCACGGAGAATGGCGCCACTTGCGCGCCAACGCCGAACTCGCGGCGGCGACGGGCGTCCGCGCGGACCGCATCGTCATCGCGGAGGACGGCGTGGCCGTCGACCTGGTCGACGGGGTCGCCAAGATCTCCGGCAAGGTCCAGGCGGGATACGTGTACGTCGACGGCCTCTCCGTCGGCGACGTGACGGAGTCCTCGCTCAAGGACCGCCGCATCCTCGGCGAGGAGGGCATCATCAGCGTCTTCGTCGTGGTGGACAGCACCACGGGGAAGATCGTGGGCGGCCCCCACGTCCAGAGCCGCGGTTCCGGCATCGAGGACGGGGCGTTCCGGGACGTCATCCCGAAGCTGGAGGAGGCCCTCGCCAAGTCCGCCTCGGACGGCGTCGCCGAGACGCACCAGCTCCAGCAGTTGGTCCGGCGCACGGTGGGCAAGTGGGTCTCCGACACCTTCCGCCGCCGCCCGATGATCCTCCCGGTCGTCGTCGAGGTCTGACGCCCCACGGGAGACGCCCCGTTGCCCCCGGCCCGGCCCCAACCCCCGCCTCGGACATTGCCCCAGGCGGGGGTTGGGGCCGGAGCCGATTTGCACGAGGACCGAACGTCCAGTAGGTTGACGACACCGCCTGATGAGCCCGAGGGCCTTCGTGCCCGCTCAACTGAGGCTGAGGGGCGGTCATTTCAACCCACAGGAAGCTGATAGGGTTGGAACACACCGAAGGGAAACGCCCGGAGAGGCCCGGAAGGGTTTTGAAGGTAGTGTCCGTTCTTTGAGAACTCAACAGTGTGCCAAGTAATCGATGCCAA
>NZ_VISV01000016.1:0-207771 GCF_007827615.1 Streptomyces sp. CNZ287 | reverse complement strand
TCGGCCATGGCGTTGATGAACGAGATCTTCGTGGCGAGGAAGGAGTTGGCGGCCGTCTTCACCAGCTCGGCCGTGGGGTAGTCGGCGACCACGAACGGGGTGCCGTCGCCGACCGGACCCGCGTACACCTCGCGCAGCAGCTCCTCGGCGCGCTCGCTCGCCACCCCGACGACGATCCGGTCGGGGCGCAGGGTGTCCTCGACGGCGAAGCCCTCGCGCAGGAACTCCGGGTTCCAGGCCAGCTCGGCTTCCTCGCCCGCCGGGGCCAGCTCGGCCAGCCGGCGGGCCAGCCGGGCCGCGGAGCCCACCGGCACCGTCGACTTCCCGACCACCAGACAGGGGCGGTCCAGCCGCGGCGCCAGGGTGTCGATCGCGGCGTCGACGTAGCTCATGTCGCAGCCGTACTCGCCGTGCTTCTGCGGCGTGTTGACACAGACGAAGTGCACGTCGCCGAAGGCGGCCACCTCGTCCCAGTCCGTGGTGAAGCGCAACCGCCCGGTCGCGCCCTCGACCCCCGCGACGTGCGTGCGCAGCAGCTCTTCGAGACCGGGCTCGTACATCGGCACCCTGCCCGCCGAGAGCAGCTCGACCTTCTCCTTGACGACGTCCAGGCCGAGCACCTCGAAGCCCAGCTCCGCCATCGCGGCGGCGTGCGTGGCACCGAGGTAGCCGGTGCCGATCACAGTGATTCTCAACGACATCCGTGCAGGTCCTTCTGGTTATCGGCGGATACGGCGAAGGCCACGCCTGGCGGCGCTCCGCAGCGGGTTGGTGGCGCCGCCCCGGCCTCCGGCGGAGGCGTCGGCGGGCGCCGGCTCGGGCGTGGGGGCGGCCGTCCCGGTGGCGGTGGACGCGCCGGACCCGGAGGAGTTCGGTCGAGCGGCGTCCTTCGCCGCCGCGGCGGCCCTGGTGTCGGGCGCGGCCGCCTCGGCGGCGGCCCTGGTGTCGAGCGAGGACTGCGCGAGCAGCGCGCCGATGACGGCCTGCGCCGCCGCGGCCGCGGGGATCGTCGCCTCGGCCGGCGGCGCGGCCGGCGCGCTCGGCCGCTTCGCCAGCGACGCCAGGTCGCCGACGACGTTGACGCCGAGCGCGGCGATGGCGGTCGTCATCTCCCCGGCCAGCTCCGTGGCCTCGGCCACCGCCCACTCCGGGGTGGTGACACGGGCCTCGTCGCGACCGGGCTGGTACTTGTCGCGCATCCGGCGCAGCGCCCCGGCGCGTACGACCTTGCCGTGCCGCTCCACGGACCAGCCGCGGCGGTGCGACTCCTCGTTGAGGAGCCGGACCAGCTCGGCCTCGCCGTGGGTCATCGACCGGTTGTCGCGCTCGTCGTAGACGAGGAACCCGGCGGGCAGCCCGGCGAACTCCTCGAAGACGCGGAGCTGCATCTGCTGGTCGGACTCGTCCTGCACCAGGACGGTCAGGTTCTCCGGGCCGGCGGCCGCCGCCCAGCGGGCGATCAGCTGGTCGTGCCGGTGCCGACGCCAGAAGCTGGGCGTCGGCTCGATACACGGCTCCCGGTGGAACATGGCCTCCAGCCAGTCCTCGTACGACGAGCGCAGCCCGTTGCGCACGTACTGCTGCCACTGCGACGGCAGGATCTTCAGCAGCGGCCGCAGCGTGACGACCACGTGCACCCGCCCCCCGCCGCCGAGTTCCGCGACGACCTCGCGGGCGGCGTCATCGCCGGCGTTGGAGAAGTACTCGGTGCTGATGACCGTGCGCCGGTCGCCGGCCTCCTCGCACTGCCGGACCAGCCGCCGCCAGCGCTCCATGCCGGGGCGGTCGCGCTGCAGGAACACGTCCAGCTCTTCGCGTACGGGCGTGCCGGCGGGGCCCGGGAACTCCACCCCGATCTTGGCGAGCGCCGCCGCGACCGGCTGCCGCTTGCTGCCGGCGTAGACCACGTCGTACGCGGGCAGCCGGTCGCGGGCGCTGTGGAACGCGCCCTGGAGCGCGGTGGTGCCGGTCTTGTGCGGACCTATGTGGAGGAGGCGGCCGCCGCGTGGCACCGTGGGCACCAGCGACGGCGGCGTTGGCTGCGTCGGCATCAGAAGTCCTTCTCTCATCCGACGCTCTCCGGCAACTGGTCGTTCAGCCAGCCCGTGAGCGTCTGCATGTACGTCTCGGTGATGTGCTCACCGGCCCGGTAGACGATCACGTTGCCGATGACGGCCGGGCAGGTCCCGTCCGGGCAGAGCTCGGGCCCGAGGTCGATGACGTCGACCCCGGTCCGCTTCGCCGCCTCCGTGGTGACCTGCTCGTATCCCAGCCCTTCGCGCAGCGGGAACGCGCAGTCGGTGAGTTGGTCGGTGGCTCCCGACACGCACGAGGGTATGTCCTGCGGCGGGTACGGGATGTCGGCGAACGCTGTGACGTCCGCCCCGTTCTCCTTCAGCTCGCGCAGCGTGGCCGCCATCCCGTCGCGCAGGGCGGCGGTGTTGTCGTCGCCGTCGAGCTTGTCGCCGCCGCGCATGGCCGCCTGGTCGTCGCGGTTGCCGACGAGGACGAGGTCGGCCTTCTCCGCCGCGATGCGCTCGACGGCGGAAGCGCGCCAGTCGTCGCACTCGGTGTAGTCGCGCTCGTACTGCCGGTTGTAGATGGTGACCTTGGCGGGCGTGCAGGCGGACTTGGTGAGGACCAGCAGCCGCCAGCCGCGCTCCTCGGCGATGGTGATCAGCGCCGGGGAGAACTGCGCGGCGTGCGAGTCGCCGAAGAGCGCGACGGTGGTGTCCGACTTCTTGTCGCCGTAGACGCAGCCCTCGGCCTCGGTGTCGCGCTGCCCGGCGTGGCAGCCGTTGCCGTACACCGCGCCCTCGTCGGCGTCGGCGTCCTCGGGCAGCGGGCTGAGCACGGAGGCGGACTCCTGGACCTTCGTGGAGTCCTGCAGCGCGGCGGCGCCGAGGGCCTGCGACGGGTCGGCGAGCTTCATGGTCGGCACGGTGGCCCAGGTCAGCCAGCCCAGCAGGGCGCCGGCGGCGGTGCAGGCCAGGCCGAGCACGAGGCCGCGGCCCACGGGCGCCAGCGCGCGCGAGACCCGTACCGGGTTCTCCACCAGCTTGTGGGTGAGCGCGGCGGGCACCCAGCTCGCCGCGACCACGACCGCGAGCTGCGCCGTGGTGATGCCGGGCCACTTGACGGTCGCGAAGGCGACGGCCGGCCAGTGCCACAGGTACCAGGAGTACGAGATGCGACCCACGTAGCGCATCGGCGCGGTACCCAGCAGCTTCGCCCCGGCCGTGTCCTGCGCCGCGGCGCCGGCCGCGATGATCGCGGCAGCGCCCAGCACGGGCAGCGCGGCGGCGGAGCCGGGGAACGGGGTCTCGTCGGAGAAGCCGAAGGCGGCCACCGCGATGGCCGCGAGCCCGGCGAGGGCCAGCCCGCCGGCGAGCCGGCCCGGCAGCCGGCGCCAGGCGTCCGCGGGCACCAGCGCCACCAGCCCGCCGACGGCCAGCTCCCAGCCGCGGGTGAAGGTGGAGAAGTACGCGGCGCCGGCCTCCTGCTGCGTGAGGTGGACCGAGTACGCGAACGAGGCCACGGCGATGGCGCCGAGCGCGACGGCCAGCCGCGGGCGCACCGCCTTGCCGCCGCGGCGCGTGCACCACCAGCCGATGGCGATGATCAGCAGCGGCCAGACCAGGTAGAACTGCTCCTCGACCGCCAGCGACCAGAAGTGCTGTACGGGGCTGGCCTCGGCGCCGAGCGCCGAGTAGTCGACGGCGAGCGACGCCTGCTGCCAGTTGACGACGTACAGCGCGGCCGCGGCCAGGTCCTTGGCGACCGTCTTCCGTTCCACCGGCGACATCAGCAGCCACGCCAGCAGCGCGACCGCCGCCAGCACGACGGCGGTCGACGGCAGCAGCCGGCGGGCGCGGCGCGCGTAGAACCCGGTGAGGGAGATCCGCCCGCTGCGCTCCAGCTCGCGCACGAGCAGCCCGGTGATGAGGAAGCCGGAGATGACGAAGAAGACGTCCACGCCGACGTAGCCGCCGGAGATGAGCGGGACGCCGGCGTGGTAGAGCAGCACCACCCCGACGGCGACGGCCCGCAGGCCCTCGACGTCGGGGCGGAACCCCCGGCCGGGACCGGCCGCGCGCTGCGCGTCCGGCTGGGACCGGCGCTCGGTCGGATCGTGCGCTTCGAGCGCCGGGGCCTGCTGGCCGTGCATCAACCCTCCGGGTAACGGTGCTGGTGGTGTGGGGTACGCCTGCCGTGCCTTGCCGTCACCTGCGCGCGGCGAGCCGGCGCAGCACCGTGGCGATGTTCCGGCCGGCCGGCGGTCCTGCGTCGGCCGGGGCGGGCTCGGCGGGGGTGACGGGCACGGTCCAGGCGAGGCTCCCGGCGCGTACGGTCACCTGCGGCGTGTAGGCGTCGCGGTGCTTGCGGGCCTCGCGCGGGAGCCGCAGCCGGGCGCGGTACTTCCGGGTGGCGCCGGCGGCCTTGCCCGGATGGGCGACGGCGGAGGCGACCACGCCGGCCGGGCCCTCGACGTCGAGCCGCACCGCGTCCGCGGGCAGCCCGGAGACGGTGGCGTGCACGTCGACGACGAGTTCGTCGCGGCGCGTCACGGGCTGGGCGGCGACGTCGAACCGCTTGGCCGCGTGGTGCTTGATCTCGCCCATCTCCAGGGTGAGGTGGCCGGTGGAGCGGATCGCGTAGAGGGTGACGACCTGGCCGGAGCCGGCGTGCTTGGGCGCGGCGTGCATCGCCGGCTGCTTGGCGAGGTCCTGGTTGTTCCGGTCGCCGAACCGGGTGACGTTGGCGTCGCCGGAGGCCAGCGAGAGGTCCCAGAGCGCCTCGGCCAGCGGCTCGCCGCCGCCGGCGGTCGCCGGGTCGATGTCCAGCCGGAAGTCCTGGTAGCCGGCGTCGTCGCGGGGCTCGGCCACGGTGAGCGGCAGCCGGTGCTCGACGATGCCGCCGCGCTGCCTGAGCAGCATCGCCGGCGGGGCGCTCCAGCCGTCGGGCGCGGGTGCCTTGATCTTCCCGGCGAGGTGGACGACGCCGGTGGCGGGGTCCAGCTCCGCCGTGCCGACCCGGAACGGGATGGGCAGTTCGTCCGTGATGTCGTAGAACTCGTCCGGGATGCTCCTGGCCGGGTCGCGGAAGAACGGGTACCGGGCGTAGACCCGGCCGTTCTCCGTCAGGTGCTCCGCCTCCCGGTCGCCCAGCTTCCTGTGGTACTTCGACGCCGTGAGCAGATCGTCGAGGTCGCCGCGGCGCACCAGCTCCATCAGCAGCCGCTCCACCGCGGACAGCCGGGCCGCCATGCCCTCGCTGTAGTACTCGTCGAAGAGCCGCCGCATGTCCTGGAACGCCTCGCGCTGGTCCGAGGCGTTCTTCTCGCGGCGCAACTGCCGGATGGTGTGCGGCAGGTCGATGGTGTAGTGGCGGGCCAGCAGGTGGTGGCGGCGCGGGCCCTCCGGCACGTACTCGCCGACCAGCTCGAACATCGCGCGCAGGAAGCGGATCCGCGGCGCGGTGCCCTTGGTGACGGAGGTGTTGTTGCCGCCGTCGTCGCGCTTGACCCAGTACACGCAGTCGTAGTCGGCGATCACGCTGATGCCGTCGGCGTTCAGGTACGCGGCGCTGGTGAACGGCTGGTCCTGGCCGACCCGCAGCTCGGGCCGGAAGCGGAGCCGGTGCTTCTCGACCAGCTCGCGCCGGAAGAGCTTCATCGGGTTCAGCGTCCAGTACACGCGGGAGCTGAACACGTCGGTGCGGGCCAGGTTCTGGTGGTACATGGACGTCGGGGCGTTGCGGCCGTTGACGCCGATCATCTTGCCGACGACCACGTCGGTGCCGTGGGTGTCCGCCAGGCGGACCATCCGCTCCAGCGTCTCGCGGCCGATGTAGTCGTCGGCGTCGAGGAAGAACACGTAGCGGCCGGTGGCCCGCTCCAGACCCACGTTGCGAGGGCCGGCCGGGCCGCCGGAATTCTCCTGGTGGATGACGGTCAGCCCCGGGTTCCCGGCCGCGAGCCGGTCCAGTTCCGCGCCGGTGCCGTCGGTGGACCCGTCGTTGATGACGAGGATCTGGAGCCGGTCGGTACCGATGGTCTGCTCCAGCACCGAGGTGACGCTGCGGGTGATGTAGGGCATCGAGTTGTACGCGCCCGTGATCACCGTCACGTCGGGTATGGGTCCGGCCGCGGCCGTGTCCGCAGGGGTGGTCATCGTGCGGGTCTCCTTCAGACGGCGCGCTCTAGATTGCGGCGCTCGGACTTCTCCGCCAGCGCGCGCACCGCCTCGCCGAAGCGGACGACGGAGGCGGGCTCGTCGGGTCCGAGCAGGTATTCCTTCAGCTCCTCGCGCGCACCGCGCAGCGGGTCGGCCGCGGGGTCGGGGACGGCGGCGAGCAGCTCGTCGATCCTCGCGGCGCCGGGGTCGAGGATGACCGCCGCCCGTACCGCGGTGTTCTGGCGCTTGAACTCCTGCTCCCCCAGGCCCGCCGAGTCGGTCACCGCGTACGGCTTGCCGCTGGCGATGAAGTCCGACACGACGCTGGAGATGTCCGAGACCATGCCGTGCGAGGCGTTGAAGCAGTCGTACAGCCGCGGCCGGTCGCCGGTGACGACGCGGTGCTCCCACCAGCCGAAGGAGCGCCAGTAGGCGTCGTTCCACTCCTCCTTCAGCCGGGCCGCCTCCGCCTCGCGGGCCGGGTCGACCACGGCGTCGCGGGAGGTCTGCGCCTCGTCCGCGCCGTCCTCCGTGAGCCGGCCGAGCCGCTCCAACTGCGCCTCGATACGGGCCAGCTCGGCCCGCGCCGCCTCGCGCTCGCCCTGCTCGGCCGCGGCGGCGCGCACCCAGCGGGGGTCGGTGGCGCGTTCCGTCCGGGCCTGCTCGACCATGGCGACGATGCGCTCGTGGGCGGCCTTGGCGAGCGGGCTGACCATGCCGGTGAACGGGTGCGGCTTGTACAGCACACGCACCGGCGGGTCGGCGGCGAGCAGCCGGCGCACGATGTTCTCGCCGGCCAGGATGAGCGAGGTGTTGCCCGGGTCGTCGGTCCAGCCCTCCCACGTCGGCGCGTAGAGAATGGTGGGGATGCGGCCGGCGGCGGGCGCCTCGGCGGGGCGGATCGGCGCCAGTTGCGGGCGGCCGACCTCCACGATGGCGTCGTCGCGGACGCCGACGTCGGCCAGCGCGTAGCGGTCGCGCCCGGCCCGGCCCGCGGTCCACACCTCGTCGTAGACCTTGGCGTACGGGTTGATGCTGGCGACCTTGTCGCTGTCGCCGTGGCCGATGAAGACGTGCTTCATCGTGGGCACCCGCAGCAGGTGGATGTTCTTGCCGACGTTCGCCGGGTAGAGCGCGACCCGTACCGAGGCCAGGTCCATGTTCATCAGGTGCACCGCGGACGGCACGCACGCCACCGGCACGGTGGTGGAGGCCAGCCCCGGCAGCGTGTGCTGCTCGCGCACGATGAGCAGTGGCCGCTCGTCCAGCTCCTCCAGCGTCTCCAGCCACATGTTGATCTGGTACGTGGACTCCTTGGTGCCGGAGAAGTAGAGCACCAGGGTCGGCCGGTAGGCGCGCAGCCACTCGTCGAACCACTCCAGCACCGCGTCCCGCTTCGGCGGCAGCGCGCCGGGCCGCAGGTGGTACGCCACCACGAGGATGTAGAGCAGCGTCAGGCCCAGCGTCACGCCCATGCCGGCGTAGCCGTACACGCCCCGCCCGGTCTCGGCGGCGACGAGCACGCCCGTGACGGCGAAGAGGTCGAGGTGCTGGACCTTCTCGGCGGCCCGGTGGGTGAGCACCCGCGGCGCGGCGTCGGAGATGCCGAGCGGCGCCAGGTCGATGTTGCGGGTGACGACGGGCAGCTTGCGGCGGTTGCGCAGCAGCGTCAGCAGACCGCTGTGCGGCGCCTGGAGCGTCGCGATGAGGGCGAAGCAGGCGATGGCCTCGTAGCCGAGGGTGTCGCCCGTGACGCCCATCCGGGCCAGCAGCAGCACGAGCAGCAGTTGCCGCAGCATGAAGCGGAGCGTCAGGCCCGCGCGGGCCCGGGAGAGCCGGGTGAGCAGGTAGACGTTGCGGCGGTGCAGGAAGTGGTCGGAGACGTAGCTCACGGCCGCCACCGCGGCGAACGTGCCGAGGCTCGGGACCAGCGCGGCCACGAGCATCAGCGGGTACGAGACCAGCATCAGGGCGGTGGCCGCGAACTCCGCGGGGCTGCCGACCCGGACCAGGCGAAGGAGTGCTCCGGTCACCGCACACCCGCCTCTGCGCCGTCCTCGCTGCGGTCGAGCACGGCGGCCAGCGCGCGGTCCACGCGCGAGCCGCGGGTCGGATCCTGCTGTCGTACGTCGATGACGTGGCCGGTCATCTCCGAGAGCAGCACGTCGAGGGAGGTGCGGGCCACGGCCTCGGAGGCCAGCAGCGAACCGGCGGGCTCCTCGCCGAACGCCTTGGTGCGCATCGGGGTGGCGGTGCGCTCGGGGTTGATGCAGTTGACGCGGACGCCGTCGCCGGCCCACTCGTCGGCGAGCGCCTGGGTGAGGTTGACGACGGCGGCCTTGGTGGAGGAGTAGAGGCTGTACTCGGCGCGGCCGCGGGTGTAGCTGCTGGAGGTGTAGAGCAGGAGCTGGCCGCGGGTCTCGGCCAGGTACTTGTGGGCGATCCTGGCTATCTGCACCGGGGCGAGGTAGTTGACGCGCAGGGCCTCTTCGAGGGCGGCGTCGTCGGTCTCGGCGAGCCGGCCGATGCGCAGCACGCCGGCGGTGTTGACGACGTAGTCGACGCGGCCGGTCTCGTCGTAGGCGCGGCGCAGCGCCGCCTCGATGTCGGCGGGGTTCTCCACGTGGGTGCCGGTGGTGGAGCGGCCGAGCGGGTAGACGTGGGCGCCGTAGCCGCGGGCCAGCTCGCAGATGTCGCCGCCGATGCCGTACGAGCCGCCGAAGACGACGAGCGTGCGGCCCTCCAGCAGGCGGCGGTGGGCCTCCTCGTCGCTGTGCTCGGGGGCGGAGGTGGAGGCGAGCTGGAAGAGCTTGTCGGCGATGAAGACGTCGACGGGGTGGGTGACCTTCATGTTGTACTCGTCGCCCGCGACCACGTGGATCGGCACGTCCGGCAGGTACTTCAGCACCACCGAGCAGTCGTCGGTGGCCTGGAAGTTCGGGTCGCCCGCGGCCACCTCGTACGCCCGCCGGATGGTGGAGAGCTTGAACGCCTGCGGGGTCTGCCCGCGGCGCAGCCGGGAGCGGTCGGGGATGTCGGTGATGAACTCGCCGTCCTCGCCGTGGCGCCGGGTGACGATGATCGTGTCGGCGGAGGGGATGGCGACGTCCACGGCCTGGTAGCGCTCCAGGGCGGTGACGCAGTCGGCGATGACGCGGGCCGACAGCAGGGGGCGTACGGCGTCGTGGAAGAGGACGTTCGCGTCCTCGCCCTCGGCGAGGCCCGCGCCGATCTCGGCGATGGCGCGCTCGGTGGTCTCGTTGCGGGTGCCGCCGCCCTCCAGCACGCGGCGGACCTTCGCCAGCCCGGCCTTGGCGACGATCCGCTCGACGTCCTCGACGTAGCCGGGGGCCATGAGGACCAGGATCTCGTCGACGCTGTCGGCCTGCTCGAAGACCGTGAGCGTGTGCTCGATGACGGTCTTCCCGGCTATCTTCAGCAGTTGCTTGGGTATGGAGAGCCCCACGCGCTGCCCCGTACCGCCCGCAAGTACCACGGCGGTGGTTCGGATGGCCTGGCCTGACGTACTCTCTGTCGGCTCCGTGGGGGCGCCTGTCGACACTGCTGCTCCTGGTGGTGATCGTGAGCGTCAGCCGAATTCGGGGTGAATTCGGCTCGACTGGAAGACATCCGAATGATGCGCAAAGTTGTACCCGGTTACGAGCTGAGCACGAGATCGTCACCTCCCCGTGATCAGGAAGCCGGGTTGACCGCCCCCCGGCTGCCCCGGGCGAGCCATCCGAGCAGCGCCCGCGCGGGGTTCGCGCTCTCCACCCGTACGGCCTGCAAAGGCAGCTCCGACCTGCTGTTTCCCGCGATCCGCAGGGCGAGGTGCCAGGTGCCGGGCTGGGGCAGCCGGATACGGGCCGTGAACGCCGGCTTGCCGCCCGTGCCGGAGGCGGATGTGGCGGTGTTCACATGCTCGTTGGCGGGTGCGGGGACGGCGACCGTGACCGTACGCCCGTCGCTCTCGCGGGTCGCCGTCAGCTCCAGCGCCACCGCGGGCAGCCGGACGCGGCGCCGGCCGCGGACCGATAACACCCGGGAGTCCCGGCGGTCCTGGGCGACGGTGACGGACCCGGGCCGGATGAAGGAGCGGGCGCCGACCTGGCGGGTGACGTCGAAGACGTCGTCGGGCAGGCCGAGGCGGGCGTCGCGGAAGCACGGGTAGTGGGCGAAGACCCGGCCGCCCTCGACGGTGAAGTCGGCGGGGGCCAGCCAGCGCACCGGCCTGGCGCCGCCCGCGCGGTCGAGCGCGTCGCGGCGCTTGCCGATGTACCGGACGACCGCCACCGCCTCGTCGTACAGCCCGCGGCGCACCAGTTCGCCCTGGAGCCGCACGATCGCCGGGAGCCTGGCGATCGCCGTCTCGCTGTACCAGCGGGCGACGGGCTCGTGCAGCGCGGCGAACATCCGGCGGGAGCGCTCCGGGTCCTTCTCGCGCTGCACGCCGCGCAGGGCGCGCTGGAGGTTGACCCCGAAGAGGCGGGTGAGGAGGTGGTCGCGGCGGGGGCCCGCGGGGGTGTGCTCGCCGACGAGGGCGAACATCGCGGCGAGCGTGCCGGAGCCGCCGGGGCTGCCCGGGCCGCCGTGGCCGGTGCCGGGGGTCTTGCGGACGGTGGTGGTGAGGTTGCCGCCGTCGTCGCGGAGCACGTAGTACACGCAGTCGTACGAGGCGAGCACGGAGATCTTCGCGGCGTGCAGGTACGCCTTGGTCACGAAGATCTGGTCCTCGCCGGTGCGCAGTTCCTCGGGGAAGCGCAGCCCGTGCCGCTCGATCAGCTCGCGGCGGAAGAGCTTCATGGGGTTGAGCACCCAGAAGACCCGGGAGCTGTAGAGGTCGGCGTCGGGCTGGTCGCGCTTGAACATCGACGTCGGCGGCTTCCGCCCGCCGACGCCGACGAGCTTGCCGACGACGACGTCCGAGCCGTTCTCGTCGGCCATGGCGGACATCCGCTGGAGCGCCTCGGGGCCCAGGTAGTCGTCGGCGTCGAGGAAGAACACGTACCGGCCGCGGGCCAGCGCGATACCGGCGTTGCGGGGGGCCGCGGGGCCGCCGGAGTTCTCCTGGTGCACGACGCGGACCCGCCCCGGGTGCAGCCGGGCGAAGCGGTCCAGCTCCTCGCCGGTGCCGTCGGTCGAGCCGTCGTCGACCGCGACGATCTCGACCGCCTCCGGCGGCAGGCTCTGCCCGAGCACCGATTCGACGCACCTGGTCAGGTACGGCATGGCGTTGTACGCGGCGATGACCACGCTGACGTGCGGCTGCTCCACTGGCCCCCCAGCCCGTTCTCGATGTCGTCCAAGGAGACCGGCCCGGGGGGCGAATGGTTGTCCTGTGTTTCCGTATTCGTAACGGGTTATTCAGACCTTGACGGGCTGCGACCCGGGCTTCAGCGGCGTGTCCGCGGGCTCTTCCGGCTGCTCCGCCGGCGCGGGCGCGTGGTCGTCCACCAGGGTCGCCTCGTCGAACGGCACCCGGCCGGCGAGGACCTGCTCGACGCGGTCCCTGTCGATCTCCTTGGTCCAGGTGCCGATGAGGACCGTGGCCACGGCGTTGCCCGCGAAGTTGGTCAGCGCCCGGGCCTCGCTCATGAACCGGTCGATGCCGACGATCAGGCCGACGCCGTCGACCAGTTCCGGCCGGTGCGACTGGAGCCCGCCGGCCAGGGTCGCCAGGCCGGCGCCGGTGACGCCGGCGGCGCCCTTGGAGGCGACGATCATGAAGACGAGCAGCGAGATCTGCTGGCCGATGGTGAGCGGGTCGCCCATCGCCTCGGCGATGAAGAGCGAGGCCATGGTGAGGTAGATGGCGGTGCCGTCGAGGTTGAAGGAGTAGCCGGTCGGCACGGTGATGCCGACGACGGGCTTGGAGACCCCGAGGTGCTCCATCTTCGCGATCAGCCGCGGCAGCGCCGACTCCGAGGAGGAGGTGGAGACGATCAGCAGGAACTCCCGGGCCAGGTACTTCAGCAGCCGGAAGATGTTGATACCGGTGAAGAACTTCAGCACGAGGCCGAGCACCACGAAGACGAAGAGCGCGCAGGTGGCGTAGAAGCCGATCATGATCATGGCCAGCGACTTCAGCGCGTCCACGCCGGTCTCGCCGACGACCGCGGCGATGGCGCCGAACGCGCCCACCGGGGCCACCCACATGATCATCGCGAGCACCCGGAAGACCAGCCGCTGGATGTGCCCGATCCCGGTCAGCACCGGCTCCCCGACCCGGCCCATGGCCTGCAGCGCGAAGCCGACGAGCAGCGCCACGAAGAGCGTCTGCAGCACCTCGCCCTCGGTGAACGCGGAGACCATGGTGTGCGGGATGATCCCGAGCAGGAACTCGGTGGTCGACTCCGCGTCGCCCGCGGCGGCCTGGTCGGCGCCCACGCTGCGGGTCTCGTCGGTGATGTGCAGGCCGTCGCCGGGCTGCACGATGTTGCCGACGACCAGGCCGATGGCCAGCGCGGCGGTGGACATCACCAGGAAGTAGCCGAGCGCCAGCCCGCCGACCGCGCCGACCTTGGCGGCTTTGCGGACCGAGCCGATGCCCAGCACGATCGTGCAGAAGATGATCGGCGAGATCATCATCTTGATCAGGTTGACGAAGCCCTCGCCGATCGGCTTGAGCTCCACGGCCGCGTCCGGCGCGGCGAAGCCGACGAGGACGCCGGCGAGTACGGCGACGATGACGGCGAGGTAGAGATAATGGGTGCGGTCCCGCTTCACGCGGCCCGCCACGGGGGTGGGTGCAGCCACGTCGCTGCCTCCTCACGGCTCGGTGTCCCTGCGGTCCCGGTGACTATGTCGGCCGCCGCGGACGGCGTCACCGTTGCGTTCATTTCGTTCACGTGACCGGTCCGGCGACACTGGAGCCATGCGCCTCCCCCGTCCCCGCAGCCTGGCCGGCCAGCTCTTCGCGATGCAGGTCGTGCTGGTCACGCTCATGGTGGCCGGGGCGGCGATCTTCATGTACGTGACGGCGCACGACCGCGCGGAGGAGGCGGCGGCCCGGCAGGCGGAGTCCACGGCGCGTTCGGTGGCGGCGGCGCCGGGGGTCGCCGAGGCGATCACCGGCGGCGGGACCCCGTCCGGCGTCCTGCAGCCGTACACCGAGCGCGCCCGGCGGGACACGGCGGTGACGTTCATCACGATCATGGCCCCGGACGGCACCCGCTACACCCACCCCAACCCGGACGTGATCGGCGAGGCGTTCCTCGGCCACACCGCCCGCGCGCTGCGCGGCGAGACCTTCACGGAGACGTACACCGGCACGCTCGGCCCGTCGCTGCGCGTGGTCACGCCGGTACGGGCGGACGACGGGCGGATCGTCGGGCTGGTGAGCGCGGGGATCACGGTCAAGACGATCAGCGACGAGGTGCGGCGGCAGCTCATGCCCGTGCTGTACGTCGCCGCGGGCGCGCTGGCGCTGGCGGGGCTCGCCACGTACCTCATCAACGCGCGGCTGCGGCGGCACACGCACGGCATGAACGCCGGTGAGCTGAGCCGGCTGCACGACTACCACCAGGCGACGCTGCACGCGGTCCGCGAGGGCCTGCTGATGCTCGACGGCACCGGGCGGATCGCGCTCGTCAACGACGGCGCGCGGGAGCTGCTCGGCATGGGTCCCGGCGGCGAGGTCGTGGGCCGCCCGGTCGCGGACCTCGGGCTGCCGGCGCCGCTCACGGAGGCGCTGCTGTCGCCGGGGCCGCGGGTCGACGAGGTGCACCTGACCCGGGACCGGACGGTGGTCGTCAACACCTCGCCGGTCACGGGCGGCGAGCACCGCGGCACGGTCGTCACGCTGCGGGACGTCACGGAGCTGCAGACGCTGACGGGCGAGCTGGACTCGGCACGGGGCTTCGCGGAGGCACTGCGCTCGCAGGCGCACGAGTCGGCGAACCGGCTGCACGCGGTGGTCTCGCTGATCGAGCTGGGGCGGACGGAACAGGCGGTGGAGTTCGCCACGGCGGAGCTGGAGCTGGCGCAGACGCTGACGGACCGGGTGACGGGCGCGGTGACGGAACCGGTGCTCGCGGCGCTGCTGCTGGGGAAGGCCGCGCAGGCGAACGAGCAGGGGGTGGAGCTGGTGCTGAGCCCGGACAGCCGCATCGACGACGGCGTGCTCCCGCCGACGCTGCCGCCCCGGGACCTGGTGACGGTGCTGGGCAACCTGATCGACAACGCGGTGGACGCGGCGGCGGAGGGCGCGAGGACCCGGACGGCGTCCGGGACACGGGACACGGCGCAGCCGCAGGTACGGGTCACGGCGCTGGCGGCGGACGGGGAGCTGCTGCTGCGGGTGGCGGACGACGGCCCGGGGGTGGACCCGAGCCGCGCGGAGGAGGTCTTCGCCCGCGGCTGGACCACGAAACGCGCGGGTCCCGCAGGACGCGGCCTGGGCCTGGCCCTGGTCCGCCAGGCCGCCCGCCGCCACGGCGGCGAGGCGACGCTCACCGGCGCGGAGGCCGGCGGCGCGGAGTTCACCGTCCGCCTCCCGCTGGGCCCGCTGGGCGCCCCGGCTCCGGAAACCGGGTGGCCGCAGAGGGGAACGGCGAAGGCGGCGGCGGAGCCGCTGAGCGGACCGGGGCCGGAAGCCGGGGACCCGCGGGGCGGGCCGGCGCCGGGAGCCGGAGCGGCCCCGGGCGAGCCGGTCACAGCAGCCCCGGCGGCCGGGGGCGGGCCCGCCGCGGAAACCGCGGCGCAGCCGCGAGACCCCGCCGACGGCGGCTCCGCCGCGTCGGCGCCCCGAGTCCCCGCGGCGCGCAACCCTGCCGACGACGGTCCGCGCCGGCACCGGCCGACCGGACCCGCCGGCTCTCCCACCGCACCCCGGAGTCCGGTCCCGGGCACGCCCACCGCACAGCCGGATCCCGGCGGCTCCGCTTCGGGCCCCCACCGCCCCGCGTGCCCCTCCACTCCCTCCGCACCCGCCCGGCCCGCGAACCCGCCCGACTCACCCGCGCGTTCGGCTCCCCGGACCCGCGCCGGCCACCCGTGCCCCCGCCGCCCCGCCGACGCCGACCGCCCGGGGGACCGGTGACCGCCCCCGGGCGCTCCGCGCCCATCCGGGTGCTCGTCGTCGAGGACGATCCCGTCGCCGCCGACGCGCACCGGCTCTACGTCGAGCGCGTGCCCGGCTTCGCCGTCGCCGGGGCGGCGCGGTCGCGTGCCGAGGCGGTCCGGGTCCTCGACCAGGTGCCCGTCGACCTGATCCTCCTCGACCTCTACCTCCCCGACGGCCACGGCCTCGCCCTGCTCCGCTCGTTGCGTACCGCGGGGCACGCCGCCGACGTCATCGCCGTCACCTCCGCCCGCGACCTCGCCGTGGTCCGCGAGGGGGTGTCCCTCGGCGTCGTGCAGTACGTGCTGAAGCCGTTCGCCTTCGCCACCCTGCGCGACCGGCTCGTCCGCTACGCCGAGTTCCACGCCGCCGTCGGCGAGGCCGGCGGCCAGGACGAGGTGGACCGCGCGCTCGCCGCGCTCCGCGCCCCGGCGCAGGCCGCGCTCCCCAAAGGGCTGTCGGGCCCCACCCTCGCCGCCGTCACCGACGCCCTGCGCCGGGCGGGCGACGACGGCCTCACGGCCACCGCCGCCGGCGAGGCCACCGGCACGTCGCGCATCACCGCCCGCCGCTACCTGGAGCATCTGGCGGAGGCCGGCCACGCCGTCCGCGCCCCGCAGTACGGCCAAGTGGGCCGCCCCGAGCTGCGCTACCGCTGGTCCGGCTCCCGCCCCTGACGTCCCGTCACGCGGCTCCACGCGAAAGCTTCCGGCCCGCCGGCGGCTGGAATCAGTCGGTACAACAACGTTGTCACCGATACGGGACAGCCCTTGTCAGAAGGATTGACCGGACATCCGGACAGCCGTACTTTCTCCGCATCCTCGCCCGAGCCGCAGGGAGGTCCCGCCGTGCACCGCCCCGTTTCCCCCATGCTCGCCACCGCGCTCACCGCCGTCCTCGCCGCCACCGCGCTCTCCGCCTGCGGAGACTCCGGCAGCGATCCGGACACGGTCAGAGTCCAGTTCAAGAAGTCCACCGACGCCAAGAACAAGATCTTCGACCGCGAGATCGAGGCGGTGAAGAAGGAGTTCGAGGAGAAGTTCCCCGGCAAGAAGGTCGAACTGATCCCCGTTCAAGTGCCGGACGAGCAGTACTACACCAAGGTCCAGCAGATGCTGCGGTCCCCCAAGACCGCCCCCGACCTGGTCTACGAGGACACCTTCCTCATCAACTCCGATATCGCCGCGGGGCTTCTCACCCCCCTCGACGACTACCTCAAGGACTGGAAGGACTGGGGCCAGTACATCGACACGGCGAAGACCGCCGCGCAGGGCCAGGACGGCAAGACGTACGGCGTCCCCGACGGCACCGACACCCGCGGGCTCTGGTACAACAAGGAGCTCTTCGCCGAGGCCGGACTCCCCACCGACTGGCAGCCGAAGACCTGGGACGACGTCCTGGACGCCGCCCGCACCATCAAGCGCGAGCTGCCCGGCGTCATCCCGCTGAACGTCTACACCGGCAAGCCCGCGGGCGAGGCGTCGTCCATGCAGGGCTTCGAGATGCTGCTGTACGGCACGGGCGAGGACCCGCTGTACGACCCGGGGTCGAAGAAGTGGGTCGCCGGCAGCCAGGGCTTCACCGACGCCCTCGACTTCGTGCACACCGTCTACAACGACGGCCTCGGCCCCGACCCGCAGGACGCCCTCGACCCCAACGTCGGCACCAAGGTCGGCACCGAGTGGCTGCCCGAGGGCAAGCTCGCCATCGACCTCGACGGCTCCTGGATGTCGAACAACTGGCTGGAGACCGGCCCCAAGCCGTGGCCGGAGTGGACCGAGGTGCTCGGCCAGGCCGCCATGCCCACCCAGAACGGCCAGGCGCCGGGACGGGTCAGCATGTCCGGCGGCTGGGCCTGGTCCATCCCCGCCAAGGCCAACAACCCCGACCTGGCCTTCGAGTTCATGAAGGTCGCCCAGTCGCGGAAGAACAACACCCGGCTGACCATCGCCAACGGCCAGATCGCCGTCCGCGAGGACGTCGCCGCCGACCCGGAGTACCAGGCGTACGTCCCGGGCGTCGAGTTCTTCACCGGCCTGGTCGAGGACACCCACTACCGCCCGGCGCTCCCGGTCTACCCGCAGGTCTCCACCGCCATCCAGGAGGCCATGGAGCAGGTGACCACCGGCGACGCCTCCGCCGAGGAGGCCGCCAAGGGCTATGACGAACAGCTCGATTCGATCACCGACGGCGAGGTGGTCGAGAAGTAGCCGCCCGAGCAGCCCGAGAGGCCATGGTGAGCAAGCACACCCCCGCCCCCGCCGGGCCGCGGGACGCCGCCGCCGGAGCGGCGCGCGTCCCCGGCCAGGCGGGCGGCGGCCGCCGCACCGGACCACGGAAACACCCGCAGCCGCCCAGCTCCGTG
This sequence comes from Streptomyces sp. CNZ287, assembly GCF_007827615.1. NCBI lineage: Bacteria > Bacillati > Actinomycetota > Actinomycetes > Kitasatosporales > Streptomycetaceae > Streptomyces > Streptomyces sp. CNZ287. The sequence continues at coordinate 190,169 of NZ_VISV01000016.1, read as the reverse complement.
CTGCGCGCACTGCTGCGGGCGCTGCCCGTGGGTCCTTCCGTCGTCCTGATGCTGCTGTTCCTGGCGGGCCCGATCGCCTACTGCGTGTGGATCGCCTTCACCGACCTGCAGTTGTCGGGCCAGGCCGAGTCGTCGTTCGTCGGCCTGGAGAACTTCCGCACCGCCTTCGACGACGAGGGCTTCGTCAACGCCGTCTGGCTGACGCTGGTGTTCACGATCCTGTCGTCGATCGTCGGCCAGAACACGCTCGGCCTCGCGCTCGCGTCGCTGATGCAGCGGGCCTCGAAGACGGTACGCACCGTCACCGGGGCCATCGTCATCACCGCCTGGGTGGTGCCCGAGGTCGTCGCGGGCTTCCTGCTCTACGCCTTCTTCCGCCGCGAGGGCACGCTCAACTCCGTGCTGGACTGGCTCCATCTGCCCGGCCAGAACTGGCTGTACACGCTGCCGATCCTGGCCGTGTCGTTCGCCAACATCTGGCGCGGCACCGCGTTCTCGATGCTCGTCTACTCCGCCGCGCTCTCCGAGATCCCGAAGGAGATCACGGAGGCTGCGGAGGTGGACGGCGCGGGCGGCTGGCGGAAGCTGTGGCACGTGACGCTGCCGATGATCCGGCGCTCGATCGCCACCAACCTGATGCTCAACACCCTGCAGACCCTCTCGGTCTTCGGGCTGATCTGGGCGATGACCCGCGGCGGCCCGGGCGACCGCAGCCAGACGCTGCCGCTGTTCATGTACGAGCAGGCGTTCAAGAACAACCTGCTCGGCTACGGCACGGCGGTGGCCCTGCTCCTGCTGCTGGTGGGCGCCCTGTTCTCGCTGGTGTACATGCGGATGCTGCGTACGGAGGTATGAGCGATGCCCACGTCCACGCTCACCCGCGGCACCCCGCCGCCCGGCCCTCCGGCACCCCGCAGGCGCGGCCCGCGCCGGGGGCCCGGCGCGCGCCGGAGCAGCCGGCGGCTGGCGGCCGACCTGTGCCTGCTGCTGGCGGCGCTGGCGTTCGTGCTGCCGCTGGCCTGGCTGCTCTTCTCGTCCGTCGACGCGGACTCGGGCCTCACCGCCCGGCCGCCCACGGACGTCACCTGGGACAACTTCGACGCGGTGATGACCACGGACATCACCTTCCGCCCGCTGCTCAACAGCCTGATCCTGTGCGGTTCGGCGACGGCCATCACGGTCGTCGCGGCGGCGCTGGCGGCGTACCCGCTCTCGCGCTACAGCTCACGGCTGAACCGCCCGTTCATGCTGACGATCCTCTTCACCACCAGCCTGCCGATCACCGCCATCATGGTGCCGGTCTACGGCCTCTTCGTGCAGATCAACCTCATCGACACGATGTCCGGCACGGCGTTCTTCCTGGCCAGCTCGCAACTGCCGTTCGCGATCTGGCTGATGAAGAACTTCATGGACGGGGTGCCGAAGGTGCTGGAGGAGGCGGCCTGGACGGACGGCGCGTCGTCGATGCAGGCGCTGGTGCGGGTCATCCTGCCGCTGATGGGCCCGGGCGTCGTGGTGGTGACGGTCTTTTCTTTCATCATGATGTGGGGGAACTTCTTCGTCCCCTTCATGCTGCTGCTCAGCCCGGACCAGATGCCCGCCTCCGTCTCGATCTTCGAGCTCTTCGGCAACATGGGCTCCGTGGTCTACGGGGAGCTGGCCGCCTTCTCGATCCTCTACTCGGCGCCCGCGGTGCTGCTGTACGTGCTCATCGCCCGCCGCCTCGGCGGCGGCTTCGCCCTGGGCGGTGCGGTGAAGGGCTGACAGTGCGGTGCGGGGTGCGGTGAAGGGCGGACCGGGGCCTGGCCCGCCCTCCACCGCCGCCCGCGGCGGCCGCGCGACGCGCCCGGCGGAAAACCCCGCCGGGCGCGCCCCGTACGGCCACGGGGACGGACCTGCGCGGCGGGCGTCAGCCGCCGATGTTGACGTCGATGCAGGCGTAGAAGGCGTTCCCGGTGTCGGCGACGTTCCACACGGCGAGCACCTTCTGCTTGCCGGTGATCCCGCCGAAGTTCACGGAGTGGCTGAACTCGGCCGGCGGCTGGGCGCCGCCGTCGTCGAACTCCGCGACCTTCTGGCCGCCGACGAAGTACTGCCAGGTGCTGGTGCTGTGCCGGGCAGTGATCTTCCAGTTGAACGTCGTGGTGCTGCCGACGTCCGTGACCTTCCAGCCCTTGCCGTCGTCGTCCAGCTCGGCGAAGCCCTGGTTGCCGCCGCTGCAGCTCGTCAGGCCCTTCGGCCCCTCGACGCTCTGCGGCTCGTACTTGATGGCGCCGCACTCGACGACACCCTTCGCACACTGCTCCTGGCGGCTCGGCGGGTTGGTGATCCAGCCGTGCGCGTTCGCCTGCTGGGTGGGCAGGGCGAGGAGCAGCAGCGGGGCCACGCCGGCGCCGACGAAGGCGGCACGGGTGGCGCCGGCGGCGCGTTTGCGGGCAGGCTTGGTGCTGCGGTGCATACAACACTCCTTGCGTGGGGGGTAATTGGTCTAGACTTTAGCCATTGGCCGTCCACCGTCAACCCCTCCGGCCCCACCCGTATCCCGGTGCAGCTTCGGCGGAACGCACGGTTGATAACGGGGTGCGCCACTACCTACGGTGACGGTGTGACGACACAGGTGCCCGGCCCCGGCGCCGGCCCGCCGGAACATCCGCCGCCCTTCGACCCCGCGGCGGCCCGCCGATTACGCCGCGCCCTGGGCCTGGGTCACGACCACGTCGCGTACGGCATGCGCGCCGCGTACGGCCTGGCCGTACCCGCCGCCGCGGTCGCCGACTGGGAGAAGGGCCACGCCCGCCCCACCCGCGTCGAACTCGACGCCCTGGCAGGCGCCCTGTGGTGCACGCCGGCCGACCTGATGGACTCCCCCACCTCGCTCCACGCCCACCGCCGCGCCCACGGCCTGCCCCTGGACGACGTGGCCCGCCACATCGGCATGGACCCCGCCACGTACCTCAGCGCGGAGCGCACCGGCCGCTGGCCCGGCACCGAGTCCCAGGCCACCCGGCTCGCCCACCTCCTCCGCCTCCCGCTGCCCGACCTGCTGGACCTCACCGGCCGCAGCGAACCCCTGGCCCGCCACCTCCGCGACGCCGCCACCACCCGCTGGCAGCCCCAGGTCCGCCCGGTGGCCCGCCTCACCCGCTTGCCCCGCCGCCCTCTGGAACGCGCCCTGAGCACCCTCCACGAGGAGTACCAGACCCGCAGCGCCGCGGCCCGCAACTGGGGCGAGGACCCCCCGCCGGAATCCGCGGCGGGAGTGACGACGTACCTGCAGCAGGTGCTCCCCCGCTTCTGGGAACTCCTCCGCAGCTGACGGCGGCCGGCACGACCGCCTCCGGCCGCCGGACCTCGCGGGGAGGCCCCGCGGCCCCGGCGTGGCGTAGCCTCAGCGGGACGGCCGGGGTCTGCGCCGCGGGCGCCGGACCGGGCCGACCGCCCTCCTTCCGCATCCGCATCCCCGGGGGTTCCGACGGACACCGAACTGACCGCCGTCGCCGGAGAGACCCTCAGGACCGCGCGGCTCGACCTGCTGCCGCTCCGCGTCGAGCACGCCGACGAGATGGCGGGGGTACTCTCCGACCCCGCGCTCTATGCGTTCACCGGCGGCTCGCCGCCCGCGCTCGGCGAACTGCGGGCGCGCTACGCGCGGTTGGCCGCCGGCGCGCCCGGCGGCGGGACCGTGTGGGGGAACTGGGTGCTGCGGGTACGGGCGGACGGAGGGCTCTGCGGATACGTACAGGTGACGATCCGGGAGGAGGTCGCCGAGGTCGCCTGGGTGGTGGGGACGCCGTGGCAGGGCCGCGGCTACGCGGGTGAGGCCGCCCGGGGGCTCGTCGCGCGGCTGCGGAGGCTGCCGTTGCGCGCCGTCGTCGCGCACGTCCACCCCGGCCACCGCGCCTCCGCCGCCGTCGCGGCGTCGGCGGGCCTGGTGCGTACGGACCTCGTCCAGGACGACGAGGCCGTCTGGCGGCTCGACCTCACCTCACCGCCACCGCCACCGGCCGACGCCGGCTAGCGGCCGATCACGTCCAGCTCCGCCATGTCCGCCCCGGAGAGGGCGAGTCCGGCCCCCGCGGTGTTCTCGCGCAGGTGGGTCACCGACGACGTACCGGGAATGAGCAGGATGTTCGGCGACCGCCGCAGCAGCCACGCCAGCGCGACCGCCATCGGCGTCGCGTCCAGCCGTGCGGCGACGGCGGAGAGCGCCGTGGACTGCAGCCGGGTGAAGCCGCCGAGGGGGAAGAAGGGCACGTAGGCGATGCCCTGGGCGGCGAGCTCGTCGATGAGGTCGTCGTCCTGGCGGTGGGCGAGGTTGTACATGTTCTGTACGCACACCACGGGCGCGATCGACCGGGCCTCGGCGACCTGCTCGGGCGTCGCGTTGCTCACCCCGAGGTGCCGGATCAGGCCCTGCCGCCGCAGCTCCGCCAGCGTCTCGAACGCCTCGGCGAGCGAACCGGGCCCGGGCCCCTGCGCGTCGCCGAGGCGGAGGTTGACCACGTCGAGGGCGTCGAGGCCGAGGTCGTCCAGGTTCTCGCGGACGGCCGCGCGCAGTTCCCCGGGGCGCCGGGCCGGCGGCCAGCCGCCCTGCGCGTCGCGGGTCCCCCCGACCTTGGTCACGATGTGCAGGGACGCGGGGTAGGGGTGCAGGGCCTCGCGGATGAGCTGATTGGTGACGCGCGGCCCGTACGCGCCGGCGGTGTCGATGTGGGTGATCCCGAGGGCCACCGCCTCGTCGACGCGGTACATGTGCAGGGCGACGACGTAGATCTCGGGTCTCAGCTCCACCGGAAACGTGTCGAGGATCCGGTACGCCTCCTGCTTCAGATGCTGCCGAAACGACATCTCCCGCGTGCCTTTCCCGGCACCGCCCCTCGCACGCTCACCGCCGCCGGGATGCAGTCCGGCGTCGTCGGTGCCGGGCACGGTCATCCGCTCGCCGTCGCTCGCGACGTTCCAGTCCTTGAAACCCGGTGCCTCGGCCGGCCACAGCCGTCCTCGTCGTGCCTGAGCAGCGCCGTCGGGCCACCCGGCCGATCGCCCTGGCTCCGCACTGCGGCACGGTGGTAGCACTCGGTGCCGTCGCGTCAATCCCCCGTCCACGTACGCCTCGACTGATCACGTCCACCGCGCGATCAGCATGGCTGCCCGGACGTCCTTACGGGTAGGGGGTCGAGACGCCTTCCGAGGACACCGCGTCAGAAGACGACCTCCGCCTCGTCCATCCGGTGCGCCGGTACCCGCTTCAGCTCCCGCGTCGCCTCCGCCAGCGGTGCCATCACGATGTCCGTCCCCCGCAGCGCCGTCATCTGCCCGAAGTCGCCGCGGTGCACCGCCTCCACCGCGTGCCACCCGAAACGCGTCGCCAGCACGCGGTCGTACGCCGTCGGCGTGCCGCCGCGCTGGACGTGGCCGAGGATGACCGGCTTGGCCTCCTTGCCCAGGCGGCGCTCCAGTTCGCCGGCCAGGCGGTTGCCGATGCCGGTGAAGCGCTCGTGGCCGTACTGGTCGATCTCGCCCTTCTTGTACTCCATCGTGCCCTCCGCCGGGTGCGCGCCCTCGGCGACGCAGATGACGGCGAACTTCTTGTGCCGGTCGAACCGCTCCTCGACCATCTTGCACAGGCTGGCGATCTCGAAGGGACGCTCCGGCAGGCAGATGCCGTGCGCGCCGCCCGCCATGCCGGACTCCAGCGCGATCCAGCCCGCGTGCCGGCCCATGACCTCGACGACCATGACCCGCTGGTGCGACTCGGCGGTGGTCTTCAGCCGGTCCATCGCCTCGGTGGCCACGCCGACGGCCGTGTCGAAGCCGAAGGTGCGGTCGGTGGCGGAGATGTCGTTGTCGATGGTCTTCGGTACGCCGACGACCGGCATCCCCGCGTCGGCGAGCATCGCCGACGCCGTGAGGGTGCCCTCGCCGCCGATCGGGATGAGCGCGTCGAGGGCCAGCTCGCGGCTGAGCTCCTCGGTGTTCTCGCAGGCTTCGCGGAGCCGGTCGCGCTCCAGCCGGGACGAGCCGAGGACGGTGCCGCCGCGGGCGAGGATGCCGCTGACCGCGTTGAGGTCGAGCTTGCTGTACCGCCCTTCGAGCAGTCCCTTGAAGCCGTCCTCGAATCCGATCACCTCGTCGCCGTGACCGGCCACGGCCCGGTGGACCACCGACCTGATCACCGCGTTCAGGCCGGGGCAGTCTCCGCCCGCCGTGAGTACTCCGATGCGCATGTCTCTCCTGCTCGGTGCCGTCGCATGCATGCTCGATGCCGATTCTCCCATGCTCCGGGGGTCACTCGTCCGAACAGCCGGTTAACCCTCTGTCACACCCGGCGGTCACCTCGCCGTCACCCGCGGTCCGCGGGATCGCGCCCGGCCGCCCGCCGCCCTTCGCGCGCCCCGTCCCCCCGCCCGACTGTATGGTCGAACAGGACCGCGACGGACGGGACGGATGGAGTGCAGGAGTGACCCGCAGCGTCTACGTCGCCGGCATCGGCCGCGGTGACGGCCGTCAGGTCGTCGAGCTGGGCATGATGGAACTGCTCTCCCGCCAGGTCGACCGGGTGGGGATCTTCCGCCCGCTGGCGCATGCCGGCGCCGATGCCCGCGACCCCGTCTTCGACCTGCTCCGCGCCCGCTACCGGCTGAGCCAGCCGCGCGCCGGGGTGCTCGGCATGACGTACGGGCAGGCTTCCGCGCTGCAGGCCGAGGAGGGTACGGACGCGCTGGTGGCCCGGCTCGTCGGACGGTTCCACGAGGTCGCCGCCGGCTACGAGGCCGTGCTCATCTTCGGCAGCGACTTCGCCGACACCAGCATCCCGGCCGAGCTGGCGCTCAACGCCCGCCTCGCCAACGAGTGCGGCGCCGCCGTGCTGCCCGTCGTCGGCGGCGCGGAGCAGTCCGCGGAGTCGGTGCTCGCCGAGGTGCGCAACGCGCACGACGCGTACGCCTCCCTCGGCTGCGACGTCCTGGCGATGATCGCCAATCGGGTCGGCCCCGACGCCGCCCCCCGGGCCCGCGCCGCCGCCGCGGACATCGGCGCCCATCTGCCCGTGCCGGTGTACGTCATCCCCGAGGACGCCGGCCTCGCCGCCCCCACCGTCGCGCAGATACGGGACGCGCTCGGCGCCGGGCTGCTGGCCGGCGACGCCGGCGGGCTGGCCCGTGACGTACGCGACTTCGTCTTCGGCGGCGCGATGCTCCCGGCGTTCCTGCCGGCCCTCAGCGAGGGCTGCATGGTGATCACCCCCGGCGACCGCGCCGACCTCGTGGTCGGCGCGCTGGCCGCGCACTCCGCCGGCTCCCCCGCCATCGCCGGGGTGCTGCTGACGCTGGACGAGCGTCCTGGCCCGGACATCATGGCGCTGGCCGAGCGGCTGGCGCCGGGGACACCGCTGCTCACGGTCGCCGAGGGCTCGTTCCCCACGGCCGCCGCGCTGGTCGGGCTCCGCGGCGAGCTGAACGCCGCGACGCCGCGCAAGGCGGACATCGCCCTCGGCCTCTTCGAGTTGCACGTGGACTCCGCGCAGCTCACCGGGCGGCTGGCGGGGGCGGCGAGCGGGCGCGTGACGCCGATGATGTTCGAGCACATGCTGATCGAGCGGGCGCAGGCCGACCGCATGCACGTGGTGCTGCCGGAGGGCACCGAGGAGCGGGTGCTGCTGGCGGCGGAGGTGCTGGTACGCCGCGGGGTGTGCGACCTCACCCTCCTCGGCGAGGAGCAGACGATCCGCAAGCGCGCCGCGGAGCTGGGGCTGAGCCTGCCGCTGCTGGGCGCCGACGCCCCGGCGGCGCGTCCTGACGGACCGGCCACGGCCCGGATCGCCGACCCCCGCGTCTCGCCGCTGCGGGAGAGCTTCGCCGAGCTGTACGCGCAGTACCGCTCGCACCGCGGCGTCAGCGTGGAGCTGGCGTACGACGTCCTGGGCAACGTCAACTACTTCGGCACCCTGATGGTCCAGCAGGGCCTGGCCGACGCGATGGTCTCCGGCGCCGCGCACTCCACGGCCGCCACCGTGCGCCCGGCGTTCGAGGTCATCAAGACCGCATCCGGGGCGGCGATCGTCTCGTCCGTCTTCTTCATGTGCCTCGCGGACCGGGTCCTGGTGTACGGGGACTGCGCGGTCAACCCCGATCCGAACGCCGAGCAGCTCGCGGACATCGCCATCCAGTCGGCGGCGACGGCCGCGCAGTTCGGCGTCGAGCCTCGGGTGGCGATGCTGTCGTACTCCACCGGCACCTCGGGCTCCGGCTCGGGCGTCGACAAGGTGCGGCGCGCGACCGAGCTGGTACGGGCCCGCCGGCCGGACCTGGAGGTGGAGGGCCCCCTCCAGTACGACGCGGCGGTGGACGCCACCGTCGCCGCCGCCAAGATGCCGGACTCGCGGGTCGCCGGGCAGGCCACGGTGCTGGTCTTCCCCGACCTCAACACCGGCAACAACACGTACAAGGCGGTGCAGCGCACGGCCGGCGCGATCGCGGTGGGGCCCGTGCTCCAGGGGCTCAACAAGCCGGTGAACGACCTGTCCCGGGGCGCCCTCGTGCAGGACATCATCAACACGGTCGCCATCACCGCCGTACAGGCGCAGGGCACCGCCGCACCCGCGAAGGGCGTCCGCCCGTGACCGGCCCCACCCGGATCCTGGTGCTCAACTCCGGCTCCTCGTCGCTGAAGTACCAGCTCATCGACATGGCGGGGCCGGCACCCGGCGCCGACCGCCCGGCCCGCGGCATCGTCGAGCGGATCGGCGAGCCGCAGGCTCGCGGCGGCGTGCCGGACCACGCGGCGGCGCTGCGCGCCGTCGGCGAGGAGCTGGCCGCCGCGGGGCACGGTCTCGACGCGCCCGGTCTGCTGGCCATCGGCCACCGCGCCGTCCACGGCGGCACCCGCTTCACCGAGCCGGTCCTCGTCGACGACGGGGTGCTGGAGGAGATGGAGAAGCTGGTCCCGCTCGCGCCGCTGCACAACCCGGCGAACATCGCGGGCATCCGCGTCGCCCGCGAGCTCCGCCCCGACCTGCCGCAGGTCGCCGTCTTCGACACCGCCTTCCACGCCACCCTCCCCGAGCACGCCTGGCGCTACGCGCTGGACACGGCCACCGCCGACGCCCACGCCATCCGCCGCTACGGCTTCCACGGCACCTCGCACGCCTACGTCTCCCGCGCCACCGCGCGGTTGCTCGGCCGCGACCCTGCGGACCCCGGGGACTTCAACGTCATCGTGCTCCACCTCGGCAACGGCGCCAGCGTCTCCGCGGTCGCCGGCGGCCGGTGCGTGGAGACGTCGATGGGCATGACCCCGCTGGAGGGCTTGGTGATGGGGACCCGCAGCGGGGACCTCGACCCGGCGGTGATCTTCCATCTCGCCCGCGAGGCCGGCATGGACACGGACGCGATCGACACCCTGCTGAACAAGCGGAGCGGTCTCGTCGGCCTCTGCGGGGACAACGACATGCGGGAGATCGGCCGCCGGATCGCCGAGGGCGACGAGCGCGCGCGGCTGGCCTTCGACGTGTACGTCCACCGCATCCGCAAGTACGTCGGCGCGTACGCCGCCGTGCTGGGCCGGGTGGACGCCGTCGCGTTCACCGCCGGCGTCGGCGAGAACTCCGCCGCCGTACGGGAGGCATCGCTGCGCGGTCTCGGGGGACTCGGGATCGAGCTGGATTCCGTACGCAACGCGGTCCGCGGCTCCGCTCCCCGCGTCGTCTCGGCGCCCGGCTCGAAGGTGACGGTCGCCGTGGTGCCGACCGACGAGGAGCTGGAGATCGCCACGCAGACCCGCGACCTGGTCCGCGGCGGCGGGCCGGCGCTCCCCCCACCGGAATAATTCCGGTCGAGAACAAACCGATAGGATGCCGCCATGCGCCGAGCGAAAATCGTCTGCACCCTGGGTCCCGCCGTCGACTCCTTCGAGCAGCTCAAAGCGCTGATCGAGGCCGGCATGTCCGTGGCCCGCTTCAACATGAGCCACGGCACCCAGGCCGAGCACCAGGAGCGCTACGACCGGCTGCGCAAGGCCGCCGAGGAGACCGGGCGGCCCATCGGCGTGCTGGCCGACCTCCAGGGCCCGAAGATCCGGCTGGAGGCCTTCGCCCAGGGCCCGGTGGAGCTGGCGCGCGGCGACGAGTTCACCATCACCACCGAGGACGTGCCCGGCGACCGGTCCATCTGCGGCACCACGTACAAGGGCCTGCCCGGCGACGTCTCCCCCGGCGAGCGCATCCTCGTCAACGACGGCGCGGTGGCCCTGGAGGTGCTGGAGGTGCGCGGCCCCGAGGTGCGCACCATGGTCATCGAGGGCGGCGTGGTCTCCGACCACAAGGGCATCAACCTGCCCGGCGTGGCGGTGAACGTCCCGGCGCTCTCCGGGAAGGACGTGGACGACCTGCGCTTCGCCCTGCGCATGGGCTGCGACATGGTGGCGCTCTCCTTCGTCCGCGACGCCGGCGACATCGGCGACGTGCACCGGGTGATGGACGAGGTGGGGCGGCGGGTGCCGGTCATCGCCAAGGTCGAGAAGCCGCAGGCGATCGACCACATGGAGGAGATCGTCCTCGCCTTCGACGGTGTGATGGTGGCCCGCGGTGACCTGGCGGTGGAGTACCCGCTGGAGAAGGTGCCGGTGGTGCAGAAGCGGCTGATCGAGATGTGCCGCCGCAACGCCAAGCCGGTGATCGTCGCGACCCAGATGATGGAGTCGATGATCAGCTCCTCGCGTCCGACGCGCGCCGAGGCGTCCGACGTCGCGAACGCGATCCTGGACGGCACGGACGCGGTGATGCTGTCCGCCGAGTCGTCGGTCGGCAAGTACCCGATCGAGACGGTGAAGACGATGTCGCGGATCGTCGTGGCGGCGGAGGACGAGCTGCTGTCGCGCGGGCTGCAGCCGCTGGTGCCGGGCAAGAAGCCGCGTACGCAGGGCGGTTCCGTCGCCCGGGCGGCGTGCGAGATCGCGGACTTCCTCGACGCCCAGACGCTGGTGGCGTTCACGCAGTCCGGGGACACCGCGCGGCGGCTCTCGCGCTACCGCGCGTGCCAGCCGATCCTGGCCTTCACCACCGACGAGCACACGCGCAACCAGCTCACGCTCAGCTGGGGCGTGGAGCCGGTGCTGGTGCCGCACGTGAACAACACCGACGCGATGGTGGACCTGGTGGACGCGGAGCTGCTGAAGCTCAACCGCTTCCGCGAGGGCGACACGATGGTCATGACCGCAGGGTCGCCGCCCGGGGTGGCGGGCACCACGAACATGGTCCGCGTGCACCACCTGGGCGGCGAGCGCTGAGCCGGGCGGCGCGGCCCTGCGCTACTCGATGGTGTTCTTCAGGCCCGGCACGGTGAGCGTGCCGCCGAACTGACCGGCCTGGACGACCTGGACGTCGGTGAAGAACGCGAACGGGAGGTCCACCGGCGGCGGGCTCCCGGGGCTGAACGTCATCGGGATCAGCCCGAAGAGATTGCCCTTCAGCTCCTCGGTGTACATGGTCACCCTGCCGTCACGGATCGTGGACGTGCTGCCTTCCTCGGCGCGTACGTGCGTCGTGTTCCTGCCGGGTCCGATGACGGTCTGGTGCAGGTCGCGGATGTCGACCCCGTCGTCCGCCGTGTACTTCAGCACCTTCTTCACCTGGCCGCTGTAGGTCTTCACCTCGACGATGCCGTGGTACTTGAGCCCCTTGAGGGTGAGCTTGCTGCTCTCCAGCCGCCAGGGGTCGTCGGGCAGCAGCGGCAGGCCGGGTTCGAGCGGGGCGTTCGCCAGGGCCTCGGGGTCGGGGGTGGGGCAGGGGAACGGCTCCTTGCCGTCCCCGTCCGCGGCGGTGCCGTCCCCGGCGTCGGGCTTCTCGTCCGCGGGGTCCTCGGCCGTGTCCCGCACCTTGTCGTCCAGCTCTTCCACGGTGGCGCCCGCGTCCTCGGCGGCGTCGCGGACGGCCTTCTCCTTCGCGCGCCGCTCCTCGTCCGGGGCGGTGCCGGAGCCGGACTCCTCGCCGCTGTCCGAGCCCGAGCCCGAACCGGACGTGCCGGCACCGGAGTCGGCGCCGTCCGAGCCGCCCGGCGGCTCGGCCCCCGGCTCGGGCTCCGCGCCGGGGTCGTCCGGGTTGAGCAGGCCGTCCACCGCGTCGCCGAGGCCCAGCGGGTCGTACCAGGGGCGGGACTCCGAGGGCGAAGGACTCGGCTCCGCCTTGCCGGACTCCCCGGCTCCGTCTCCGTCCGACCCGCCGCCGGAGGCACCGCCCGACCCCGAGCCGGCCCCCGGGCCGTCGCCGCCACCGCCGCCCGGCCGCTCCGCCGCCGATCCGTCGTCCGTCGCCGACGGACTCGGCGAGGCACCGCCGCCCGGCTCCGCCGACTCCCCGGCGCCCGGCGCCTCTTCGCCGTCCCGGGCCTCCCCGGCGTCCGCCGTCTCCTCGTCCTTCGGCTCGTCCGACTGCTCCGCGCACGGCCCCGGCCGCCAGCGGTCCGCCGGGGCGTCCTCGGCGATCGCGGGCCGCGGCGTGAGCCCCAGCCCCAGGAAGACCGCGGTGGGCATGGCCGCCAGGGCTATCGCCTTGCCCGCCGGCACCCGGCCGAGCAGCGATCTGCGCGGCGCCGCGTGCCGCGGGCCCCCGCGTGCCGCCCTCGCGTGGTCATCCGGCCGCACGGTGCCTCCCGCCGTCGATGTCCTCCAGCACGTCCACGCCCGGCTCGCCGGCGCCGGCTCTCTTCTCCTCCGCCGTACCGTCCCCGGTGTCGTCGGCCGCCCCGTCCGCGGCACCGGCGTCATCGGCGGCCTCCGGCACGCCCGGGACCCACGACACGGCCAGCGCCCCGCCGATCATCGACAGCAGGAAACCCACCAGCAGGCCGCCGAAGTTGGACACCGGAATCGACACCAGCGCCAGCACGATGGAGGCGACGCCCGCGAACACCCGGACGACGGCGTGGAACCACATGGTCAGCCCGAGCGTCACCAGCAGCACGCCGATGATCAGGCCGCCTGCCCCCGCCTGCGTCGCCATCTGCAGGCTGAGGTTGCCCAGCTTGATGTTGTAGTACGGCAGCGCGCCGATCGGCACGCCGCCCGCGATGGTCAGCAGACCCGCCCAGAACGGACGGGAGCCGCGCCAACCGCGGAATCCCAGCCGCCAGGTGTTCAGACGGTGCAGCAGGTCCGGCAACTCGGCGCTCATGAATGCAGCTCCCCGGTACGGCGGTGCGGTTCGGTCAGCGGGGGGTCCGGCGGGGAGCGGTACGCGCCTCCCCGCCGGCCGAGTGCGTGGTCAGAAGCACTCTTTGACGCCCTTGTGCAGCTTCATGCTGAGCCCGCTCAGCTTGAAGGTGCCGGCGCTGGTGGCCCAGGCGGTCTGCTTCACGTCCGTGAGGACGGCCCTGTCGGCCTCCTGCGCGAACCCGTTCGGGTTCGCCTTGTCGCCCTTGCCGATGCCCGGTCCCTTGGTGCTGGACCCGGCGGCCACACCGATGTTGATGTTCTCGAACGTCGCGTCGGCGTCGAGCTGCGCGATGTCGATGTAGAGGTTCTTCGCCTCCACCGGCTTCTCGTCACCCGCCGTCAGCATCAGGCTCACCGAGCCGATGAGCGGGACGTCGGGCGTGACGACCGACTGGCACATGCCGTTGATCTCCGCTTCCTTGAACGCGGAGATCGCGACCGGCCGGGTCGCCTCGTTGCCCTCCAGGTCGTGACCGCTGTCGACGCCGCTGTACTGGACGAAGCCGACGCCCTCCAGCCGGTCCGCCGTGACCTTGAACTCCTGGCCCGACACGCTGAACGACGCCGCCAGCGCGCCCTGGCTCAGCGCCACGCCGATCGCGGCGGTCGCCGCCAGGCTCGGCACCATGACCACGGCGAACCGCTTCCACCTGGTCCCACCACGTGCCTGGGACTCCATGCCTCTCCTCCTTCTCGGACGTACGTCCTGGACCCGTGGGCCGGTCCTCGGGAGCGAGGAGGATCCGCACGCGCTCGCGGCGCGGCTCTGCGGGTCCGGGTACGGGCGCGGACGCGCTACGTCGAAGGGGGCGTTACCCCCGAGCGACTCGTTGTCCGGACAGGCTCCGGTCCGCGGGAACGGTCCGCGGAAACGGGGAACCCCCCTGTCCGGATGGCGATCGTGGTCCATCGGAAGGGGGGCGCACAAGGGGTTCGTTACCAACGGGTAACGCGAGGGGTGCGGCAGATCCGGCCGCGATGGCCGGATCCTGCACCCTGGGTCGCCGCGGACCGCGGACGTACCCGATGACAAGGCATGACAAAGACGGTCAACTGACAGCGCGTCAGTTACTCCGAGTAACAGCCCTGCCCTCAGTCAATTTTTGGCAAAGCGGCACGGGCTGTCACCCTACGTCAACCTCTGCTCAGAACAGCACGCGGGCCAGCGCCTGCCGCCCCGCCACCACCCGCGGATCGTCGCCGCCGACGACCTCGAAGAGCTCCAGCAGCCGCACCCGCGCGGCCTGCCGGTCCTCGCCCGCGGTCCGCGCCACCGTGTCGACCAGCCGCCCGAACGCGTCCTCGACGTGCCCGCCGACCAGGTCCAGGTCCGCGACCCGGATCTGCGCCGCCACGTCCGCCGGGTTGTCCGCCGCCTCCTTGCGTACGGCCGCGGGGTCGAGCCCCTCCACCCGCCGCAGCAGCTCCGCCTGCGCGAGCCCCAGTTTGGCCTCCACGTTGCCCGGGTCGTCGGAGAGCACGTTCTGGTACGCCTGGATCGCGCCGCCGAGGTCGCCCCGGTCCAGCGCGTCACCGGCTGCCGCCAGCGCGCTGTCGTACGGGCCCGCCGGCTCCTCCGGCGCCTCCCGCTCGCCCGCCTCCTCGCCGGCCGCGGCGTCCTCGCCGGCCACCGCCTGCCCGACGATGCCGAACTGCTGCTCGGCGACCTTGATCAGCTCGTCCAGCACCCCGCGGATCTGCGGCTCCGGGGCGGCGCCCTGGAAGAGCGGGATGGCCTGCCCGCCGACGACCGCGAAGACCGCCGGGATGGACTGGACGCCGAACTGCTGGAAGAGCATCTGGTTCGCGTCCACGTCGATCTTGGCCAGCACGAACCGCCCGGCGTACTCCTGTGCCAGCCGCTCCAGCAGCGGGCTGAGCTGCTTGCACGGCTGGCACCACTCGGCCCAGAAGTCGACGACGACCGGGACCTCGGTGGAGCGCTGCAGGACGTCCTGCTGGAAGCCGGCCTCGTCGACATCGATGACGAGCGCACCGGCGCCGGGCGCGGGCACCCCGTCCCGGGCGGCCTGGGCGCGGGCCGCCTCCGCCTTCTCCTTGGCCTCCGCGGCCGCCTTCACCGCGGCCAGGTCGACCGCTCCGCTCATAGACATGTTGCGTGGCTGCATACGCCCTATCCTCCCCCCTTCGCACGGTGCATTGAACGGACGGGCCGCGGATGACTCGGCGAACCCGCCCGGAAGGGTTCGTCCCGGGCGGGTTCCCAGGCGCAGCAGAAGACACCGGTCGCTCGGGGGTGACTTACGCTACGGCCCGTAGCGTAACCTACCTGCGGCCCCGGGGAGAAGGGATAAGGTCCAGCTCATGAGCCACGAGACGCCCGCCGCACGGCGCGCGGGCCGGCCGCGCAGCGCGACCGCGGACCGGGCCATCCTGGACGCCGCCCGGGCCGCGATCGCCGAGACGGGCTGGGCCGGGGTGACGCTCGGCGGCGTCGCGGCCCGCGCGGGAGTGGCGAAGACCACGCTCTACCGGCGCTGGCCGGGCAAGAACGAGCTCGTCCTGGACGCGCTCGCCGACCTCTTCGACTCGCTGCGGCTGCCGGACCACGGCAGCCTGGCGCGGGACGTGGAGGGCGTGGTGCTGCAGTTCGCCGAGTTGCTGCGGGAGCCGCGCACGCGCGGCGCGCTGATGGCGGTGCTGGCCGAGGCGACGCAGGACGCGGCGCTGCGCGAGCGGATCCGCGACGCGATCGTCGACCGGCAACGGCATCTGGTGCTGCTGGGCCGCGCCCGGGCGCAGGCGCGCGGGGAGTTGCCGGTGGAACCGGACGCGGCGGCGGCGGACCGCACGGCGGACATGATCTTCGACGTGATCGCCGGTTCCGTGCTGCACCGGCTGCTGGTGAGCGCGGAGCCGGTGACGGCCGCGTGGGCGACGGCGTTCGCCACCCTGCTGACCGGGGGCCTGGCCGCCCTGACGGATCCCGCACCCGTTCCTGCGCCGGACCCGGCCGCGGGCAGCCGGGACCCGTCCGCGCAATAGGTCCTTCGGGCCTGTCCCGGCCGCGCCGGGAGCGGGATGCTCGGCGGTCGTCGGCCGGACGTACCCGCTCGCCGAGGCCGCGGAGGCGGTCAGGGACTGGGAGAAGGGCCACACGCGCGGCAAGTCCGTCCTCGTCGTGTGACCCCGCTCCCCGCGCGCGGACCGGCCCCCGCGCGCGGCCGGCCCGTGCGCGTACGGGTCAGAAGGCCGCCGGCTCGGTGTAGACGCCCCACTCGTCGCGCAGCGCGTCGCAGATCTCGCCGAGCGTGGCCTCGGCCCGTACCGCGGCGAGCATCGGCTCGATCATGTTGCCGCCGTCCCGGGCCGCCGTGAGCATGTCCGCCAGCGCGGCGCGCACCCGCGCGTCGTCGCGGGCGCCCCTGCGGACGGCCAGCGTGCGCACCTGCTCGCGCTCCACCTCGTGGCTGACCCGCAGGATCTCCAGGTCGCCGGTGACGGAGCCGGTGTGGCAGTTGACGCCGACGATCTTCTTGTCGCCCTTCTCCAGCGACCGCTGGTAGCGGAAGGCCGACTCGGCGATCTCGCCGGTGAACCAGCCGTCCTCGATGCCGCGCAGGATCCCGGACGTGATCGGCCCGATGGGGTGCCGCCCGTCGGGGTGGGCGCGCCGGCCGCGCTCGCGGATCTGCTCGAAGATCTTCTCGGCGTCGGCCTCGATCCGGTCGGTGAGCTGCTCGACGTACCAGGAGCCGCCGAGCGGGTCGGCGACGTTCGCGACGCCGGTCTCCTCCATCAGCACCTGCTGGGTGCGGAGCGCGATCTCCGCGGCCCGCTCGCTGGGCAGCGCCAGGGTCTCGTCCAGGGCGTTGGTGTGGAGCGAGTTGGTGCCGCCGAGGACCGCGGCCAGCGCCTCGACGGCGGTGCGCACGACGTTGTTGTACGGCTGCTGGGCGGTGAGCGAGACGCCCGCGGTCTGGGTGTGGAAGCGCAGCCACTGCGCCTTCTCGCTGCGCGCCCCGTATACGTCGCGCAGCCAGCGGGCCCAGATGCGGCGCGCGGCGCGGAACTTGGCGATCTCCTCGAAGAAGTCGACGTGGGCGTCGAAGAAGAAGGAGAGGCCGGGGGCGAAGGCGTCGACGTCGAGGCCGCGGGAGAGGCCCAGCTCCACGTAGCCGAAGCCGTCGGCGAGGGTGTACGCCAGCTCCTGCGCGGCCGTCGAGCCGGCCTCGCGGATGTGGTAGCCGGAGACGGAGAGCGGCTTGTACGCGGGGATGCGCTCGGCGCAGTACTCCATCAGGTCGCCGATGAGGCGCAGGTGCGGCTCGGGCTGGAAGAGCCACTCCTTCTGCGCGATGTACTCCTTGAAGATGTCGGTCTGCAGCGTGCCGTTGAGGACACCGGGGTCGACGCCCTGGCGCTCGGCGGCGACGAGGTACATGCAGAAGACGGGGACCGCGGGGCCGCTGATCGTCATCGAGGTGGTGATGTCGCCCAGCGGGATGTCCCGGAAGAGCACCTCCATGTCGGCGGCGGAGTCGATGGCCACGCCGCAGTGCCCGACCTCGCCCAGCGCGTGCGGGTCGTCGGAGTCGCGGCCCATGAGGGTGGGCATGTCGAACGCGACGGACAGGCCGCCGCCGCCCGCGCCGAGGATGAGCTTGTAGCGCTCGTTGGTCTGCTCGGCGTTGCCGAAGCCGGCGAACTGGCGGATGGTCCACGTCCGGCCGCGGTAGCCGGTGGCGTACAGGCCGCGGGTGTACGGGAACTCGCCGGGCCAGCCGATGCGCTCGAAGCCCTCGTAGACATCCCCGGGGCGCGGGCCGTAGACCGGCTCGACGTCGTCGCCGGAGAGCGTGGTGAAGTCCGCCTCGCGCTTGCGGGCCGCGTCGTAACGCGCCTGCCAGCGGCGCCGGCCCTCTTCCATGGCCGCAGCATCCATGCCCGTACCGCCTCTCTGCGCGCGGATCGCGCGGCGCATTTAATAGGACGTCCTACTAAGTGTTGCATGCCCCGGACCCGCGCGCGGCATACGCGGCCGGGGAGTGGGGGTGGTCACGGCGTGTCTCCGGCGGGGTTTAGGCTCGATGCCATGAAGAAGAGCGTCCTCACCCGCTACCGCACGATGGCGTACGTGACCGGCGTGCTCCTCGTCCTGCTCACCCTGGGCATGATCGGCAAGTACGCCCTGGACCTCTCCGGCGCGGACGGCTTCACCAAGGTCGTGAGCATCGCCCACGGCTGGCTGTACATCCTCTACCTGGTGTTCGCCTTCGACCTCGGCTCCAAGGCGAAGCTCCCGGTCGGCAGGCTGATCTGGGTGCTGCTCGCGGGGACGGTGCCGACGGCGGCGTTCTTCGTGGAGCGGAAGCTCACCCGGCAGGTCGAGCCGCTGGTCGTCCGCGAGGGCGAGCCCGCGGCGGCGAAGGCGTAGCAGGCGCAGGCGTCGGCAGGCGCGGCGAGGCGGGAGAGGCGCCGGCGCGCCGGGCTACTGCTCGAAGTCGCCCGCGGCTATCCGCAGCGGGCGGAGCATGGCGAAGATCTCCGCGCACTGCTCCTCGTCGTACGCGCTCAGCCCGAAGTCCATCGCCATCAGATCGCGGGTCGCCTGCTCGACGACCTCGCGGCCCCGGTCGGTGATCGACGCGAGCGTGCCGCGGCCGTCGTTGGGGTTGGGCCGCTTGGCCACGTAGCCGGACTTCACCAGCCGGTCGACGGTGTTGGTCACCGACGTCGGGTGCACCATCAGCCGCTCGCCGATCTTCGACATCGCCAGCTCGCCGGCCTTGGAGAAGGTGAGCAGAACCAGTGCCTCGTAGCGCGCGAAGGTCAGCCCGTACGGCTTGACGACGGCGTCGACCTGCGCCAGCAGGATCTGGTGGGCGCGCATCACCGACGTGATGGCCCCCATCGCGGGCACGGCTCCCCAGCGCTGGCGCCAGAGTTCATCGGCGCGCGCGATGGGGTCGAACGACAGGCTCAGCGGCTTCGGCACGTCGCCGACCCTACCGCCCGGTCACGTCGCGGTCAGCCCGGTCTCACCCTTCGGTCGGGTCCTGCGCACTTCCAGGCAGACCAGCAGCGAGCACACCGTGCCCGTCACACCGACCGCGGCGACGGCCAGGTGCACGGGGGCGAACTCCGCGACCGCGCCCGCGCCCGCCATGCCCACCCCCTGCAACGTCATCAGCCCGGCGGTCTGCAGCGTCATCGCCCGGCCGCGCATCTCCTCGGGCACGGCCGCGACGAACCACTGGTCGAGCCCGAGGGAGTACGAGATGCCGAAGCCGGTGAGCACCAGCAGCGGCAGCGCCCAGCCGAACGACGGGTGCGTCACGAAACCGATCGCGGGGACCGTGCACAGCACCGCCACCGGGAAGACGATCCGTTCCCGGCCGCGCGGGCCGAGCAGCGAGCCGGCCAGGATCTCGCTGGTGACCGCGCCGATCGGCATGCCGGTCATGAGCAGGCCGAGCCCGAGGGCGCCGATGCCGAGGTCGTCCGCGTACGCGGCGGCCAGCGCCTCGGGGGCGACGACGAAGGTCGGCGGGATCCAGGTGAGCAGCAGCAGCGCGCGGATGCGGCGGTCGCGCAGGAAGGTGCCGGCGGCGGCGAGCGAGGCGCCGACGGTGCTCGCGCGGCCGGGCGTCCCCGCGGCGGTACGGGCCGGGCGGGCGCGGGTGCCGAAGCGCAGCACCAGCGCCGAGCCGAGCATCCCCAGCGCCGTCAGGGTGAGCGTCGCGCGCGGGGAGAACGCCGCCAGCAGCCCGCCGAGGGCGAAGCCGGCGAGCTGCGCCGCCTGCGCGGTGAGCCGGATGACGGAGCGGCCGAGGACGAACCGGTCGCCGGTGCCGAGGATGTCGGCCAGCGTGGCGATCCGGGTGCCGGTGAAGACCGGCGAGATGACGCCCGCGACGCAGCGCAGCGCCAGCAGCGCGGCGACGGGCATCCCGGGCAGCACCATCAGCGCGAAGCAGACGGCCGCCAGCAGGTCGCAGGTCACCAGCACCCGGCGGGCCGGGAGGCGGTCGGCGATCGAGGACAGCAGGGTCCCGCCGACGAGGTACGGCAGCAGGCCGACGCCCAGGGTGAGCGCGCTCAGCAGCGGGGATCCGGTGCGGTCGTAGACGAGGACGGTCAGCGCGATGGCGGCGACGACCTCGCCGAGGATCGACATGACGTGCGCGGCGAAGACGAAGCGGAACTCGCGGACGCGGAAGACGTCGGCGTAGCGGGCGCGCGGGCCGGCGGGGGTGCCGGGGGGTGCGGCGGCGCGTACGCCGGTGCCGTCCCGGCCGGACGGCGGGGCCGCGGGCACGGGTGCGGCCGCGCCGTCCGGGGCTGTGGTGTCGCTCATCCCCGGAGCCTCGCCCGCTGCCGGTGGCGGGCCGTAGTCTTTCGGCACCAGCCGAATCAGTCAGCCGCGAGGGGACCCGCCGTGCCGATGTACATGCGCTTCGGCCCGGAGGACCTGCTGCGCTGCCGCTTCGCGATCTCCCCGGTCTTCGAGACCCACGAGGCGATACGGACGCTGCGCCGCACCGAGCGCCACGGCTACCACCGGCCGTGGCTGCGCAGCCTCGGCGACGCCGCCGCCGGGCTCGACCTCGCCCCGCTGTGGATCTTCATGCCGAACCCCGGTCCCGGCTACACCCCGGACTTCCTCGGCGGCCCGCCGCGGGACACGTACACCTCGGTGGCCGACGGCCTCGCCCGGCTGCGCGCCACCGACCCGGCCCTCGCGCACGCCGAGATGACCATGTCGTTCGGCACCATTCCCGGCGCCGCCGAGTCCCCGCTCGGCCGCAAGCTGCTCGCCGATCCCGCCGCCGCGATCAGCCTGATGGCCGACCTCACCGAGCGCGCCTGGCACATGCTGGTCGAGCCGTTCTGGCCGCGGCTGCGCGACCTGCTGGAGGCGGACATCGACTACCGCGCCCGGCAACTCGCCTCCGCCGGTCTCGGCGAGTTGTTCGCGCTGCTGCACCACCGGCTGTCGTACGCGGACGGCCTGCTCACCGTGAGCACCAAGAGCCGCGACCGCTACGAGCGCGACCTCGCCGGCGACGGCCTGCTGCTGATGCCGAGCGCCTTCGTCTGGCCGGACGTGGTGACCGGTTTCCAGCCGCCCTGGCAGCCCACCGTCATCTACCCCGCCCGCGGCGTCGGCAGCCTGTGGGCGGAGCCGGGCCCCGGGGCGGGGCAGGCGCTGGCGAAGCTGCTCGGCGGCGGCCGGGCCTCGGTCCTCGCCGCGCTCGACGAGCCGGCCTCCACCTCCGCGCTGGCCCGCCGCCTCGGCCTGGCCCCCTCCTCGGTCTCCGCGCACCTGACCGTGCTGAAGGCGGCCGGCCTGCTGACGTCCCACCGCGAGCGCCACCGCGTGCTCTACGAGCGCACGCCGCTCGGCGGCGCGCTGGCCGCGGGCGGCTGACGCCCATCCGGACGCCTCGGGAACGCGGCACCGGCCGCGCGGGCGCGGCGTTCTGTAGGGAAAGATCCGCTCATGTCACGATCGACGGGTTCTCTTTCGTCGCCTCCCGCGGGAGAAGTGCATGTCGGTGCGGATCCGTACGCTCCTCAGCCTCCTGCTCCTCGGGGTCCTGCTCGGCTGCGCGCCCGACGGCGGCGACGGGGACGGGGACGCGGCGCGGGACGGCGAGCGGGCGCGGCCGGCCACTGCGGCGAAGACGCCGTTCTGGGTGGACCCCGGCTCCCCGGCGGCCCGCCAGGTGCAGGCGTACAAGCAGCAGGGCCGGGCGGAGGACGCCGCGCTGCTGGAGCGGATCGCGAGCCGGCCGGTCGCCGAGTGGCCCGCGGGGCACGACCCCGGCGGCGACGTGCGCACCGCGGTGCGCGGCGCGGAGGCGGACGGGCGCACCGCGGTGCTCGTGGCGTACAACATCCCGCACCGCGACTGCGGCCAGCACTCCGCGGGCGGCGCCGCGGACGCCGCCGCGTACGAGCGGTGGATCGGCTCCTTCGCCGACGGCATCGGCGACGCGAAGGCGCTGGTGATCCTCGAACCCGACGCCATCCCGCACGTCGTGGACGGCTGCACCCCGCCGGAGCTGCACGAGGAGCGCTACCGGCTGATCTCCGGCGCCATCGCCCGGCTCAAGCAGCACCCGGGCGTCATGGTCTACCTCGACGCCGGGAACTCCTCCTGGATCGCCGACCCGGGCAAGCTCGCCCATGCGCTGCGGCAGGCCGGCATCGGCGCGGCCGACGGCTTCGCGCTCAACGTCTCCAACTTCCAGCGCACCGGAGAGCAGCTCGCCTACGGCCGCCGGCTCTCCGACCACCTGGACGGCGCCCACTTCGTCGTCGACACCAGCCGCAACGGCAACGGGCCGCTCTCCGGCGCCCCGGACAAGGTGTGGTGCAACCCCCCGGGCCGGGCGCTCGGCGAGCCGCCGACGACGCGGACGGGCGACGAGCGGGCCGACGCGTTCCTGTGGGTCAAGCGCCCCGGGGAGTCGGACGGGCCGTGCCGCGGGGGCCCCGAGGCCGGCGCCTGGTGGCCGGAGTACGCCCTGGGCCTGGCCCGCCGCGCGGGCTGAGCGGACCGGCGCGTACGGGCGGACCGGCGCGTACGGCGGAAAGACGCTCCCCGTGCGAGCGGGAGGCGCCCCCGGACGACGGGAGGCGCCTGCCCGCAGGGTGGTACGCCGGCGGGGCCGAGGGGCAGCGGCCCCGCCGACGGGCTTCTCAGGGCACGTGCACCCACTTCGCCTCGGACGGCACGCCCTTGCCGTCGGTGACGAAGAGCATGTACCAGCCGGGCGGCACCAGGCTCGGGTCCGCCGGCACCGTCACCGTCACCTTCCCGGCGCTCTTCTTCACGTCCAGCTGGACCGAGCGCTGCTCGACGTCCGTGACATGGGTGACGGAGCCCGGCCGGATCAGCCGCGCCTTCGCCACCCGCCCGGCCCCCTCGACCTCGTACGTCGCCTGCTGCCCGCGGCCCGGCCGCCCGGGACCCGCGCCGATCGACAGCCGCTCGCCCTCCTCGGCCTTGTACAGATACGGCGGCGTGAAGATCTCGATGCGCTTCTCGAAGGTGCCGGGCCGGGTGTTGGCCTTGTCGCCGAAGAGGGGGTCGGAGCCGAAGGTGGCCACCCGGCCGTCGGGGAGCAGCACGGCCTCGGAGTGGTAGTTCCGGCCGACCTCCGGGTCGGCGGCGCGGGTGAAGGAGTTGGTGCCCGGGTCGTAGAACTGGGCCTTGTGGATGTCGCTGTCGCCGCGGCCGCGGTAGTCGGCGGAACCGCCGCTGGTGAAGACCGTGTCGTCGGGCAGGATCACGCTGTTGAGGTACCGGGTGCCCTGCGGCAGGTCGGGGCCGTCCGCGTACGCCGGCCGGTCCTCGGTCAGGTCGATGATCGAGGTGCGCGGCGTCGACTTCGCCGACTCCCCCACCCCGCCGCCGCCGAGCACCATGACCTTCTGGTCCTGCGCGGGCGGCAGCAGCAGGGAGCCCGCGGTCTCCAGTTGGTCGGGGTCGGTCATGCCGGGCACGGTGGTGAAGGAGTTGTCCTTCAGGTCCCAGATGCCCGGCTTGCGGCCGCGGTCGGCCGGGCCGTAGCCGGCGTTGGCGCCGGAGTAGAAGAGCTTGCCGCCCGCGGTGAGGAAGAGCGCGGGGTACGTGGGGAAGTACCGGTTCGGCGCCTTGGACCACTTCTTGGTCTCCGGGTCGTAGACCTCGTTGTCGCCGTAGAGGATCTCGCCCGCCTCGTCGAGTCCCGAGACCGAGAGGACCTTGCCGTCGGGCAGCGTCACGAGGGTGGGGTACCAGCGGGCCTTGTCCATCGGGTCGACGCGCACGTAGCGCTCCCGGACCGGGTCGAACTCGAAGGTGTCCTTGATCCCCTGGAAGTCCTGCTTGTCCATGGTGAGCTTCTGCGCCAGGCCGTAGACGTTGTCCGCCTGCTTGCCCGTCAGGCCCTCGACGGCGTACTGCGCCTGCCGGTCCTGGACGTAGCCGCGGCCCTCCTCCTCGGCCTCGACGAAGACGTTGGCCTCCGCGGCGGTGACGACCGTCTTGCCGCGCTTGGCCGTCTTCTTCTCCGCGGCCGGGACGGTGACGGCGGCGGTGGTGCGGTAGACGAGCCCGGAGGGGGCGATGAAGCCGGTGCCCTTCTTGAGCCTGACGGGCTTGTCCGGGTTCTCGTTCTTCACCAGCATCCGGCCGCCGGCGCGCTCGACGTCGCCGTCGAGGAGCTCGTAGCGGGCGGTGCCGCCGGCGACGAGCAGCCGGCCGTCGGCGAGTTGGGTGTGGCCGGCGCAGAACAGGTCGGCGGGGGTGCGTATCTCCTCGTAGCTGTTCTTCTCCGGGTCCCACAGGACGGTGCGGAAGGTGCCGGCGTCGAACTGCTTCTGGTCGTTGCCCGAGCCGGCGATGAGCAGCACCTTGCCGGTGTGCAGCAGCGTGGCGTGGATGGCGTTGAGGTGGTACGAGTCCGGGGTGTCCTGCACCTGCCAGGAGCCGTACTGCCGCTGGTACCCCGGCCGGGATATTCGGTACTCGTGGTACTGCTCCTCGGCGAAGCCGATGGCGGCGGGGGCGTTGAGTGCCGCCAGCACCATGACCACGCCCGTGCCCATCGCCGCCTTCTTGAACCGTTTGCCGGGCCGGTACCCCATGGATCAGCTCCTCCCGCTCGTCGTCGCTGTGGTGGTCGCCGTCGTCGCGGTGGCCGTCGTCGCGGTGGTGGCGGCGGGGGCGGCCGTGGCCGGTGCCGCGGTGCCGCCGGCGCCCGCGGCCGCGTCCTCGGCCGCCCTGGCCGGCTTCCACAGCCTCGTCCGCAGCCCCCTGGCCCGGCCGCGTACGGCAGCGGCGGCGGCCACATCCGCCCGGCGCCGGGCGTCCTCGCGCCGGTTCGCGCTCCGCACCTGCCACGCGGACCAGACCCAGATCGCCACCGGCGCGAGCGCGATGCCCGCCCCGAGCACCGTCCACGTGCGCATCGCGACATGCGTGTGGCCCAGGACCAGCGACGCCAGGAACGAGGCCGCGAGGAGCCCCGCCCAGAAGAGATGGATACGGAACGTCGCCAGCCGGTCCGGGCTCGCGTCGCCGCCCTTGGGCGTGACCACGAACCGGCACGGCCGGCGTAGCACCGCCGCCTTGAAGGAGGTGAAGTAGATCGGCGCCGACATCGCTGACATCAGCATCCCGGCGAGGCCGCCGGAGCCCTCGGGCTCGTGCGGCGAGACGTTGTGCCGCCGGTTCCACAGGTAGAGGCCGATCTGCAGGGCCGCCGCGTCGCTGTAGAGCATCAGCCAGATCGAGGCCGGCACCTGGGTGCCGGAGGAGCCGAGCCAGAGGAAGAGGACGCAGCTCAGCGCGCCGAGGAGCCAGTTGACCGCGGTCATCGGGTAGTAGACGAGCATGAGCGAGTAGTTGAGGAGCCGCCGCAGGGGGAAGCGCCCCCTGCCGCGCCCGTACTGGCCGATGAGCGTCTCGTACGTGCCGCGCGACCAGCGCAGTTGCTGGGTGAAGAAGTCGGTCCAGGAGGTGGGCCCCTCGCCGACGGCCAGCACGTCCGGGGTGTAGACCGAGGACCAGTGGCGGCCGGTGGCCGGGTTGCGGGTGCGGTGCAGCTCGAAGCCGGTGGCCATGTCCTCGGTGATCGAGTCGTAGAGGCCGCCGATCTGCCGGAGCGCGGTGATCCGCACGGCGTTGTTGGTGCCGACGAACATCGGCGAGCCGTAGGCGTTGCCGGCGCGCTGGATCAGGGCGTGGAAGAGGTACTGCTGGCTCTCCGCGAACTTGGTGACGGCGGTGTCGTAGTTCCCGTAGACCTGCGGGCCGACGACGAAGGCGATGTCGGGGTCGCGGAAGTAGCCGAGCATCCGCTCCAGGTAGTTCGGCAGCGGCACGTGGTCGGTGTCGACCGAGGCGAAGAAGTCGTAGCCGTCGCCGTAGGCGGCCAGCCAGGCGTTGTAGTTGCCGTGCTTGGTCTTCGCGCGGTGGGGGCCCTCCTCGGCGTTCCACTGCGGCACGCCCTTGCGGCTGAAGTGGCGTACGCCCAGCTCCGCGCAGAGGGCCCGGGCCTCGGGGTCGTCGCCCTCGTCCAGCAGCCAGACGTCCAGCGGTCCGTCGTGCCGCAGCGCGACCGCGGCGGTGAGCGTGGCGCGCACCATGGCGAGGGGTTCCTTGCCGGGCACGTACGTGGTGAGGAACGCGACCCGGGTGCCGGGCTCCGCGGTGACCGGGACCGGGTCCCGGGCGACCATCGTGGCGTGCGCGATCGAGACGACGTTGACCAGCCGGAACGACTCGATCAGCCCGATCGATATGAGCATCACCGCGTCCGCGGTGAGCAGCCAGGGCGGGGCGCCGGTGCGCTCGGTCCAGTGCGAGGGCCAGACGAGGTAGAGCAGCAGGGCGCAGGAGAGCACCGGCGCGAGCGCCATGAGCAGGACCGCCCGGACCCGGTGGGGCTCGCGGGAGAGCAGGCGCGTGTAGCGCACCCGGTAGGGCCGGGACGGATCGGGATCCGTCAGCGGCCCCGCGAGGCGGCTGAACTTCTCGTAGTCATAGCCTTCCGGCCGCACGGTCCCTCCGCAGATACGACAACGCCGACATATCCCACCAAAAGCGGAAATTGACTGCGTGTCGAACCGGAGAGGGCCGTGCGGGGGTTTCCGTCCCGCGAAGGGGCCGGAAGAGGAGCCGGCGGGCGGCGGTCAGGTGCCGACGACACCCTCGCGGCGGGCGCGGTCGGCGATGATCCCGGCCTCCAGCTCGCGGCGCAGCATGCGCTCGGCGACGAAGCCGCCGCCGGGCAGCACGGCCAGGACGAAGTAGAGCGCCGCGCGCTTGAGCGGCCAGCGGGTGCGGTTCCAGGCGTCGGCGAGGAAGAGCACGTACCCGATGAAGAGCAGTCCGTGGATCATGCCCATGACCGGGACCGCGTCGAAGTCCGTGGTCCGCTTCAGCACGGAGCACAGGAGCAGCAGGAGGAAGGAGACCGCCTCGGGGGCCGAGATCAGCCGGAGGCGGCGGAGAGCGGATGCGGTGTCGATGTCCACAGGGTCCATGGGAGCAGCCTTCGGATCGTCCGGAATCCGGGGGATGTCCCCGGGCAAACTGGACCCCATTGTGTCAGCCGCCCATACCCGGCCTTCCGGGAGGGGTGGCCGAGCCGCTAGCGTCGCCCCGTGGCTCAGTTTCGACTGCAAGGCAGCAAGGTGCTGGCCGTGGACATGGCCGGCGACGCGGTGAAGGCGAAGAACGGCTCGATGGTCGCCTACGACGGCCAGATGGCGTTCAAGAAGCTCACGGGGGGCGGCGAGGGGATACGGGGGATGGTGACGCGCCGGCTGACCGGCGAGTCCATGGAGCTGATGGAGGTGAAGGGGCAGGGCACCTGCTACTTCGCCGACCGGGCCAGCGTGATCAATCTTGTCGGCCTCCAGGCCGACAAGCTGTACGTGGAATCGAGCAACCTGCTGGCGACCGACGGCGGGCTGAAGACGGGGACGAGCTTCACCGGGATGCGCGGCGCGAGCACCGGCACCGGGCTCTTCACCACCACGGTGGAGGGCACGGGACAGGCGGCGATCATGTCGGACGGGCCCGCGGTGGTGCTGCGGGTCACGCCGGGCACCCCGCTGGTCGTCGACCCGGGCGCGTACGTCGCGCACACCGGGCACGTGCAGCAGCACTTCCAGTCCGGCGCGACGTTCCGCACCCTCATAGGCGAGGGGGGCGGCGAAGGGTTCCAGATCCGCTTCGAGGGGGACGGGCTGGTCTACGTACAGCCCAGCGAGCGCAACACGGTGGGGGGTGCGGTCTAGATGCCGTTCCGGATGCTCAATTCGAAGATCGCCGAGGCGCAGGTGCTGCCCGGCCAGACGATGTTCAGCCAGCGGGGCGCGATGCTCGCGTACACCGGGCAGGTGAGCTTCACGCCCAACATCCAGGGCGGCCAGGGCGGGCTGACGTCGATGATCGGCCGCCGGGTGGCGAACGAGGCGACGCCGCTGATGACCGTCGAGGGCTCGGGCACGGTGATGTTCGGGCACGGCGGCCACGAGGTGCACGTGATCGAGATGGCCGGCGACACCCTGTACGTGGAGGCCGACCGGCTGCTGGCCTTCGACGGCTCGCTCCAGCAGGGGACGATGTTCATGGGCTCGCAGGGCGGCGTCATGGGCATGGTCCGCGGCCAGGTCACCGGCCAGGGACTCTTCACCACCACCCTCGCCGGCCACGGCGCGGTGGCGGTGATGGCCCACGGCGGCGTCCTGGAACTGCCGATCACCCCGCAGCACCCGGTGCACGTCGACCCGCAGGCGTACGTCGCCCACCGCGGCCAGGTGCGGAACAAACTCTCCACCGCCCTCGGCTGGCGCGACATGGTGGGCCGCGGGTCGGGCGAGGCGTTCCAACTGGAACTGTCGGGCAACGGCACGGTCTACGTGCAGGCATCGGAGGAGAAGCTTTGACATCCTCCCCTTCCTTGCGGGAGGGGATTCCTGGCTCAGGCTGCCTCCAGGGGCGGCGCCCCCGTGGGTCTTACGCCGTCGGCACCAGCCGGGTTGAGACCAGCCCGGAGCAGCATCACGCGGGCGGAGTTCTTGTCCCTGGGACAGAGGGCTCCGCACGTGGTGCAGGTGTAGGTGCGTTCCGAAAGAGGAAGTGCGTGCTTGGTTCTCGCTCCGCACGACGCGCAGTCCATGGTGGTGTGCGCGGGGTGTACGAGGCGGACGTCCCGCCCGTACTTGCGGCCCATCTCGATCAGGGCTTTCTTGGCGGCGCCGACGGCGGCATCAGCCGCCTTGCGTGCCATGGTCGACTTCGCGAGGAACCTGGGCCGGAAGTCCTCCACGGCGATCGCATCGTGATCCGCCACGACTTTCTTCGCCCACTTGCGGGCAGTGTCCTGCCGCTGCCGGGCTACCTTCTCGTGCAGCTTGGCTGCCTGCCGCTGCGCCTGGCGGTAACCGTTGGAGGCGGCCCGGCCCCTTCCGGGGCGACGGCGGGCCATCCGCTGGTAGCGGGCAAGTCGGTGCGCGGCGTTCTTCCCATGCCCGGGCTGGGGAAGGTCGTAGTCGTCGGAGGTCGTGGTGGCAATCTGCTTCACACCCCAGTCGATGCCGATCACCGCGCCCGTCGCGGGCAAGGGCACCACTGCGGCGGGGACGACGAACGAGCAGTGCCAGTGCCCCACCGCGTTCCGGTAGACGCGCACCGACGACGGCTCGGCAGGCAGTTCACGGGACCACACCACGGTCAGGACAATGTTCCCGGCGAGGTGCAGACGCCCGTCCTTGAGGCGGAAGCCGCGCCTGGTGTAGTTGAGGCTGGGCAGCGCGTCACGCTTCCGTTTGATTCTCGGCATGCCGGACCGCCGCCGCACCGGGATGCCGGCCTTGATGTCCTTCAAGGCCTTGGCACGGGACTTACCGAAGTCGCGGATGGTCTGCTGCTGCGGCACAGAGGAGCCGGCGCTCAGCCACTCCATGGTGGAGCGGGCCTCGGTCAGCATCTTGTCCAGCCGGGCGGGCCCGCACTTGTCACCCTCGGCGTGCGCCTTTCTGGAACGGGCCACGCATTCGTTCCAGACCCACCGGCACCGGGCCCACTCCCCCGTCAGAGCGGCGCGGGCGGACGACGACACGCGCAGCCGGTAGGTGTACCGGGCGTATCCGGCACCGTCCCGCTGCTGCCACGATGTCGCCATGGCATCATTCTAGCGTGGACAATGAGAAGCGGATCTCGCTCCGCCTACCGAAAGACCTGCATGAGCGCCTTGTTGAGCAGGCGCGCACGGACCGGAGATCCCTCAACTCCGAGATCGTCCACCTGCTTGAGATCACGCTCGGCCCCGCGAGTGGAGACGCCGGATCGTCCTGAGCACGATTCGGCCACCCCTGCCCTGCTGCGCAGGAGTCCGATTCCTCCCCAGTGCAAAGGCTGGGGCATCCTCGGAGGTGTCAGATGACCGCCGGACCCGTCGTCCACGACATGAACACGTTGCCGCGCAACGACAACGTCCACCCGTACGCCTTCAGCGTCGCGCTCGACGGGCAGTGGTTCCTGCAGAAGGGGAAGATGATCGCCTACTACGGGCAGATCTCCTTCGAGGGCGTCGGCCACGGGGCGTTCGACGGGCTGGTGGCCGGGAGCTTCCACTCGCCGCTGCACGCCGCGGACTGGGTGGTGGCGCGGGGCAGCGGCGTGATGGTGCTCGCGGACCGGGCGTTCGACGTCAACTCCTTCGACCTGGACGACGGCAACCTCACCATCCGCTCCGGGAACCTGCTCGCCTTCGAGCCGGGTCTGGAGCTGAAGCAGTCCATCGTGCCGGGCTTCCTGACGCTGATCGGCACGGGCAAGTTCGTCGCCGTCTCCAACGGCGCCGTCGTCTTCGTCGAGCCGCCGATCCGGGTGGACCCGCAGGCGCTGGTGGGGTGGGCCGACTGCCCGTCGCCGTGCCACCACTACGACCACGGGTACATGCAGGGCCTCCTCGGCGGGATCCGGGCGATGACCGGCATCGGCGGCGCGTCCGGCGAGGAGCACCAGTTCCAGTTCACGGGCGCCGGGCAGGTGCTGCTGCAGTCGACCGAGACGATGCAGGCCGGGCTGGCGACGGGTGCCGTGCCGCATCAGCAGGGCGTGCCGGGCGGCACGCCTGCGGCGTACGGCAGGTAGCGGAGGCGGCGGGGCGCGTACGGACCGGAGGCCCGGTCCGTACGCGCCCCGGAGGACCCCGCGCCGTCAGCCGCCGGTGAGGCCCTCCAGCAGTTCGTCGGCGGCGGCGTACGGATCCAGCTCACCCGCGGTGATCCGCTCGGCGAGCGCCGACAGCCGCCGGTCGCCGTGCAGGTCGGCGATCCGTTCGCGCAGCGCCGTGACCGCGATCGTCTCGACCTCCCCCGCCGCCCGCCGCAGCCGGCGCGCGGCCAGCACGCCGTGCTCCTCCATCCAGGCCCGGTGCTTCTCCAGCGCCTCGACGACCTCGTCGGTGCCCTCGTCGCGGGCGGCGACGGTCTTGACGATGGGCGGGCGCCAGTCGCCGGGGGCGCGGGCCTCGCCGAGGCCGAGCATGTGGTTCAGCTCGCGGGCGGTGGCGTCGGCGCCGTCGCGGTCGGCCTTGTTGACCACGTACACGTCGCCGATCTCCAGGATCCCGGCCTTGGCCGCCTGGATGCCGTCGCCCATGCCGGGCGCCAGCAGCACCACGCAGGTGTCGGCCTGCCCGGCGATGTCCACCTCCGACTGCCCGACGCCGACCGTCTCCACCAGCACGACGTCGCAGCCGGCGGCGTCCAGCACGCGGATCGCCTGCGGCGCGGACCAGGCGAGCCCGCCGAGGTGGCCGCGGGTGGCCATGGAGCGGATGTAGACGCCGGGGTCGGAGGCGTGCACGCCCATCCGCACCCGGTCGCCGAGCAGCGCCCCGCCGGAGAACGGCGAGGAGGGGTCGACGGCCAGCACGCCGACCCGCTTGCCGCGCCTGCGGTACGCGGTGACCAGGGCGGAGGTGGACGTGGACTTGCCGACGCCGGGCGCTCCGGTGAGCCCGACGACGTAGGCGCGGCCGGCCAGCGGGGCGAGGGCGGCCATCACCTCCCGCAGGTGCGGCGACGCGCCCTCGACCAGGGTGATGAGCCGGGCGACGGCCCGCGGGCCGCCCTCGCGGGCGGCGGCCACGAGCGCGGCTACGTCTGCGGCTGGCATGTGTGATCGCTCCTTGCGTCCGTGCGGGGCCTGCTCCCCGGCCCCTCCCCTGCCCCGGTCACCGTACGGACCGGGGCCGCCGCGCCCGTGGCGCCGGGCCTCAGGCCCGCGGGACCCGCACCACCAGCGCGTCGCCCTGGCCGCCGCCGCCGCAGAGGGCGGCGGCGCCGGTGCCGCCCCCGCGGCGCTTCAGTTCGAGGGCGAGGTGGAGGACGAGCCGGGCGCCGGACATCCCGATCGGGTGACCCAGCGCGATGGCGCCGCCGTTGACGTTCACCTTTTCGGGGGTGACGCCGAGGTCCTTCATGGACTGCACGGCGACGGCGGCGAATGCCTCGTTGATCTCGATGAGGTCGAGGTCGCCGACGTCGATGCCCTCCTTCTTCAGCGCGTGCAGGATGGCGTTCGAGGGCTGGGACTGCAGGGAGTTGTCCGGGCCCGCCACGTTCCCGTGGGCGCCGATCTCGGCCAGCCAGGTCAGCCCCAGCTCCTCGGCCTTGGCGCGGCTCATGACGACCACGGCGGCGGCGCCGTCGGAGATCTGCGAGGCGGTGCCCGCGGTGATCGTGCCGTCGGGCGCGAAGGCGGGGCGCAGCTTGGCCAGGCCCTCGGCGGTGGTGTCCGGGCGGATGCCCTCGTCGGTGTCGACGACGACGGCCGCACCCCGGCGCGCTGGCAGCTCGACCGGGGTGATCTCCTCGGCGAAGATCCCGCGCTCCCGCGCGGCGGCGGCCCGCTGGTGGGAGGCGGCGGCGAAGGCGTCCTGCGGCTCGCGGGCGATGCCGAGGCGGGCGTTGTGCTTCTCGGTGGACTCGCCCATGGCGATGCCCTCGAAGGAGTCGGTGAGCCCGTCGTGCGCCATGGAGTCGAGCATCTGCAGGGCGCCGTACTTCACGCCCTCGCGGGACTTCGGCAGCACGTGCGGGGCGTTGGTCATGGACTCCTGGCCGCCGGCGACGACGATGTCGAACTCGCCGGCGCGGATGAGCTGGTCGGCCAGGGCGATGGCGTCGAGCCCGGAGAGGCAGACCTTGTTCACGGTCAGCGCGGGCACGGTCATCGGGATGCCCGCCTTCACCGCGGCCTGCCGCGCCGGGATCTGCCCGGCCCCGGCCTGGAGCACCTGCCCCATGATCACGTATTCCACCTGGTCGGCCGCGACGCCCGCACGCGCCAGGGCCGCCTCGATGGCGAAGCCGCCGAGATCCGCGCCGGAGAAGGCCCGCAGGGAGCCGAGGAGGCGCCCCATGGGGGTACGGGCGCCCGCGACGATCACGGACGTGGTGCCTGAAGTGCCGCTGCCGGTCATGCGCGTCCCCTTCGGGGAGGAGTGAATGAGGGTTAACTTCAGCGTACTGAGCGGTTCGCGCCCGGGTCACGGTCCGTTCGGTGTGACCGTGCGCACGTTGCGTAACCTTCCCGGCGGCGGTGGACTGTGCGCATGCTGACGCGCATCGACCACATCGGAATCGCCTGTCATGACCTGGACGCCACCGTCGAGTTCTACCGCGCCACCTACGGCTTCGAGGTGTTCCACACCGAGGTCAACGAGGAGCAGGGGGTCCGCGAGGCCATGTTGAAGATCAACGAGACGTCCGACGGCGGCGCCTCGTACCTGCAACTGCTCGAACCCATCCGCGAGAACTCCGCGGTCGGCAAGTGGCTGGCGAAGAACGGCGAGGGCGTCCACCACATCGCCTTCGGCACCGCGGACGTCGACGCCGACGCCGACGCCATCCGTGACAAGGGCGTTCGCGTCCTCTACGACGAGCCGCGGCGCGGCTCGATGGGCTCGCGGATCACCTTCCTGCACCCCAAGGACTGCCACGGCGTGCTGACAGAATTGGTCACTTCGGCATCGGCCCCGGGCGCACACTGACCTTTGATTCCCGTGGCCGGTAGAGTGCAGGGGGCCGCCCGCGTCCCGGGCGGCCCGATCATCTGACACCATCGATACCAGCACACGAAAAGCACACGACGCAGCACACGTCATCGCCATTGCCAGCAGGCAGAAACGACCCGGGGACGGATGGGACCGCGCAGTGCGGGGCTACGACCGCTACGAGCCTGACGCCGTCATGGACGGGCTCTCGCAGTTCGAGGCCGAGATCGAGCGGCTGAAGAAGGAGCGGGAGAAGGCCGTCCAGCACGCCGAGGACCTCGGCTACCAGGTCGAGGTGTTGCGCGCCAAGCTGCACGAGGCGCGCCGCGGACTCGGCGCCCGCACCTCCTTCGACAGCGCCTCGCACCAGGCCGAGCAGTTGCTGCGCAACGCCCAGGCCCAGGCGGACCAGTTGCGCGCCGACGTCGAGCGCGAGCTGCGCGAGGCGCGCGCCCAGGCGCAGCGGCTGCTCCAGGAGCACGCCGAGCGCCAGGCGCGGATGGAGGCGGACCTGCACGCCGAGGCGATCGCCCGGCGGCAGCGGCTGGACGAGGAGCTGGCGGAGCGCCGCACCACCGTCGAGACCCACGTCAACGAGAACGTGGCGTGGGCCGAGCAGTTGCGCTCCCGTACGGAGGCGCAGGCCCGCCGGCTCATGGACGAGACCAGGACCGAGGCGGACCGGCTCATCGCCGCCGCCCGGGCCGAGGCGCAGCGCCAGTCGGAGCAGACCCGCCAGCGGGTCGGCAGCGAGGCCGAGGCCGCCCGGGCGGAGGCCGACGACCTGCTGCGGCGCGCCCGCGCCGATGCCGAGCGGCTGCTGAGCGCCGCGTCCACCCAGGCCCAGGAGGCCACCACCCACGCCGAGCAGTTGCGCAGCTCCTCGGCCGGGGAGGCGGAGGAGGCCCGCCGGGAGGCGACCGAGGCGCAGCGCCGGGCCGAGGAGAAGCTGGCGGAGGCCGAGACCGCGCTGCGCGCCGCGCGCACCGAGGCGGACCGGCTGGTGGCGCAGGCCCAGGAGGCGGCGACCAAGAAGATCGCCGAGACCGAGGCGGGCGCGGACCAGCGGATGCGCACCACGCGCAACGAGATCGCGCGGCTGGTCGGCGAGGCCACCAAGGAGGCCGAGGCGATCAAGGCGGAGGCCGAGCAGGTGCGGGCCGACGCCCGTACCCAGGCCGAGGCCCTGATCGCGGAGGCCGAGGAGACGGCCCGTACGCGCTCCGCGGAGGACAGCGCGAACGCCATCGCCAAGGCCGCCAAGACCGCCGAGGACGTGCTCAACAAGGCGTCCAAGCAGGCCGAGGACACCACCGCGGCCGCAAGCGAGGAGGCCGACAGGATCCGCCGGGAGGCGGAGGCCGAGGCCGAGCGGCTGCGGGACGAGGCCGCGGCGGCGGCCGAGCAGCTCAAGGGCGCGGCCAAGGACGACACCGAGGAGTTCCGGGCCAAGACGGTCGAGCTGCAGGGCGAGGCGCGGCGGCTGCGGGACGAGGCCGAGCAGTTGCGCGCGGAGGCCACCGCCGAGGGCGAGCGGATCCGCGGCGAGGCCCGCAGGGACGCGGTCGCGCAGATCGAGGAGGCGGCGAAGTCCGCCGAGGAGCTGCTGGCGAAGGCCGGCACGGACGCCGAGGAGCTGCGCGAGGCCGCCACGGCCGAGGGCGAGCGGGTACGCGGCGAGGCCGCGGAGCGGGCCGCGACGCTGCGCGAGCGGGCCGAGGAGGCGCTGGCCAAGGCCCGCACCGAGGCCGACGAGCTGCGCGCCGAGGGCGAGGCGCAGGCCGCG
This sequence comes from Streptomyces sp. CNZ287, assembly GCF_007827615.1. Lineage (NCBI taxonomy): Bacteria > Bacillati > Actinomycetota > Actinomycetes > Kitasatosporales > Streptomycetaceae > Streptomyces > Streptomyces sp. CNZ287. The sequence goes on along the minus strand of NZ_VISV01000016.1, from coordinate 154,637 downwards.
AAGATCACCGAGGCGGCCGCGGAGGCCGCGCGGAAGTCCCGTACCGAGGCCGACGAGGCCGTCGCCGCCCGCCGGGCCGAGGTGCAGACGGAGCTGGACCGGCTCCAGCAGGAGGCTGCCGCCCGGGTCACGGCCGCCGACGAGGCGCTGGCCGCGGCCCGCGGCGAGGCGGAGCGGATCCGCCGGGAGGCCGCGGAGGAGACCGAGCGGCTGCGCGCGGAGGCCGCGGAGCGGCTGCGTACGCTCCAGCAGCAGGCGCAGGCCGAGGCGACCCGGATGCGCGAGGAGGCCGCCGCGGAGACGGCCGCGACCCGCGCCGAGGCCGAGGCCGCCGCCCAGCGGCTGCACGAGGACGCCACCGGCGAGTCCGAGCGGCTGCGCCGCGAGGCCCAGGAGGCGGCGGACCGGATCCGCTCGGAGGCGTCCGCCGCCGCCGAGCGGCTGGCGGCGGAGGCGCAGGAGGCGCTGACGGCGGCGCAGGAGGAGGCCGCGCGCCGGCGGCGCGAGGCGGAGGAGATGCTGACCGCCGCCCGGGGCGAGGCGGAGCGCGAGCGTACGCAGGCCACCCGGCAGGCCGAGGAGCTGCTGGCCTCGGCGCGCAAGCGGGTCGAGGAGGCGCAGGCCGAAGCCGCCCGGGTGACCGAGGAGTCGGAGCGCCGGGCGCGCGAGCTGGTGACCGCGGCCGAGCAGACCGCCCGGCAGGTGCGGGACTCCGTGAGCGAGTTGCGGGCGCAGGCCGACGAGGAGATCGCGGGCCTGCGGTCGGCCGCGGAGCACGCGGCTGCCACGCTGCGCCGGGAGACCAAGGAAGAGACCGACGCCGCCAAGGAGTTGGCGGAATCGACCGTCAACGACGCGCTAGCAGAAGCCGAACGCCTGCGTACCGAGGCGGAAAGGGTCCGGGACGAGTCCCGCAGCGATGCCGCGAAGCGCCGCACGGAGGCCGCGGAACAGGCCGACAAGCTGGTCGAGAAGGCGCACGAGGAGGCCACCAGGGCCACCGCGGCGGCCGAGGAGCAGGCCGACGTGATGGTCGCCGCCGCCCGCAAGGAGTCCGACCGGCTGGTGCGCGACGCCACCTCGGAGGCGAGCGGTCTGGTGGAGAAGGCCCGCGCCGACGCCGACCGGATGCTGGAGGAGGCCCGCCGGGACTCCCACGCGATCCGCGAGCGGGCCGAGGAGTTGCGTACCCGCACGGAGGCCGAGACCGACGCGCTGCACGACCGCGCCAGGCGCGAGGCCGCCGAGGCCACCAAGGCCGCGGGCGAGCGCGTCGACAAGCTCGTCGCCGCAGCTCACGAGCAGCTCAACGCGGCCGAGGCGCGTGCCCAGCAGATGCTCGCCGACGCCAAGGGCGAGGCCGGCAAGGTCCGTATCGCCGCGGTGAAGAAGGCGGAGGGACTGCTCAACGAGGCCGAGCAGAAGCAGGCGGAGGCGTTCGACGCGGCCGAGCGGACGAAGGCCGAGGCGCGCGCCGAGGCCAGGCGGATGGTCGACGAGGGCCGCCGCGAGCTGGAGTTGATCACCCGCAGACGCGAGGACATCAACGCGGAGATCTCCCGCGTGCAGGACGTCCTCGAAGCCCTGGAGTCCTTCGAGAGCCCTGGCACCGCGGGGGCGAACGGCAAGGACGCCAGAGAGGGCAAGAACAGCCAGGTCAGCAAGGGGAAGGACGGCGGCGGGAAGGCCCCCGCCGCCGCCGCGGCCCGGTCGGGGGGCAAACAGTCCGGTGGCAGACCACTCGATTGAGCGGACATTCTCCAGATCAAACCTGGATTGACGCTGTGACACGCCGTCAGCACCCCTAGGATTCCCCTTATCACCTCACTCGGTCTCTTTCGACAGGAACCCCATGAGCGACACTGCCAACCCCTTCGGTTTCGAGTTCGCAAGGCGCGGATACGACCGCGAGCAGGTGGACGAACGGATCACCAAGCTCGTAGCCGACCGCGACAGTGCCCTCTCGCGCATCACCTCTCTTGAGAAGCGGATCGAGGAGCTTCACCTCGAGACGCAGAACGCACAGGCGCAGATCGCCGACTCCGAGCCGTCGTACGCCGGCCTCGGTGCCCGGGTGGAGAAGATCCTGCGGCTCGCCGAGGAAGAGGCCAAGGACCTGCGCGAGGAGGCCCGCCGCGCCGCCGACCAGCACCGCGAGCTCGCCGAGTCGGCCGCGCAGCAGGTGCGCAACGACGCCGAGGCGTTCGCCGCCGAGCGCAAGGCGAAGGCCGAGGAGGAGGGCGCCCGGATCGTCGAGAAGGCGAAGGGCGAGGCCAGCGGGCTGCGTGCCGAGGCGCAGAAGGACGCGCAGTCGAAGCGCGAGGAGGCGGACACCCTCTTCGAGGAGACCCGCGCCAAGGCCGCCCAGGCCGCCGCGGACTTCGAGACGAACCTCGCCAAGCGCCGGGAGCAGTCCGAGCGCGACCTCGCCTCCCGTCAGGCCAAGGCCGAGAAGCGGCTCGCGGAGATCGAGCACCGCGCCGAGCAGCTCCGCCTGGAGGCCGAGAAGCTGCGTACCGACGCCGAGCGCCGTGCCCGGCAGACGGTCGAGACCGCGCAGCGCCAGTCCGAGGACATCGTGGCGGACGCGAACGCCAAGGCCGAGCGGATCCGCAGCGAGTCGGAGCGCGAGCTGGCGGCGCTCACCAACCGCCGCGACAGCATCAACGCCCAGCTCACCAACGTCCGCGAGATGCTGGCGACGCTGACCGGCGCGCAGGTCGCCGCCCAGACCGGGATGGACGACGTGGAGGACAAGCCGGGCGTGCCCGCCCAGCAGTCCCGCTGAGTCCGGTGCGGCCGGGCGGATCGCCCCGCCCGGCCGCACGGTACGTCTCCGGCGCCCTCCGCCCCACTGGCGGAGGGCGCCAATCCGGTTGTGTCGATTGCTCCCAGGAGATGCGTTCGATGACCTCGCCGCCTAGGGTTAGCGCATGATCGAACTGGAGGGGCTGACCAAGCGGTACGGCGACAAGCTCGCCGTGGACCACCTGACCTTCCAGGTGCGGCCGGGCATGATCACCGGATTCCTCGGTCCGAACGGCGCCGGCAAGTCGACGACGATGCGCATGATGCTCGACCTCGACAACCCCACGTCCGGTTCCGTGCGCATCGACGGCAAGCACTACCGCGAGCTCCAGGAGCCGCTGAAGTACATCGGCGCCCTCCTGGACGCGAAGAACATGCACGGCGGCCGCAGCGCGTACAACAACCTGCTGTGCCTGGCCCAGAGCAACCGCATCCCGGCCGCCCGGGTGAGCGAGGTGCTGGAGACCGTCGGCCTCACGGCGGTGGCGAAGAAGAAGTCCAAGGGCTTCTCGCTCGGCATGGGCCAGCGCCTCGGCATCGCGTACGCACTGCTGGGCGACCCCGAGATCCTGATGTTCGACGAGCCGGTCAACGGGCTCGACCCCGAGGGCATCCACTGGATCCGCAACCTGATGAAGAGCCTGGCCGCCCAGGGCCGCACGGTCTTCGTCTCCAGCCACCTGATGAGCGAGATGGCGCTCACCGCCGACCACCTCGTCGTCATCGGCCAGGGCAAGCTGCTCGCCGACACCTCGATGGCCGGCTTCATCCGGGAGAACTCGCGGTCGTACGTGCGCGTGCGCACCCCGCAGCCCGAGCAGTTCAAGGACGCCGCGAGCGCGGCGGGGATGACCGTGAGCCTCCGCGAGGACGGCGCGTTCGAGGTCGAGGGCGCCGACATGGCCGAGCCGGTCGGCGAGCTGGCCGCGCAGCACCGGGTGACGCTGCACGAGCTGAGCCCGCAACAGGCCTCCCTGGAGGAGGCTTTCATGCAGATGACCGCCCAGGCGGTCGAGTACCACGCGCACGATCTGAGCGACCCGGACGCCGCCGCGGCGGCCGGGGCCGCGCCCCCGGGGCCGCCCGCGCCGAACGCGCCGCCCGCACCGGGTCCGCAGTGGGGCAAGGGAGACTGACGGCCATGGCAGCACCCTCGGCAGTGCTCAAGTCGGAGTGGACCAAGATCCGCACGGTCAGCTCCACGATCTGGACGCTGGCCGCCGCGCTGGTCCTCACCGCCGCGGTGGGCGCGCTCCTCTCCGGCGTCATGAACGCCACCTTCGACGACCTCTCGGAGGCCGAGCGGCTCACCTTCGACCCGACCCTGGTGAGCTTCTTCGGCATGATGCTCGGCCAGCTCGCGATGGTCGTCTTCGGCGTGCTCGTGATCAGCACCGAGTACAGCTCCGGCATGATCAAGACCTCGCTGGCCGCGGTACCGCAGCGTGCCACGTTCTACGTCTCGAAGATCGCCGTCGCCACCCTGCTCGCCCTGATCGTCGGGCTGCTCACCAGCTTCCTCACGTTCTTCCTCGGCCAGTCCCTGCTCGGCGACCACGCGGCGTCGATCGGCGACGAGCACGTGCTGCGGGCCGTCATCGGCGCCGGCCTGTACATGGGCGTGATCGCGATGTTCTCCATGGGCGTCGCCGCGATGCTGCGCAGCACCGTGCTCTCCCTCGGCCTGCTGATGGCCTTCTTCTTCCTGATCTCCTCGATCCTTGCGGGCGTCCCGGCCACCAGGGACGTCGCGCAGTACCTGCCGGACCAGGCGGGATCGCGGGTCATGCAGGTGGTGCCCGGCGCGCTGAACAGCGACGAGACGCCGTACGGGCCGTGGGGCGGCTTCGGCATCATGTGCGCGTGGACGGCGGCTGCGCTGATCGGCGGGTACCTCGTGCTGAAGAAGCGCGACGCCTGACCCCCGGCCGTCGCCCCCTCGCCGCTCCCCCGATGCCTCTTCCGGCAGCCCGGCGGGCTGCCCGCCGGGAACCGGAGGCGTCCCGATAACCTCTTAGCCTGAGGGGGGACGGGAAGTCGCTGCGCCCCCGTGTCCGACGCAGGGGGCCACATGATCGAAGCACAGGGTCTGACGAAGACCTACGGCGGGAAGACCGCCGTCTACAACCTCTCCTTCACCGTCAAACCGGGCGTCATCACCGGCTTCGTGGGTCCCAACGGGGCGGGCAAGTCGACGACGATGCGCATGATCCTCGGGCTCGACGAGCCGAGCAGCGGCAGCGTCACCGTGGGCGGCTACCCGTACCGCAAGCTGCCCAACGCCCCCCGCCAGGTCGGCGCCCTGCTCGACGCCAAGGCGGTGCACGGCGGCCGCAGCGCCCGCAACCACCTGCGCTGCGTCGCCCAGCTCTCCGGCATCCCGCAGCGCCGCGTCGACGAGGTGCTCGACGTGGTCGGGCTGCGCGAGGTCGCGGGGCGCCGCTCCAAGGGCTTCTCGCTCGGCATGGGCCAGCGCCTCGGCATCGCCGGCGCGCTCCTCGGCGACCCGCAGATCCTCCTCTTCGACGAGCCGGTCAACGGCCTCGACCCCGAGGGCATCCTGTGGATCCGCAACCTGATGAAGCGGCTGGCGAGCGAGGGCCGCACCATCTTCGTCTCCAGCCACCTGATGAGCGAGATGGCGCTCACCGCCGACCACCTCATCGTCATCGGCCGCGGCCAGCTCATGGCCGACATGAGCGTGCGGGACTTCATCAGCACGCACTCGGCGAGCTTCGCCCGGGTCCGCGTCCCCGACCGGGAGCAGGGCCTGCGGGAGAAGCTGACCGCCCTGCTCACCGAGGAGGGGGCGCAGGTGCAGCAGGAGCAGGACGGGGCGCTGCGCGTGGGCGGGATGCCGCTGCCGCGGATCAGCGACCTGGCTCACGACGCGCGGATCCAGTTGTGGGAGCTGTCGCCGCACGAGGCGTCGCTGGAGGAGGCGTACATGCGGATGACGCAGGGCGCGGTGGACTTCCGCTCCACCGTCGACCACCGCGCCGGTCTGCAGCAGCCCGCGGGCCCGGTGCCCGCGCAGGGCTACACGCCCCCCGGCCCCGGCTACGCGCCGCCCATGGGCGCCCCCGGGATGCCGCAGGGCGGCCCCGGCATGCCGCCGCCCGGCGTGCAGCCCGGCTACGCCCCGCCCCCGCCGCAGGGGTACGCCCCGCCGCCACCCCCGGCCGCGCCGCAGGGCCCGGCCGGCGCCGCCGCTCCCGCCCCGCGCGAAGGTGAGACCCCCCGATGAGCTACCCTCCGCAGCCCTCCGCCCCCGCCCCCGGCGCGCCCCCGGTGCCCGGCGCCGCTCCCGGTCCCGTCCCCGGCGCCGCGCCGCCGGCCGGCCCGCCCCCGGGCGGCGGCTACTCCTCGCCCATCCCGATCGTCAGGACGCACCTGGGCCACGCCTTCGCCTCCGAGTGGACCAAGATCCGCTCGGTGCGCTCCACCATGTGGACGCTGGGCGTCATGCTCCTGCTCGTCGTCGGCGTCGGCTTCCTCATCGCGCTGGCGATGAGCAGCGACGAGTGGGTGGGCGCACCGCTGCTCTCCGGCGGCCTCTTCGGCCTGATGCTCGGCCAGATCTGCATCGTCACCCTCGGCGTGCTGGTGATCACCTCCGAGTACGGCACGGGCATGATCCGTACCACGCTCACCGCCTCGCCCCAGCGCTGGCGGGTGCTGGCGGCGAAGGCCGTGGTCTTCTTCGTGCTGGCCTTCGTGCTGACCACCGCGGCGTGCGCGATCACCGCGCTGGTCCACGCGGCGGTCCTCGGCGGCCAGACCGTGCCGGAGTACGAGATGAACGAGCCGATGTTCAAGGACTCGGTCTCCGACAGCGGCGAGCTGATCGCCACGAGCAGCCAGTGGTTCGACGCCACCGTGGGCGCGGCCCTGTACGTGTCGCTGCTGGGCCTGCTCGCGCTGGCCGTGGGCGCGATCCTGCGGCACTCCGCGGGCGCCATCACCACCATGGTCGGCTTCATCCTGCTGCCGCTGATCATCGCGCTCTTCATGCAGGCCGAGAGCCTGCGGGACGTCCAGCGCAAGCTGATCGAGTTCTCCCCGCTCAGCGGTCTCGCCTCGCTCTACGGCATCCCGTTCTTCGACGACGGGGACATCGGCGGCTGGGGGCTCCTCGGCCTGCTGGCCGCCGTCACCGGCGGGATGCTCCTGCTGGCGTTCGCGCTGCTGTCGAAGCGCGACGTCTGACCGCACGCGGACGGCCGGGGGCGGAGACCGTACGGGAACGGCCGTAAGGGATCCGCTTCCGGCCGCTCAGACACCCAGCTCCTGCGCCAGCACCGCCGCCTGCACCCGGCTGCGCAGCCCCAGCTTCGCCAGCAGCCGGCTGACGTGCGTCTTCACCGTGGCCTCCGCCATGTCGAGCCGGGCCGCGACGTCCGCGTTGGACATGCCCTGCCCCAGGCAGGCCAGCACCTCCCGCTCGCGCCGCGTGAGGGCGTCGAGGACCGCCGGGTCGGGGCCGTCCGGCGACGGGGCCCGCCGACCGCCCGCGAACTCGGCGATCAGCCGCCGGGTCACGGCCGGGGCGATCAGGCCCTCGCCGCGGGCGACGGTGCGTACCGCCTCCACCAGGGCGTCCGCCTCGGTGTTCTTCAGCAGGAAGCCGGCGGCGCCGGCGCGCAGCGCGCCGAAGACGTACTCGTCGAGGTCGAACGTCGTCAGCACCAGCACGTCCGCCAGCCCCTCGGCGCTGATCCGCCGGGTCGCGGCCACCCCGTCGAGCTTGGGCATCTGGATGTCCATCAGCACGACGTCCGGCCGCAGTTCGCGGGCCAGCCGCACGGCCTCCTCGCCGTCGGCGGCCTCGCCGACGACGGTGAGGCCCGCGGCGGAGCGCAGGATGAGCACGAGCCCGGCGCGTACGGCCCGCTGGTCCTCGGCGACGAGGATCCGGACGGGCGGGGCGGCGTCAGAAGCCATCCGCAAACCCCCGCCTGCGCCGCGACGCCTGGCACCGCACCTCGCCGCCTTGTCTGGATCGCCCGAATACGCCCGGCATGAGGGCGACCCTCCGCCTTGCGATGCACGGCACCAGACTCCCCCTACACCCGGGGTGCGTGGGCGGTGCCCCCTGCGGCGCCCGCCCTCCGGGCGAACGCCGGGGGTTTGCGGATGACTTCTCAGCCATGGTTCCTCCGTTGCGGTGCGGTGGTGTCCTCGCCGGTGGGCAGCCCGGCCCGCACGACCCACCGCTTGCCGGCGCCGGGTCCGGCGCCGCCGTCCTCCGGTCCGGCGGTGAACGAGCCGCCCAGCAGGGCCACGCGCTCCTCCATGCCGATCAGCCCGGCGCCCGAGCCGGGCGCCCGCGGCACGGGCCCGGCGCCCGGCCGCCCGTCCTGCTGCCGCCCCTCGCCCAGCGGGCTGGTCACCGCCACCGTCAGCGGCTCGGGCCCGGCGAGCGCGACCCGTACCTCCCCGGGGGCGGCGTGCTTGAGCGCGTTCGTCAGCGACTCCTGCACGATGCGGTACGCGGCCAGCTCCACCGGCGCGGGCAGCGGCGCACCCGGGTCGCGGGCGTCGTCGAGGGCGAAGCCGAGGCCGCTGGCGGCGCCGTTGACGCGGGCCTGCTCCACCAGCGCGGCCAGCCCGGCCAGCGTCGGGGCCGCCGCCGGCGCGGCATCCGCGCCGCCGGCGTCGGAGGCGGCGCGCAGCAGGCCGATGAGGCGGCGCATCTCCGCCAGCCCTTGCACGCTGTTCTCGCGGATGACGGACAGCGCCTCCCGGGACGCCGTCCGGTCGTCGATGGACTGGGCGGCGGTGGCGTGGATGGCGATGGCGGAGAGGTGGTTGGCCACCATGTCGTGGAGCTCGCGGGCCATCCGGGCGCGCTCGGCGCCGACGGCCTCGCGCCGGTCCAGCTCCGCGAGCAGCGCGGTCTGCTGCGCCCGCAGCCGGGCGGCGTCGGCGGCCTGGCGGTGCGAGCGTACGGCGACGCCGGTGGTGGCGGGGGCGAGCGTGATGAGGCCGACGGCGACGCCGATGAGGATCGCGGCCCGGTCCTGGAAGACGGCCAGCACGACGATGGTCGAGACCACGGTGAGCCCGGCGGAGGCCCGCGGGATCCAGCGGGCCGCGGTCGCGGTGCCGTAGAGCACGCCCGCGTACATCAGGTCCGTGAACATCAGGATGGTGGCCAGCGTGCCCCACGTGAACTGGTCGGCGACGACGGCGACGAGCGCGATGCCCAGCGCGGTCACCGGCCGGCTCCGGCGCAGCAGTTCCGCGCCGCACATGACGGCGAGCGGGATCAGCGTGAGCCGCGAGTCGTGGAACGGCCGCCCGCCCTGGGTGTGCAGCCCGAGCGCCCACAGCGCCACCCCGCCGAGCAGGCCGGCGACCGCGATGAGTACGTCGTCGCGGTGCGGCCGGAGCGAGGGGCGTGCGCTGGTCACTCCCCCATCAAACACGGCCGGGGCCCCGGCGGCCTCCGTATCGCGGGCGGCTTCGGGCGGGCGGGGGCTACATCGAAGGATGCAGTCCGGGATCGTCGCGTACGACGACGTGCCCGCGCGCGGCGGGCGGGAGCCTGGAAGGGAGGACGGGGAAGGGAGAGCACACCGTGGTCGTCACGCTCATCATCGTCTGCGAGGTCGCCTTCTGGGTGCTGCTCGCGGCCGGGCTCGCGCTGCGTTATCTCGTGCGGAAGCCGCGGCTGGGCGCCGCCGTGCTGCTGTGCGAGCCGCTCCTGGAGGTCGTGCTGCTGGTCGTCACGGCGATCGACCTGAAGAACGGCGCGGAGCCGGACTGGAAGCACGGTCTCGCCGCGGTGTACATCGGCTTCTCCGTCGCGCTCGGCCCGTCGACGATCCGCTGGGTCGACGCCCGCTTCGCGCACCGCTTCGCGGGCGGGCCGCCGCCGGTGAAGCCGCCGAGGTACGGGATGGCGCGGGCGCGGCACGAGTGGTCGGTCGCCGTCCGCTGGATCCTGGCGAGCGGCATCGCGATCGCGCTGCTGCAGGGCGCCGTCTGGTACGTGGGCGACGACGGCGGAACCGAGTCGCTGCGGGCGTGGCAGATGCGGATGCTCTTCGTCATCGGCATCAACCTGGTCATCGCCGTGAGCTACACGGTCTTCCCCAAGCAGCGTCCCGCGGGCGCGGTGGAGCCGGAGGACGGGCGGGACGGCTCAGCGTTCGCCGCCGGGCACCCACAGCACGTCCCCGACCGCCTTGTTGGCGGTGCGCGCAAGGATGAAGAGCAGATCCGATAGCCGGTTGAGGTACGTGGCCGTCAGCGGGTTCATGGTCTCGCCGTGGACCTCCAGGGCGGCCCACGTCGACCGCTCGGCCCGGCGCACCACCGTGCACGCCTGGTGCAGCAGCGCCGCGCCCGGGGTGCCGCCGGGGAGGATGAAGCTGCGCAGCTTCTCCAGACCGGCGAGGAAGCGGTCGCAGTCGGCCTCCAGCCGGTCGACGTACTCCTGCTCGACCCGCAGCGGCGGGAACTCCGGGTCGGGCCGCACGGGCGTGGAGAGGTCGGCGCCGACGTCGAAGAGGTCGTTCTGCACCCGGGTGAGGACGCGGGCGACCTCCTCGGACAGCCCGCCGAGCGCGAGGGCGGTGCCGATGACGGCGTTGGCCTCGTTGGCGTCGGCGTACGCGGAGATCCGCGGGTCGGTCTTGGGCACCCGGCTCATGTCGCCGAGGGCGGTGGTGCCCTTGTCTCCGGTACGGGTGTAGATCCGCGTGAGGTTGACCATGCGCCCAGCGTATGCCCGCGGCCCTGCGCCCCGGCGGAGCGGAACCCGCGTGTGCCCAGCGTCACCGCCCCGGAGGCGCGACGCGGACGACCCGCTCCCCGAGCTGATCGCCGGTCAGCTCTCCTGGGCCGACAACACGCTCCATGCCCTCATCCGCCGCGAGATGACCGCCGGCCGCGACCCGGCGGCCGTCTCGCGCGACGCGCTCGGCCTGCTGGACGAGATGAAGGAGCTGTTGGGCGAAAAGGTGCTCAACTACGCACGCAGGACCGGAGACTGAGCCCCGCACGTGTGATGTCCGTCATCTGAGACGTGACGCGCATCTCTAAGCGCTCCGCGAACGGGCCGGGAGCGCTAGTGTCCGCTTCAGAGCACGTGAACGAGCCGTATAGCGAGGGAACCACCGTGGAATCCGCCGGAAAGCTCGCCGTCGTCGGAGCCGGACTCATGGGGTCCGGTATCGCCCAGGTCGCCGCCCAGGCCGGCTGGCACGTCGTGCTGCGCGACCTCACCGACGAGGCGCTGGCGCGCGGCACCGACGGCATCAAGGGCTCGTACGAGAAGTTCGTCGCGAAGGGCAAGCTGGACGCGGCCACCGCCGAGGAGGCGCTCGCCCGGATCACCACGACCACCGACCTCGACGCCGCCGCCGACGCGGACATCGTGGTCGAGGCGGTCTTCGAACGGCTCGACGTCAAGCAGGACATCTTCCGCACGCTCGACGGCCTGGTACGCGACGACGCGGTGCTCGCCTCCAACACCTCCGCGATCCCCCTCACCAAGATCGCGGCGGTGACCGCCCGCCCCGAACGCGTCGTCGGCACGCACTTCTTCTCTCCGGTCCCCATGATGGGGCTCTGCGAGCTGGTACGGGGCCTGAAGACCAGCGACGACACCCTCGCCCGCGCCCGGGCCTTCGCCGAATCCACCGGCAAGACCTGCATCGTCGCCAACCGCGACGTGGCCGGCTTCGTGACCACGCGGCTGATCACCGCGCTCGTCGTCGAGGCCGTCAAGCTCTACGAGTCGGGTGTCGCCACCGCGGAGGACATCGACGTCGCCTGCCGGCTCGGCTTCGGCCACGCCATGGGCCCGCTCGCCACCGCCGACCTGACCGGCGTCGACATCCTGCTGCACGCCGCCGAGAACATCTACACCGAGACCCAGGACGAGAAGTTCGCGCCGCCGGAGCTGATGCGCCGCATGGTCGACGCCGGCGACATCGGCCGCAAGAGCGGCCGCGGCTTCTACGAGCACTGACCCCGGGCCGTCCGCCGCCCACGGCCGCCCGGTGCGGCCGTGGGTAGGTACCGGCGTCCCCCGCAGGGGTGAAATCGGTACGGATACCCGTACAGACGGCAACCCGGCACCGTCCGGGACAGTCATATCCATAGAGGAGCCGGCACGGACTCGGCATCACGACGCATCACCACAACGAGAACCCGCAGACGGGGAGCGCACATGTTTGAGGCGGAGGGCCGCGACAGCGCCCCGCCCTACCACCACCCGGCCCGCCATCGTGCGGGCCCCGCACGCAGGACCGCCCGCCGCCCCGTCCGGGACGGCGCCCCGGACGGCACGGGCGCAGGGGCGCCCGCGTACATCAAAGGGGACTGCGCGGAACTGACCGTCGGGGGCTGCCTCGACGTGCGCAGCGCGGCCGACGCCCGGGTCGCCCTCCACCGCGCCGTCGACGAGGGCCGCGGCGACCTGGTCCTCGACCTCACCGACCTGGACTCCTGGGACGCCACCGGGCTCGGTGTCATCATGGGGGCACACCGCAGGGCGGGACGGGCCGATCGCCGGCTCGTGCTGCGCGGGGTGCCCCCGCAGATGCAGCGGCTGCTGGTGGCCACGCGACTCCACCGCATCCTCACGATTCAGTGAACAAACGGCGTCGTCGGGCCGTCCCCCCTCGGAGATCGCCCGGCGGAGGTCATAGGGTTTCCGGGCCGGGGAGCGGCACGGCGCAGGACGGCGGGCAGGGGGCTTCGCGATGGACCCGAACACGGGCCATGGACAGGACGACACACCCGAGGGCATATCTCCGCCCGCGGGCGCTTCCCCGGGTTCGTACCCCGGCGAGCCGGCGCACACGCACCCCGATCCGGAAGAACCGGGGGCCATGTACCCGGAAGACGACCGCGGCGCGGGCGGGTTCGGGGACGACGGCACGGGGGCGTTCCCCGGCGAGGAGCCGGTGCGGCCGTACGCCGACGAGGCGCTCCGCCCCTACGTCGGGGAACCCGACGCGGCGGCCGGGCCGGACGGCCCGCCCGCCGGCTCCGCCCCCGGCTCCTTCCCCGGCCCGCACCCCGGCTCCGGCGGCAGGGCCGCCGGGCGCGGGCGGCCGGGCGACGGCCTCACCCCCGCCGCCGGCGCCCGCCCGGGACCGGCCCGTACGGCCCGTGTCATCGCGGGCGAGTACCGGCTCACGGTCAACCCCGTCGACGGCACCCACGCCGAGCTGTGCCCTCCTGCGGAGCGCCCGGGGCCGCCGCGCCGGATGACCCCGGAGGAGCGCGCCGCGCACCGCCGGCCGCCGTCGCCGCCGCCGGGCCCCGCGGGGCCGCAACTGCCGCTGCTGGAGCGCGACGAGATCCGCGAGCGGCTGGTGCGCCTGCTCTCCCGCGGCCGGTCCGTCCGCCTCACCGGTCCCCCGGGCTCCGGCCGCACCGTGCTGCTCGAGGCCGTCGCCGCCGACTGCGCCGAGCTGGCGCCGGACGGCGTCATCCGGCTGAACGGCCGCGGCCGCACCCCCACCGATCTGCGGTACGAACTCTGCGCCGCCGTCTACGAGCTGACCGGCCGGCGGCCCGGCCCCGGCCAACTGGCCGAGCTGCTGCCGCAGATCGGCGCGGTCGTGGTGCTCGACGACGCCGAGTTCGGCGGCACCGCGCTCGAAGAGCTGCTGGACGCCACCCCCGAGTGCGCGTACCTGATCGCCGTCACCCCCGACGTGACCGGCCCGACGGCCGCCTCGTACCTCGAAGAGGTCGCGCTGCCGGGCCTCGGCCGGGCCGCCTGCATGCAGTTGCTGGAGCGCGCCGGGCGGCTGCCGCTCGGTGACGAGGAGCGCACCTGGGCGGCGGACCTGTGGTTCGAGTCCGAGGGGCTGCCGCTGCGGTTCGTCCAGGCCGGCGCGGTGCTGCGGCTCGCCGGTCCGGGCGCGGGCGAGCCGCTGCCGACGCTGGCCGAGAGCGCCGCGCCGGCCGCGCTGCTGGCGTCGCGGCTCAGCGACGCGGCCCGTACCGCGCTGCGCTTCGCCGTGGCGCTGGGCGGCGTCTTCCCGCACCACGCGCAGTTGCCCGCGCTCGCCGGCGAGGCGCTGGCCGACACCGCGCTCGCCGAACTCGCCGGCTGCGGTCTGGTCTCCGGCGGCCTCGGCCGCTACCGGCTGGCCGCGGGCGTCTCCGCCCAGTTGACCGCCGCGGGCTACGACCGGCCCGCCGAGGGCGGCCAGGACCCGGCGCTCACCGCCGCGCAGCACTACGCCTGGTGGTCCGCGCACCGCTCGGTGACCCCCGAGACGGTCGCCGACGACGCGGACGCCATCCTCGCCGCGCTCGGCGGCCTCGTCGCCGACCGGGAGGGTGCCACCGCCTCCACCGCGGTGCTGCTCGCACGCGCCGCCGCACCCGCGTTCGCCGCGGCGCTGCGCTGGAGCGCCTGGGAGCGGGCGCTGCGGTACGGGCAGGAGGCCGCCCGGCGCGCGGGCGAGGTCGCGGCGGAGGCGTACTTCCACCACGAGCTGGGCGTGCTGGCGCTCTGCACGGGCAACACCGCCCGGGCGCGGGCCGAGTTGGAGGCGGCGCTCGCGCTGCGCGGGGCGATCTCCGACCGCGGCGGCGAGATCGCCAGCAGGCGGGCGCTCGCGCTGGTCACGGACGGTGCCGGCAGCGAGGCCGTGACGGCGGCGCTGCCGGTGGTGCCGGCCGGCACCGGCCCCGTACCGGAGGGGGCGGCGGCGTTCGACGAGCCGGGCGCGGGCGCCGAGCGGCCCACCGCGCTCATCTCCCCGTCCTCCGGGGGTACGGAGACGACCGTGACGCCCACGGTCCGCGGGCCCGGCGCCGAGGCGGCGTCCGCGTCCAAGCGCAACCTGATCGCGGCGGGCGCGGGTGCGCTGCTCGTCGCGGTGCTCGGCACGGTGGTCACCCTGGGGATGGCGGGCGGCGACGACCCGCCCGCCGACCGGGTCGAGGTGGAGCGCTCGGCCGCCGCGGACGACGACGGGCTGCCCACCGAGGAGCCGTCCCGCGGCCCGTCCTCGGAGTCGGCGCCGCCGTCGCCGGAGTCATCGGCTCCGGAGCCGTCGGAGGCGTGGACGGACCCGGGCGACGAGACGAGCAGCGCGCCGCCGCAGAGCCCGTCGAGCAGTTCGCCGGGCACGCCGTCGGACAGCGGCTCGTCGTCGGACGGCGGGTCCTCGAAGGGCGGTTCGTCGAACGGCGGCGGTACGGACACGGGCGGCGCCGGCGGCACGCAGAACGGCGGCACGACGACCGACGGCGGTACGGCCCAGGACGGCGGCACGACCGACGACGGGGGCACCACCGACGACGGCGGGACGACGACCGACGACGGGGGCACGACGGACAACGGCGGAACGACCGACGACGGCGGGACCACGGACGACGGCGGCACGACGACGGACGACGGCGGCACGACGCCCCAGGGCGGCACCACCACCGGCACCGACTCGGCGGCCTCCGGCGAAGCGGCCGGCGCCCCGCCCGGCAAGACGGCCTGACACCCCCACGACGGCCCCGTACGCCCGCAGCCCGGCGGGTCCGGTACGCCAACGGCCCCGTACCGCCCGCGAAGCCGTACGGGGCCGCCGGCGGGCGCGGCGGGCGCCCGCGTCAGAAGAGCTTCAGCTTGCCGTCGTCCGTGCCGCGCAGCGCGTCGTAGTCCAGCACCGCGCACTCGATCCCGCGGTCCGCCGCCAGCACCCGCGCCTGCGGCTTGATCTCCTGCGCCGCGAACACCCCCCGCACCGGCGCCAGCAGCGGGTCGCGGTTGAGCAGGTCCAGATAGCGGGTGAGTTGCTCCACCCCGTCGATCTCGCCGCGGCGCTTGATCTCCACCGCGACGGTCGTCCCCTTCTCGTCGCGGCCCAGGATGTCCACGGGGCCGATCGCCGTGGGGTACTCGCGCCGGATGAGGGTCCAGCCCTCGCCCAGTGCCTCCATGCGGTCCGCGAGCAGTTCCTGGAGGTGCGCCTCCACCCCGTCCTTGACCAGGCCCGGGTCGACGCCCAGCTCGTGGGACGAGTCGTGGAGCAACTCCTCGATCGTAATGATCAGTTTTTCGCCTGCCTTGTTCTCGACCGTCCACACAGCGACACCGTCCTGTTCACCTTCTTTCAGAGTGCACGGCGGTGACATCCAGTTGAGGGGCTTGTACGCACGGTCGTCGGCATGGACCGAGACACTGCCGTCGGCTTTGACCAGGATCAGCCGGGGCGCGGAGGCGAGGTGGGCGGTGAGCCGCCCGGCGTAGTCGACGGAGCAGCGGGCGATGACGAGGCGCATGGCGCACCACGCTACTCGACTCCCGGCGCACCCAGCGATCTGACCCCTGATGCACCTTTCGGCAATGGCCAGTTGTGTACGCGTTCTTGTGGTGGAGCGGCATCCTCCGCCCTACGGTGGAAGCAGGCGGTCGCCATATGGACACCGAGAGTGGTGATCGCCTTATCTGTCCGGTCAGGCCCCGCCCGAACCCCGCGGGGCTGCGAGAGGAGAATCCATGTCGCTGGACGTCCCACCTGCTCTGCTCGATCAAGCTGAGCGGGGCGAGGTCGACGAACGCGAGTTTGTCGACTGCGTCCGGACCTCGCTCCCCTATGCCTGGGACATGATCAGTTCCCTGGTGGCACAACTCAAGGTCGACGGCGGAAACTTCGCCGACAACCAGGTACCGCCCCCGGACGAGCACGCCCGCGGCCAGCTCCTGCGCGCGCTCGCCAGCAATGCGATACGGGGGGCGCTGGAGCGCCACTTCGGCGTCCGGCTCGCTTTCCAGAACTGTCATCGCGTGGCGGTCTTCCCCCTGGAAGCCTCGGCAGAGGAGCCCCTGACCCGCTTCACCTCCGTGCGGGCGCAGTTGCTCAACCAGTCACCGGAGCTGCGTGACTGCTGACGGGCCCCAGGACACCCCCCGCGCTGCCGCTCCCCACGCCGTCCGCTCGCGCCGCCCCACCGGTCAGCGAGCGAGGAGCGGCAGCACCTCCGCACCGATACGCCGTACGTTCCGCTCGGTGGCGCCCAGCTCCCCCGAACCCTCGACGAGCAGCGCGAAGCGCGTGATGCCGGTACGTTCCGCGGTCGCCGCCAGCCGGTCGGCGCAGAGCCGTGGCGGGCCCACCGGGTGCAGCGCGCACAGCAGTTCCGTGTACGCCTCCGGATCGCGCATCGGGCGCCTTCTGCCGTCCACCGTCTCCATCGCCCCCACGCCGCTGCGGAAGGCCCCCGGCAGGGCCGTGCGCAGCAGCTTCGCCGCGTCCTCGGGGGTGTCGTCGACCTGGGCGACGCCGGCCGAGACGTGGCCCGCCGCGTCGATCGCCTCCGGGCTCATCCCGGCCTCCCGCGCGGTGCGCCGCCACAGCCGCACCATCTCCGCCTTCTCCTCGTCGCCGCAGTGCATCCCGAGCAGCATCGGCAGCCCGCGGCCCGCGGCGAGCCGGACGGTGCCGGGCGAGGTGCAGGCGACGAGCACCGGTACGTCCCCCGCGCCGTGCAGCGCCTCCGCCGGCCGGGGCACGACGGCGACCTCGCGGAACGCGTAGCGGTCGCCGCCGGCCCCGACCCGCGGTTCGCGCAGCCAGCGCAGCAGCAGGTCCAGCGACTCGGGGAAGTCGCTCTCGTACGCCGCCAGCCCGGTGCCGAAGACCTCCAGGTCCACCCACGGCCCGCCGCGCCCGACGCCGAGGACGAAGCGCCCCTGCGCGGCATGGTGCAGCAGCGCGGCCTGCTCGCCGAGGGCGACGGGGTGCTGGGTGGGCAGCACGCTGACGGCGGTGCCGACGCTGATACGGCTGGTGCGGCCGAGGAGCAGCGCGGCGAGGGTGACGGCCGAGGGGCAGGTGCCGTACGGGATGAAGTGGTGCTCGGCGAGCCAGACGGAGTCGAGACCCGCCTCCTCCGCCGCGACGCCCGTCCGCACGGCGCGGTGCAGGGCGTCGCCCTGTCCCTGGCCGGGGAACTGGGCGCCGAGCACGAACGAGCCGATGTGCATCCTGCCCCCTGTGTACCGATGGCGCTGTCGTGCGCGGGGTACCGGCGGCCCGTCACCTGCGGCGACGGGGGCAACCCCGAAGTCGTCTTCATTGTTGGCGATCGAGGGGTGAATCGTCATTCTTTGTGCCCAGGGCTGGACTTCGCGCCCTTACCCTGGTAGGGATCTCCTTCACGACGATCTTCCGAGGTGCCGACGTGTCCCCCCGCCGGAACAAGCCGCGCTCCCGCGGCGCCGCCCGTCCGTCCGCGGACGACGACCTCGCCGGCCGCATCGGCACGCCCGACGCGGCGGACTACGGGGGCGAGGAGTACCTCGTCCGCCGCGTCGCCGGCTCCGCGACCGACAAGAGCTACCGCTGCCCGGGCTGCGACCAGGAGATCCGCCCCGGCACGCCGCATGTGGTGGCCTGGCCCGAGCACCGCGGCGCGGACCTGCGCCGGCACTGGCACACGGCCTGCTGGAACGCGCGCGACCGCCGCGGCACCCGGCCGCAGCGCTCTCGGAACGCCCCGCGCCACTGACAGCCCGCACCACCGGCACCACCCGGCGCACCGCGCCACTGACACCCACTCCCACCTGCCCGTACGGCACCGGTCGCGGCGGACCGCGCAAACTCCCCGTGGTCCAGACCTATTGACGATTGGTGCAGACCTTCCCTACGCTCCCCCCTCACTGCGGTGAGCATGACATTCACATGCCCACCGGGCGACGCAGGTCCCACCCCCACACGTATCCGGACCTAGCTCGAGGAGCACGCCCTTGAGATCCCCCCACGTACGCACCCGCACGCGCGTCATCGGCATCCTGCTGACCCTGGCGCTCTCGATTCCGCTCACCGTGCTGGCCACCCTGGCGCCGTCGAGCAGCGCCGGCGCCGCGACGACCCCCGCGGGCCCCAGGGCCGCCGGCGTGAAGATGGGTTACTTCACCGAGTGGGGCGTCTACGACCGCAACTACCACGTGAAGAACATGGACACCTCCGGCACGGCGGAGAAGATCAACACCATCAACTACGCCTTCGGCAACGTCCAGGGCGGCCGCTGCACCATGGGCGACTCCTTCGCGGCCACGGAGAAGAGCTACACCGCCGACCAGAGCGTCGACGGCGTGGCCGACACCTGGGACCAGCCCCTGCGCGGCAACTTCAACCAGTTGCTCAAGCTGAAGAAGAAGCACCCGCACATCAAGATCCTCTGGTCCTTCGGCGGCTGGACCTGGTCGGGCGGCTTCACCCAGGCCATGGAGAACCCCGCCGCCTTCGCGCAGTCCTGCTACGACCTGGTCAACGACCCGCGCTGGCAGGGCCTCTTCGACGGCATCGACCTGGACTGGGAGTACCCCAACGCCTGCGGGCTGAGCTGTGACAGCAGCGGCCCCGCGGTGATGAAGGACATGATGCAGGCGTTCCGCGCGAAGTTCGGCGACCAGCTCGTGACGGCGGCCGTGACCGCCGACGCCTCCGAGGGCGGGAAGATCGAGGCGGCCGACTACGCCGGCGCGGCCCAGTACGTCGACTGGTACAACGTCATGACGTACGACTTCTTCGGCGCCTGGGACGCCCAGGGCCCCACCGCCCCGCACTCGCCCCTCACCTCGTACGACGGCGTCCCGAAGCAGGGCTTCGACTCCACCGCGGCGATCGAGAAGTTCAGGGCCGCCGGCGTCCCGGCGAACAAGCTGCTGCTGGGCATCGGCTTCTACGGCCGCGGCTGGACCGGCGTGACCCAGGCCGAGCCCGGCGGCACCGCGACAGGACCCGCACCCGGCAGGTACGAGCAGGGCATCGACGACTACAAGGAGCTGAAGGGCAAGTGCCCCGCCACCGGCACCGTCGCCGGCACCGCGTACGCCCACTGCGGCAACCAGTGGTGGAGCTACGACACCCCGCAGACCATCGGCGGGAAGATGTCCTACGCCAAGGAGCAGGGCCTCGGCGGCGCGTTCATCTGGGAACTCAGCGGTGACACCGCCAACGGCGAGCTGATGTCCGCCGTCAACAGCGGCCTCGGCTGAGGCCGTTCGGCCGGCCGCCGCGCCGGCCGGAGCCCGGGACGGTGGTGTCGCCCCCACCGACCCGGGCTTCTTCCATTTGGTCCAGACCTCTTGACCGCATTGGTATGTACCAATAACCTCCCTGGCGAGTGAGTGTCATGGCATGAACAAGTACCCGGCTCATGTACGACGGGCGGCCGTACGCGCGGACGCGCCGCCCGCACCTGACGGAACGGCACTCGACGAGGGAGACACACCTTGAGATCCCCCACCGGCAGTCGCCTGCTGAGACGCGCCACGGCCATCGTGGCCGCCGTGGCCATCCCGCTCGCCGCCATGGTCGGACTCGCCAGCCCCGCCCAGGCGGCAGGAGCGACCGCGACGTACCAGAAGGCATCGGACTGGGGCACCGGCTTCGAGGGCAGGTGGACGGTGAAGAACACCGGCACCGCGCCCCTCAGCTCCTGGTCCATTTCCTGGGACTTCCCCGCCGGCACCAGCGTCACGTCCGCCTGGGACGCGGACGTCACCAACACCGGCACCCGCTGGACCGCCAAGAACAAGTCGTACAACGGCAGCCTCGCCCCCGGCGCCAGCCTCACCTTCGGCTTCAACGGCTCCGGCAGCGGCGGCGGCAACGTCACCGACTGCACCCTGAACGGCGACCCCTGCGACGGCGGCGGCATCCCCGGCGACGGCGCGCCCTCGGCTCCCGGCACGCCCAGCGCCGGGAACATCACCGACACCTCCATCGCGCTGAGCTGGACGGCGGCCACCGACGACAAGGGGATCAAGAACTACGACGTGTACCGCGGCAGCACCAAGGTCGCCACGGTCACCGGCACCACGTACACGGACACCGGCCTGAGCGCCGGCACCCCGTACACCTACAGCGTCCGCGCCCGCGACACCGCGGACCAGGTCGGCCCCGCCAGCGGCTCGCGGACCGTCACCACGACGGGCGGCGGCGGCCCCGGCGGCGGCAAGATCAAGATGGGGTACTTCACCGAGTGGGGCGTCTACCAGCGCAACTACCACGCGAAGAACCTCGACATCTCCGGCACGGCGCAGAAGATCAACACCATCAACTACGCCTTCGGCAACGTCCAGAACGGCCGCTGCACCATGGGCGACTCCTACGCCGCGATCGAGAAGGCGTACGGCGCCGGCGAGAGCGTCGACGGCGTGGCCGACACCTGGGACCAGCCCCTGCGCGGCAACTTCAACCAGCTCCTCAAGCTGAAGAAGAAGCACCCGCACATCAAGATCCTCTGGTCCTTCGGCGGCTGGACCTGGTCCGGCGGCTTCACCCAGGCCATGCAGAACCCCGCCGCCTTCGCCCAGTCCTGCTACGACCTCGTGTACGACCCGCGCTGGCAGGGCCTCTTCGACGGCATCGACCTGGACTGGGAGTACCCCAACGCCTGCGGTCTCACCTGTGACAGCAGCGGCCCGGCCGTCATGAAGAACATGATGCAGGCGTTCCGCGCGACGTTCGGCAACAAGCTCGTCACCGCCGCCATCACGGCCGACGCCTCCAGCGGCGGGAAGATCGACAAGGCCGACTACGCCGGTGCCGCCCAGTACGTCGACTGGTACAACGTCATGACGTACGACTTCTTCGGCGCCTGGGACGCCCAGGGCCCCACCGCCCCGCACTCGCCCCTCACCTCGTACAACGGCATCCCGATCGCCGCGTTCCACTCCGACGCCGCGATCCAGAAGCTGAAGGGCATGGGCATCCCGCCGGCCAAGCTGCTGCTCGGCGTCGGCTTCTACGGCCGCGGCTGGACCGGCGTGACGCAGAGCGCGCCCGGCGGCAGCGCGACGGGACCCGCACCCGGCAAGTACGAGCAGGGCATCGACGACTACAAGGAGCTGAAAGGCAGGTGCCCGGCCACCGGAACGGTCGCGGGCACGGCGTACGCCCACTGCGGCAACCAGTGGTGGAGCTACGACACCCCGGCGACACTCACCGCCAAGATGACCTACGCCAAGAACCAGAACCTCGGCGGCGCGTTCATCTGGGAACTCAGCGGTGACACCGCCAACGGCGAGCTGATGACCGCGGTCCACAACGGTCTCGGCTAGGGCCCCAGACGGCCTGAGCCCGGGGTGTCCGGCGTGCGCTCGCCTCCCCGCCCCGGGTTCAGGCCCTTTCCCGTTCCCACGGACGGGTGGCCGTACGCGCTACGCCACGTTGACACGCTGCCCCGGGGGGGCCGCCTCCAGCCAGGCGAGAAAGCCGGTGAGCGCGTCCTCGCTCATCGCCAGCTCGATCCGGTCCTCGTCGTGCCGGCAGGCCAGCACGACGGCGTCGGAGAGCAGGGCGAGTTCCTCCTCGCCCGCGGGGGCCCGGCGCTCCAGCACCTCGATGCCGTCCCGCCGCAGCACGCGGCGCGGCCTCGGTGCGTACGAGAAGACGCGGAACCACTCGATGACGTCACCGCTGTAGCGGGCGACGCCGTACGCCCAGCCCTTCCCGGGCCGGTCGGCGCGGGCTGACCAGCGCAGACTGCAGTCGAAGGTGCCGCCGGCCCGCTGGATGAGGCGGCGGCGCAAACCGAAGAGGAAGAGGCCGAGCAGCAGCAGGGCGACCACCGCCCCGGCCAGCAGCAAAGCGAGGATCATCTCCACAGACCTCCTCGCCGCTCCTCTCGCGTGGCCTCAGCGACCCGCCACGGCCAGGAGCCGCACTTCCGCGCGCCGCTCCGCTCCCGCGTCCGCGTCGGCTTTGGCCCGCTCCAGGGCGCGCTCCGCGCGCTCCACGTCGATCTCGTCGGAGAGCTCGGCGATCTCGGCGAGGAGCGAGAGCTTGTTGTCCGCAAAGGAGATGAAGCCGCCGTGCACGGCCGCCAGGACCGTGCCCTCGCCGCTGGCGCCCGTCGTACGGATCGTCACGGGGCCGGACTCCAGCACCGTGAGCAGCGGCTGGTGTCCGGGCATGATGCCGATGTCACCGGACGGGGTGCGCGCGATGACCCGGGTGGCCTCGCCGGACCAGACGCTACGGTCCGCGGCGACCAACTCGACGTGCAGCTCGGCCACGATGGCTCCTCAACTGGGGTTTAGCAGAGAATAACGGGTTTGCGGGCCGGGGGCGGGGCGAACCCCGCCCCCGGGTGGCTCGGAGCCGGTGAGAACCGCGGGCGCATCCGTCAGGAGACGCCCAGCTCCTTCGCCTTGGCCTTCAGGTCCTCCAGGCCACCGCACATGAAGAACGCCTGCTCGGGGAAGTGGTCGTACTCGCCGTCGGCGATCGCGTTGAACGCGGCGATCGACTCGTCCAGCGGCACGTCGGATCCGTCGAGACCGGTGAACTGCTTCGCCGCGTGGGTGTTCTGCGACAGGAAGCGCTCGATCCGGCGGGCGCGGGAGACGGTGAGCTTGTCCTCCTCGGAGAGCTCGTCCATACCCAGAATGGCGATGATGTCCTGCAGGTCCTTGTACTTCTGCAGGATCGCCTTCACGCGCGTGGCGCACTCGTAGTGGTCCTGCGCGATGTAGCGCGGGTCGAGCACCCGGGAGGTGGAGGCCAGCGGGTCCACCGCGGGGTAGATGCCCTTCTCCGAGATCGGACGGGACAGCTCCGTCGTCGCGTCGAGGTGGGCGAAGGTGGTCGCCGGGGCCGGGTCGGTGTAGTCGTCCGCGGGCACGTAGATCGCCTGCATCGAGGTGATCGAGTGGCCGCGGGTCGAGGTGATCCGCTCCTGGAGCAGACCCATCTCGTCCGCCAGGTTCGGCTGGTAGCCCACCGCGGAGGGCATGCGGCCGAGCAGGGTGGAGACCTCGGAGCCGGCCTGGGTGAAGCGGAAGATGTTGTCGATGAAGAACAGCACGTCCTGCTTCTGCACGTCGCGGAAGTACTCCGCCATCGTGAGACCGGCCAGGGCGACGCGCAGCCGGGTGCCCGGCGGCTCGTCCATCTGCCCGAAGACCAGCGCGGTCTGCGGCAGCACGCCGGACTCGGCCATCTCCGCGATCAGGTCGTTGCCCTCACGGGTGCGCTCGCCGACGCCGGCGAAGACCGAGACGCCTTCGTGCAGCTTGGCCACACGCATGATCATCTCTTGGATGAGCACGGTCTTGCCGACGCCCGCGCCGCCGAAGAGGCCGATCTTGCCGCCCTTGACGTACGGGGTGAGCAGGTCGACGACCTTCAGACCGGTCTCGAACATCTCGGTCTTGGCTTCGAGCTGGTCGAACGGGGGCGCCGTGCGGTGGATCGCCCAGCGCTCCTGGATCTCCGACTCGTCGACCTCGTCGTTGAGGATCTCACCCAGGGTGTTGAACACGCGGCCCTTGGTGACGTCGCCGACGGGGACCGTCAGGCCCTCGCCGGTGTCGGTCACCGGGGCCTGGCGGACCAGGCCGTCGGTGGGCTGCATGGAGATGGCGCGGACCAGGCCCTCGCCGAGGTGCTGCGCGACTTCCAGGGTCAGCACCTTGATCTCGCCCGCCTGGGCGGGGTCGGCGACCTCGACGGTCAGCGCATTGTAGATCTCGGGCATCGCGTCGACGGGGAACTCCACGTCGACGACCGGGCCGATGACCCGCGCGACGCGGCCGGTCGCCGTGGCCTTCGCTTCGGTGGTCGTAGCAGTGGTCATGATTATCGGTCACTCCCCGCAGAGGCGTCGGCCAGGGCGTTCGCGCCACCGACGATCTCGCTGATTTCCTGGGTGATTTCGGCCTGGCGGGCCTGGTTGGCTAGCCGCGTGAGCGACTTGATGAGCTCCTCGGCGTTGTCCGTCGCCGACTTCATCGCACGGCGGGTGGCGGCGTGCTTGGAGGCGGCCGACTGCAGCAGCGCGTTGTAGATCCGGCTCTCGACGTACCGCGGCAGCAGCGCGTCGAGCACGCCGTCCGCGGACGGCTCGAAGTCGTACAGCGCGTGGTACTCCTGCTCCTTCTTGCGCGCCTCCTCGAAGACCTCCGCGGAGTCCGCGGCGGTCTTCTCGAAGACGATCGGGAGCAGCCGCCTGTCCACCGCGGTCTGCGTCATCATCGAGTGGAACTCGGTGTAGACAATGTGGATCTCGTCCACGCCGCCCTCCGAGGTCTCCTTGCTCAGCGCCTCGATGAGCGGCGCGGCCACCCGCTTCGCGTCCGCGTAGGTCGGGTTGTCGGTGAAGCCGGTCCAGGACTCGGCCACCGGCCGCTCGCGGAAGCCGAAGTACGAGACGCCCTTGCGGCCGACGATGAAGTGGTCGACCTGCCTGCCCTCGCCGGTCAGCCGGTTCGTCAGCGTCTCGGTCTGCTTGATGGCGTTGGAGTTGTAGCCGCCGGCCAGACCGCGGTCGCTGGTGATCATCAGCACCGCGGCCCGCACCGGCCGCTCCACCTCGGTGGTGAGCGGGTGCTTGGTCTCGGAGCCCGCGGCCACCGCCGTGACGGCGCTGGTCAGCTCGGTCGCGTACGGCGTGGAGGCCGCCACCTGGCGCTGCGCCTTGACGACGCGCGAGGCGGCGATCATCTCCATCGCCTTGGTGATCTTCTTGGTCGCAGAGACGCTACGGATCCGCCTCTTGTAGACCCGCATCTGGGCGCCCATGCTCAGCCCTCGCCCAGCAGCTTGCCGTCCGAGGTCTCGAACTGCCGCTTGAAGGACTCGACCGCCTCGCGGAGCGCCTCGATGGTCTCGTCGGGCATCTTGCCGCCCTCACGGATGCCCGTGAGCAGGTCCTTGTTCTCCCGGTGCAGGTGGTCGAGGAGCTCGCGCTCGAACCGCTTGACGTCCGCGACGGGCACGTCGTCCAGGATGCCGTTGGTGCCGGACCACACGGACACGACCTGGTCCTCGGTGGGGAAGGGCGCGTACTGCGGCTGCTTCATCAGCTCCATCATCCGCTGACCCCGCTCCAGGGCCGCCTTGGAGGCGGCGTCCAGGTCGGAGCCGAAGGCGGCGAACGCCTCCAGCTCGCGGAACTGCGCCAGGTCCAGCTTCAGCCGTCCCGAGACCTGCCGGATCGCCCGGTGCTGGGCGGCACCGCCGACGCGGGAGACCGAGATACCGACGTTCAGCGCCGGGCGCTGGCCCGAGTTGAACAGGTCGGACTCCAGGAAGCACTGACCGTCGGTGATGGAGATCACGTTGGTCGGGATGTACGCCGACACGTCGTTCGCCTTGGTCTCGATGACCGGCAGGCCCGTCATCGAACCGGCGCCCAGGTCGTCGGAGAGCTTGGCGCAGCGCTCCAGCAGCCGGGAGTGCAGGTAGAAGACGTCACCGGGGTACGCCTCGCGGCCCGGCGGGCGGCGCAGCAGCAGCGACACGGCGCGGTACGCCTCGGCCTGCTTGGACAGGTCGTCGAAGATGATCAGGACGTGCTTGCCCTGGTACATCCAGTGCTGGCCGATGGCCGAGCCGGTGTAGGGGGCCAGGTACTTGAAGCCCGCCGGGTCGGACGCCGGGGCCGCCACGATCGTGGTGTACTCCAGCGCACCGGCCTCCTCCAGCGCGCCGCGCACGCCGGCGATCGTGGAGCCCTTCTGGCCGATCGCCACGTAGATGCAGCGGACCTGCTTGTTCGGGTCGCCGGAGCGCCAGTTGTCGCGCTGGTTGATGATCGTGTCGATGCCGAGGGCGGTCTTGCCCGTCTGCCGGTCACCGATGATCAACTGGCGCTGGCCGCGGCCGATGGGGGTCATCGCGTCGACGGCCTTGTAACCCGTCTCCATCGGCTCGTGCACCGACTTGCGCTGCATGACCGTGGGAGCCTGCAGCTCCAGCGCACGGCGGCCCTCGGTCGCGATCTCGCCGAGGCCGTCCACCGGCTTGCCCAGGGGGTCGACGACCCGGCCCAGGTAGCCGTCGCCGACCGGCACGGAGAGGACCTCGCCGGTACGGGTGACCGGCTGCCCCTCCTCGATGCCCCTGAACTCGCCGAGGACGACCGCACCGATCTCCCGCTCCTCCAGGTTGAGGGCGAGGCCGAGGGTGCCGTCCTCGAACTTCAGCAGCTCGTTCGCCATCGCCGAGGGCAGCCCCTCGATCTTGGCGATGCCGTCCATGGCCTGCGATACCGTGCCGACCTCTTCGCGCGAGGCCGCGTCCGGCTGGTACGACTGGACATAGCTCTCCAGCGCGTCCCGGATCTCCTCCGGCCGGATCGTGAGCTCCGCCATCTGGGTTCCCTGCTCTCCTTGTTGGGCCCGTAAGTTCTTGCGTCCACGGCCCAACTCGGGCCGCTGGTGATGCTCTGGAGTTGGTGTGTGACGATCGGTGACCGTCAGCCCGCCATACCGCGCTTCACCTCGTCGAGGCGGTCGGCGACGGAGCCGTTGATGACCTCGTCGCCCACCCGCACCGAGATCCCGCCGAGGACCGCGGGGTCCACGTCCAGGTTCAGGTGCATGTCCCGGCCGTACAGCCGGGACAGCGCGGCGCCCAGGCGCTCCTTCTGCCCGTCGCTGAGCGGCACGGCGGTGGACACGACCGCGACCATCCGGTCCCGGCGCTCCGCGGCGAGCTTGGAGAGGGCCTCCAGGCCCCCTTCCAGGCTACGGCCCCGCGGCCGTTCGACGAGCCGCACGACCAGCCGCTCGGTGACCGGGTTGGCCCGGCCGCCCAGTAGCGTGTGCAGCAGCCCGGCCTTGGCGGCGCCGGTGCCCACCCGGTCGGTGAGCGCCCCGCGGAGCTGCTTGTCGCCCGTGACGATCCGGCCGAACCGGAACAGCTCGTCCTCCACCTCGTCGAGCTCCCCCGCCCGCTGCGCGGCGGTGAGGTCCGCGGTGTCGGCGAGCTCCTCGAGCACGTCGACCAGGTCACGCGCCCGCGACCAGCGGGCCCGTACCATCCCGGCGACCAGGTCGGCGGCCTCGCCGCCGATCTGCCCGCCGAGGACCCGGCCGGCCAGCTCGGCCTTGGCCTCACCGGGCTGCGCCGGGTCGGTCAGCGCCCGCCGCAGCGTCACCTCACGGTCCAGCAGGGCGGTCACGGCGGCCAGCTCCCCGGCCAGCTCCGCCGCGTCGACCGAGGTGCTGTCGGTCAGCGCGTCGAGCTGGTTCCGGGCGGCGGCCAGCGCCTCGCGGCTCGCTCCGTTCATGCCCCGGCCTCGGCCTTCGTCCCGGACTGGGCGGCGGCCTTGGCCTCCAGCTCGTCCAGGAACCGGTCGACGACGCGGCTCTGCCGGGCGTGGTCCTCCAGGGACTCGCCGACCAGCCGGCCGGCCAGCTCGGTGGCCAGCGCGCCGACGTCCTGGCGCAGCGCCAGCGAAGCGGCCTTCTTGTCGGCCTCGACCTGGGCGTGACCGGCGGCGATGATCTCCTCACGCTGCCGCTGGCCCTCGGCCCGCATCTCGGCGATGAGGGCCGAACCCTGCTCGCGAGCCTCCTCGCGCAGCCGGTTGGCCTCGTGCCTGGCCTCGGCGAGCTGGGCCTTGTACTGGTCCAGCGTCTGCTCCGCCTCGATCTGGGCGGCCTCGGCCTTCTCCATGCCGCCCTCGATGGCCGCCTTGCGCTCCTCCAGCACCTCGTTGATGCGGGGCAGGAGCTTCTTGGCCAGCAGGCCGAAGACGATGAGGAAGGCGATCAGGCCGATGACGAGTTCCGGCATCGGCGGGATGAGAGGGTTCTGCTCCTCTTCGGCCGCGATCTGCAGGAGGTTCACATCGGTGCCTTTCGTCGGAAGGAGTCCGCTCAGGACGGGTAAACGAACGGCATGACGATGCCGATGAGGGCGAGCGCCTCACAGAAGGCGAAGCCCAGAATCATGTTCTGCCGGATCAGGCCGACGGCCTCGGGCTGGCGGGCCATGGCCTGCACACCGTTACCGAAGATGTAGCCGATACCGACACCGGGGCCGATCGCGGCGAGGCCGTAGCCGATGGCGCCGAGGTTGCCCTTGATCTCGACGGCGGCGAGAGTCTCCATGACAGCCATGGGTGTTTCTTCCTTCTCTTCTACGGGCCGGTGGGGGTTGGCCACCGGACGAATCGGGGTGGTGCGGGTGGTGCGGTGGCTCAGTGCGCCTCTTCGAGTGCGCCCGAGATGTAGCTGGCGGTCAGCACGACGAACACGTACGCCTGGACGGCCTGGATGAAGAGCTCGAAGGCGATCATCACCATGACCATCACGAAGGCCACGGGCGCGTAGGCGAAGCCCCAGCTGTTCATGAAGAACCAGGTGGCGATGGTGAACATCACGAGCAGCAGGTGGCCGGCGAACATGTTCGCGAAGAGCCGCACCGCGTGCGTGAAGGGCCGCACGAGCACGTTGGAGAAGAACTCGATGAGCATGACCAGCGGCAGCACACCGCCCAGCGACTTGTCGTAGCCGGTGAGGTTCTTGAACCCGCCAACGAAGCCGTGCCGCTTGAAGGTCAGGGTCATCCAGGTCACGTAGACCACGCCCGCCAGGGCGGCCGGGAAGGCGATGATCGAGGTCACCGGGAACTGGGCGAGCGGGACGATCGACCAGAGGTTCATCAGCCAGATGAAGAAGAAGAGGGAGACCAGCAGCGGCACCCACTTCTCGCCTTCCTTCTTGCCGATGGTCTCGTACGCGATGCCGCGGCGGACGAAGTCGTAGCCGGACTCGGCGACCATCTGCAGCTTGCCCGGGACGACCTTGGGGCTCGCGAACGCCTTCCAGAAGAAGACGCAGAGCACCAGCGTCGTCACCAGCGCCAGCAGGATCGGCTTGTTGAACTCGAAGCTGCCGATCGTGAACATCGGCTTGAAGACGAACGAGTGCAGGCCGGGGGACTGGAAGCCGCAACCACCTTCAACGAAGATCTTGCAACTCGCGTCGAAAGCGAGCGTCGTATCAGCAGCACTCACCGGCGAGCTCCTTCGGCGTGACGCATGGCTACGGCAACCTCAATGTGTCGGTGTTGTGCACCGCTGGAGAGCGGTACGTGACAGGACGGGATACGGCCGGCGGGGTGCGGTGCGGCCCAGGGGCCCACGGCGCACGCGCGCACCGGCGCGGCAGGGGGACCATAGCAGTCGCGGATCACTGCTCGGCCGGCGGGTGTCATCGCCCGGCCTCGGTGGCTGTACCGGAGCGCTGTTCACCCGCTCCGGTTTCTCGCTCCGGCTCCACGTACGGCAACTTCAGCCGGAAGTGGGTACGGCCCATGGCCGCGGTGAACACCAGGGCCGCGGCGAGCACCGTGAAGCCGAACGCCTTGGTGTTGAAGAGCGTCGTGTCCTTGAACAGGCCCATGACGACGGCGAGCAGCAGCACCTGGGAGGTGTAGGTGATCAGCGCGATCCCGAGGAAGAGCTCGGGGTTCTTGCGCGAGAAGTGCTGGAGTGCGAAGAGGCCGAGACAGAAGAAGGCAAGGACCACCACGGTGGCTGCGGCGGCTCCCACACCGCCCTTCACACCGGCCGCGAGTGAGCTGATGACCACTGCGACGACGCCGGCGAGGGCGGTCGGAATCGCGGCGCCACGGAGGATCCGGGCGTCGTTGACCTGCATATGAGGAGTCTCCGGCGGGAGTCGGGAGCAACTGGTCGACGGTGACGAGCATGTCCCCCGGTGCGGGTGCACCGCGTCGAGGGGCATCGCGCCAGAGAACCGTCGCACTACGGTCCTTCGGCTCTGCACCGGGTTCTCGTGAACGGTATCACAAGCATCTTGACCCGAGCTTTACTCAGGAAGTGTGCTGCCCGTCACACGAAAGGGCTATGTCGGCCACGTCGCTCCGCTCACCTGGAGATATGCCTGCTACGGCGTCAATGTCCGGTCCGGCGCCAGCGCGAGCGCTCCCCCACGGCCGTGGAACCGCTGATGCCCGCGGGGATGAGCTCGTGCCCCTGTGAACCGGGCGCCCCCTGCGCACCGTTCGCCCCGCTTGCAGCGTCTGCTGCGCTTGCCGTGCTTGTTGCGTTTGCCCCGTTGACCGCGGTGCCGCCGGCCGGCGCCGGGTCGCCGCCGGGGCCCTCGCCGCCTGGCGCGTCACCGGCGTCCCCGGGGCGGCGGTAGCGCGGCGGTACGAGCCTGTTGGCCCAGGACGGCGTCTTCGGGGCGAACCGCGGCATCAGCAACAGCACGAGCCCCGCGGCGCTCAGCCCGACCGCGCCCAGCACCACCCAGACGTTGTCGGCCTGCACCGAGAACGCCACCATCCCGAACGCGACCAGCGCCGACCAGAAGTACATGAGCAGCACGGCCCGCATGTGCGAGTGGCCCATCTCCAGCAGCCGGTGGTGCAGGTGCCCCCGGTCGGCCGCGAACGGCGACTGGCCGCGCCAGGTGCGCCGTACGACGGCCAGCACCAGGTCCAGCATCGGGATCGCCAGGATCGTCAGCGGCAGCACCAGCGGGATGAACACCGGCACCGTCGAGCGCACGGCCTCCTTCTCGCTGCCCGCGAAGACCTTCAGTGCGTCCGGATCCACCTGCCCGGTGATGGAGATCGCCCCGGCGGCCAGCACCAGGCCCAGCAGCATCGATCCCGAGTCGCCCATGAAGATCCGCGCCGGGTGCACGTTGTGCGGCAGGAAGCCGACGCACATGCCCAGCAGCACGGCGGAGAAGAGCGCGGCGGGGGCGGCGGCCTCGATCCCGTAGCCGAACCAGATGCGGTACGCGTAGATGAAGAACGCCGCCGAGGCGATGCCGACCATGCCGGCGGCCAGCCCGTCGAGGCCGTCCACGAAGTTGACGGCGTTGATCGAGATGACGACGAGGGCGACGGTCAGCAGCGTGCCCTGCATCGGCGTCAGCACGACCGTGCCCACGCCCGGGACCGGGATCCACAGGATCGTCAGGCCCTGCAGCACCATGACGCCCGCGGCGATCATCTGCGCGCCGAGCTTGAGCAGGGCGTCCACGCCCCACTTGTCGTCGAGGACGCCGATCAGCCAGATCAGCGCGGCGCCGGAGAGCAGCGCCTTCGGCTCGTTGAGCTCGAAGACCCGCTCGAATGCCTGCAACTGCGACGCGACGAGCAGCGCGGCGCACATCCCGCCGAACATGGCGATGCCGCCGAGCCTCGGCGTCGGCTCGCTGTGCACGTCACGGTCCCGGATTTCCGGCATCGCGCCGGCCGCGATCGCGAACTTCCGCACCGGGCCGGTCAGCAGATACGTGACAGCGGCTGCGATGCACAGCGTCAGCAGGTATTCACGCACAAGCTGCCCCAGAGGTTTCGCTGTTCCGTTCAGCCACACACACTAGCCCGCTCCCGGCCCTCCGTTCTCCGGGTACGGACGCAGGGCCCGTCCGGGCCCTGAAGAAAGAGACCCCTCAGACGCCCGACCGGTTGCATCCGGCCATCGTCAGGCGGCCGCCGGCACCCCTGTGAGCGCCGTCACCACCGGGTCCAGCGCCTGGCCGATCTCCTCGCCGATGCGCCGGAAGTACGGCACGGGCGCCCCGTACGGGTCGTACACCTCGTCCGCCGCCGGGCTGGGCGCCAGCAGCCAGCCGCGCAGCGCCGCCGCGGCCTGGACCAGCGCGTGCGCGCGCGCCACGGGGCCCTCGCGGGCCGGCGGCAGCGTGGCGGAATCTATGGCCCGTACCAGCCGGGCGAACTCCTTGAGCGTGAACGTGCGCAGCCCCGCGGAGTGGCCCATGGAGATCACCTGCGCCCGGTGGTCCCGGGTCGCGGTGAGCACCAGATCCGCCCGGATCACGTGCTCGTCGCGCAGCTCCCGGGCCGCGAACCCGTCCGGGTCCGCCCCCGACTCCCGCAGCACCGTCGCCGCGTGCGCCTCCATCGGCGCCCCCTCGTGCCCCCAGGTGCCCGCGCTCTCCACCGCGATGCCCGCCGCGGGCCGCGGGCCGAGGCGCACGTCGAGGGCATGCCGCGTCAGCCGCTCGGTGATCGGCGAGCGGCAGACGTTGCCGGTGCTGACGTGGAGGATCCGGAATCCCTGTATGTCCCCCGTGCGCCCTTCGGGCGCGGTCAACTGGCGACCTCGAGCCCGCCTGCGACCTCGCGCAGTTGCTCCGCGGTCACCGCGCCCTCGCGCAGCAGCACCGGCGTGCGGCCGGTGATGTCCACGATCGAGGACGGCACCGCGGCCGGCGTCGGGCCGCCGTCGAGATAGACCGAGACCGACTCGCCCAGCATCTCCTGGGCGGCGTCGCAGTCCTGGGGGGCGGGGTGGCCGGTGAGGTTGGCGCTGGAGACGGCCATCGGGCCGACCTCCTTGAGCAGTTCGAGCGCCACCGGGTGCAGCGGCATCCGCACCGCCACCGTGCCGCGGGTCTCGCCCAGGTCCCAGGTGAGCGACGGCTGGTGCTTGGCGACGACGGTCAGCGCGCCCGGCCAGAAGGCGTCGATCAGCTCCCACGCCTCCTCACTGAGGTCCTTGACGAGCCCGTGCAGCGTGTTCGGCGAGCCGATGAGCACCGGGGTGGGCATGCTGCGCCCGCGGCCCTTGGCGTCCAGCAGCGCCGCCACCGCCTCGCCGGCGAAGGCGTCGGCGCCGATGCCGTAGACCGTGTCGGTGGGCAGGACGACCAGCTCGCCGCGGCGGACTGCGGACGCGGCCTCGCGCAGCCCGGTCCTGCGATCGGCCGCATCGCTGCAGTCGTAGCGCCGTGCCATGTCAATCTCCTTCTCAGGTACGGACCCTGCGGGCGGTCGCGAATCGAGGCCGGTTGTTGAGGTCGGGGTGGTCGGCGGCGTCCGCCCAGCCGCGTTCCTCGGTGAAGAGCCACGGCACCTGGCCGCCCTGGGTGTCGGCGTGCTCGACGACCAGCACCCCGCCGGGGCGCAGCAGCCGCCGGGCCGCGACCTCCAGACCGCGGATGAGGTCGAGGCCGTCCTCGCCCGAGAAGAGCGCGGCCTGCGGGTCGTGGTCGCGGGCTTCCGGGGCGACATGCTCCCACTCGGTCAGCGGGATGTAGGGCGGATTGCTGATGACCAGGTCGACCTGGCCGTTCAGCTCCGGCAGCGCGGTGCGCGCGTCTCCATGGTGCAGCACGACGCGGGCGCCGCCGTCGTTGTGCGCGGCGTTCTTGCGCGCCCAGTTGAGCGCCGTCTCCTCCAGCTCGACCGCGTGCACGGCGGCCCGCGGCACCTCCTGCGCCATGGCCAGCGCGATGGCGCCGGAGCCGGTGCACAGGTCGACGATGAGCGGCTCGACGACGTCCATGGCGCGGACGGCCGCTATGGCCCAGTCCACCACAGACTCGGTCTCCGGGCGGGGCACGAAGACGCCGGGGCCGACCTGGAGTTCCAGATAGCGGAAGTAGGCGACGCCGGTGATGTGCTGCAGCGGCTCGCGGGCCTCGCGGCGGGCGACGGCCTCCCAGTAGCGGGCGTCGAAGTCGGCGTCGGCGACGCGGTGCAACTCGCCGCGGGGCACGCCGTGCACGTACGCCGCCAGCTCCTCCGCGTCGAACCGCGGGGAGGGCACGCCGGCGTCGGCGAGCCGCCGCGTGGCCTGGGCCACTTCGACGAGCAGCAGGTTCACGTTCCCTCCGGTCCCTCGGCCGTATCCCGTGCGGTGCTCAGCCCGCGTCCGCGAGCTTGGCCGCGGCGTCCGCGTCCACGCATGCCTGGATCACCGCGTCCAGCTCCCCGTCGAGCACCTGGTCCAGGTTGTACGCCTTGAACCCGACCCGGTGGTCGGAGATGCGGTTCTCCGGGAAGTTGTACGTGCGGATGCGCTCCGACCGGTCCACGGTACGCACCTGGCTGCGGCGCGCGTCCGCCGCCTCCTTCTCCGCCTCCTCCTGCGCCTCGGCGAGCAGCCTCGCCCGCAGGATACGCATCGCCTGCTCCCTGTTCTGAAGCTGGCTCTTCTCGTTCTGGCAGGAGACCACGATGCCGGTGGGCAGGTGCGTGATGCGTACCGCGGAGTCCGTCGTGTTGACGGACTGCCCGCCGGGGCCCGAGGAGCGGTAGACGTCGATGCGGAGGTCGTTGGGGCCGATCTCGACCTCGTCGACGTCCTCGGCCTCGGGCAGCACCAGCACGCCCGCGGCGGAGGTGTGGATACGGCCCTGCGACTCGGTGGCCGGGACCCGCTGCACGCGGTGCACGCCGCCCTCGTACTTCAGCCGCGCCCACACGCCCTGGCCGGGCTCGGCGGCCCTCTGACCGGCGCCGCCCTTGAGCTTCACCGAGACGGAGACGTCCTTGTAGCCGCCGAGGTCGGACTCGTTGGCGTCCAGCAGCTCCGTCTTCCAGCCCTGCCGCTCGGCGTAGCGCAGGTACATCCGCAGCAGGTCGCCGGCGAAGAGCGCCGACTCCTCGCCGCCCTCGCCCGCCTTGACCTCCAGGATGACGTTCTTGTCGTCACTGGGATCGCGCGGTACGAGCAGCAGCCGCAGCCGCTCGGTGAGCTCCTCGCGCTCCCGCTCCAGGCTCTTGGCCTCGGCGGCGAAGTCCGGGTCCTCCGCGGCCAGCTCCCGGGCGGCGGCGGCGTCCTCGCCGGCCCGCTCCCAGGCGCGGTAGGCGGCGATGATCGGGGTCAGCTCGGCGTAGCGCTTGTTGAGCCGGGTGGCGCGGCGCTGGTCGGCGTGCACGCCGGGGTCGGCGAGCTGCCGCTCGAGGGTGGCGTGCTCGCCGATGAGATCCTTGACGACCTCGAACATCGTGGGGCGCTCCGTAGGGGGAAGTAGCAGGACCAGGCGCGGGCGGCCGGGCGGGAGGAGAAGTGCCGGCCGGGCGGGACGAAAAACGTGCGCCGGCCCGGTCCGCCCCTCTTCGGGGCGGCCGGCCCGGCGCACGCGGACGGGCTACTTCTTCGCCGCGGCCTGCTTGCCGAAGCGGGCCTCGAAGCGGGCCACGCGGCCACCGGTGTCGAGGATCTTCTGCTTGCCCGTGTAGAACGGGTGGCACGCGGAGCAGATGTCCGCGCGGATGGTGCCGGAGGTGACGGTGCTCCGGGTGGTGAAGGAGTTACCACAGGTACAGCTCACCGTGGTCTCCACGTACTCCGGGTGGATGTCGCGCTTCAAGGGATTCTCCTAGGTTCGGGAGGGCTCCGGGTCGATCGGCGGGATGCGTCACGTGAACCGGGGCCGACGTACCAGTCTACGAGGACCGGTCGTGCTCGCCAAAACGGGTCCCGGGCCCGCTTTATTCCACGCCGGACGCCGCGGGCGGCGGCGACCCGGCGGCCGCCGGGTCGCGGTACCGAGCCGGCGGGGGCGGGTCCCGGGGGCGCTCACGCTCCGGGGTCAGTCCGCCGCCGCCTGTGCACCGCCGCCGGGCGCGACCTCCTCCAGGCCGTCGCCGGGGGCCGGCGGGGCGGCGACCACGTCGCGTTCCCCCTGCCCGCCCGCGTCCCCCTTCAGCGCGGACTTCGGTATCGGCCGGTCCTCCCGCAGCGCCTTCCAGACCTGCGCGGCCTCCTTCTCCTTCGGCACCACGCGGTTGCTGTCCTGCTTGTCGGCCGTCACCGGCAGGGTGGCCATCCGCATGTCGTTCGGGCCTATGTCGCCCAGGCTCTCGGCCAGCCGGCGCAGCTTGTTCACCGTGCCGAGACCGTCGTCCGTGGTGATCGACTTGGTGGCGGTGTCGGCGAGCCCGATGAGCTTCCCGGGGCTGGTCAGCAGGTCGACCTGGCCGACCTGCTGCACCAGCGCCTTGACGAACACCTGCTGCAGCTCTATCCGGCCCAGGTCGCTGCCGTCGCCGACGCCCTTGCGGGTACGGACCAGGCCGAGCGCCTCCTCGCCGTCCAGGGTGTGCGTGCCGGCCTTGAGGTCGAGGTGGCTGTCGGGGTCGTCGATGTCCTGGCGGGTGGTGATCTCCACGCCGCCGAGCTGGTCGATGAGCCGCTTGAAGCCGCTGAAGTCGACCTCGACGAAGTGGTCCATGCGCACGCCGGTCATCTTCTCCACGGTCTTGACCGTGCAGGCCGGGCCGCCGACGGAATACGACTCGTTGAACATCGCGCGCTTCGCGGCGGGGGCGGTGTCCCCGTCGTCGCGGCTGCACTCGGGGCGGTCGACGAGGGTGTCGCGGGGGATGCTGACGACGCTGGCGCGCTTCCGGTCCTCGTAGACGTGCACGATCATCGCGGTGTCGGAGCGGGCGCCGCCGCCGTCGCGGCCGTATTTCGCGTTGTCGCCGGCCCGGGAGTCGGAGCCGAGGACGAGGATGTCCGTGGAGCCGTTCGGCAGGTCCTCCGGCCGGTCGCCGCCGAGCTTGGCGTCGAGGTCGACGCTGGTCAGATTGCCGTTGAGACGGAAGTAGAGGTACGTGAAACCGGCCCCGCCGAGGACCATCACCCCGACGAGCGTCCAGACCGCCACGAGGACCGCCTTGCGGCGGCGGCCGCGCGGCCGGTGGCCGGGATCCCCGTCGTCGTACGGTTCCGTCATCGGCTCCTCACCTCAGCCGCTCAGGTCCCTGGTTTGTCGCGGGTATATCCGAACTTTTCCCCACATTCCCCGACAGGGATCACCTAAAAGGGTTACACACGTACTGCTGAACGCGCAAAAGCCTCCCCTCGTTCCAAGGGGAGGCTTTTGCCTACGAAAACCGTCCGACCTGCACCGGTTCGCGTGGGACCGGCGCCGGGTTGCGCGTCAGTCGCCGTTGGGCGTGGGCGTGGTCTTCTGGATCTGGAGCAGGAACTCCGCGTTGCTCTTGGTCTGCTTCATCTTGTCCAGCAGCAGCTCCATGGCCTGCTGCTGGTCCAGCGCGTGCAGCACCCGGCGGAGCTTCCAGACGATGGCCAGCTCGTCGCTGCCCATCAGGATCTCCTCCTTGCGGGTGCCGGAGGCGTCCACGTCGACCGCGGGGAAGATGCGCTTGTCCGAGAGCTTGCGGTCGAGCCGCAGCTCCATGTTGCCGGTGCCCTTGAACTCCTCGAAGATCACCTCGTCCATCCGCGAGCCGGTCTCGACCAGCGCGGTGGCCAGGATGGTCAGCGAGCCGCCGTCCTCGATGTTGCGCGCGGCGCCGAAGAACTTCTTCGGCGGGTAGAGCGCCGTGGAGTCCACACCGCCGGAGAGGATGCGGCCGGAGGCGGGCGCCGCCAGGTTGTACGCGCGGCCGAGCCGGGTGATCGAGTCGAGGAGCACGACGACGTCGTGGCCCAGCTCGACG
Source organism: Streptomyces sp. CNZ287 (assembly GCF_007827615.1). Classification (NCBI taxonomy): domain Bacteria; kingdom Bacillati; phylum Actinomycetota; class Actinomycetes; order Kitasatosporales; family Streptomycetaceae; genus Streptomyces; species Streptomyces sp. CNZ287. Next base: position 116,895 of record NZ_VISV01000016.1, on the reverse strand, counting down.
AGCCGCTTGGCCCGCTCGATGGAGAGCTCGGCGACCGTGGTGTGGTCCTCCGCCGGGCGGTCGAAGGTCGAGGAGATGACCTCGCCCTTCACCGACCGCTGCATGTCGGTGACCTCCTCGGGCCGCTCGTCGACGAGGACGACCATGAGGTGGCACTCGGGGTTGTTCGTGGTGATCGCGTTGGCGATCGACTGCAGGATCATCGTCTTGCCGGTCTTCGGCGGCGCCACGATCAGTCCGCGCTGCCCCTTGCCGATGGGCGAGACCAGGTCGATGATCCGCGGCGTCAGCGCACCCGGGTCGCTCTCCAGGCGGAGCCTGTCCTGCGGGTAGAGCGGCGTGAGCTTGCCGAACTCCGCCCGGCCACGGCTCTGCTCGGGACCCTGGCCGTTCACCGAGTCGAGCCGGACGAGCGCGTTGAACTTCTCCCGGCGCTCGCCGTCGCGCGGCTGGCGCACCGCGCCCGTGACGTGGTCGCCCTTGCGCAGACCGTTCTTGCGCACCTGGGCCAGCGAGACGTACACGTCGTTGGGGCCCGGCAGGTAGCCGGAGGTGCGGACGAAGGCGTAGTTGTCGAGGATGTCGAGGATGCCCGCGACCGGGATCAGGACGTCGTCCTCGGCGATCTGCGGCTCGCTGTAGTCCTCGCGGCCGCCCCGGCGCCCGCGGCGGTCGCGGTAGCGGCCCCTGCGGCCGCGCCTGCCGCCGTCGAAGTCGTCGTCCTGCTGCTGTTGCTGCTGCCGGCCGCCGCCCTGGTTCTGCTGGCCGCCGCCACCGCCCTGGCCGCCGCCGTCGTCGCCCTTGTTGCGGCGGTTCTGCCGGTCGCGGCGCCCGCCGCCCTGCCGGTCGCCGCCGCCCTGGCGGTCGCCCTTCTGCCGGCCGCCGTCGCCGGACTGCTTGGCGTCGCCGGTCTTCTCGGCAGCCTTGTCGGCCTTCTCGGCCTTCTCCGCCTTGTCGGCCTTGTCGGCCTTCTCCGCCTTGTCGGCCTTCTCGCCGCCGTTCTGCTCGGCACCGGCGTCCTGCATCTTGACGGGCTGGCCGGGAATGTCGATCCGCGAGTCGCCGTCGTCGCCGCGGCCGTCGCCCTCGGCCTGCTCGGCCGCGTCGGTACGGGCCCGGGAGGTGGCCCGGCGCTTCGGCCGCGCCGCGCCGCCGTCGGCCTGCGCGTCCTTGCCCGCCTTGTCGGCGGCCTTCTCCGCCTTGGCCTCGGCGGGCTTGCCGCCGTCGGCGCCCTGCCTCTCCTTGATCACCTCGATGAGCTGGCTCTTGCGCATCCGAGCGGTGCCCCGGATCCCGAGGCCGGATGCGATCTGCTGGAGCTCCGCCAGGACCATGCCCTCCAGGCCGGCGCCGCGACGGCGCCTGGTCGAACCGGCGGTGGTTGCGGGAGCTCCCCCAGTCTCCTGCTGGGAGGCACCCCCAGAAGCTGGGCTGGCGGCGTTCTCTGCGTTGACGCCCATCAGATCGGTGGTGTCGCTCACGAAGGGTCCTTCCCTGGAGCGGTGCGTCGGCCTGTCTGGCTCGGCGACCGGTCGTGCTCTCCGGCTGCGGCCCGTGCGTTTGCGTCCGCGGGTCCGCGTCGGTGCGGTGGTCCGCCGTACGGCGGTGAAGACTGTGCAGGGTCGGCATGCTGATGGCGCGAGGCACTCGGGTGGGTGTCACGCACGACAGCGGTGCCGATTCGGGAGCGTCACTGCACCGGCAGGCTGCTCAGGCAATGTGGAAGGCTCCCGGAAGAAAGGCTGCCCCGGCGGGGAATTCCCCTTGTGGGACCTGCCCCCGGGCCCTGCGGCCCGGAGAGACCCCAGCACACAGCACGGCCGCGTGGAACCTACGACTGAAGTGCGCTGGTGCTGCCTTGAGGTTAACACTATCGGATCCTGCAGACATTCCCCCTCTCCCGGTGCCGGGAGGCCGGTTCCGTGTTGTGCGGCCAGTGGTGCGGGTCACCGTGCGCGGGCCGTCCGCGCGGGCCCGCTGACCTGCGCAATGTGCCCGCGTACGGCGCGTGGCCCGGCCGCCGCGGCCCGTCAGGCCAGCGGCAGCACGCTCGCCCCCTCCCGGTCGAGGGCCAGCCGGTTGGCGGCCCAGCCCTCGCCCGCCGAACGGGCGACCTTCTCGGCCGCGCCGTCCTCGGCGAACGCCAGCACCGTCGGCCCCGCGCCGGAGATCACCGCGGGCACGCCGTCCGCGCGCAGCCGCGCCACCAGCGCCGTACTCTCCGGCATCGCGGGCGCCCGGTAGTCCTGGTGGAGCCGGTCCTCGGTGGCGGTGAGCAGCAGTTCGGGGCGCCTGGTCAGGGCCTCGACGAAGAGCGCCGCGCGGGCGGCGGTGAGCGCCGCGTCCGCGTGCGGCACCGTACGGGGCAGCAGGCCGCGGGCCTCCGCGGTGGAGAGCGGGTTGCCGGGCACGAAGACCACCGGGACCACGCCCCCGGCGGGCTCCAGCCGGATGGCCCGTACCGCCGCGGGGGCGTCCCCGGGGGCCGTGCCCGCGCCGCCCGTGCCGTCGTCCGTCCAGGCCAGGGTGAACCCGCCGAGCAGACAGGCCGCGACGTTGTCCGGGTGGCCCTCCAGCTCCGTCGCCAGCTCCAGCAGCGCCGCCCGCTCGGGGGCGTCCAGGACGCCGGAACGCTCGGCACCGCCTATCGTCACCGCCCGCGCCGCGATGATGCCGGCGCAGATCGCCGCGGCCGAGGAACCGAGCCCGCGGCCGTGCGGAATGCGGTTGGCGCACACCACCTCGAGGCCGCGCGGCTGGCCGCCCAGCGCCTCGAAGGCGCTGCGCATGGCCCGTACGAGCAGGTGGGACTCGTCCCGCGGCAGGTTCTCCGCGCCCTCGCCGGCGATGTCGACGTGGAGCCCGGACTCGGCGACCCGGACGACCACGTCGTCGTACAGCCCGAGGGCGAGGCCGAACGTGTCGAAGCCGGGGCCGAGGTTGGCGCTGGTCGCCGGTACGCGGACGCGTACGGGCGCGGCGCGGAAGGCTGGACCGGCCATCGCTTGCGTGACTCTCCTTGTGACTCTCACCCGGTCTCCCGGGCGGTGGGGGAAATCAGCTCGGTTACGACTCTGCCCGACCGGTGCCCCCGCGGCATGGCGTGCGCGCGCGGACGGGCGGTGCGGACGGCATACGGAAGGGGGTGCCCGGGACACTCGACCGGCGGGCTCAACGCCAGCTTATCGAAGGTGGGTTCCCCTGCGACATAGGGCGCACAGGAGGCGCTCGATGCGCGGCCCGCGCACGTCCCCGGCGCGCGGCGGAAGAGCCCGTACGGCGCGCGCCCCCGGCCCCGGCCGTACGCACGTCCGCCCAGGCCGGACGGGCTGCCGCCGGTGCCGTACGCCGGTGCGCCCGTGCCGTACGCGGGTATGCCGGCCGGTACGCGGGCCGCGGGGCGCCCCGGTCAGGCCAGCCCCAGCCGCTCCGCCGCCCGGTCCGCGTCGACCGGCACGGCGACGGGCTGCGGGGCACCGGCGACCGCCCAGTCGGGGTCCTTCAGGCCGTTGCCGGTGACCGTGCAGACGATCCGCTGTCCCGGGTCGACCCGGCCCTGCTCGGCCGCCTGCAGCAGCCCCGCGACGCTCGCCGCCGAGGCCGGCTCGACGAACACGCCCTCCTGGGCGGCCAGCAGCTTGTACGCCCGCAGGATCTGCCGGTCCGTGACCGCCTCGATGTGCCCGCCGGACTCGTCGCGCGCCCGCTCGGCCAGCTCCCACGAGGCGGGGTTGCCGATGCGGATGGCGGTGGCCAGCGTGCTCGGGTCCTTCACCGGCTCGCCGTGCACGATCGGCGCCGCGCCCGCCGCCTGGTAGCCCCACATCCGGGGGGTGTGCGTGGCGAGAGCCCCCTGCGGGGAGGAGGCGTCGTGGTACTCGCGGTAGCCCTTCCAGTACGAGGTGATGTTCCCGGCGTTGCCGACGGGCAGGACATGGATGTCGGGGGCGTCCCCGAGCGCGTCCACGACCTCGAAGGCGGCGGTCTTCTGACCCTCGATCCGCACCGGGTTGACGGAGTTCACCAGCGCCACCGGGTACTGCTCGCTGAGCGCGCGGGCCAGCGTCAGGCAGTCGTCGAAGTTGCCGTCGACCTGGAGGATGCGCGCGCCGTGCACGAGCGCCTGGCCCATCTTGCCCAGCGCGATCTTGCCCTGCGGCACCAGCACGGCGCAGGTCAGCCCGGCCCGTACCGCGTAAGCGGCCGCGGAGGCCGACGTGTTGCCGGTCGAGGCGCAGATGACGGCCTGGGCGCCGGACTCCTTCGCCACGGAGATCGCCATCGTCATGCCGCGGTCCTTGAAGGACCCGGTGGGGTTGGCGCCCTCCACCTTCAGGTGGACGTCGCACCCGGTGCGCGCGGAGAGCACCTGGGCGGGCACCAGCGGGGTCCCGCCCTCCCGGAGCGTCACCACCGGAGTCCCCGCGGTGACCGGCAGCCGGTCGCGGTACTCCTCGATGACGCCCCGCCACTGGCGGGTGCCGGACATTCGCGGTTCGTCGATCACTGCGTCCATTTCCTTACGTCACTCCCCTTCGACCCGCATGGTGCTCGCCACGCCGCGGACGGTCTCCAGCCGCCGGAGCGCCTCGACCGTCGCGGCCAGCGCGGCGTCCGTCGCCCGGTGCGTGACCACCACGAGCGACGCCTCGCCGTCCTTGCCCTGCTGCCTGACCGTGTCGATGGACACGTCGTGCTCGGCGAAGACCGCGGCCACGTGCGCGAGCACGCCCGCCCGGTCGGCCACGTCCAGGCTGATGTGGTACCGCGTCACGACGCCGTCGGGCGGCGCCACCGGCAGTTGCGCGTACGCGCTCTCGCCGGGACCGCTGCCGCCGCTCAGCCGGTGCCGGCCGACCGCGACCAGGTCGCCGAGCACGGCGCTCGCGGTCGGCGCGCCGCCGGCGCCCGGACCGTAGAACATGAGCTGCCCGGCGGCGCTGGCCTCGACGAAGACGGCGTTGTACGCCTCGCGCACGGAGGCCAGCGGGTGGGTCCTGGGGATCATCGCAGGGTGCACCCGCGCGGTGACGGACGTGCCGTCGGGCGTGCGCTCGCAGATGGCGAGCAGCTTGACCGTACAGCCCATGCGGGTCGCGGACGCCATGTCGGCGGCGGTGATCTCGGTGATTCCCTGGCGGTGCACGTCGTCGAGGCGGACCCGGGTGTGGAAGGCGATGCCGGCGAGGATCGCGGCCTTGGCGGCGGCGTCGTAGCCCTCGACGTCGGCGGTGGGGTCGGCCTCGGCGTAGCCGAGCGCGGTGGCCTCCTCCAGCGCCTCGGCGTAGCCGGCGCCGGAGGTGTCCATGCGGTCGAGGATGAAGTTGGTGGTGCCGTTGAGGATGCCGAGCACGCGGTTGACCTTGTCGCCGGCGAGCGACTCGCGCAGCGGGCGGACCAGGGGGATGGCGCCGGCGACGGCGGCCTCGTAGTAGAGGTCGACGCCCTGCCGGGCGGCGGCGGCGTGCAGGCTGGGGCCGTCCTCGGCGAGGAGCGCCTTGTTGCCCGTGACGACGCTGGCGCCGTGCTCGAAGGCGGTGGTGATGAGCGTACGGGCCGGCTCCAGGCCGCCGATCAGTTCGATGACGATGTCGATGTCGCCGCGTTTGACCAGCGCCGTGGCGTCCGTGGTGACCAGCTCGTCCGGGATCCCCGGCCGCGCCACCCCCGCGCGCCGCACCGCGACGCCCGCCAGCTCGACCGGGGCGCCGATCCGGGCGGCGAGGTCGGCGGCGTTCGCCGTCATGATGCGCGCGACCTCGGAGCCGACGGACCCGCAGCCCAGGAGCGCCACCTTCAGCGGACGCCTCTCGCTCATACGACCTCGTTCCTCGTTCCTCACGTGCACCGATGGGGGCCGGTTCCAGTCTCACGCAGCGGGGGGCGATTGCGAGGCCCTGTCCGGATGGCGAGACGTACCGTTTAAGTCCTGAGATATGCGGGAGATATGACCGCGCTGCCGCTCAGCCCACGTCGAGCCGCAGCAGGTCCTCCTCCGTTTCGCGGCGCACGATCTCCCGCGCCGCGCCGTCCGCCACGGCCACCACGGGCGGGCGCAGCACGTGGTTGTAGTTGCTCGCCATGGCGCGGCAGTACGCCCCGGTGGCGGGCACCGCGAGCAGGTCGCCGGCCGCGAGGTCCGCCGGGAGGTAGGCGTCGCGTACGACGATGTCGCCGGACTCGCAGTGCTTGCCGACGACGCGGGCGAGCATCGGCTCCGCGGTGGACGCGCGGGAGGCCAGCGCCACCGAGTACTCCGCGTCGTAGAGCGCGGTGCGGATGTTGTCCGACATGCCGCCGTCCACGCTCACGTACGTGCGCAGCCCCGCCAGCTCCTTGACCGTACCGACCTCGTACAGCGTGAACGCCGTGGGGCCGACGATCGCGCGCCCCGGCTCGACGGAGAGCCGGGGCACGGCGAGACCGGCGGCGGTGCACTCGCGGGAGACGATGTCGCGCAGGGCCTTGGCGATCTCGTGCGGCTCGCGCGGGTCGTCCTCGGGCGTGTACGCGATGCCGAGGCCGCCGCCGAGGTCGATCTCGGGCAGCTCCACCCCGTGCTCGTCGCGGATCTCGGTGAGCAGCCCGACGACGCGGCGGGCGGAGACCTCGAAGCCGGCCATGTCGAAGATCTGCGAGCCGATGTGGCTGTGGATGCCGACCAGTTCCAGGGAGTCGAGCTTCAGCACCCGCCGCACCGCCTCGGCCGCCTGTCCTTCGGCGAGCGCGAGGCCGAACTTCTGGTCCTCGTGGGCGGTGGCGATGAACTCGTGCGTGTGCGCCTCGACGCCGACCGTCACCCGGATCTGCACCCGCTGGCGCTTCCCGAGCCGCTCGGCGATGTGCGCGACGCGGACGATCTCCTGGAACGAGTCGAGCACGATCCGCCCGACGCCGGCCCCGACGGCCCGCTCGATCTCGGCGCGGCTCTTGTTGTTGCCGTGCATCGCGATCCGCTCGGCGGGCATCCCGGCGGCCAGCGCGGTCGCCAGCTCGCCGCCGGAGCACACGTCGAGGTTCAGCCCTTCCTCGCGCAGCCAGCGGACGACGGCGCGGGAGAGGAACGCCTTGCCGGCGTAGAAGACGTCGGCGTCCTCGAAGGCGTCGGTCCAGGCGCGGCAGCGGGCGCGGAAGTCTTCCTCGTCGAGGAAGTAGGCGGGGGTGCCGAACTCCTCGGCGAGCCGGGTCACGGGCAGCCCGCCGACGGTGACCACGCCGTCGGCGCCGCGGGCGACGGTACGGGCCCAGACGCGGGAGTCGAGGTCGTTGAGGTCGGCGGGCGGTGCGGCGTAGTGCCCTTCGGGCAGCACGTCGCCGTGCCGGGGGCCGGCGGGGTGGGCGGATCGGCTCACGGCGGGGTACTCCTTCGGTGGTGCGGGGTGTTCGCAGGTGGCTGTCGGGTGGCTGGGCGGTGGCTGTGGCTCAGAGGTGCCGGGGGGCCCGGATCCCGAGCAGGGCGAGCCCGTTGCGCAGGGCGACGCCTGCGGCGGCGGCCCGGCGCAGCCGGGCCCGGTGCACGGCGGTGGGCTCCTCGTCGCCGCTGGGCAGGGCGGGGTGGGCCGCCTCGGCGCCGAGGAAGGCGCCGGCCAGGACGTCGAGGTGCCGGGCGAGCCGGTCGGGCGCGCGGCGGCGGGCGGCGGTCTCCACGACGGCGGGGAGCTCGCCGATGGCGGCGAGGAGGACGCCGTCGGAGCGAGTGTGCCGTACGGGGGCGGCGGGGGGCACGGCGGGTGGTCCGTCGGCGCGGGTGCCGACGCGGGTGTCGATCCGGAGCTGGGCGGCGGCGCGGGCGAGGGCGGCGGTGCGGGAGTGGGCGTACTGGATACGGAAGAGGGGGTTGGCCTCGCGGCGGAGGAGCAGCTCGGGCGCGAGACGGGGCCGCTGCCGGGCGGGTGCACGCAGGAAGGCCCACCGCAGCACGTCGGGGGGGAGCTCTCCGAGACCGCGACCGGCCCCGGCTCCGATTCCGGCTCCGGTCGGGGCCGCGACACCCGTCACCCGTACGAGATCCCCCTGCTCGCCGAGGGACGCACCGGCGGCGAGGAGGAGCCGCCGGAGGGAGTCGGCGAGGACGAGGGCACGGGGATGCTCGTCGGCGACGAGGCGGAAGGAGCGCCCGCGGAGGCAGTCGCCGTGCCCGAAGGATTCACCCGCGGCGAGGGCGTCCTCGACGGGATCGCCTTCATGCAGAAGGGTGATGTTGAGGAACCCGGGCCCGGTGACGGTCACGGCGGCGATGCCGGGCTGGACGGCGAGCCGGTCGCGCAGCAGGGCGGCGACGTCGAGGGGGTCGCGGCCGGCGGCGTGGGCGAGCTGGAGGGCGGCGTTGGTGGCGTAGTCCCCGGACCCCCCGGGCCGCGGCCGCTCCACGACGACGCGCGCCGGCACGGGTGCGCCGAACTCACCCACCGCGGCGGATCGCACCGTACGCAGGACGGTGCCGGTGAGCTCTGCGGGGTCCACGGGACCAGCGTACGAGAGGGACGGGGTGGGGAGGCGAACCCTTTTACCGGACTCGTCCCCGGCTCAGCACACCGGAGACCCGGCGGGCTCCGCGTCATCGGCGGCATCCCCGGCGACGCCCCCGCCGACCCGCTGCGAGGCCCGCCGCGCGGCGAGCCGCCGCACGACCCGTACGAGATCGACCGGCTCGAAGGGCTTGGCCACGAACGCATCCACCCCGGCCGCCCGCCCCGCCTCGGCCTCCAGCTCACTGCACCCGCTGACCACCGCTATCGGCAGCCCCCGCGTCCGCGGATCGGCCCGCAACCGGGCCGCGGTCCGCAGCCCGTCGAGCCGGGGCATGACGATGTCGAGCGTTACCACATCGGGACGCACCCGATGGACGGCTTCCAGACACTCGGCACCATCGGCCGCGGTCACGACCTCGAAACCTTCAAGTTCGAGATTGACCCTGATCAACTGCCGGATCACCTTGTTGTCATCGACGACAAGGACCCGACCGGACAAGCCAGGCACACGGGAAAGAGTAGGCGCGCCCGCCCCCCTACGTCCGGCTTTTGGACACTTCCGCCCCTGACCTGCACACACACCCCGCCCCCCACCCCCAAAACCCCGTACCGACCACCCCCGCGAAGCTGGTAGGGTTCTACCCGTCACCGCACCACCACGCGGCGGACACGCCCCCGTAGCTCAGGGGATAGAGCAACGGCCTCCGGAGCCGTGTGCGCAGGTTCGAATCCTGCCGGGGGCACCGGAAATCAAGGCTCTGACCAGCGGAAACGCCGGTCAGAGCCTTTCTTGTGCATGCTAAAACTGCAACGGCCTCAAACGCCCTGAGAGTTCGCTGCCCCAGCGCTCCGAGCTGGCCGGCGGGCCGCCTTTCCCACCGCCCAGATGTACCGGGCCCTGCGCCTCGGAAGCGTCGTCCGAAGCCCTCTTCCCCACGTGCTCGCGTCGCGCTTCGGCGCCCTGGGCGTGGCCCGTTTAGCGCTTTCGCAGCCAGCGCGCCGTCACCTCGCGCTTGGGGCTCCTCATGGCGTCCACTGCCCTCCGGGTCAGGTAAACGCTCAAACCTCACATGCAGATGCCACGTCAGAGACTTCGCCACCTCGCCGAGAGGACCCTTGGTAGGATAGGTAGCATGAGTGAGCCTACCGGCAAGTACTCGATCACCATGCCGCGTGACATCGCGGAAGCCGCCCGTTCCCGCAGCGGCCACTCCGGCCTGTCCGCCTACGTAGCCGCAGCCGTCGCCCGCCAGATCGAGCGCGACAACCTCAACGAACTCATCACCGTCGCCGAGGCCGAGCACGGCCCCATCACCGACGAAGAGATCCAGGCCCTGCGCGACCAGCTCCACCAGGCCCGCCAGCAGCAGACGAGCAACGGAGCGGACGCTGCGTGACCCGCTCTCCCGCCGTGCCCGGCGGCACCCTCGTCCTCGACAGCGAGGGCCTCGCCAAGGCCGTCCTGCGCGACCGCGCCGTCACCACCTGGCTGGCCCTCGCACGCGCCGACGACCTCCGCGTCATCACCTCCGCAGCCACCCTCGTCGAAGTGATCCACCCCCGCATCAACCGCCCGGCCCTGGAATGGACGCTGTCCCGGCTCGTCGTCGAGCCGGTCACCGAGCCGATCGCCCGCCACGCCACCGCCCTCCTGGCCGACGCCGGACTGCACGGCCACAAGCACGCCATCGACGCCATGCTCAGCGCCACCGCACTCGCCGCTCCCGCTCCTGTCACAGTCCTCACCTCCGATACCGAGGACCTCATCCCCCTCTGCGGCACGCGCGCCACCGTCATCAAGGTCTGAACTCCAGCAACTGCGGGCGTTTGCGCTCGGCATGCCAGGTCAGGCGCTGATTCAGTTCATCGGTCTGCCCGGTAGCTGCTCGATGCGCCAGCACGCTCAGGGATGACGCTGGTGGCCTGGGCCACGGCGTCCTCGTCATCCCCTCGCGCGGACTGAGGCGCGCGCAGGTGCGGAACAGCTCGCGGTTGCCCACGCTGGCCAGGTGCGGTCTGAAGCCTTCGACCTTGCCGTTGGTCTCTGGCCGGCAGGGGCGGACGAGTGTCCCGGTTGCGCTGAGGCTGGCCAGGAACGTTCTTCCAGGCCAGGCCCTTGCAGTGGCCCAGGCGTTGTCAGTCGGAATCCGCCCGATCCGGTCTACGCCGTGCCGGTGGAAGAACGCGGCGGCGCGGATGCGGAAGTCCGCGCAGGTGGTGACTGTATTCGCGGCGCCCGGCGGGCCGGCTTCTGCAGGCACGAGATGCCCTCGGACTCCCTCCTCACCGTCGAGCGCGACCTGCCGGCGCTCCTCGTCGGCGATGTCTCCGTCGCGCTGAACCGGGCGGCCATGACCTCACCCGAGCCGGCGGCCCTCCTGCTGCGCCACAGCGGGCAGACCACCGGCCCGCTGGTCGCCGACTGCCTCCTCCGGCTCGCCGACGACGGGCATCTGCGCAACGACGACCCGGTGATGCCTTCCAGCTCTTCTACGGCCTCGTGGTGCGCCATCTGCAGATCCGCGTGCGGCTCGGCGAGGCTCCGCCGGGCGAGGACGGCATCCGCGCCGCCGGGGCCACCGCCGCCGACCGCTTCGTTGCCCTCACCGCGAGCCCCGCAGGGCCGGCCCGCGGGCCGGCGGTGACCCGGTCGTCGGGAAGGCGGCGGTGGCGTCGCGGGCGGAGCCGTTCGGTCGGATGCACCCGGACGGGCTTTTGCACTGCCGACGGCGGCCTCGTTCGCGTACGGTCACGGTCATGGTCATGGCGATGACGCGAACACGATCGTTACTCGTGCCGGCCGCGCTGCTCGCCGCCGCGCTGACCGCGTGCGGTGGCTCGGACGACGCCGCCGACCGGAGCGACCGGGGTGAGGAGCCGTCCTCCTCGTCCGCCGCCCCGGCCCCGAGCGCGACCTCCCACGAGGCCGTATGCGTGCGGCTGATCACCTACTGGGCCCACGACCAGCTCAAACCCGGCGGCGGCAGCCAGTCGGACTACCAGCAGAAGGGCCTGTCCGACGGGCAGAACACGATCCTGCTCGATGTCGTCGAGCAGGCCAGGGAGGAGCGGCGGAACAACGGCGACGCCGCGGCCCGGAAGCTGGTGGAGCGCGAGGTGAAGAAGCGCTGCGCGGAGCGGTACGAGGGCGAGGGCTCCGACGCCCCGTCTGCCGGCTGGCCCCGGTAGCGCGGCGCTTGCGGATCGCTGCGGGCCGGGGCCCGGCGGCTCAGGCCGCCGCCGGGTCCCGGGCCGCGGCGGCCCGGGCCGCGGCCGTGCCCGCGTACAGCGAGCCCAGCACGGCACCGGCCGCGATCAGGAACGTCAGCGTGTAGCTGACCTCCGCGAGTACGCCGCCGATCAGCCCGGACAGGCCGATGGCCACGTCGAAGAACGACGTCACGGCGCCCAGCGCGGCGCCGCGTTCGGACTCGGGCGCGGCGTCGATGGTGATGAGCGCGAGCGCGGGATAGAGCAGCGTGAAGCCGCCGCCGGCGATCAGTGCGCCGAGCGCCGCCAGCCACAGGTCGGACGCGAACGCGATCAGCACCATGCCCAGCGCCTCTACCGACGCGGAGAACACCACCACCGGCAGTGCGCCGACCCGGTCGGGGATCCGGCCCGCCACTACCCGCACCGTCACGTACGCGACGCCGAACGCGCTGACGACGACGGACCCGTGGGCCACGCCGCGGTGCGTCATCGCCAGCGCCGCGAAGCCCGCCACCATCGCGTAGCCGAAGGAGCCGCACGCCAGCGACACCCCCGGCAGCACGGCCGAGCGCGGCAGCAGCTTGCGGGAGACCGCGGCGCCCCGCTCCACCCGGTCGGTGAGCGCGAAGATCACGCAGAACGCGACGGCCGGCAGCGCCGCGGCCGTGGCCCACACCGCGCCGAACGACCCCGCCCGGTGCACCAGCTCGCCGAGCACGGGGCCGAGGGCGAAGCCGCTCCACATGGCCAGCCCGTAGAAGCCGACGATCTGCGCCCGCCGGTCCTGCGGGGCCAGCGACACCGTCCACAGCGACCCGGCCATGAAGAGCATCGCCTCGCCGACGCCCAGCAGCACCCGCGCCGCGTACAGGCCGGGCAGGCCGAACGGCAGCGCGTACAGGCCGGCGGTGGCCACGATGAGCACCGCGCCGCACAGCATCACCCGGCGGCAGCCGGTGCGCTGCGCGAGCTGCCCCGCGTACGGGCGCACCAGCAGAGCCACCACGCCGGAGACGGTGAAGGTGACGCCCACCTCGAACGCCGAGCCGTCCAGCTCGGCGGTGACCAGCTTGGGGATGATCGGGATCACCATGCCGACGGCGGTGAACGTGCAGAGCAGCGCGGCGATCAGGCCGGCGAAGGTGCGTCGTGGCCACCGCTGTTCAGTCATGTGCCCCGCCCGGGACCACGTGGTAGAAGTGCGTCGGCAACTGCAGGGCCACGCCCTCGTAGACCTCGGCGCACACGGCGGTGCCGGGCGCCGCGAAGGTCCCGGGCGGCGGCTCCGCCACCTTGATCAAGGAGTGGCCGGCCTCCAGCAGCCGCGCCGCCATCGCGAAGTCACCGACGATCGCGTGGCCGGGCGCCACGTGCCGGTTGCGGCAGATCATGACCTTCTCCCGGGCCAGGTCGGTCAGCAGGCTGCCGGAGCCGACCAGCTCGCCGTAGTAGTCCCGGGGGTTGACGATCATTGCGTGCCCGGTGCCGCCGGTCTGCTCGATCTCGTCGAAGGCGGCCAGCACCCCCTGCGCGTACGAGCCGGAGTACGGCAGCGGCGCCAGGTCGGGGTGGCGCAGCAGGTCGACGGTGAGCGCGCGGTTCTCCGCGGTGCCGAGCCGCACCATCAGGCGGCGGTCGACGAACGACGCCAGCGCCTCCGGCTCGTCCGCGAGCCGGTCGGGTATCTGCACCCAGCCGGCGATGGGCGCGACGCCGTATGCCGCCGTGGCGAAGCGGAAGTCCGCCTCCCGTAGCCGCTCGCCCGCCGTGCGGGGCGCGGACCCGCCGGGCCGCGACTCGAACCAGGAAACGAGCGCGCCGGTGTCGACGCGCTGTTTGCGGAAGAGGTTGCGCACGGTCAGCCGGGGGCGGTCCGCGGTCGGCTGGAAGGCGTCGCTGAGCGTGAAGTCGAAGCGGACCTCCGCCGACGCCGGGTCGGTGCGGAAGGCGTGGGCGAACTGCTCACCGGGGGTGGCGGTGCGGATCTCCGTCGCGGGCATGTCTCTCCTCCTGTGCCGGGGTTTCAGAGGGCGTGTTCGACGAGCCGCTGGTAGTAGGGGAGATGGTGGTCGTAGTACGCGCGCAGCCGCGGGTCGTCCTCGACGGCGACCCGGTGCCGGGAGCGCGGGGCGGTGAAGCCGGAGCTGGCGCTGGCGTCCAGGTGCCAGCGCCGGTTCTGCCGCCACTGGGGCAGCTCGCCCGGGGCCCAGGTCAGTGCGGCGGGCAGGAAGGGCAGGCCGACCGCCGCGCAGTACGCGGCGACCGTGCCGGCCGGGTCGGCGAGCAGCCGCTCCGCGGCGACGACCACGGGCCGGACGCCGGTGGTCTTCCACGCCAGCTCGAACAGCGCCCACTGGTGCTCGTAGCCGACCTCGCGGCAGGCGAACTCCGGCTTGACGGCGTGGTGCGAGGCAATGGTCGCCGCGGGCTCGCGGACGATGAACGTGTGCCGGAAGCCGGCGATCGACCCGGGGTGCGCGAAGAGGTGGTCGTAGCGGTACTCCAGGGTGTCCTTGAAGAACACCGGGCCCGCCGCGCCCAGTTCGGCCAGGTGCGCGAGCAGCTCCGCGTACGACCGCACGGTCGTCGTGCCGCCGCCGGTGCCCGGCAGCGCCACCTCGCCGTGATCTGTGAGCAGCACCAGCGGCTCATGCACCACGGTGACGTCGCCGCGCTCGGCCATCATGCGCAGGAACGCCGTCGACACCGAGCGCGGGTGCGCCCACAGGGCGATGACGCCCGCCCGCGCCCCCGCGCCGTCGCCCCCGCTCACATCGACCAGGCCGTGGGCCGCCGGTCCCACCGGTGCCGGCGCAGCTCGGCCAGCAGCCCGGCGTCGAGCGGCGGGGCGTCGGAGACCGCGACGTTGGCGCGCACGTGAGCGGGTTTGCGCATGCCGGGAATGACCGTGCTCACGGCCGGGTGGTGGAGGATGAAGCGCAGCGCGAGTTCGGGCAGCGTCATCCCCTCGGGGAGCACCTTCTTCAGCGCCTCCGCCCGGTCGACGGTGGGGCCGAGGTTGTCCGGGCCGAAGTAGACCGCGCGCCAGTCGTCTTCGGGGAACGAGGTCTGGCGGGTGAGCGTGCCGGTCAGCCCGCCCTCGTCGAACGGGACGCGGGCGATGATGCCGATGCCGTCGCGCTGCGCGCGTTCGAACAGCTCGTCCTCCGGCGCCTGGTCGAAGATGTTGTAGATCACCTGGACGACGTCGATGAGGCCGGTGTCGAGTGCCCGCATGCAGTTCTCCGGCTCCCAGCGGTTGACGCTGATGCCGAAGCCCTCGATCACACCCTCCGCCTTGAGGTCGGCGACGACCCGCTGCCAGCGTTCGTCGCCGGCCCACCTGTCCTCCCACACGTGGAACTGCAGCAGGTCGATGCTGTCGGTGCCGAGGTTCTCCAGGCTGCGGTGCACGTACTCGCGCACGTGGTCGGGCGGGAAGACGTCGTCGAGCGTGTCGTCCTTTCCGGGCGGCCACTCGCGGTTGCGCGGCGGCACCTTCGTCGCGGTGTAGAGCCGCCGCTCGGGGTGGCGCTTCAGCAGCGCCGCGAGCAACTGCTCGCTGACTCCCCTGCCGTAGACCCAGGCGGTGTCGAAGAAGGTGCAGCCCAGCTCCACCGCCAGGTCCAGGCAGTCGGGCGCGACGTCGTAGTCCCAGCCGGTGAAGCCGCCGGGGCCGCCGCCGATGCCCCACATTCCGTAGCCGATTTCGCTGACCTGCCAGCCGAGCCGGCCCATGGTCCGATTCTGCACGAGTTCCCTTCCGTCGCTGTTCCGTTCGGTTCCGTCGGGTTGCCTGTGGTACCTCCGGCCCGGCCGCCACGCCGGCCGGGCCGCTCTCGCGGTCAGCCGGTGAGCGTGGCGCGGTAGGCGGCGAACGCCTTGTCGAGTGGGCCGTCACGCAGCCCGTGGCGCTCGTCCAGCGCCGCGCACCCGGCCCTGGTGAACAGCCGCGGGTTGTCGACGAACAGCCCGGCGAAGTCCGGTACTCCGTCCGCCCCGGTGGCCGGGAGGGAGGTCAGCACGGCGTGCAGCAGGGCGGAGGCCGACCGCTCGTCGGCCTCGGCCGCCGCGGCGAGCGTGGCCATGAACTCCCGCGGCGGCAGCGGGCGCGCTCCGCCGTCCGCCGCGTCCGCTTCGCCGGCCGGGGCCAGGCCGACGGTCCCCAGGTCGACGCTCTCCGTGCGGAAGACGTGGTAGTCCGCACCGGTCGGCCCCTCGGCCAGCCCCGCCGCGAGCCGGGCGGCCGTCTCGTCGACCGGCGTGTAGTCGGTGCGCATCGGCACCGCGGGCCGTACCCCGGCCTCGTGGAAGGCGGACAGTAACAGGTGGGTGAGCGCCCGCGGGTTGGGCACGCCGTTGTCCGCGGCCGGCATGATCTCGCCGAGCCGGTAGATCGTGACCGGCGCGCCCAGTTCGCGCGCCCGCATCAGCATCTTCTCCGCCACCAGCTTGGAGCGGCTGTAGCCGCTGGCCGGGACCGTCACCCGCCGTGGGTCGGTGTCCTCGCCGAGCGGTGCGCCGGCGTGCAGCGCATGCCGGTCCAGCGCCCCCAGGGTGGACACGTGGTGCAGCGGCTTCGGCCGGCCGGCGAGCGCGAAGCGCAGCGCGTGGGCGGTCCCCGTGACGTTGGCGGCGCGGTGGTCCCGGTAGCCGAGCAGAAAATTGACCAGCGCGCCGGCGTGCAGCACCGCGTCGCACTCCGCCGCGTACCGTTCCCACCGCCGCTCGGGCCAGCCGAAGCGGGGCAGGGCGAGGTCGCCGGCGCGGGCGTCCAGCCGCTGCCCCAGCGACTCCTCCCACAGCCCCTGGGCGCGGAGCGCGGCCACCATCCGGCTCCTGGCCTGAGCGTCGTCGCGGGCGCGCACCAGGCACACCACCCGGGCTTGCGTGCCGTCGAGCAACCGGTGCACCGCCCGGGAGCCGACGAAGCCGGTGGCCCCGGTGACCAGCACCGTACGCGGCGGCAGCACCGCGGCGGCACCGGCGGCGCGGGCCGCCGCGTGCGCCAGGTCCGCCGGCGGCAGCGCGTCGCGCTCCATCAGCGCCGACTCCTCCTGCGCGCCGTCGTCGCCGTCCCGCGCAGGACGGCGCAGGACGGCGACGACGAGCGCGGCGGGGGTGCGGTGGGTGTAGAGGTCGGAGACGGTCACCGGCACGCCGAGCGCGTCGCGCACGGCGATGGTGGCGCCGAGCGCGCTCAGCGAGTCGCCGCCGCGGGCGAGGAAGTCGTCGTCCACGCCGAAGTCCGGCAGCCCGAGGACGCCGCGCACGATGTCCGCGACGCGCTCCGCCGGCGAATCGTCGTCGCGGGCGGCGGATCGGACGCCGGCCTCCAGCTTCTCCGCCACGATCCGGCGAAGCGCCTCCAGGTCGACCTTCCCGTTGTCGGTCAGCGGGAGCGACTCCACGACGATGCAGTGCTGCGGCAGGTGGATGCGCGGCAGCACCGACGTCAGGTGCGCGCGGAGCGCCGCCGGCGCGGTGCCCTCCTCGGCGGCGGCAGCCACCACCAGCTTGTTGCGGCCGCCCCGCCGCACGGTCAGCGCCTTGGCCTGGATCACTCCGGCGCAGCCCTCGGCCGCCGTCTCGACCTCGGCCAGCTCGATGCGCACCCCGTCCACCTTCGCCTGCCGGTCGCGGCGGCCGGTGAAGCGCAGCAGGCCCGCCTCGTCGAACCAGCCGAGGTCGCCGGTGCGGTACAGCCGCGGGCCGGGGATCTGCGGGTACGGGTTCGGCACGAAGACCTGCCCGGTCCGCTCCGGGTCGCCGAGGTAGCCGGCGCCCACGCAATCACCGCCGACGAGGATCTCCCCGGTGCGGCCGGCGGGCAGCGGTGTGAGCGTGTCGTCGGCGACGACCGCGTAGCAGTTGTCGATGGGGCGGCCGAGCGGGATGCGGTCGCCCTCGTCGCCGGCGATGCGGTGGAAGACCATGCCGATCGCGGTCTCGGACGGGCCGTAGCCGTTGGTGATCTCAAGGCCCGGAACCAGGTCGCGCAGCCGGTGCACGGCGTGCGGGATGATCTCCTCGCCGCCCACGACGAGGTGACGCAGCGACGCCACCTTCGCCACCGCCGCGGGCTCGGCCTCCAGCAGGGCCAGCAGCATGCCGAGGATCGCGGGCACGAAGTCCGTGACGGTGACGCGGTAGCGGTGGATGATCTCCACCGTCCGCTCCAGGTCGAGGAACTCGCCCTGCTCTGGGACGATCGTGCGACCGCCGGTCGTCAGCGGCCACAGCAACTGCCAGATCGCCGAGTCGAAGGTGTGCCGGCTGTTCTGCAGGACGACCTCGTCGCCGGTGGCGGCGAACCAGCGGGTCATGAAGCGCAGCCGGTTGGCGAGCCCGCGGTGCAGGTTCAGCGCGCACTTCGGCGGACCGGTGCTGCCCGAGGTGAACACCCCGTACGCCACCGCGTCCGCGCCCGGCGCCGGCACGTCGGGCCCGCGCCCACGCGGACGGATGCGGTGCGCGGCGACCACGTGCGCGCCGTGCTCCACGACGGCGGCGGTCGCGGTGAGCACCAGCCGCGGGGCGGGGTGCACGAGCACGGCGCGCAGCCGCTCCTCGGGCCAGGCGGGGTCGCAGAGCGTGAAGGCGGCGCCGAGCTTCATCAGGGCCACCATGCACAGCGGCAGTTCGAGACTGTTGCCGAGGACGACGGGCACGACGTCTCCGGCGCGCACGCCCGCCTCGGCCAGTTCGGCGGCCAGGCCATTGGCGAGCGCGTCGAACTCCGCGTAGGTGAGCGTGGTCTCGGTCGTGCCGCGGTAGGTGACGGCGGGGCGGTCCGGCGTGCGGGCACGCTGCTGTTCGATGAGGGCGGTCACCGGACGGTACGGGCCGTGGTCGGCCCGGCCACCGGCGAGGTGCCAGATCGTATCCGACATGTCCAGCGAACTCTCTCTCCCGGAAGGGGGTTGAGGTCAGAGAGGTGCCGTGCGGGTGTGGACAGGGGTGACGTCTGTGGCGAGCGAGCGCAGTGCGGTGGGTGGTGCGTCCCCCGCGGCGAGGGCGGCGAGCAGCGCGCCGGCCGCGGGGGCTGTCTGGATGCCGTAGCCGCCGAGTCCGGCGAGCCAGCAGAACCCCGGCGCGTCCGGGTCGGGCCCGATCACGGGGGTGTCGTCGGGCGCGGCGGTGCGCAGCCCCGCCCAGGCGTGCGTGACGTGCCGCAGCGGGAGTGCGACCATCGCCTCGAACCGCGCGATGGCCAGCGCCACGTCGGTATCGTCGTGCCGTGCTCGACCCGGCACCATCGGCGTCGCGTCGGCAGGGGAGAGCAGCAGGCCGCCGGGCTCGGGGCGGGCGTAGAAGGTGTCGGCGACGTCGGTGACCATCGGCCAGCCGGTGACGTCGTGGCCGTCGGGTACCGGCGCAAGGGCGGCGGTGCGGCGGTACGCGACGAGCCCGGCCGGCGCCACGCCGGCCAGGTGCGCAACGTCGTCCGCCCACGCGCCGGCGGCGTTGACGACGAGCGGCGCGGAGAAACCGCCGGCGGAGGTGGCGGCGTGCCACCGGCCCCCGCGGCGGCAGAGCCCTGTGACCCGTGCACCGGTCACCACCGTGCCGCCGGCGGCACGCAGCCCGCGCAGGAAGCCCTGGTGCGCGGCGCCCACGTCGATGTCGCAGGCGCCGGGTTTGTGCAGCGCCCGGTCGAAGGCGCCGGGGCGGAGCAGGGGGCAGAGCGCCAGCGCCGCCGCGGCGGTCAGCTCCACCGCGGGCCGCGGCGCGCCGGCCCCCGCGGCCTTCGCCGCCTCGAAGGCGGCGGCGGTCTCCGGGGTGCCGAGGGCGAGCACGCCGCGCGGCGTGAGCAGCGCGCCGGCGGCGAAGCCCGCGGGCGGCGCCGCGTAGAAGGCCCGGCTGTGCCCGGTGAGCGCCCGCACCGTCGCGTTGCCGAAGTACTCGCTGAACAGCGCCGCGGAGCGCCCGGTCGCGTGCATCCCCGGTGCGCGCTCCGCCTCCAGCAGGGTCACCCGGCTGCCGCCGCGCTGCCTGGCGAGGAACCATCCCGCCGCGGCACCCGCGATGCCTCCCCCGATGACAAGGACGTCAGCCACCGTCACCCGCCCTTCCCGGCTCCGCCGGACCCGCGGCACCGGGAGCCGCCGGCTCGGCCGGACCGGCGGTTCCGGCCGCCGGCCCGTCCGTCGTCTTCGGCCCGTCCGTACCGCCCGCCGCGGTGCGCACGTCCGCCGGGGCTCCCGGCTCGGCCCTCCCCGGCACGGTCAGCAGCGCGAGAAGCAGGGCGAGCGCCGTGACGCCCGCCGCCACGAGGAACCCGCGGCCGACGCCCTCGGACAGCGCGGCCTCCGCGTCCGCGTGGTCCTGCGCCTCGACCGTCGCCCACACCACCGTGCCGAGCACGGCCAGGCCGGTGGCGCCGCCGATCTGCCGGGACATGTTGAACAGGCCGGAGGCGGCGCCCGAGTCCTCGTCCGGTACGTCGGCGAGCGCGGCGATCGTCAGCGGCACGCTGACCACACCGAGACCCGCGTACGTCAGCACCGTGGGAACCAGCATCCCGGTGGTGTACCCGGCGGAGTCGCCGATCCGCGACAGCCACAGCATGCCGACCGTCGCGACCAGCAGCCCGCCGCACACCAGCGGCCTCGTGCCGGCCACCGCCACGAGGCGCGAGCTGACCTTGGCGCCCAGCACCAGCAGGCCGGTCAGCGGGATGTACACGAACGCCGTCTTCAGTGGCGAGTAGTCCCACACCCGCTGCAGGAAGAGCGTGAGGAAGAAGAAGATGCCGAACATCGCGGTGCTGGTGAGCGCGAACACCGCGTACGTACCCGGCCTGGTGCGGCCCGCGAACAGCCGCAGCGGCACCAGCGGCTGCTTGCTCCGCTTCTCCACCAGCACGAAGACCGGCAGCAGCACCGCCGCGAGCACCAGCGCGCCGACGACCGCGGGAGAGCTCCAGTTGCCGCCGTCCGCGGCGCCGTCGATCAGCCCGTAGACCAGCAGCAGCGCCGCCAGCGTCCCGGTGACGGCGCCCACCGCGTCGAACGCGCCGCGCCGCCGCTCCGTCTCCTTCAGCACCCGCCGGCCCACGGCGAGGATCGCCACCCCGATCGGGACGTTGACGAACAGCACCCAGCGCCAGGAGAGATACGACGTGATCAGCCCGCCGGCCATGATGCCGACGCCGCCGCCCGCCGTGGCCACCGCCGTGTACCAGCCCACCGCCCGATTGCGCTCCGGCCCCTCGGGGAACGTCACCGCGATCAGCGAGAGCGCGGCCGGCGACGCCGCCGCCGCGCCCACGCCCTGCGCCGTCCTGCACACCACCAGCAGCCACGGCTCCCAGGCCATGCCGCCGAGCAGCGAGGCGACGGTGAACAGCGCGATGCCGGCGGTGAACACCTGCCGCCTGCCCAGGATGTCGCCGCACCGGCCGCCCAGCATCAGCAGCCCGCCGAAGGCGATCGAGTACGACGCGACGACCCACTCCAGGTCGGAGCCCGACAGATCGAGCGAGCGCTGCATGCTGGGCAGCGCGACGTTGACGATGGTCGCGTCGAGCAGGAACATCAACTGCGCCGTGGAGATCACCAGGAGCGCGACCGAGCGCCGCCTGCGCGCCGCGTGGGACGCGGGGACGCCGCCGGGCTCCGCGGAGCCCGCCGGGGGGGAGGACCCCCAGGGGGGCGGGGAGCCCGGCGAGGCCGTCATCGGCGGGCGGCGTACTCGATCTCGAGGCGCTCGCGCAGCGGATGGCGCAGCACCTTGCCCAGCGAGTTCTTCGGCAGCTCCCAGACGAACTGCACCCGGTCCGGCCACAGCACCCGGGCCATCTTCTCGGCCGCAAGGTGCGCGTGCACCGACTCCAGCGTCGGCGGTTCGCCGTCCGCCACCACGACCGCGCACACCAGCTCCGCGGTGGGCAGCTGAGGATCGGGGTAGCCGACGAGTGCGACCTCCCTGATGTTCGGGTGCCGGGTGAGGACGGACTCGACCTCCAGTGTGGCGATCTTCTGGCCGTTGGCGCGGTTGATCTGGTCCACCCGGCGGCCGGTGATGCGGATACCGCCGCGGCCGTCGTGGCGCGCCAGGTCGCCGGTGTCGAACCAGCCGTCGGCGTCCAGGCACGCTTCGTACACCTCGCGCTGGCCCAGATAGCCCAGGCACTGCGAGGCGCCGCGGACCAGCAGCCGGCCCACGGCCGGCTCCGGCTTGCCCGGCCCGGCGTCGATGCGCACCTCCATCGACGGCTCCGCCCGGCCGTCGCTGTGCGCCGCCCAGCCTTCCGGGTCGCCGTCCCGGGTCACGGTGACCGCGCCGTTCTCGGTCATGCCCCACAGCGCGCGCACGGGCAGGTCGAAGACCTTCCGCATCTCCGAGATCAGCCGCGGCTGAATGGGCGCCGAGCCGGAGACGACCTGCACCACGGCGGAGGTGTCCCGCGGCTGAGCGCGCTGGATCTCCAGCATGTCGACCAGCCGCGCCGGCGCGGCGTACGCCCACGTGATGCGGTGCTCGGCGAGCAGGTCGAGGAAGAGCTCCACGTCGAGGTGGTCGGACTGCGTGACGCAGGTGGCGTGCAGCAGCAGCGGCATGTAGCAGGCGTAGGTCAACCCGGCCATGTGCGTGGCGAAGGCCGGGATCGAGATGATGTCGCCGGCGGTCAGCCGGTGCGGCCGGGAGACCGCGAGCACCGCGGCGTGCAGGGTGTTCTGGCTGTGCACCACGCCCTTCATCCGGCCGGTGGTGCCGGAGGTGTAGAGCAGCAGTGACGGGTCGTCCGGTCCGAGCGGGGCGGCCGATGCCACCGGCGGGTGGTCGGTCCGTACGAAGAACCCCTCGAAGTCCAGCGCACCGGACGCGGCGGCGTCGCCGATCACCACCCGGTGCGCCAGCGTCTTCGGCGCGGCCTCGGCCAGCCGGGCGCCGTAGTCGGTCTCGCCTATCCGGTCCACCGTGACGCAGACCTTCGCGCCGCTCTCCGTGAGCACGTACGCCAACTCGCGCACGTCGAGCGCGGGGATCACCGGTGAGGTGACGGCGCCGATCCGGTGGCACGCCAGGAAGAGCGGGGTGAGCTGCCACCGGTTCGGCATGTACAGCGCGACGACGTCGCCGCGTCCGACGCCGAGCGCCGCGAGCGCCGCCGCGAACCGCTCGACGACGTCCGCAAGCTCGGCGTAGGTGAGCGTCCTGGCGTGATCACGACCCTCGTACGCGATGATCGCGGGGTGAGCTGGGCGTGAACGGGCCGCCGCCTCAAGGTCGTCGAGGAAGGTCTCGTCCCGCCACCAGCCCGCCGTGCGGTACGCGTCGGCCTCTTTCCGGCCTGGCCTGACGAGCGTTCCCCACATGCCCACGGCAGCAATCCCCCCTCGTACGCGAGCACGAATACGGCGGCTGATGCTAACGGGACGGTGCGGCCGAGCGGTAGACCACTTGTGTGGCCAAATTCTTGTGCTGCCAACGGCCTTGACAGGGAGTTCGTCCTGCCGGGAGGCTCCGGCACGGGAAGGCGGAGGGCCGCGCGGCCACGCACCCGAGGGGAGCACCGTGAAGATCGGCTTGCTGGGCTGGGACTACACCGGTATCGATCCCGACGGC
The DNA here is from genome assembly GCF_007827615.1 of Streptomyces sp. CNZ287. Lineage (NCBI taxonomy): Bacteria > Bacillati > Actinomycetota > Actinomycetes > Kitasatosporales > Streptomycetaceae > Streptomyces > Streptomyces sp. CNZ287. The sequence goes on along the minus strand of NZ_VISV01000016.1, from coordinate 93,637 downwards.
CCGAGCCTCGTGGAGTACGGGCGTGAACGCGGGCACGAGATGTCGTTCTTCACGCTGGAGGAGATCGCGTACCGCACCGGGTCCGGCGGCGACGTGGAGCTGTCGCTGCGCGGGGAGCCCGCGGCGGCCTTCGACGCGATCCTGAACCGGGCCAAGCTGTACGGCGACGACTGGCAGGACCGGGTCGAGCGGCTGACGATGCTCAGCGACACCCCGGGCCCGCGCATGTTCGACCCCGCGGAGGCGTGGCTGACCGGGTACAGCAAGTTCCAGATGGCGCAGCGGCTGGCGGCGGCCGGGCTGCCCGTGCCGCCGCTGCGGTCGGTGACCACCACCGCCGAGGTCGAGGCGGCGTGCGCCGAATGGGGCCCGGTGATCATCAAGCCGTCGTTCGGCTACCGCGGGCAGGATGTCGAGCGGATCGCCGACTACGCCGCCGGCAAGGCACTCGCCGAGGAACTCCTCTCCCGTCACCGCACGCTGGTGTGCCAGCCGTACTACCCCACCGAGGGCGGTGAGTACCGGATCACCGTTGCCGGGGAGGTCGCCCCGATCAACATGCTGAAGCTGCCGGCGGCCGGGTCCTGGCGCTGCAAGACGCTGGAGGGCTCCAGCTTCGAGCGCTTCGACGCCCCCGACGAGCTGATCGAGCTGTCGGTGGCGGCGACCCGCGCCATGGGCCTCACACTCGCCGGACTCGACGTCCTGCCGACCTCCGACGGCTACGTCATCCTTGAGGTCAACGCGGTGCCGGGCTTTCTGTCGCTGCTCGGCAGGGAACAGCACCGGCAGGTGCTCGGCGGCGTGTTCGACTGGGTGGAGCGGAGCATGGCGGCGGGCTGAGCGGGCACCGCCGCCGGGCTCTCCGTCAACCGCCGGGTCGGCGCAGCACGGTCGGCGCCAGCGACGGAGCCGCGTACAGCGCGGAGTTCACCGGGGACTCGCAGACGAGGTTGACCGCGAGCTGCCGCGGACCGCCGGCGGCGGCCGGAGGGCTGCTCCCGCCGTCCGTGCCGCCCGCGCCGGTGTGCTCGCCGCCCGGCGCGGACACCGGATAGCCGAGCATCAGCGTCGGGTCGCTGAGTGCGCCGAGCCGAAGCACCAAGTCGGCCTCGTCCGTAACCGCCGGGTCGGTGAAGTCCTGTGCGGGCACCGGCCGGAAGCCCAGCCCGGCCTTGAACACGAACAGGCCCGGCTTGGTGAGGTGCCCCGACAGGTTCGGCTCGTCGCCGAGCGTGGCGTACTCGTACCCCTTCTCCCGGGCGATGCGCAGCGCCGCGGTGTACAGCGCCCGCGGCAGGCTGCGGCGCCGCCACCCCGCGCTGACCGCGGAGAACCGCAGCACCGCGGTCCGGATGTCCGGCCGTTCCAGCACCAGCACGCCGCCGACCACGTCGGTGCCGTTCACGCCCTCGCCGCCGACGCCGTCCGCGGCGACGGCGAAGACGCCGAAGAACTTGTCCGGGCCGTTCAGGACCGTGTCCCGGTAGTCCAGGGCGAACGGCACGCCGAAGCGCATCCGCGCCACGCGCGCCGCGTACAGGACGAGGAAGCTGTCCAGCAGCTCCGGAGTGATGGGGTCGGCCACCACCTCCCGCAGCCCCGCCGCGGCGGCGCGGCGCTGCGCCCTGCGGATCGACTGCCGGTCGGCCCGCTCCAGCCTGCCCAGGAACGCCGCCTCGTCCACACCCAGCTCCGCCAGCCACGTCACCGCGGACGGCTTGACCACGAAGCCGCGCGCGGCCAGCTCACCGGCCAGCCCCGGAGGCGGCTCCGGCAGCCGGACCACGTCGATCCGCTCCCGGACCTGTGCCCAGGGCCGGCGGTCCAGCTCCGCCGGCTCGATCACGGCGAGCGCCAGGCCGTAGTGGTCCCGCAGCTCCATGTCCGGGCTACGCGCCGGCCGCTGCGGGCTCGGCCAGGCGCCGGGCGAAGCACTGCAGCGCGCGTGAGAAGCTGCCGGCGTACTCCTCGACCAGCCGCAGGAACTCCGCCGCCTCCGCGTCGTCCGTGACCAGCGTGGTCATGCCGGTCTCGTCATCGCTGACCTGCGCGGCGTGCACCGTCTCCGCCTTGATGTGGGCGTCGATCCAGGTGAACTGCTCCTTCTCGGTGAAGACCTTCTCGCCGCCCGCCGTCACCTTCCCGTACATCCGCCGGAACGCCACCGCGATGTCGAGCGCGATGGTCTCCACGACGCGCAACTGCACGGCGGCGCCGTGCGGGGAGTCGGCGAGCCGGTCCATGTTCGCGAGCAGCTCCGCCACCGGGCCCGGCAGCTCCTGCGCCCGGGCGCGCGCCGACTCGTCCACGCGTGCGGCGAGGGGCGCGGTGATGGTGTCGTCCCACCAGACGTAGTGGATGCCGGCCGGCCCGCGGGGCGCGACCGAGCTGAACTCGGGGGCGGCGTTGTCCAGGTCGTCGCCGATGACGCGGTAGACGGTCTGGAGGGCGCCCAGGAGCGTACGGGACGGGTCGCGGTCCGCCGCGAAGGAACGGGCGATCACCCCCAGCCCGGCCAGCGTGGTGAACATGAAGCCCTTGGTCATCGCCCGCCACCACACGGCGATGTCGAGCCCGGCCTCCGGGGTGACGGAGCCGGCGTCGCGCGCGGCGGCGAAGAACGGGTTGTCCGTCCGGCGCAGTTGCGCCTTGTCGATCTGCTCCTCCACCCGGTCGTCGAGCCGGTTCCGGTCGACCGCGGGCAGTTCCGCTGCAGCAGTCACATGCACTCCAGGGTGTCCGTCGGGGTGTGCTCCTGTTTTCCGTTCCGTGCGGGTCGCGCCGTTCCTTCGGCCGCCGCGCGGTGACGCGCGGCGGCCGGGCCGGTCCGGGCCGTGCCCTACACGCCCAGCGATGCCTTGACCGCCGCGAAGTACGGGATGTGCCGGTAGTCGCCGGCCTCGGCGTCGTAGTCCGTGTAGGCGTGGGTGAACTCCAGCAGCCGCTTCTTCACCGCGGCCACCGGCTCCTGGTGGATCCTGCGCTCGATCGCCTCGATCTCGCCGAGGAACCCGGCCAGTACCCGGGGGAGGTCCCGGTCGAGGTGGATCAGGCCGCCCCGAAGCCGCAGCCCGCCGTGCTCCGTGAGATAGGAGAAGAGAAGCTGCGAGGCGACGGCGTCGTAGTTGGGGCGGGGTATGCCCTCGACCGCGTAGCGCAGCAGCCGTTCGGCGAGGATGTACTCGTACGTCAACCGCGCCGGCTCCGCCGGCAGCGCGGCGTCGCCGAGGAGCGCCAGCATGCCGGACACGTCGACGCGCAGCTCCTCCAGCCCGGCCAGCGGCTTCGACTTTTTCGCCGGGAGGAACTCCGGGATGGGCATATCGCCCTGCCTGTGGTGGTATTCGTGCAGTCGCACCCACCAGGACGAGGCCAGCTCTATCTCCGTGTCCGTGGCTTTCTGCACAAGTGGCAGACTCCCTTCCGCAAGGACCGGTCCCAGCATGCGGCGGGTAATTCGGCGATGCCGCTCAACGAACTTGTCGATGAAGTAGAAGATCTGGTCGTCCGGCTCCTGCACCCCGTCGATGTGATTCTCCGGGAACAGTGCCACCACCGGCCGGCTGCCGAATCCCGCGGAGCGGGCCACGATGTTCACCGGCATCGTATTACTGGCATACCGATCGGCCATGTGCGGATTCGTGGGCAGGGTTTCGTACGCCAGGAACTCTAACCGCAGCGAGGGGAAGTACGAGGCGTCGAACAGGGAGAACAGCCGGTTGTCCCGCCTCGTGTTGATGTGTTCCTTGACGGCTGAGAGCCGCCGACCCGGGATGAAGTCACGTATGTCGTCCAGAAAGGCACGGACCGCGGGTTCCCGGCACAGTCCCGGCATTTCCTCGATGCGGCGGGCGAGTCGGGCCAGCATCTCCGGATCCCGGAATGAGGCACGGTCGCCGAGGTCCCGGCGGATTTCATCGGTCTCTGCGCACAGCGAGTTCAGCGGATCCATCCAATGCCTCCGGACCGGAGCGGGATTCAGGTGAACGAGCGGAGTCGCGGAATCGCGAGTCGACCAGGGGATCCTAACTCCGTGTCAAGACCGTGGCTAGGGTACGTGCGCATTACCATTCGAGAGCGCCTTCGCGGCCGGGGAGCACGAGCAGTGCCCCGCCGGCCGCGACACGGGAGGAGGGGCGGCGGCGTGCGGAGAACACGGCGTGGGAGCCAGCGGCGTTCGTCTCCGCCCAGCAGCTCGCGCCGGCCGAGCGGGAGCCGCGGGAGGAGCGAGGGCCCGGGAGCGGCTGCGGGGAGCCCGAGCCGCCGGCGGCGGCCGGGGTCCTGCCGAGGCAGTCCGTTCCGCGGCGGGGCGGCGACGGGCGAGGCGGTCGCCGCCGCGGCCGGGGGCATGGGACGGGCCGGGCAGGAGGCGGCGGACCTGCGTGACCGGGCATGGCAGGCGGCACCTCGTGTGACAGGCGGGGCCGCACGGGCGCAGGAGCGTGACGCCTCTCGTATCGCCGAAGCCCGCGCCAGCCTTATCGCGGCCCAGCACTCCCGTCGCCTCGATCGCGGGCGTGTACGACAGACGGTGGACTGGATCACGGAGTGACACCGAATGTCGGATGCTGTACCTGAGGTTGAGAACGTGAAGCCGCCGGAGCCGGGGGCTGCTGGGGTGCCGGTCGTGGACGATCGGCTGGTCGGGATGCTGGTCGACCGGGTCCGGGCCGAGGGCTGCATCTGACCGGCGAGGGCGGGCTGCTGCCGCAGCTGACCAAGCGGGTCGTCGGGTCCGCTCTCGATGGCGAGATGACCGACCACCTGGGCTACGGGAAGCACGAGGCGGCCGGCCGGGACGGCGGCAACTCCCGCAACGGCCGCCGCTCGAAGACGGTGACCGCCGACGTCGGCCCGGTCGAGATCAGCGTCCCGCGGGACGTCGAGGGCAGCCTGGAGCCGCAGATCGTGAAGAAGCGGCAGAGGCGGCCGACCGGGGTGGACGAGAGGGTGCTGTCGCTGTCCGCCAAGGGCCTCACGCACGGCGAGATCTCCGCCACCTGGCCGAGGTCTACGGCGCGGGCGTGTCGAAGCCGACCATCACCACGATCACCGACAGCGTGATGGACGGCATGGCCGAGTGGCAGAACCGGCCGCTCGTCTCGGCTTGATGCGGGGGTTGTCGGAGGCGCGGGAGGTCGCCGCTCGTGAGCGGGTGGAGGTGGACGGGCGGCCTCCCCGGGCCCGTCGACCGCGTGGTCGGCTCCCGTCCCGGAAGTGCGCTTCGAGGTGGATTTCGCGGCAGGGCGGGCCCCCCGTTCGCGTTGCTCGGACACACGCTCGGTCGGTGGCGGGACCGGTGTCCCCGCACTCGGCGGTGGTCCATACGAGAAGGGCGACCCGGCTCCGTCACCCGGACGCCGGGGCCGCCGCGGAGCGCTCCCCGGCCGGGATGCCCGGAACGGCCGTGCCTCACCGTATCCGTGCAGTCACGGTGCACAAACCCTGCCGGAACCAGGAAATGTTTTCGAACGCGCCTGCTGACAAGGTGAGTTCCGTCGGCGCCGACGGCGGGGGGCCTCCGTTCGGCGTGGTGGAGGGGGGCGGTGATGGGTGCTTTCGTGGATGCGGCGCTGGGCTTTCCGGCCGTCGTCTTCAGCTTCGCGCTGCTCGTCGTGATCGCCTACTGGCTGTTCGCCGCGGTGACCGGCCTCGTCGGCGACGCCGTCGGCGCGGACGGCGACATGGCGGCAGCCGGCCGCGGCGCGGGCGGGTTCACCGTCCTGCCGGCCGCCCTCGGACTCGGCGGCGTGCCGGTGACGGTGGTGCTGTCGCTGGTCGTCGCGGTGGCCTGGTTCACCGCCCTGGCCGCCGGAGTGGCCGTCGGCGCCGCCGGGCCGCCCGTGTGGCTCGACTGGCCGGCCAGGACGGCCGGCCTGGTGCTGGCCCTGGCCGCCGGCTGGTACGCCACCTGGCTGCTGGCCCGCCCGCTGCGCCGCCTCGGCGGCACCGGCAGGCCGGTCGGCCGCCGCGACTTCGTCGGCCGCACCTGCGTCGTGCGCACCTCGGGCGTCACGCCCGCGTACGGCCAGGCGGAGGTGACCGCGGCCGACGGCTCCAGCGCGACCGTCCAGGTCAGGGCGGACGCCGGCAACGGCCTCGCCGCCGGCAGCCGCGCGCTGATCTTCGCATACGACGCCGAAGGCGAGTTCTTCCGCGTCGCACCCGCCGACGGCGTCCCCGGCGCCTCCGGCTCCTTCGGCTGACACGCACGTCCGTACCGCAGAGAAGGAAGTACCCATGACTGCCATCACCACGGGGCTCGGCGTGCTCGTAGCCGTGGTCCTGCTCATCGCCCTCGCGCTGCTGTTCGCCGTGAGCAGGCTGTTCCGCAAGGTGCGCCAGGGCCACGCGCTCATCGTCTCCAAGATGCGCAAGGTCGACGTGACCTTCACCGGCACCGTGGTGCTGCCGGTGCTGCACAAGGCCGAGCTGATGGACATCTCCGTGAAGACCATGGAGATCGAACGGACCGGCAAGGAAGGGCTGATCTGCCAGGACAACATCCGCGCCGACATCCGCATCTCGTTCTTCGTCCGGGTCAACAAGACCGTCGAGGACGTCATCAAGGTGGCGCAGGCGATCGGCACCGAGCGGGCCAGCGACCAGGACACGTTGCAGCAGCTGTTCAACGCCAAGTTCTCGGAGGCCCTCAAGACCGTCGGCAAGCAGCTCGACTTCGCCGACCTCTACACCAAGCGCGACGAGTTCCGCGACCGGATCATCCGCGTCATCGGCACCGACCTGAACGGCTACAGCCTCGAGGACGCCGCCATCGACTACCTCGAGCAGACCCCGATGGCCCAGCTCGACGCGGAGAACATCCTCGACGCCCAGGGCATCCGGAAGATCACCGAGCTGACCGCGGTGGAGAACGTGCGCACCAACGAGCTGCGGCGCGACGAGGAGAAGGAGATCACCCGCAAGAACGTCGAGGCCCGCGAGGCGGTCCTCGAACTGGAGCGCCGCCAGGCCGACGCCGAGGCGAAGCAGCAGCGCGAGGTCGGGATCGTACGGGCGCGGGAGGAGGCCGAGACCTCCAAGGTCCAGGCCGAGGAGCGGCTCAAGGCGCACACCGCGCACATCAGGACCGAGGAGCAGCTCGGCATCCAGAACGAGAACCGCGAGCGCGAGATCGCGGTCGCGCAGCTCAACCGGGAGCGCGTCGTCGCCATCGAGAACGAGAAGATCGAGAAGGACCGGCTGCTGGAGGTCATCGCCCGGGAGCGGGCGACCGAACTGTCCCGGATCGCCAAGGACAAGGAGGTCGAGGGCGAGAAGCGGGACATCGCCGACGTCGTACGCGAGCGGATCGCGGTCGAGAAGACCGTGGCGCAGCAGGAGGAGGAGATCAAGAAGCTGCGTACGGTCGAGGAGGCCGAGCGCGAGCGCCAGGCGCTGATCATCGCCGCGGAGGCGGAGGCGCAGGAGCGGCTGGTCAAGGACATCAAGGCCGCCGAGGCCGCCGAGCAGGCGGCGGACCACCGGGCCGCGGAGGAGCTCACGATGGCGGAGGCCCGGCGCAAGGCCGCGGAGCTGGACGCGGCGGCGGCCATCCGGCTGGCCGAGGGCAAGCAGGCCGACGCGGCAGCCGCCGGGCTCGCCGCCGCCCAGGTGCAGGAGCGCAGCGCGGAGGCCATCGCCAAGGTCGGCAGGGCGGAGGCCGACGTGGAGCGGGACAAGGCCCTCGCCGGCGCCGAGGGGATGCGGGAGAAGTTCCGGGCGGAGGCCGCGGGCATCAACGAGAAGGCCGCGGCGATGGCCGCGCTGGACGCCGCCAGCAGGGAGCACGAGGAGTACCGGCTGCGGCTGGAGGCGGAGAAGGACATCCGGCTGGCGCAGGTCGACGTGGGCCGCCAGATCGCCGAGGCGCAGGCGACGGTGCTCGCCACCGGGCTGGAGAACGCGGACATCAGCATCGTCGGCGGCGACAGCGTCTTCTTCGACAAATTGGTCAACGCCGTGTCGATGGGCAAGAGCGTCGACGGCTTCGTCGGCAGCTCCGAGTCGGTGCAGGCGATGGCGGGTCCGTGGCTGCGGCCCGACAGCACGTTCACGTCCGACCTGACGGCGATGACGGCCGGACTCGGCGCGACGGGCCTGCGGGACCTGAGCCTCGCCGGCCTGCTCACCCGCCTCATCGCGGCGGACGGTCCGCACACCGCGGCCCTGACGGGGCTGCTGGAGGCGGCCCGGGCGAGCGGAGCGGCGGATCTCCCGGTGGCGGCACTGGCCGGCCGGGCGGCGGTCAACGGCGCGCCGTCCCTGGCCAAGGAGTAGCTCCGGGCGACGGGGAGTGGGACGACGGGAACGGACGACGAGAACGAGGTGGAGGACGAGGTGGAGACCCCCGCGCCGGAGGTACACGGCAGCCCGGACGCCCTGACGGCGGGCACGTACGAGGTGCTGCGAGACCGGCTGCGCACGGCCGCCGAGGAGCTGGCCCGCCGGACGGAGGCGCTCAACGCCCGCCGCGTGGCGGAGTTCGGCGGCTCCGGGGCGCGGCTCGCGGGCACCGGGCACATCCGGACCGACCACGACTGCGTGCCCCGCGACATCGTGCAGATCGGCGGCATGCTGCTGTTCGGCTCCAATGCCCCCGCCGGCCGCGGCCCCGGGACCGGCGTCGGCGACGTGTTCTCGTTGCAGCACCTGGAGTTCGCCGGATCCACCGGGTCCGACGAGGACGGCGGGAAGGGCGCGGAAGGCGGAGGAAGCGGGGACGGCGACGCGGACGGGGGCAGTGGGGACGGCGCGGCGATACGGTTCCGCACCGCGCCCCAGGACTCCGTACCCGGTCTGCTCGACGACCCCGCCTTCCGCCGGGACTTCGCCGAGCTGTACCGCTACTACCGCGAGACGCGGCTCCTCCAGCTGCGCCTGGCCCGCTCCCACCTCCTCGCCGTCTTCCGGACCGGGAACGCGCCCACCGACATCCGCGTGCTGCGCTGGCGCGTCGCCCCCGACGGCTCCGTCGCCTACGTCGACGACCGCGGCGAGCGCGACCACGCCGTCCGGCCCGCCGACGACGTCGAGTGGACGGCCACCACCCGCGCGGACCACGTGCAGGGCCGCCACCCGCACGTCTCCGTCCGCGGCCTGGTCTTCGTCGCGTGCGTCGGCGGCACCCTCACCCTCAAGGCCGAGGACAGCACCGGCACCGGCGCCGGGGTCCACAGCGAGCCCGTGGACGAACCGCTGCAGTCGCTCGCGGACGCCGAGATCGAGTACGCCGTCGTGGGCCCGCTCGTCCTGCTGCGGATCCTCCCGTACAAGGAGAAGACGCGCCGCCACCTCGTCTACAACACCCGCACCGCGGAAGTCGTCCGGCTCGACGGCCTCGGCCGGGGATGCCGCCGGCTGCCCGACGAGCAGGGCGTCGTCTTCCCCGGCGGCTACTACCTCGCCGACGTCCCCGCGGGCAGCGCCGCGCGGACCTTCGACACCGAGACGAAGGACCTCGCATACGAGGGCCTCGTCCGCTCCCCGAACGGCGAGGACGTCCTCTACGTCTTCCACGCCCGCGCCGAGGGCCGCACCCTGCTGCTGCCGTACAACGTCATCCGCAAGGAGGTCGCCACCCTCTGGCAGACGCGCGGCTGGTCGCTCCTCGACGACGGCACGCTGATCGTCTTCAGGACGGCGGCCGGCAGCGAGCCGACCCGCGTGCACCCCGTGCAGGTCTGGCGTACGCCGTACGTCTCGGACGCCTACGCCGCCGCCCGGCCCGCCGGCACCGGGCCCCTCGCCCGGATCGGCAACGCCGAACTCGTACGGGGAGTCTCCGACTGCCTGTCGGTGGCCCGGCTGGCCGACGGGATGGAGCCGAACGGCGCCGTCTTCGAGGCCATCGTCGCCGCCGCCGTCCGCGTCGCCGACCGCCACCACTGGCTGGGCGAGGCGGCCTGCGGGGACCTCGCCGAGCCGCTGGCGGCCGTCCGTACCACCGCCGCGCAGGTCATCGACGAGTTCGGGCGCGTCGAGGAGCTGCGTGCCCAGGCCGCCGCGGCGGTCGCCGAGGCCGCCGAACGGATCACCGGCCAGGTGCGCCGGGCCCGGGGCACCTCCCCGGACACCGCCGACGGCTGGGTGCGCCGGCTCGCCGGGCTCCGCCGCTCCCAGGGCCGCCTGGAGACACTGCGCGAGCAGCGCTACGCCGACCTGGCCCGCATCGGCGAACTCGACGCGCAGCTCGCCGAGTCGCTCGCGGCCTTCGGCCGCCGCGCGGTGGCGTTCCTCGGCGAGGAGACCGCCTTCGACGCCGCCCGCCGGGCCGTCGACGAGCTGGCCGCCGAGGCCGCCGCGGTCGGGACGGCAGCGGCGGCGGCACCGGTCGCCGAGCGCATCGACGAGCAGGCCGGCGCGCTGCAGGCGGTCACCGAGGTCGTCGGCACGCTCGACCTGGCGGACGCGACCGTACGGACCTCGATCCTCGCCCGTATCGGCGAGGTGCTCGGCGCCGCCAACCGGGCCCGCGCCCTGCTGGACGGCCGCCGCCGCGAACTGCACGAGCGCGAGGGCAGGGCCGAGTTCGCCGCCGAGTTCGCGCTGCTGGGCCAGGCGGTGACCGGAGGGCTGGCCGCGGCCGGCACGCCGGAGGACTGCGACGACCAGCTGGGCCGGCTCATGCTGCGGCTGGAGAACCTGGAGGCGAAGTTCGGCTCCGCGGAGGACTTCGCCGAGCAGATCGCCGCGAAGCGCGAGGAGGTCTACGAGTCGTTCTCCGCCCGCAAGCAGGCGCAGCTCGACGAGCGTGCCCGGCACGCCGACCGGCTGGCGCGGTCCGCCGGGCGGATCCTCGGCACCGTCTCCCGCCGGGCGGCGGCCCTGCCGTCGGCGGACGACGTCCACACCTTCTTCGCCTCCGACCCGTTGGTGGCCAAGGTCCGTACCACCGCCGCGGAGCTGCGCACGCTCGGCGGCACGGTGCACGCCGAGGAGCTGGAGGGGCGGCTCAAGGCCGCCCGCCAGGAGGCGGCCCGGGCCCTGCGCGACCGCACCGACCTCTACGACGGGCAGGGGACGCTGCGCCTGGGGCGGCACCGGTTCGCCGTCGACACCCGTCCGGCGGAGCTGACGCTCGTGCCGCAGGACGGGCAGCCGGTGTTCGTGATCACCGGCACGGACTACCGGGCGCCGGTGGCGGACCCCGGCTTCGCGGAGACCCGTGCCTTCTGGGACGAGCCGCTGGTCTCCGAGTCGCCGGCGGTCTACCGGGGCGAGTACCTGGCGGCACGGCTGCTCGCCGGCACGCCGGCGGCGGAGCTGGCGGCGGCGGCCGCGGGCGGCGGCCTGCCGGAGCTGGCGCGCCGGGCGGCGGAGGAGGCGTACGACGAGGGGTACGACCGCGGTGTCCACGACCAGGACGCCGCCGCGATCCTCGGCGCGCTGCTGCGGCTGCGGGAGGAGTGCGGCCTGCTGCGGTTCACGCCGGAGGTCCGGGCCGCGGCGCAGCTGTTCTGGGCGTACGGGACCGGGGCGGAGGAGCGGGCCGGCTGGTCGACGCGGGCCCGGTCGCTGGCCCGCGCGCGGGCGACGTTCGGCCTCGACGGCGTCGCGGTGGAGCCGGCGGCGGAACTGGCCGCCCGCGCGGCGGAGTTCCTCGCCGCGGCGGGACTCCCCTGCCCGGGCGCGCCGGCCCCGGCCGGCGTCGGCGCCTACCTCTTCGAGGAGCTGGCCGCCGCGGACCCGCCCGCGTTCGTCACCAGCCCCGCCGCCCGCGGTCTGCGCACCGGTTTCCGGGACGCGCTCGGCGCGGGCGCCGCCAAGGAGTACGAGCACGACCTCGGTGCCCTCGCCGACGACCCCGCCGCCCGCCACCAGCTCGCCGCCGCCTGGCTCGGCGCGTACGCGGCCGGCACGGGCGCCGACGCCTGGTGCCTCGCGGAGGCCGTGGCCGTGGAGGCCACCGGCGACGCCCTCGCCCGGCATGACTCCGACGCCGCCACCGAGACGGCCGTCGACGGGCTGCTGGGCGCGCACCGCCGCATCGACGGCGGGCGGCTCGCGGTGCGCCTGGACGAGTTCCTCACCCGCACCGCCGAGTTCCGCGACGTACGGGTGCCGGCCTACCGGGCGTACCTCAGCCGGCGCACCGCCCTCGTCGGCGCGGAACGCGAGCGGCTGCGCCTGGACGCGTACCGCCCGCGGGTCATGCCGGCGTTCGTCCGCAACCGCCTCCTGGACGAGGTGTACCTGCCGCTCATCGGCGACAACCTCTCCCGGCAACTCGGCGCCGCCGGCGGCGAGTCCGGCGCCCGCCGCACCGACAGCCAGGGGCTGCTGCTCCTGCTCTCCCCGCCGGGGTACGGCAAGACGTCGCTGATGGAGTACGTCGCCGCGCGGCTCGGCCTGGTCTTCGTCAAGGTCGACGGCCCGGCGCTTGGCACCGGCACCACCTCCCTCGACCCGGCCGCGGCCCCGGACGCCGCCGCCCGCCGGGAGGTCGAGAAGATCAACTTCGCCCTCGCCTTGGGCAACAACACCCTGCTCCACCTCGACGACATCCAGCACACGTCGCCGGAACTGCTGCAGCGGTTCGTCTCGCTCTGCGACGCGCAGCGCCGCATGGAGGGCGTGTGGGACGGCGCCTCACGCGTCTACGACCTGCGCGGGAAGCGCTTCGCGGTGTGCATGGCGGGCAATCCGTTCACGGAGTCCGGCGCCCGCTTCCAGGTACCGGACATGCTCGCCAACCGCGCCGACGTCTGGAACCTCGGCGACGTCCTGTCCGGCAAGGAGCGGCTGTTCGCCCTCAGCCACATCGAGAACGCACTCACCTCCAACCCCGTGCTGGCTCCTCTGACGTCCCGGGAGCGCACCGACATCGACCTGCTGGTCCGCCTCGCCCACGGCGACGCCGACGCCCGCGCCGACCGCCTCGCCCACCCGTACGCCACGGCCGAACTGGACCAGGTCCTCGGCGTGCTGCGCAGGCTGCTGCACGTGCGGCAGACCGTGCTCACGGTCAACGCGGCGTACATCGCCTCCGCGGCGCAGACCGACGCCTCACGCACGGAACCGCCGTTCAAGCTGCAGGGTTCGTACCGGAACACCAACAAGCTCGCCGAGCGGATCATGCCGGTGATGAACGACGACGAGGTGGAGGCGCTGATCGACGACCACTACCGGGGCGAGGCCCAGATGCTCGCCCAGGACGCGGAGGCGAACCTGCTGAAACTCGCGGAACTGCGCGGCCGGCTGACGGCGCGGCAGGAGGAGCGCTGGGAGGCGGTGAAGGCGTCGTACGTCTCATCCGCGCGTATGTAGGCGGTTCCCCGGCCGGTCCCCGGTCCGTCTCTGCCGTTCACGTCTCAAGAGATCGACAAGCGGCGTGATGGTTCGGAGAACGTCATCCCCGGCCCTCGGACAGCGTCCGGATGCGGGCGATGACCATCGAATGCAGCGCCGCATGCTGCGCCCCCGACGATGTCGTCGAAGAGCGACGGGTTGATCTCCCGCGGGAACTGGATGACCGCGAGGCCGGCCACTTCATGCCCCCCGCACCGACCCGCCGCTACGGCCCCATGCCCGAAGGCGAACTCGCGCTGCAGGCAGAGGACGTGGTCGTGGACCGCCGCGGCTACATCTGCATCTCCGACAAGAACCAGGGCCTGTGGATCCTCCGCTACACCGGCCCCCGCCCCCGGCCGCGGCCCGGTAGCCCGCACGGTCGAAGTACCCGCCCACGGTCGCCGGGCCGCCCGCGCCGCGGTTCACCCGGGAGAGTCCGGAGTCCGGCCGTGAACGGCTGCACGTTCCGTCGAGGGCAACCGGCTCGCCGCCCTCACCCTACGATCTTGCTGGTCTCGGCTGTCGCGTCGTTCATCACCGCCGCCATGTCCCGGCGGCAGGTGCAGCCCACCGGGTGGAACCACAGACCGGTACCGAAAGCAGGAGACCTGAGGGCTGTCCGCCGGCAGGGAGTGGACCAGTGGCGGGGTTCGGGTCCCGGGCCGCCTCTCCACAACAGGCGCCGTCACGCTGCGGGGCGCATGATCGGTCGACAGGGCGGTGTGTCCTGGAGCGAGCCGGACAGGAAGGACCGTGGCGCCACACGGACAGCGGGACGGGTATCCGGGCACCGGGTCCGCCTCGTGACGCCGGTGCCGTCGCCGGCTCCCCCGTCCAGGCCGGAGGGACTCGACCACCCGGACCCGCTCATCGACCTCGCCGAAGGGCTCGCCCGCTCCGAGCACGCCCGCGGCCGCGACTGAGGAGGCACCCGTCATGCACTGGCTCTTCGGCGACCAACTCGGCCCCCACTTCCTCACCCCGGGCGAAGAGGGACCCGCTCGCGACACTCCCCTCCTCATGATCGAGGCGCGTTCCGTGTTCCGGCGGCGCCGCTTCCACCGGGCCAAGGCCCACCTCGTGCTGTCCGCGATGCGCCACCGCGCGGCCGAACTCGGCGACCGCGTCGCGTATGTACGTGCCGACACCTACCGCCAGGGCCTGGACCGGGCCGCTCGTGGCCGCCCGGTCGGCGTCCACCACCCCACCTCGTACGCGGCCCTCCGCCTGGTGCGCGGCCTGCCCCGGGTGACGGTGGGCCCCGCCCGCGGCTTCCTCGTGCCGATGGCCGACTTCGCCGCCTGGGCGGACGGTCAGGGCGGCAGGCGCCTGCGGCAGGAGCACTTCTACCACTGGGTCCGTCGCGGACACGACCTGCTCATGGACGGCGATCAGCCCGTGGCGGGCCGGTGGAACCTCGACCACGACAACCGGGAGCCCCCGCCCCGCGAGACCGCCGCCCTCCAGGTCGCCCGCCCGTACCGGCCCCGTGAGGACGACATCGACGACGAAGTCCGCCACGACCTCGACCGCTGGGAACGCGACGGCGACGTCTCCTTCGTCGGACGGGACGGGCCGCGCCTGTTCCCCGCTACCCGGGCGGAGGCAAAGCGCGCGCTGCGGCGCTTCGTCGATCAGCGGCTCGCCACGTTCGGGCCGTACGAAGACGCCATGCTCGCCGCCGACCCGGTCATGAGCCACAGCCTGCTCTCCTCATCCCTCAACCTCGGCCTGCTCGACCCGGCCGAGTGCGTCGAGGAGGCCGAGAAGGCGTGGCGCGCGGGCCGGGCGCCGCTGAACAGCGTGGAGGGCTTCGTGCGCCAGATCGCCGGCTGGCGCGAGTACGTCTGGCAGGTGTACTGGTACTTCGGCGAGGACTACCGGCGCTCCAACGAGCTGCGGCACACCGCCCCGCCACCCGACTGGTGGAACGACCTGGACGCGGATGCCGTCCGGGCGCACTGCCTGCGCACCGTCCTGGCCCAGGTGCGTGACACCGGCTGGACGCACCACATCCCCAGGCTGATGATCCTCGGCAGCCACGCACTCCAGCGAGGCTGGGACCCCGCCGCCGTCACGGACTGGTTCCACCGCTGCTTCGTGGACGGCTACGACTGGGTGATGCTGCCCAACGTCGTCGGTATGTCCCAGTACGCCGACGGCGGCCGGATGACGACGAAGCCCTACACGTCGGGCGGCGCCTACGTGAATCGCATGAGCGACCTGTGCGGCCCCTGCGTCTACCGGCCAGGCGACCGCACCGGCGACCACGCGTGCCCGTACACCGCCGGCTACTGGGCCTTCTTCGACCGCCACCGGGACCTGCTGGCCGGCAACCAGCGCGTCGCCCGGCCGCTGCGGCAGTTGGACCGGCTCGCCGACCTCACGGACGTACGCGAACAGGAACACGCGCGGGGCGACATACCGCCATGAGCCCCATGACGTTGCGCCACTGAGGTGAGTTCGGCCGGATTCAGCTCCGGACCGGGAAGGAATCAGTGCATCCGCAACAGGGCACCCGGCGCAGGCAGCGGGGTCCGGACGACCAAGAATGAGAAGGGGGCTCCGCATGACTGGACTGCCGCCGACGGCGGCCCCGCCGGCCGACCCCGTCGACGCCCCTCTCACCGCGACCGACGCGGCGAACGCCGTCGGCACCGTCCTCAAGCAGGTACTCGGCGAACGGCTGCGGCACTCCCGTGCCGTCGATCCCGTCTTCGCCCGGGAGCTGGCCGACCGCCTCGCCACACTGGCCGTGCAGGGCGGCAAACGGCTGCGCACCGCGTTCGCCCATTGCGGCTGGCGCGCCGCAGGCGGCTCGGGGAAAGCCACCGCCCTCCTGCGGACGGGTGCAGCCCTCGAACTGCTCCAGGCGTGCGCCCTCCTGCACGACGACGTGATGGACGGATCAGTGCGGCGACGGGGCGCACCGGCCCTGCACGTCCACATGGCCCGCAGGCACCGGGCAGCGGGCATGCACGGCTCCTCGGAGTCCTTCGGCACCTCGGCCGCCGTTCTCACCGGTGATCTGGCGCTTGCCTGGGCGGACGACGTGCTCACCGAGACGGCGCTCGGTACGCCGCACGGCTCGCGTCTGTGCGAGGAGTGGCGTGCCATGCGCACCGAGATGGTCGCCGGACAGTACCGGGACCTGCGCGCCCAGGCCACACGTGCGTCCGGTGTCGGTGAGGCGCTGACCATCGCCACCCTGAAGAGCGCCCTGTACACCGCCGCCCGGCCCCTCGCGCTGGGAGCGTCCCTGGCCGGGGCCGACACGCCCGCGCTGGACGCGCTGCGGGCGGCAGGCCGGTGCGCCGGGCTGGCCTTCCAGCTCCGTGACGACCTCCTGGGTGCCTTCGGTGACCCGGCGCTGACCGGCAAACCGGCCGACGACGACCTGCGCTCCCGCAAGCTCACCTACCTCCTCGCCGTCGCCGTCCGGCTCGCCGACGCAACCGGTGATCACCAGGCCGCCGCAGCGCTGGCCCCGGACGCGGACCCGGGGTCCGGGAAGGCCGTGCGGCAGGTGCGGTCCGCGCTGCGCCGGATCGGTGCCCGGGATCTGGTGGAAGCGAAGATCGAGGAACTGGCGGGCTTGAGCCTCGTGCACTTCGACCGCTCCGGCGCGCCCCCTGCCCCCCGGCACGAGTTCGCCGCGCTGGTCGAGCGCGCGACACGCGTGGACCCGCGCGGAGGGGAGGAGGCCGCGTGAAAAGGGTGCCGGGACCGACCGGCCATGTCGTCGTGGTGGGGGCCGGGCTGTCCGGACTGGCCTGCGCCCTGCACCTGCTGGGTGCGGGCCGCCGCGTCACCGTCGTCGAACGGGACGCCGGCCCCGGCGGCCGGGCCGGCCGCGTGCTGCAGGGCGGCTACGAGATGGACACCGGCCCCACCGTGCTGACCATGCCGCACCTGGCCGACGAGGCGTTCGCCGCCGTCGGCGACAGCCTCCACCGCCGGGTAGAGCTGACGGCTCTGCATCCGGCCTACCGTGCCTGCTTCGCGGACGGGTCCTCGCTCGACGTGCACACCGACGGCGAGGCGATGGAGGCGGAGGTGCGCCGCTTCGCCGGACCGGCACAGGCGGCCGGCTACCGCGACCTGCGGCAGTGGCTGGAACGCCTCTACCGGGCACAGATGAGCCGTTTCATCGACGCCAACTTCGACTCACCCTTCCAACTGCTGCACCCGGATCTGGCCCGGCTGGCGGCGTTGGGCGGCTTCGGACGGCTGGACGGCCGCATCGGCCGCTTCCTCTCCGACGAGCGCCTGCGCCGCATCTTCTCCTTCCAGGCGCTGTACGCCGGGGTGACCCCGGCCCGCGCACTCGCGGCGTACGCGGTGATCGCGTACATGGACACCGTGGCCGGCGTCTGGTTCCCGAAGGGCGGCGTGCACGCTCTCCCCCGCGCCATGGCCGATGCGGCGGCGGAAGCGGGTGCCGATCTGCGCTGGAAGGCCGAAGTACGCGCGCTGGAGCACTCCGTGGGTCGCGTACGGGCCGTCCGCCTGGCTTCCGGCGACCGCATCCCCTGTGACGCGGTGGTGCTCACGTGTGAGCTGCCTGCCGCCTACGGGCTGCTGGGGCGGACGCCCCGGCGGCCGGCCCGGCTGTGTCACTCACCGTCCGCCGTGATCCTGCACGCGGGCACCGACCGCACCTGGCCGCACCTCGCCCACCACACCCTCTCCTTCGGCGCCGCGTGGGAGGGCACCTTCGAGGAGCTGACCCGCACGGGCAAGCTGATGAGCGACCCCTCCCTCCTGATCACCCGCCCCACCGCACACGACCCCGCCCTGGCACCGCCGGGACGCCATCTCCACTACGTCCTCGCCCCCTGTCCCAACACCGCGGTCGGTCCCGCGGCCCTCGCATGGCAGGAGCTCGGCCCCCGTTACCGCGACCGCCTGGTGGGCGAACTGGAGCGCCGGGGCCTGGACGGGTTCGCGGACAGTGTCCGGGAAGAGCTCCTGGTGACGCCGCTCGACTGGGCGAGGCAGGGCCACGCCGCCGGCAGCCCCTTCTCGGTCTCCCACACCTTCGCCCAGACCGGACCGTTCCGCCCGCGCAACCTCGTACGGGGGCTGGACAACGTGGTACTCGCAGGCTGCGGGACCACTCCGGGGGTCGGCATTCCGACCGTCCTCATCAGCGGCAAACTCGCCGCCGCCCGCGTCACCGGCGGAGGCGGCCCCCGGCCCGCCCCGCCGCGCCGGCCCCCGGCCGTCCCCGGCACAGCTCCCGTTCCGGTCCCAGCAGGTGCCGATGACCCGTCGTGAACTGGACGCCGCCGGGATCACCGATCCCGCGCTGCGCACCGACTACACCCGGTGCCGGCGGCTCAACGCCCGCCACGGCAAGACCTACTTCCTGGCAACCCGGCTGCTGCCGCTCGAACGCCGCTCGGCCGTGCACGCCCTGTACGGCTTCGCCCGCCGGGCCGACGACATCGTCGACGACCACGACCGGCATCGCACGGCCGAGGAGCGCGACCGGCAGTTGCGCCGCCTGGAGAGCGACCTGGCCGGCGGACTGCGCACCGGAGCGGGCGGCGAACCGGTGGTCCGGGCCGTCGCGGACACCGCCGACCGGTACGACATCGACCACGCGCTGTTCGCCGACTTCCTGTCCTCGATGCGTGCCGATCTGACCGTGACCCACTACCCCACGTACGCCGATCTGCAGGGATACGTGCATGGTTCGGCGGCGGTGATCGGCCTGCAGATGCTGCCGGTCCTCGGCACGGTCACGGCTCGGGAGGAGGCGGCACCGCACGCAGCCGCGCTCGGTGTGGCGTTCCAGCTCACCAACTTCCTGCGCGACGTGGGCGAGGATCTCGACCGGGGCCGTGTCTACCTGCCCGGCGACCTGCTGGCCGCGCACGGTGTGGACAGGCCCCTGCTGGAGTGGAGCAGGCGCACCGGGCGCCGTGACCGCCGGATCCGCGCCGCTCTCGTCGCGGCGGAGGCCATGACGCGGGACGTGTACCGGACGGCGGAGCCGGGCATCGCCATACTCGATCCGCGGGTGCGCCCCTGCATCCGTGCCGCGTTCACCCTCTACGGCGGGATTCTCGAAGCGATCGCCGAGCAGGACTACACCGTGCTGCATCGTCGCGCGGTGGTGTCGCGCCGGCGTCGCGCGGCAACCGCCGCGGGCGGTGTACTGGGCGTGGCCAGCGCCCGGTGGCGTACCCGCGCCCCGTGGCGGGCGGGCCCGGCGGCCGGAGCGGCAGTCGAGTGGAAGGGACCGGTGCGGTGAGCGGTCGAAGGGGCGGCAAGCGTTGGTCGCCGCCGTTGCGGCGGCGGGGCTCCGGGCCGGGTTGGACGGCGCAGGAGGCGACGTGGCGCCGGGCGCGCCCGGCGCTCATCGCCGACGCGCTCAAGCGGGCATCCGCCCGTCCGTCCGGCAACTGGTTCGTGGCCGGCGCTTCCCGCGACGTGCGCGCGGGCGACCGCCCGTACGGCCGGACGGTCGGCGGGGTGGAGGTCGTGCTGTGGCGCTCGGACGACGGCGAGCCCCACGCCGGTTCGGGTGTCTGCCCGCACCTGGGCGCCCCCCTGCGCGACGGCCGGGTGGTGTGCGGCACGTTGGTCTGCCGCTGGCACGGGCTGGCCCTGGACGGTTCCCCGGCCGCCGGCTGGGAGCCGTTTCCCGTGCACGACGACGGCGTGCTCGTCTGGGTGCGGCTGGACGACGTGGGTGGCGAGGAGCCCACGGAGCTGCCTGTCGTGCCCCCGCGGCCCACGACGGGCAGTGGGGTGGACGCGGTCTTCACGGCGGCGGGGCGGTGCGAACCGCAGGACGTGGTGGCCAACCGGCTCGATCCGTGGCACGGCTCGTGGTTCCACCCGTATGCGTTCGTCGACCTGTCGGTGGTGCGGGAGCCGCAGGGCGACGAGGACGACGCCTTCGTCGTCGATGTCTCATTCCGTGTGGCCGGGCGGCTCGTGGTCCCCGTACGGGCCGAGTTCACGGCGCCGGAGCCGCGCACGGTCGTCATGCGCATCACCGGCGGCGAGGGCGCCACGTCCGTGGTCGAGACGCATGCGACACCGCTGACCGGGCCGGACCACGAGCGTCCGCGCACCGCCGTGGTCGAGGCGGTCGTCGCCGCGTCCGACCGGCCCGGCTTCGCCGTGGCGCGAGCCGCCGCCCCCGTGCTGCGCCCGCTGATGCGCCGTACGGCCGGGCGCCTGTGGCGCGACGACCTGGCCTACGCCGAACGGCGCTGGACGCTGCGCAGCACGGGGCGGTTCCCCGGGTGACGCGCGGCCCCGGTGGCCGCCCCTCTCGGCTACCCGGGAGCGGCGCGGGGTCAGCGGACCGGATGCCGTCCTGCGACCGCCCCGAGTGCCCGAAGCAGGGGTGACCGGCCCGAGCGCGGAACCGTCCACAGCACCTGTCCGCGTACCCCCCGGTCGGCGAGCAGGGCATTCGCGGCGAGGAAGCCGGTGGTGGCGGCTCGTTCCATGAGGGCCACGGGCAAATCGCAGCGGATTCCGTCACCGGCCAGGGTCAGCCATGGGTGGGGGGTACGCACGGTGGGGCGCCGACGGTGGGAGCCGACCGCGAAGAGCGGGCAGTCCGAGCGCCATTCGTGCCGCGCGTCGACGACGCGTGCCTCGCGGGTCTCCGGGTACACCTGGTGCAGCCGGTCGACGAGCACGTCCTGTTCCTGTTCCTGTTCCGCCGCCGGATCTACGGCGTAGGCATGCAGTTCCACGACCGAGCCCCCGGTCCGCGCCGCCCAGCGGGCGGCCTCGCCCTCGTACCGCTCCAGGATGCTGATGTTGTCGAGCCCGCCGTAGCCGCTGGTGCCGAGGAATCCGGGCCGGTCGGCGCGGACCGCCCGGTCGAGCCAGAGCCGGGAGACGAGGAACGGCGGCGCGGTGCGCAGGGCGGCGATGTCGTCACGCCATGCGGCAGTGCCCAGGCCGGGTGACGCAGCGACGGCCTGGCGCAGGCCCGCGGCGTCGAGGGCGAGCACCACGGCCTGGTGGCCGTCGGTACCGGTATCCGTGATCACGTCCGCTCCCCCGCCGTCGCGGGTGCGGACCCCGAGCACGGGGGTGCCGGTGCGCACGCTCGCTCCGAGGCACCGCAGGTAGTCGCCGAGCGGGTCCCACAGCGCTTGGGGGAAGGGATCGCCCGGTACGTCGAAGAGCAGGCCCTCGGCCGATCCGAGGAAGTAGACGTGGAACATCAGCAGCAGTTCCGCGGCCGACAGTTCGCGCGGATCGGCGAAGAAGCTGCGGGAGAACACCTCGAAGGCCAGGTGGTGCGCGGCGTCGGGGAAGCGCACGCTTTCCAGGAACCCGGTGGCGGTGACGGTGTCGAAGTGCTCGTAGACCTCGGGGACGCGCACATCGAGGAGCGGGAGTGCGGCTCGCGCGTCCATGGCGGCGAGATCCCGCCACCCGAAGGTGGGGCTGAGGGCGACGAATCCGAGCGCGCTGAGGGGCGGGGTCCTGGGGACGCGGGCGAAGCTGTCGGCCGGGCCGCCGCTGTGCCGCAGGGGGTAGTCGGGCAGCGGGGTGAGGCGTTCCAGGCCGGGGTCGGTGCGGCGGAGCAGTCCGCGAAGGTTGTAGTACTGGCGGAAGAAGGCGTGGAAGCCGCGGGTCATGGTCACCGCGCTGCCGTCCGCGAGGGTGGTGCGCCACCCGGCGAGCCTGCCGCCGAGTGAGTCCTCCTTCTCGTAGAGGGTCACGCGCGCGCCGCGTTCGGCCAGCAGGGTGGCCGCGGCCAGTCCGGCGATTCCGCCGCCGATCACCGCGACGGACGGCTCGTCCCCGCGTCGGAATCGCTCCGCACCGGGCGCGGGGAAGAGGATCTCGGCCTTGCGGTCGCGGCCCCGGCGGGGGGCGGTGGTGCGGCGGGGGGGCACAGGGCGCACTTCCTTGTCGTGGTCGAGCGGGCGTCGTGGGCGGGTCATCGGCCGCTTCCTCCGATCCGGGCGGCGGGCTCGGAGCGGCGCGGCAGAAAGGGCACCTCGACCGCCGTACGGAGCATCGGCCAAACGGGGGTGCGCAGTCCGATGCCCCACTCCTCCCGAGGTGAGGTGGTGCCGTCGAGGAACCGCAGCAGGCGTTCGGCCGGGATCCGGCGGAACAGGCCGGTGAAGAAGGCGGGTCCGTCGATCCGTCCGGTGTCCAGGGCCCGCAGCAGGACCGCGTCCATGACCAGCGCCCGGCGCCCGTGGGGTGCCGGGACGTTCCCGTGGCCGTCCCGCAGGGTCGCGGCGACGGCTCTGCTGTGCCGCTGCACCGCGGCGAAGGTGTAGCCGGTGGCGGGACGGGTGGCGCCGCCGGCGGTCCCGATGCGGAACACGGCGGCGCCGGCGCGCCGCGGGAAGCGGGCGTCGGTCATGGGGATGACTCCCTGCTCCGTCCGCTCCGGGGTGAACGCGCCGAGTCCGAGGATCTCGCGGCAGTAGTGCCCGAGTGCCGACTCGTACGCCCGGGTGCTCAACACGGTGCGGGAGAACTCGGTGTACTCCACGAGCGCCCGGTCCGGCGCCAGCGGCAGGACGTAGCCGAAGGCGAGCCCGTGTGCCGGCTGGGGGACCCGGAAGTCCATCAGATCCGCGACCGCGGGATCGAACCGGTCGGTGCCGGTGCGTACGAACCAGCCGCGGAAGTGCTGCAGCAGCCGCGTGCGCGCCGGCGGCAGACCGGGCAGCGGCCTCGAGTCGAAGACCCTCCGGGCGTGCAGCGTCAGGGACCGGCCCGCGGGCAGCGTGCACCGGACCTCCGCGCCTCCGGGTACACCGCGCACCGATTCCACCGTGGCTCGCAGCAGACGTCCGCGGTCCGTACGGCCCAGCAGGCCGTGGACCATCCGCTCGAAGTCGGCGGAGCGCACCATGCGGTAGGTGAACGGTGCCGGTCCCACGGTGACCGGCCGGCCGTCGGTGCCATGCAGACGCAGCACGGACCAGGAGCCGCTGACCGCCTCTTCGAGGCCGTCGACGCCCGCCCCCCAGTAGCACCAGGTCCGCTCTGCAGGACGCAGCGGACCGTCCGGCGGCTCGACCAGCGTCACGGTGGCAGCGCCGTCCTCCGTCAGCCGGTGAGCGAGGCTGAGACCGGCCGCACCACCGCCGATGACGAGTACGTCGGAGTCCCCGGTGTTGCGGGGGGTCACCGGGCTCGCCGTTCGACGAGGGCGTCCAGCCCTGCAAGGGCCGCCTGCGCTTCGTGCACAGTCCGAGCACACGGCCCGGGACCGTAGGCGCCGAAGCCGGCGGCCGGAGTAACCGGACATACCCGTGCGGCGTCGGCCCGGCCCCGCCCGCACCCCGGCGTCACCTCTCCGGTCCCAGGTCGGCCCTCACCTCTCGCGCGGCGCGCGTACCCGACGCCAGGGCGCCCTGCACGGAGCCGGTCGCCCGGTGGTCCCCGCACACGTACCTCCCCGGGCCGAGGCGGGTGGTGCGGCTCAGAGACCACGGGGGAAGCATCGCCGGCAGCGCACCCTCGACCGTGCGGGCAGCGACCTGCTCCCACGTGCCGGTGTCGGTGCCGTACAGCTCGGCCAGACGCCGGAGCACCGCCTGTGCCCTGCCGGGCCGGTCGGTGCCCAGGACGGAGGTGGAGATCAGTCCGGTGCCGGGGGGCGCGTAGGTGGGAGCGACCTCGCTGAGGACGCAGGTGTTGAGGACCGCTCCGGTGCTGTCCACCCTCAGGATCGGTTCGGCCGCCGGCGGGCGGCCGGTGGCGTGGTAGTACGTGGTGACGGTGCGGGTGTCCGGCACGGTCAGGTCCGGCACCAGGCGGGCGGCGGTCGCCGGTTCCGTCGCCACCACGACGACCCGGGCCGGCACCTCACTCCCGTTCCCGAGCAGCACTCCGTCGTCGGTGACCTCCTCGACGGGCGTGCCGAGGCGCAGGACGCCATCGGGCAGGCCGGCGGCGAGCTGGGCCGGTACGGCGCCGATGCCCTCCGCCGGCAGGCACAGGGACCCGCGGACCATGCTCCGCCAGACCAGGTGGAAGAACCGCGCCGAGGTCTCCAGCCGGTCCTCCAGGAAGACGCTGGAGAGGAAGGGCCGCAGGATGCCGGCGATCACGGCGTCCGACAGTCCCGCCCCGGACAGGGCTGCCGAGGTGGACCGGTCCCGGCGCCTTCCGGTGACGGACACGGGCAGAACGGCGTCCCGTACGGTGAGTGCCGCCATCGCGGCCAGATCGCGGGCCGTCA
Source organism: Streptomyces sp. CNZ287 (assembly GCF_007827615.1). Lineage (NCBI taxonomy): Bacteria > Bacillati > Actinomycetota > Actinomycetes > Kitasatosporales > Streptomycetaceae > Streptomyces > Streptomyces sp. CNZ287. Next base: position 69,138 of record NZ_VISV01000016.1, on the reverse strand, counting down.
GGACCCGCCCCGGCAGCAGCGTCCATGCCGCACGGGGCTCCCTGGTCGGATCGGCGAGGCGCACAGGCCCGTCCGGGGTGTGCGCGATGATGCCCGCGGTGAAGGGCCGCAGTCGCAGGCTGCTGAGCTCCAGACGCCGCTTCACCTGTGGATACGAGGTGTTGAACACCTGGAAGCCCCGGTCCAGCAGGAATCCGTCCCGCCGGTCCGTGCGCATCCGGCCGCCCGCGCCGTCGGACGCCTCCAGCAGGGTCACGCGCCATCTGGCGCGGCACAGGTCCAGGGCGCACGCCAGGCCGGCCAGGCCCGCACCGACGACGACTGCGTCCGGCGCCCGGCGATGTTCGTCACTCATACGTCTCCTCGGTCGACGCCGTGTCCGTGGCACCTGGGGCGGAGGCCGCCCGCTCGGCCTCTCCTCGGCCGGTACCCGCGACCGGCCGGCCCGGGCCACGCCGGAGCGTACGGCGAGCGCGGCGAACGCCCGCCGCCGGACGGCGGGGCCGCGGCCACCGGCCCAGCGGACCACGTCCACAGCCCGATGCCCAGGCGCCACGACCAAGTGCCATCGGACGACAACACGTCACGGGGACACCGGCGACTCCAGAGCGGGGGACGCGCTGCGGGCGACCGCGGGACGCTGACGCGGCTCTTCGACGTGACCGCGACGAGGGAGTGGGCGAACCGGTTGGCGGCCGCGGACGTGGTGGTCGACGGTACGGTGCTGCTGCCCCAGGTGCCCGTCCCGTACCTGTTGTTCCTGGAGAAGCAGCTCACCGACCTGCACACCTTCGTGCGCAAGCTGCCGGTGCTCGACGCCTCCGAGGCGTGGACCCTGGACCCCTCGACGGACTCGTGGAAGACGGACCCGGTGCGGGCCATCCGCTCTCGCTCCAGTCTCAGCATTCGCCGCCGGACACCGGACCGACCGAGCGTGGGCGAACATCGACGGATGGGGGTTCAAGTCCCTCCGGCGCCTCTCCCGTGGCTGTAGTTCAAAGGCAGAACACGTCGATCTCCACATGACCCGCGGCTCTTCAACGCCGCCGGTGTGCGCAAATGGGCGGCAACCTGGAGCCCGGGAGCTGGACATGCTCCCGGGCTCCGTCTGACCACGGCCGGCGTGCGCGTTCAACCGTCCGAACCCTCCCCCGCAGTGATGAAATCTCCTTCCCGAAAGGGGCGTTGAGCCCAGGGAGGAGAACCGTTTCTCTCGCCGTGCCGCCCGGAGGATCGGGCGCCGCACGGGTCCGCGTCCCCTCGCCCGCTTCCCGGTTCGAGCGTTTGCTGCGACGCGTGCGTGTGGCAGACACCTGGCATCCGGCTGAGGCGCACTGCCCGCTGCGGAAGGAGATCCCCCCACATGCCAGACCCCTCGGAGGCCCTCCGGGACGGCCGCCGGCCCACGAACCGGCCCCGGGCCGGCGTCGCCGACGGTGCACGACCTCGGCGCGCCGGCGCGCGGCGCATGCCGCCCACCTGCTCTCACAGTCCCTTCGGTGAGGGGTTCGCATGACTGATCACGACGCCGCGCAGAACGCCGGCCCCGCCCCCCTCGACCGCTTCGTGAGGCTGTGCGTGCCGCTCACCGGCTTCACCGCGTACGAGCTGCGCAGCACCGGCATGGCGCAGCTCTACTTCGACACCGCACGCCGGGAGATCGGCCACCGGAGCCTCGATGCCTTCCTCGGCGTCTGGGAAGAGGCCCACAAAGGCGGCCTCGGTCCGTCCCGGCTCCCCGCGCTGGAGCGGGAGTTGGCGCGAGCGCTGATCTACCTCTGGTACACCGGTGCGTTCCCGCGCATCGCGCCCGCCGCCCACGCCGAGCTGCGCCGGGACCGGCCGAACCAGGAGTTCGTCGCCTCGCCGGAAAGCTATCCCGAGGGGTTGGTGTGGCGCGCCTTCGGCGGCCACCCGGCGGGCGCGAAACCCCCGGGCTTCGGAACCTGGGGGGATGAACCGCCCGAACTCCCCACCGAGGCGGAACTGGCCGCCCGGATCGCCGCGGAGGATGCGGGCCACGGCGGCGCCGTGCCGTACGACGCCGGCTCGTACGGCTCGGCCGGAGAAGCCGGCGGGAGTACGCCGGCCCATCTGCTGCCCGGACCGCGCAGCTCCCGGGCCGTCTCCCCGTCCGCCGTACCACCCGCCTCGTCCCATCCCGTGCGGGAGACCTCTCCGGAAGCAGGTGAATGACCGATGAGCGTCCACACGACCGGCGCTGCCGTCGACGGCCGCCACTACGACGCGATCGTCGTGGGCAGCGGCTGGGCGGGCAGCCTCGTCGCCCGCCACCTGGGCAGGAAGAACTGGCGCGTGCTGGTGCTGGAGGCAGGCAACGGCGGCACCGACAACTGGGGGGACTACCAGGACTCCGTACGCACCTTCTCATCCGCCGTCGCCAAGGTGCCCAACTCCGCGTACCGGCCCAATCGTGCGGCGCCCTCCCCCGACGTCCTGGAACTGAGCCCGGGCGGCCCCGGGAACCCCGACGGCTACCGCGCCACCGGCCACTTCCTCCAGACCGGGCCACTGCCCTACGGCACCGACTACCTGCGCGTCCTCGGGGGCGCGGGCATGCACTGGCTGGGTGCCGTCCCCAGGATGTTCCCCGAGGACTTCTCGACGCGGACGGCGTACCACTACGGCCTGGACTGGCCGCTGGGCGCCGCCGACCTGGAGCAGCACCTGCGCGACGCCGAGTACCTGCTCGGCACGGCTGGCGAAAGCCGTGAGCAGCACCGGCTCGGCACCGTGCCCGCGGACCACGAGTACCCGATGGAGCAGATCCCGCCGAGCTACCAGGACAAGCTCTTCCACAAGAAGCTCGACACCAGGACGGTCATCGACAAGGTCGCCGGGAACCGGGAGTACCGGCTCCAGGTGTACGGGCTGCCGCAAGCCCGCAACAGCACGCCCAACGCCGGCTACCCGACCGCCGACGGCAGCACCTACAAGCCGCGCGGTGCGGTCGGTGTGCCCAACTTCGGCGAGCGCTGCGTGGGCAACGCCAGCTGCGTGCCCGTCTGCCCCGTACAGGCGAAGTCCTCGCCGCTCCGGCTCCAGCAGGACTTCACCGGCACGGTCCGGATCGCGACGCGCTGCGTCGTCAGCCGCGTGCTGCCGGGGCGCGGGAACACCGTGCGGGGTGTGGAGTTCCGCGAGTACGGCGATCCGGCGACGCCCGCGAGCCGGGCGTACCGTGCCGAGGCCGATGTCGTGGTGCTGGCCGCGCACGCCATCGAGAACGCGGTCCTGCTGCTCGCCTCGCACATGGCCAACAGCAGCGGCAACGTGGGCAAGCACCTCATGGACCACCCCACCCTGCTGGCCTGGGCCGAGACGCCTCCGGAGATGCCGGTCGGCCCGTACCGGGGCCCGGGTCACACCTCGGGGCTGGAGTGCTTCCGCACCGCGGAGGGCCGCAGGCAGCGGGCGCCCTTCCGGGTCGAGATCGGCAATTGGGGCTGGGGCTGGGCCACGGGAGCCCCGATGAGCAGCGTGAGCGGGATGCTCGGCCTCGGCGGGGATGCCGACGGAGAGGTGAACCCCGACGGGCGCTACGGCCCTGCGCTGCGCAGCGCGCTGGGCTCGCACCTCAACCGGCAGGTGCAGCTCCAGATCGCCGTCGAGCAGCACGCCGACCCCGCCAACCGGGTCACCATCGACCCGAGCCGCCACCGCGACGCCATGGGCAACCCCCGCCCGATCATCCACTACGACCTGGCCAAGCACGTCAGGGACGGGATGTACGCCGCGCGACTCGCCGCGCTGGAGATCTTCAAGCTGCTGGGGGCGACCGACCGCAGCTCGTACGGCGCGCAGGCCGACGGCAGTTATCCGCTGGGGCACTACCGCCACTCCCCCGACGGCGTGCTGGAGGAGCTGGACCTCGTGTACCACGGGGCGGGACACGGGGCCGGTACGCACGTCATGGGTGCAGAGCGGGGCACATCCGTCGTCGACACCTACCAGCGCACCCACGACCACCCCAACCTGTTCGCCGTCGGCTGCGGCTCGATGCCGTCGGTCGGCACCAGCAACCCGACGCTCACGATGGCGGCGCTGGCCCTGCGCAGCGCCGAGCGCATCCACCGCGACCTGGCAGAGCTGCACCAGCCGGTCACCGTCGCGGGCCCGCGCGCAGCCCGCATCCAGGAGGTGGCGCAGTGACCACGATGTACGACCTGGCGGCCAAGGAGTACCGGCCGCCGAAGGACCTGCCCGAGCTGAAGACGTACCTCCAGGCCGCGGTGGAGATCGAGCACCTGACGATCCCCGTCTACATGTCGGGCCTGTACTCCATCGTGCCGGGCACCAACGCCTACGCGTGCGAGGTGATCCGCAGCGTCCTCCTGGAGGAAATGCTGCACATGACGCTCGCGGGCAACCTGCTGAACGCGGTCGGCGGCACCCCGGACATGGGCAAGCTCACCCCCGGATACCCGGCCCGGCTGCCCTTCGGCGACGCGAGCCTTCCGCCCATCGCGCTCCAGCACTTCTCGCCGGACGCGCTGGAGACGTTCCTGCTCATCGAGCGCCCCCACTCCTTCGTGCCGTCGAATCCGGACGAGACCGGCTGGACCTCGATCGGACAGTTCTACGACGCGATCAGGCGCGGCATCATCGCCCTGGAGGAAACCGCCCGGAGCGCGGAGCAGACCATCTTCACCGGCGACCCCGCAGAGCAGGTGGGCCCCGAGGACTTCTACAACTCCGGCGGCGAGACCTTCCGCATCACCGACCTCAAGAGCGCCCTGCTCGCCATCGAGGTGATCAGCGAGCAGGGCGAGGGGGCCCAGGACTCGATCTGGGACAGCGACGACAAGATCTTCGGCGAACAGCGGCAGGTGGCCCACTACTTCCGCTTCAACGAAATCGTCACGGGCCGCAGCTACGGGCCCCACGACCTGCCGCGTACGCAGCCGAGCGGCCCGCTGATCGACGTCACCTGGCAGGACGCGTACCCCATCGATCCGGAGGCGAAGTCGGCGCACTTCGCGCCGTACCCGGAGATCCATCGGGCGGTCGAGGACTTCAACGACACCTACGCCCGGCTGCTCGTGCTCTTCGAGAGGGTCTTCGACGGGAAGCCGCGCGAGATGGAGAAGGCGGTGCCGCTGATGCTGGAGCTGCGCGACCTCGCCCAGCGGATCTACCGCAATCCGCACCCCGACACGGCCGACAAGCCGGGTCTGCACGCCAGCCCCACCTTCGAACTGGACGACTCCCGGCTCCGGCGGGCGAGGGAACACCTCACCGAACTGCTCGCCGCTCCCCCGGAGATCCCCGCCCAGACAGCCACGGGGCCGGTCGGCGCGCAGAAGGAAGAACAGCACTCATGAGCACCACGACCAACGAGGGCCGACTCCCCGCTCGCGTACCCCTACAGCCTGCCGCTCCATTATGGCGCCTGCACCGACTCCGGCCGGTTCACGGCACCTGGGGGATCCGGCGCTGCGGCGGGCTACTGGTCCCAGGCCGCGCCGAGCGCCAGCAGGCGCTCGCGGTACTCGATGACCTCGACCCATTCCGGCGGCCAGGCCGCCGCCCCGTGGCACGCGCCGGCGAACGCCCCGGCCAGCGCGGCAATCGAGTCGGAGTCCCCGCCGGAGTAGGCGCCGCGGCGCACGGCGGCCGGCGGGTCGTCGGGGTGCTGGAGGAAGCAGAACAGCGCGGTGGCGAACGCCTCCTCGGCGATCCACCCCTCGCCGGTGGCCAGGCAGGGGTCGGCGTCCGGATCGGCGTCCGGCAGCGCGGCCTCGACCCGGTCCAGGACGGCCAGGCACTCCTGCCAGCCGCGGGAGATGAAGGAGACCCGGTCCACATCCTGGGCGTGCTCGGCCAGATCGCCCAGCCAGTCGGCCCGGTACACCGTCCGGTTCGCCTCCGCGTAGGCACGCAGCAGAGGCAGCAAGTCCTGCGGGTCCGTGCCCTGGACCAGCAGGTGGACGGTGTGCGCGGTCACATCGCCGGCTGCCAGCGCGGTGGGGTGCCCGTGGGTGAGGCCCGACTGCAACTGGGCCGCGCCGGAGCGCTGTTCAGCACTCAGCCCCGGGACCAGGCCGATCGGCGCGACCCGCATGTTCGCCCCGCAGCCCTTGGACCCCACCACGCTCGCCCGCTGCCAGGGACCGCCCCGCTCCAGCGCCTCGCACGCGCGCAGGCACGTCCCCCCGGGAGCCCGGTTGTTCTCCGGCGAGTGATACCAGCTCAGGAAGTGCGCCCGCACCGGCGGTTCCATGCGCCCGGCGGTAAGCGGCCCGCCGGCCAGCACCGTGTGCAGCGCCTCGCCGAGCGCGAGCGTCATCTGCGTGTCGTCCGTGACGTACGCCGTGCCCGAGGAGACCGGCAGCGGCAGCGAACGCCACTCCCCGAACTCCGCCTCGATCCGGGCGAAAGTGTTGAACTCCGTGGGAAAGCCCATGGCATCCCCGATGGCCAGCCCCAGCAGTGCCCCCGTCGCACGCGTCATCCCGCACCCACCCCCAACGTCGTCCCGGCCCACCGGTCCTGGGCGCCCTGGACGACGACGCCGGCGGCGGCGTCATGGTTGCGTTCGTTCACTTCGAGGGGCTCCGGCACGACTCTGGTGGAGCGGGCACGATGAGTGCTCGGTTGACGCGGTCTTCGAGCGGCCCTGGGTTCCGGTTCAGAGTGAGGCCGGCGATGCGCCTGGAAGTTCCCGGTCTCGGGGACTTCGCCGACACCTCCCGCACCGGGCGGCAGCGCTACTGCTCCCAACGGTGCGCCAACCGCGACGCGGTACGCCGACACCGCGCCCGAACCGCCCGCTGACCCACCGAACCCCGGCCTCGTCCGCCACCCGGCGGATCAGCAGCCGTGACCCGAATCCGGGGGCCAGTCGGCGAGGGCGTAGCCGATGGTCTGCGGACGGGTCGGCTGTTCCAGGGAGTAGCCGGAGAGCCGGCTGAAGAAGGTCTGGATCTGGGCGAGTGCCGTCTGTTCGGCGGGAGTGGTCGTGCCGGTGACCGGCGGGGTGAGGTGTACTCGGGGAAGTACAGCTGCGCTCCCGGCAGGCCCTTGGGCCGCAGCTTGCCCGGTTGGGTGGTGACGGCGCCGCCCCAGTCGCCGCCCTGGGCGATGTACCGGGTGTAGCCCGGGCGTTCCATGAGGGCGGCCCAGGCCGCCGCGATGCGGGCGTTGGTCCAGCCGGTGGTGCCGGGCCGGTCGGAGAAGCCGAACCCCGGCAGCGAGGGGCGGGCTGCCGCCGTGCGCCGCGGGGTCGGTCAGGGGGCCGGTCGCCTTCACGAACGCACGCGCAGGTCCAGCGGTGTGATCCGGCGGTGGCCTGCGGCAGGTGCAGCGGGCCGACATCGCCGGCGGAGGCCGTGGCGGACGCGAGGTCCGTACCCAGGACGACCGGTACGGCGGTCGCCAGTCCGGCGGTGGTGGCGGTTCGCACCAGGCCGCGCCGGGACGGGCTCAAGGAGGGCTCGTCGGCCGGACCGGGATGCGGTGAACGCATGGATGTGCTCCAACTTCGAAGGGGCGCTGGCCGGGGGATCACGTCTCGGACGACGCATCCCGTGAAAGCGCGAGGTCGCAGTCAGGACGGCACCTCTGCGCGATCACCGCCCCAGCGGGTGTGGAACGTCCCCTCGCGGTCGCTTCGCCGGTAGGTATGGGCGCCGAAGAAGTCACGCTGGCCCTGGGTGAGCGCCGCAGGCAGCCGCTCGGCGCGTAGCGCGTCGTAGTAGGCCAGCGCCGCCGCGAAGCCCGGTGTCGGGACGCCCTGGGCGGTCGCGGTGTTCAGCACCGCCCGCCAGTCGTTCTGTGCGGCGGCGATCTCACCCGCGAAGCCCTCGTCCGCAAGGAGCGAGATCAATGCGGGCTCGGCGCCGTACGCCGCACTGATGCGATCGAGGAACGCGGCGCGGATGATGCAGCCGCCGCGCCAGATGCGGGCCACGGCGCCCGGGTCGATGTTCCAGCCGTACGCGGTGCTGCCCGCGGCGATCTCGTGGAAGCCCTGCGTGTAGGACACGATCTTCGAGGCGTAGAGGGCCTGCTCGACCTGGTCGGCGAACGCGTCCGTCTCTGCCTCGCTCAGGCGCTGCGGCTTCGGGCCGGCCAGATGCCTGGATGCCGCGCGCAGATCGGCGTGCCCGGACAGGGAACGGGCGAAGACCGCCTCGGCGATGCCCGATACCGGTACCCCCAGGTCGAGTGCGGTCTGCACCGTCCAGCGGCCGGTGCCCTTCTGCTCGGCCTGGTCGGCGACGACATCGACGAAGGGCTTGCGGGTGTCCGCGTCCACATGGGACAGGACCTCTGCCGTGATCTCGATCAGGTACGAATCGAGTCGGCCGGTGTTCCAGGTGCGAAAGATCTCCGCGATCTGGCCCGGGGAATACCCACCGACATCCCGCAGCAGTTGGAACGCCTCGCCGATCAACTGCATGTCGGAGTATTCGATCCCGTTGTGGACCATCTTGACGAAATGCCCCGCGCCGTCCGGACCGACATGCGTCACGCAGGGGGCGCCGTCCTTCGCCTTCGCCGAGATCTTCTCCAGCATCGGGCCGAGCGAAGTGTACGACTCGACGCTGCCTCCGGGCATGATACTCGGCCCGTGCAGTGCGCCCTCCTCGCCTCCGGAGATGCCGGTGCCGGCAAAGTGAATTCCCTGCTCGCGCAGAGCCTGCTCGCGACGGCGGGTGTCGGCGAAATGCGCGTTGCCACCGTCGATGATCACGTCGCCGGACTCGAGCAGGGGTGCGAACTGCTCGATCACGGCATCCGTCGCCTGGCCGGCTTTGACCATGATCACAAGCCGTCGGGGGCGTTCGAGCGCCGCCACGAAGTCCCCGGCGCTCTCGGTGGGCACGAACCCTCCCTCGCCACCGAACTCCGCCACCAGGTCACGGGTGCGGGAGGCGGTGCGGTTGTGCAGCGCCACGGTATAGCCGTTACGGGCGAAGTTGCGCGCCAGATTGCGACCCATCACGGCAAGTCCCGTGACGCCGATCTCTGCCGTAGCGCTCATTACTGCAGTCCTTCCTCGGTGTCCCTACCCGTGCTCGCATCCTGGCGAGGGCTTCGCCACCGCGACACCCGGCAGTGCGGCCGCTGTCAGGCGACGCCCTCCGGATTGGCGCCCGTAACCGGGACCGCATGGCCATTACGCCACCAGCAATATCACGCCGATAGTCGCGCAATTCGCAGGCCGCGCAGGTACTACACGCCGTTGGCCTGCAGATTCCGGCGGCGGAAGAACAGCATGGGCATTGCTCACCTCATCGGGGGAGACGCCGGGAGGTCGGCCACTGCAAAGCATGTGCACGTGGAGGGATCGACAGTCGCTTCTTCCGGCAGACGGTCGGCCAGGAGTGCGACGGCTCCGCTGCCATCCAGACGCACGTTGTCGGCGTCCACGTGAACGTCCCCACTCGTGTACGGATGAACGGCGAATCGAACTGGCCGAGACCCGGCCCTCGGCGGGCAAGGCGTGGACCGACTCCGGCGAGGCGCGCGACCGGCGCGGCCTCAAGCAACGTGCGGACGGTGAGGTGCGGATCGTGCCCATTCCTCCGCCGCTCGTGCGGCTGTTGCGCGCACCTGAAGGAGTTCGGTAAGGCCGGCTCTTCGCCGGTGAGCGGGGCAACGTCGTCGCGGCGTCCTCGTATTCGGGCGTGTGGAAGATGAACGACCGGATCATGCAAGGGCCCGGAGAGGACGAGTAGGCAACCCCGAGATGACGAATGACGCGGGCCCCGGAGAGATCCGGGGCTCTCGCGCGTACGCACTCCTGAAATGCCTTCACCCGTTCCGGTTCCTGCTCGTACGAGTGCAGGAAGATACCGAGGGCGAGCACGCCGTCTACCCGTTCCCGCTCTCCCTGGTGTCGGCGGCGTTTCACTCCGGTGAGGAGATCGGCCTTCGTGCGGCCGACGTGGCTCTCCCGGAAGAAGTCCTGGGCGGGTTGCTGGTCCGGGGGAAGAAGGGCGCCGGGCCCGGTACGGCTCGGACATGAGCGATGCCGAGTGGGCCTTGGTGCGGGACCTGCTGCCGGCGCCGTGACGGCCGGCCGGCCGGGGTGGGCGACCGGAGGGCTATTGCCACCGGCAGATGTTCGACGCGGTGCGCTTGAGGCACTCTCGATGCGGGCATGGCGCTTACGTAGCGCAGGACACCGCATGCAGGTCCCCGATCGAAGGTGGCGCTCGTGAAGTTCAGCTACGCCATGCTCCCCGACTACCCCGCGGCCGAGTCCTTGGATTCCATTCGATTAGCGGACGACCTGGGCTTTTATGCCTGTTACGCGGCCGACGAGACCTGGCACAAGGATCTGTGGCTGCTGTTCGCGGCGGCAGCCGGCCGTACCGAGCGGATCCGGCTCGGGCCGAGTGTGTCGCCGGTGACCTTGCGGGAGCCGACGCTGATCGCGCAGGCACTCGCGACCCTGGACGAGCTCACCGGCGGCCGCGCCGAAGGCGTGCTGTCCAGCGGCAACTTCGGACTGCTCGCCCAGTACCGGATCGACTGGGCTCGCACGAAGCCGCTGTCGCGCGTGAAGGAAGCGCTGCACGTGATGCGTACGTTCCTGGACGAGGGCGCCCTCACCTACGAGGGCGAGTTCTTCGCCTACGACGGGCTCTTCACCTTCGCGCGGCCCGTGCAGGAACGCGTTCCGCTCAAGCTCGGCGCGATGCGCGGGCCCAAGTCCTTCGAGGCGGCCGGGGAGTTGTCGGACGGCTGCCATCACGCGCTGAGCTACACCCGCGAGGCGTACGAGTACGCGGTACGGCACATCCGCACCGGGGCCGAGCGTGCCGGCAAGGACTGGCGATCGCTCGACATCGGGGCCTGGGTGGTCTTCGCGACCGGGCCGGACTCGGCGGTCGCCAAGGAGGCGGCGCGCAGCATGGTGGGCATCTACGCCTCTTCCATGCCCGAGGAGCAGCTGCTCCGCAACGGTGTCGACCCGGCGGAGTTGAAGCCGGCCATCGAGGCGATCGCCGCCGGAGACCTGGCCCGAGGCATCGAACTGACCTCGCCGCAGGTCGCCGAGCGGCTCTCCATCGCAGGGACGCCAGAGGAGTGCCTGGAGAAGATCCAGCGGGACATCGCACCCAGCGGTGTCAACCACATGATCTGCGCCATCACCGACCGCACCATGGTCAAAGCCTTCACCGGCCGCGACCTCACCGCGGCGGCCGACGTGAACACGCAACTGCGGCTGATCAGGGAGCGGATCATGACGGCCTTCACCTGACCCGGGATGCGAACCACACCCGCCAGGTTCGCCTGATGTCCCGGGCCTGCGACGTACGGGCTCCTCATCCGTTGATGGCGTTCGCCGACCACGGCCGTCCCGGCTCCGGCGAGCCGGTCGCGGCCCTGCTGTGGCCCGGCAACGCGGGCAGCAACGCTGCCGCCGATCACGTCACCACCTGCCGGTTGGCCCTGGCCCAGCTACCGAAGGCTACCGGCGCGGGTGGCAGACCCTGATCCGCACCCGGCACCGCCGGCGGGCCCGCGCCGAGGACCGCATCCGGACCGCCCGGTCACCGGCCTGCGCAACCCGCCCCTGCACGACACCACCCTCCCCGGCCCCGCCCACGTCCGGGAGGGCCGGTACGCCGCCGGCGGACCCGCCGGCGGCGAGCACCCCCTCGGCGAGCACGCCGCCGACCACCCCACCGGGCACCGCGGTCCCGACGTCCACTCCCGCCGCCCGGTACGGCAGCGTGGTCGACGCCGTCGACTCCCCGCCCGACCCCGACCGGCCGCCCGGCCCACTGCCCCGCCGGCCGGAACGGGGCGTGACCAGCACCGTCGGACCTGACGTCACCCTCACCCACCGCGGCGAGAGCGCGACCCTGCGCGGCACGGGATACGTGCTGGTCCGCTGGCAGATCGTCACCGCAGAACCCGGCGGCAGCCTGACCATGCCCACCTGGACGGGCCTGGAGGGCAGGCTCTTCCATGCGGCCTCCGGCGGCGGCCGGCGGATGGACGACGTCAAGCCGGGCGGAGCCGGCGAGACCTGGATGGAATCACCCGGCATCGGCACCACCGTGCTGCCCGAGGGCGCCCAGCAGATGTGGCAGAGCGAGTTCTTCTGGCTCGACGGCGCGGTCACGCTCCACCAGAACGAGACCGGGGAGGACTACAACGTCTTCGTCCAGCCGACGGACCACGCGTCCATCCTGCGCGACCTGCACACCGCGCCGGACCCGGCGACGGGCATCGTCCGCTACGGCCTCGTCCGCGACACCGGTGACAACCGCACCCCCGTACCGCAGTACCTCACCCGCGGCCGCCCGGCCGACCCGGCCACCGTTCCGCAACGTTCCCGGGTCGGATAGCGGCAGGCCGGGACGGGCGGACCCACGCACCGTCCGCTGCATGGCCGCCGGGCGGCGCAACCGGGGCGCTACCGGTGTGCTGTACCTCTGGTGCGCGAGCGAGTCAGCCGACGTACCCCCACGACCGTCTGGAGACGACATGTCGCAACGACCATCCCGCCGTGGCTTCCTGGGGATAGCCGCGGCCGCCGTGGCCGGCGCCCCCGTGATCTGCTCCGGCCAGGCTTTCGCCGCGGATCCGCGGGAATTGCCGATTGTGAACCGGCCCGGGCATCCCGGCGCGGTCTACGCGTCCGGAGGGCTGCGGCGCGCACAGGACGAGCCGCTCAACGCCACCGTCGACTGCGCGCTGTCCGGACGGAGGGGCCAGTGACCACCTTCGTCTCCCGGTCCGCCTGGGGTGCACGCGCTCCGCGGAACACCAACAGCAACATCACGCCCCAGAACGGCGGCGTGACCATCCATCACGTCGACGCCGTCCACGTCGCCCGCGCGAACCACGCGGACTGCGCCGCCCAGGTGCGCGGGATCCAGAACCACCACATGGACGGCAACGGCTGGGCGGACATCGCCTACAGCCACCTCGTCTGCGTGCACGACTACGTGTTCCAGGGCCGCGGTGAGAACCGCCGGACGGCCGCGAACGGCACCGACCCCGGCAATCAGAACTGGTACGCCGTCTGCGGTCTCGTCGGCGGGACCGCCGGGGACTACGACACCATCACCAGCGGCCTCATCAACGCCTTCCGCTACGCCGTCAACCGGCTGCGCACGCAGGGTGGTGCGGCCCGGGCCATCTGCGGCCACCGCGACCACCTGAGCACCGGCTGCCCGGGGAACCTGTACGTGAACGGCGTGCTCAACGGGGCGACGAACCCCGGCGGCGGCCCGCTGCCCCACCCCGGCGTCAACTTCCGCCAGCCGCCGACCTTCAGCCACGCGAGCGTGGCCACGTGGCAGAACCAGATGAACGCCCGCCACGGCTACAGCCTCACCGCGGACGGCGCCTACGGCCCCAACTCGTACGCGGCGTGCCGGGACTTCCAGGCGAAGAAGGGCCTCACCGTCGACGGCATCGTCGGCCCCGCCACCTGGGGAGCCACCTTCCCCGCCTGAGGGGAGCGGCGGTCGGGAACGCTGTGGGTCACCGCCCGGAACGGGCCCGGTCCGGGTGGGCGCTGGGCCCTGTCTGACGGGTCGTGCGGCGCGCGGTCGCCGGGCGGTGCGGGCGGTGATCAGCAGCGAGGCAGGCAGGGGAGGCGGCGGAACCCATGGCGGTTCACTGTAAGCCGCCCCACCGCGGCCCCTGCGCACCTCACGGCTTGCGGGCTGCGCCGCCGTAGACGGCCACCTCCGGCAGGCCCTCCGCGGTGCTCTCCGGCCGCCACCGCGGGCAGGAGACCACGCCCGGCGGCAGGAGGTGCAGGCCCTCGAAGTAACGCTCGACCTCGTGCGGGGTGCGCGGTGTATACGGGACCGCGGCCCCGGGTTGGCCCGGCGGAGGGCTTCGGCGTAGGCCGGGTCGCCCGGGCGGGGACAGGGGGTCGTTGTCGGCGTAGACGATCCGCGCCTCCGGCGCGGTGCGCTGGGCGATCTCGTGGGTGTTGTCGGCGGTGGGCAGTTCGCTGCCGACGTCCTGGAACTGGCCGATGCCCGCGTCGCGCACCAGGTGGCCGACCGCGCGGCCGGTGAACTGCCGGGAGTGGCGCTTGATGCCGGCCATCCCGGGGAAGACCGCGAGGAGCGCCGCCGCGGCGGCCCGGTCGGCCTCGTGGTCGTCCTCGCCGCCCAGCAGGTGGTTCCGGATACGCGCCGTTTGCGGGCGGCTCGTGTCGACCGCGTCCGGTGCGTGGTCTGCCCTGGGGACCGCCCTGGAAGCCGCGGGGGGTTGCGCGGGGTGCGGAGCGGCTCAACGTACTGCGGGCTACGGGCCCGAGGAAGGCCGCTTGACCCTCACGTGGCGTGAGGGGGCATCGTCGGGGGCGTGGCGGAACATCTGACCGTGGGGCGCGTGGCCGAGTTGGCCGGGGTGAGCGTGCGCACATTGCATCACTACGACGAGATCGGCCTCGTACGCCCCTCCGCGCGGACCGCTGCCGGCTACCGGGCGTACGCGGCGGGCGACGTGGAGCGGCTGCGGGAGGTGCTCGGGTACCGGCGGCTGGGGTTCGGGCTGCGGGAGATCGCGGAGCTGGTCGACGACCCGGCCACCGACGCGGTCGCCCACCTGCGCCGGCTGCGCGCCCTGCTGCTGGCGCAGCGCGAGCGCGCCGCCGCCATGGTGACGGCCATCGACGCGGAGCTGGCGGCGCGGGCGATGGGGATCAGAACGACGTCGGAGGAGCAACTCAGGGTGTTCGGACCACAGTTGTATGAGGCCATCGGCGCCGCGTATCCCGCGACCCGGCGCACCGAGCCGCGGATCGCCGCGCGGATCTGGGACGCCCTCGGGGACGCCCGTACAGTGCTGAACGTCGGCGCCGGCACAGGTTCGTACGAGCCGCCCGACCGCGACGTCACCGCGGTCGAGCCGTCGGCCGTCATGCGGGCGCAGCGGCCCGCGGGCGCGGCGCGGTGCGTGGCGGCCAGTGCGGAGCGGCTGCCGTTCCCGGACGGGGCGTTCGACGCGGCCATGGCGGTGAGCACCGTGCACCACTGGCCCGACCCGGTGGCCGGGCTGCGGGAGATGCGGCGCGTGGCGCGGCGGGTGGTGGTGTTCACGTACGACGCCTGCGACCCGGGCAGGCGCGAGCGGTTCTGGCTCACCCGCGACTACCTGCCGGAGTTCGCCGGACTCCTCACCGACTGGCCCTCGCTGGCCGACCTGACCCGCGCGATCGGCGGGCGTGCGGAGCCGGTGCTCATCCCGTGGGACTGCGCGGACGGCTTCTT
Source organism: Streptomyces sp. CNZ287 (assembly GCF_007827615.1). NCBI lineage: Bacteria > Bacillati > Actinomycetota > Actinomycetes > Kitasatosporales > Streptomycetaceae > Streptomyces > Streptomyces sp. CNZ287. The sequence goes on along the minus strand of NZ_VISV01000016.1, from coordinate 53,911 downwards.
CGAGGCGCACTGGCGGCGGCCCGAGGCGTACCTGGAGGACGAGGTGCGCCGCGCGGTGTCGGTGTGGACCAGGGTGGGCCCGGAGGCGGAGCGGCGGGCGGTGAGCGGCCTCCGCGACGACCTCGCCTCGGGCCGCTGGAACGAGCGCAACCGCGACCTCCTCGCCCTCGACGCGGCCGAACTGGGCCTCCGCCTCCTCATCGCCTGACGCGTCTCCCGCCCTCTCCCCCCGCGCCGCGGAATGCGGGCCACCGGAAGGGGGGATATGACAACAGGCTTATCCGGGCGGTCCGATGAGCGGATGGCCGTCGCGGCCCGAGCCCGCCGCCGTGTTTCACCCGTAAGCCGCGGCGTCCGCTTTCCCCCGAACGGGCACGGCCTGCCGGGGGAATGCGTTTGCGGGCGACGGGTCCCGCCGGTTAGGAAACAGGGATGCTACGAGGCACGAAGGTCGGGCTCAGGGCCCGCCACGCGGACGACATCCCGATTCTCCAGGCCGACCTCTACGACGACGTCGTCACCGGCTCCCGGGCCCAGGCCACGCCGTGGCGGCCGATCGCGGCCGCGTCCGAGGACAACCCGCTGCTGGTGGACGACAAGGCCGAGGGGACCGTCCCGTTCTCCGTGGTGGAGCTGGAGGGCGGGGAGCTGGTCGGCACGGCGTCGCTGTGGGGCATCGACGCCCATCACCGGTCCGCGCACGTCGGCCTCGGGCTCATGCCGTACGCGCGCGGCAAGGGCTACGGCACCGACATCGTCGCCGCGCTCTGCCACTACGGCTTCGTCGTACGCGGCCTGCACCGGCTGCAGATCGAGACCCTGGCCGACAACGCCGCCATGCTCCGCGCCGCCGAGCGCAACGGCTTCGTCCGCGAGGGCGTGCTGCGCTCCTCGGCCTGGGTGCTGGGCACGTTCCTGGACGAGGTGGTCCTCGGGCTGCTCGCCCCGGACTGGCGGCCGGACGCGGCCGCGCGGCCGGACGACGGCAGCTGACGGATCGTCCGATCGTTGGTACCGCGCGCGAGCCGCGGGGGTCCGGCACCCCGAACCTTTGGCATGCTGCACTCATGTCGACGCCGCCCCTGCGCCCGGGTGCTCCCCCCGGCGGTCCCGCCGGTGTGTCCGTTCCGCCGGCCGCCGGCCTGCGGTTGCGGGCGCGGCGGGTGAGCCGGGATGTGCGCGGGGCGGGCCGGGTGCTGCGCGGGGTGTCGCTCGACGTCGCGCCCGGGACCCTCACCGTGATCGCCGGGAGCAGCGGCGCCGGCAAGACGGTCCTGCTGCAGACGCTCGCGGGGCTGAGCGTGCCGAGCGAGGGCGACGTGTGGCACGACGGGGCGCCGCCGGGGCCGCCCGGGCCGGAGTTCGGGTATGTGCCGCAGGAGGACATCATCCACCGTGAGCTGCCGCTGCACCGCACGCTGGTGTACGCGGCCGGGCTGCGGATGCCGCCGAGGACCCCGGCCGCGGCCGTCGCCGCGACGGTCGACCGGGTGCTGGCCACGCTGGGGCTGACCTCGCGGCGCGATACGCCGGTTCGGGCCCTGAGCGGCGGCGAACGCAAGCGGGCGAGCATCGCGGTGGAGCTGCTGACCCGGCCCCGGGTGCTCTTCCTCGACGAGCCGACGTCCGGGCTCGACCCGGCCACCGGCGCGGAGCTGATGCACACCCTGCGCGGGCTGGCCGACGACGGCACGACGGTCGTGCTGACCACGCACGTGCTCGCCGATCTGCCGCGAGGCGACCAGGTGGTCTTCCTGTCGGCCGACGGCGAGGTCGCCTACGCGGGTGAACCGGGCGCGCTCTGCGAGACGTTCGGCGTGCACACCGCGGAGGAGGTGTACGGTGCGGTGGCCGCCGGCGCACGGGCGCCGGGGGCGGGCGCCGGCGGCCTCCCGGAGCGGGGGGACACCTGGGGCCCCGGGGCACCCTCCGGCCCGGCGGCACGCGCCGGACACGCGGCGCCCACCGGACACGCGGCACCTACAGGACACGCGGCACCGCCCGGGGCCGTGGCACCCGCCGGCGCCGTCGCGGCCACCGGCCTCGCCACCGCCACCGCCACCGCTGCCGAGCCCAGCGCCCGGTCCGGCCCCGCCGCAACGGCCGGTCCCGCAACGCCCGCCGATCCCACCACGCCCGCCGCCCCCGCCGTGCCCGCCCGCGCCCCCTCGTCCGCCGTCCCCGCCACCACACCCGCCCGCGTCGGCGCCCTGCGCCAGTGGGCCCTGCTCACCCGGCGCGGCACCGCGCTCCTCCTCCACAACCGTCTCTCCGTCGCCGTCCTCGTCGGCTCCCCCGTCGTGATCGTGGCGATGTTCGCGGTGCTCTTCCGCGGCGGCGCCTTCGACCCCGCGTCCCCGGACCCCGGGTCCACCGCGATGATCATGTTCTGGATCGCCTTCGGCGCCTTCTTCTTCGGGCTGACGTACGGCCTGCTGCAGATCTGCACCGAACTGGCCGTGCTGCGCCGCGAATGGCTCGCCGGCCTGCGGGTCGGCCCGTACGTCGCCTCCAAGCTCACCACCATGCTCCCCGCGCTCGCCCTCGCCGACGCGCTGCTGCTGGCCGTCCTGCGCGCGCTGGACCGGCTGCCGCCGGCCGGCTGGGACACGTACGCCTCGCTCCTCGCCTCCAGCCTGCTGGCCTCCGCCGCCGCCCTCGCGCTCGGGCTGCTCGCGTCCGCGGCGGTGGCAGAGCCGGGGCAGGCGACGCTGATGCTGCCGCTGCTGTGCTTCCCGCAGGTACTGTTCTCCGGGGCGTTCGTGCCGGTGCCGCGGATGACGCCGGGCGGCGAGGCGATCAGCCTGGCGATGACCAACCGGTGGGCGTTCGAGGCGCTGGGCAGCGGGGTGGGTCTGGAGTCGCTGTGGCGTACGGGGGTGTCCCCCGCGGGGTGGCCGCTGCTGGCCTCGTACGGAGAATCGTTCGGGCACCCGGCCGCCCGCGGGTGGCTGATCCTGGCCGGCTTCGCGGTGCTCTTCCTGGCGCTGACGTGGTGGGTCGTCGTGCGCAAGTGCCGGGACGGCGCCGAGCGGAGCCGGCAGGGACGGTGACGCGGGCCGGGGTCCGGGGCCCGCGGGGTCAGCAGCCCAGCCGCGGCGCGAGGCCGGCCGCGTCGGGGACGCGGTCCCGGTAGGTCTGCGTCACGAACGAAAGAAACGTTTCGACATCGGCAGGCTGCGACGACGCCCCCAGGGACACGCGCACCGCGCCCGCCGACGGCAGGTGCAGCATCTTCAGGTAGTCCTCCAGCGAGTCGAGCCGCCTGCGGGCCGCCCGGCGCAGCCGGCGCGGCGACAGGCCGAACGCCGCCTCGCCCGCACCCGGGTTGCAGAAGCAGCCGGTGCGCAGGGAGATGCCGTACGCGCCGCTGTCGCGGATGATGACGCGCTCGTCGACGACCCGCCCTCCGGCGTCGAGGACGTTCAGCGCGACCGTGCCGCCGCGCGGTGCTCCGGCCCGGTCGGGGCCGTACACCCGGACCAGCGGCGAGCCGTCGCCGTGCCGCAGCGTCCGCAGCCCGGCGAGCAGGTGCGCCGTCAGCGCGTCGACGTGGTCGTGCACGCGGTCGATGCCGATGTCCTCGATCCAGGCGAGGCCGGCGGTGACGTCCGGTATGGCGAGGAAGTTGACGGTCCCGTCCTCGAACGCGGCCTCGTCGTCGGCGAGGACGTGCCACTGCGCCTGCGCGCTGACGGCGTAGATCGTGCCCCCGGCGAACCACGGGCGGCGCAGCTTCGCGAGCGCCGTCCTGCGGGCGATGAGGGCGCCGAGTCCTGTGGGGTGGCCGAAGAGCTTGTACCAGCTCACGACGGTGAAGTCGGGGTGGTGGCGGCCGAGGTCGAGGGCGTTGGTCGGGACGTACGCGGCCGCGTCGAGCACGATGTCGTAGCCGTGGGCCTGCGCGGTGGTGATCCAGTCCAGGGAGTGCTGTACGCCGGTGAAGTTGCTCTGCGCCGGGTAGGCCAGCAGCCCCCGGGGAGCGCGGCGCACGAGGGCGGGGCGCCGGGTGCGTACGGCCAGGGCGGCGTGCATCCGGTCCTCGTCGATCCCCATGTCCGGCGTGCGCAGCGGGACGTACTCGACGGTCGCGCCGCGCGCCCGCGCGTACTCCCGCAGGCCGTTGACGGAGTTGTGGTTGTCGAGGGAGAGGACGAGCCGGCTGCCGCGCCCGAGCGGATACGCCTCGCCGACCAGGCGCAGCGCGCCCGTGGCGTTGGGCGTGAAGATCACGGCGTACTCGGCGGGGTCGGCGTTGAAGTACCGCAGCACCGCCTCGCGGGCCTCGGCGAGCCGGTCCCCCGAGGCCCGGGAGGCGGGGCTCTCGGAGTGCGGGTTGCCGAACAGCCCGCCGGTGATGCGCCGGGCGCTCTCCGCGACGAGGGAGCGCGGCGGGAGCCCGGCGCCGGTGTGGTCGAGATAGGTGTGCCCGCCCTCGTCGAGGTATCCGAACTCCCGTTCCCGCAGCTCCGCGAAGAGGTCGGGGGCGTCCGCCGCTCGTTCGCGTACGTGCCCGGTGGTGTCTGCCCTGCCCATGGGACCCCTCCGCATGAAATCCGCCAAAGGTAGCCATACCAGGATGACACCGACCAGGCTCGGTGGCGGCAGCGAAGCGCGGCTTCGGTAAATCGAACTCAGCGGGGTATTTGATATGGCAGCTCGGTCGCATGTCGCATTCACGGATTTTCGAGTACGCCGGCGGGGCACCCGGGCCCGGCCGCCGGGGACTTCGGCCGGTGGGCGCGGGCTGCCGGCCGCTCACCTGGATGGCCCGCGCGCGCCCCGCCGGGGGCGCATGCCGCCGGGTGCGGACGCGGCCGAGCGCCGCGAAATCGGGTGGCGCGGGCGCCGCGCGCGTCACTACGGTCGCAGCCGTGCGGCATGAGGATCCGCTGGCCTACGCGGTAGGCATGGAGGGCATCGCCCTGGTGCGTTCGTTCACCGGGGAGTACGACCGCGCGTTCGTCGCCGCCCGGCTCGGCGGGATCCGGCGGCTGCTCGGCGACGAGGCGCTGGCGGGCGCGGGCGTGGACGTCGCCCGGGTGTCCACGGTCGAGGGCTACCGGATCTGGTCGGAGACGTACGACGGGCCCAACACGGCGTTCGACCTGGACGAGCCGGTGGTCGGGGCGTTCCTCGACCCGCTGCCTCCGGGCCTCGCCCTGGACGCCGCCTGCGGCACCGGCCGGATGGCGACCCTGCTGGCCGCCCGCGGCCACCGCACCCTCGGCGTCGACAGCTCCCCGGAGATGCCGGCGCGGGCCCGGAAGCGGCTGCCGGAGGGGGACTTCCGCCTCGGCGGGCTGGACGAGCTGCCCGTCGCCGACGGCGCCGTGGACGTGGTGGTCTGCTCGCTCGCGCTGACCCACGTCCCCGATCTGGGCCCGGTGCTGGCGGAGTTCGCGCGGGTACTGCGGCCGGGCGGGCACCTGGTGACCTCGGACGTCCACCCGGAGCGGGTGGCGCTCGGGTCGGTCCCGGCGGTACGGCTGCCGGACGGCGGCCCCGCCCGGGTGGAGACGTACCGGCACGCGGTCGGGGACTACGTGCGCGCCGCGCTCGCGGCCGGGCTCGACGTGCTGGGCTGCGAGGAGCCGGGGGCGCCGGCCGCCGCGGAGGCGACACCGGCCCCCGCTCCGGCGACGGACCCGGGGCCGTGGGAGGCGTGGCCGTGGTCCCTGCGCGAACTGGTCCCCGAGGCCGCGGCGGTGTCCCACGCCGGCGTCCCGGCGGGGATCGTCTGGCACTTCCGGCGGGCCGCCCGCCCGGCGGGCACGTCCGCGGGCTCGTGACGTCGCAGCGCCTCGCGGCCGTCACCGGGTGGATGCCGCGGGGCGCGTACGCCGTCGTCAAGTGACCTGCGCGGCACGCCGGTTCGTCCCGGACGGCCGCCGGGCCGGCGGGGCCGGACCGCTCCGGGGCGGGCTGCCGGCCGCGGAGGCCGGGGTGGCACCACGGGGTGGAGCGCACCGCGCCGGCCGCGGGTGCGGAACCCGGGTGACCTCCCTCCCCGGGGAACTGTCACCCCCGCCGCCACCCGCATAAGGTGGCGAACATGGATCCAGCAGACTTCTACACCGGAATCGTCGCGGAGCTGTACGGGCCGCTGAAGTCCGTGGCCCAGGACCCCGAGCCGTACGCCGCCTTCATCGAGGAAGCCGGTACGCCCGCGCTGGAGCTGGGCTGCGGCGACGGCGAGCCGCTGCTCGAACTGCGCCGCCGCGGTCTGGACGTGGACGGCGTCGACTCCTCCGCGGACATGCTGGACCGGCTGCGCCGCCGCGCGGCGGAAGAGGGCCTGCCCGTCAGGGTGTTCCAGCAGCGCATGGAGGCGCTGGACCTGCCGCGCAGGTACGCGGCCGTCTTCCTCGCCGGGCCGACGTTCAACCTGCTGCCCGACGACGCCACCGCGCTGGCCGCGCTGCGCGCCATCCGCACCCATCTCGCCGGGGGCGGCAGCGCCCTGATCCCGCTGCACCTGCCGGCGCCCACCGCCGCGGCTGACGTCGGCCGGGCCCGCACCGCCACCGGTCCCGACGGCGCCGAACTGCGGGTCCGCGTCGTCGCCGAGAGCCGCGACGAGCACACCCGCACCCAGACGACGCTGCTGCGCTACGAGCGCTACCACCCCTCGGGCAGCAGCATCACCGAACGCCCGTGGGTGCTGCACTGGTACACCCGGGACGGCTTCGAGACCCTGGCGGCCGTCGCCGGGCTCGACGTCGCCGGGATCACGGAACCGGACGGCGGGCCCGCGGCGCCGGACGCCGGCCACATCCACGTACGGCTGCGCGCCGCGGACTGACCCGCGCCCGGCCGCACCGCGGCCCCACTCCCCCGCCGCTCAACCCCGGCCGCTCAACCCGGCCCGCTCCCCTGCCCGCGGCGCTCCGCGCGTCCGTCCCGGACTCATTCACCCGGGTGTTGACGCCCGCTCGCGGGCCGCCGGACGCTGAGCCGTATGCCTCCGACGACGTTCCGCCACCCCTCGCGCCGCGGCGTCCTGCGCGGTGCCTCAGCGGTCGGCCTCACGGCCGTCGCCGGCCCCGCACTCGCCCGGAGCGCCACCGCCGCGGGCCCGCCGCCGCCCAACGTCATCGTCGTGTCGATCGACGACCTCGGCTGGCGCGAGTTCGGCGCGTACGGCAGCACCTTCAACGAGACCCCGCACATCGACCGGCTGGCGCGCGAGGGGATGCGCTTCACCCGCGCGTACCCCGCCGCGCCCATCTGCTCGCCGACCCGCGCCGCGCTGATGACCGGGCTGTACCCGGCCCGTACCGGCATCACCGACTTCCTCCGCGAGGCACCCGCGGCGAGCGGCAAGTTCCTCTCCCCCGACGTGCCCACCGTCCCCGACTTCCCCGGCCCGTACGGCTGCACCACCGCCCTGATCGGCAAGTGGCACCTCACCGAGACCTACAGCGGCGAGTACACCGAGCGGCCCGGCAACCCCTACGCGCACGGGCTGGACGAGGCCATCGCCTCCGAGCGGCTGTACATCGCGGACGGCGACTACTTCCACCCGTACCGCTTCATGCCCGACCTGCCGGCCCGCACCCCCGGCGAGTACCTCACCGACCGGCTCGCGGACGAGGCCGTCGACTTCGTCGCGCGCCACCGCGATCGACGGCAAGCTGATCACCGTCGGCCAGGAGCCGCTGGACAACCCCTACGGCACCGTGGACCTCTCCCGCCCCGGCTCCCGCTACGCCCTGGTGGCGCGCGGCAGGGTCACCACGGCGTACGTGGACCAGGGCGCGGGCTGGGAGTTCCTCTTCACGGCGGACGCGGGCGGGGTGCTGGACCTCACGGACCCCGAGGTGCGGGCCGCGTACCGGTACACGGCGAGCGTGCGCCTCGACCGGGGCACGATCACGCTGAACGGGCTGCGGGCGGCGAGCCGCGCGTAGCCCGGGCCGGGCCCCGTCCGGCGAGGAGCGCCGCGACGCAGGCGGGATTGTCACAGCCGGGGTCTAGGCTCCCACCGACCGGCAGGAGGGTGCGGTGGCCGAGATGACCCTGACCGAGGTAATGGCGGAGCTGGCCGAGCTGGAGGACCCGAAGGCGCGCGCGGTGAACGAGAGGCACGGCGACGACCACGGCGTCAACCTCGGCAGGCTGCGCGCGCTCGCCAAGCGGCTGAAGACGCAGCAGCCGCTCGCCCGCGAGCTGTGGCGGACCGGCGACACCGCGGCGCGGCTGCTGGCGCTGCTGGTCTGCCGCCCGAAGGCGTTCGAGCGGGACGAGCTGGACGCGATGCTGCGCGAGGCGCGTACGCCCAAGGTGCACGACTGGCTCGTGAACTACGCGGTGAAGAAGAGCCCGCACGCCGAGGAGCTGCGCCTGGCCTGGCTCGCCGACCCCGACCCGGTGGTGGCGGCCGCCGGCTGGGCGCTCACCGCCGAGCGCGTGGTGAAGAGCCCCGCGGGCCTCGATGCGGCAGGGCTGCTCGACGTGATCGAGGCGGAGCTGAAGGACGCCCCCGACCGGTTGCAGTGGGCGATGAACACCTGCCTCGCGCAGATCGGCATCGAGTACCCCGCGCACCGCGCACGCGCCGTGGCCGTCGGTGAGCGCCTGGGGGTGCTCAAGGACTACCCGACCTCACCGGGCTGCACCTCGCCGTTCGCCCCCGTCTGGATCGCCGAGATCGTCCGCCGGCGAGGCGGCCCGCAGGTCCTCTGACCGGGCCGGAAGCCCTCACCACGCAGAGTCACCCAAACAGGCGTATCATACGAAAAGGGATGCATCCGACTCTGTCTCTGGAGAGGAGGCGGCAACCATGTCGAATCAGCAGCACACCACTGAGATGACCTCGCACCCCGATGTAGTGGAGATGCGGGACCGGCTCGATCGCACGGCGGCCAGAGGTGGTGTGATTGCCCTCGAAGGACTGATCCTTCTGGCCGGCCTGTTCGCCGCGATTTCGCCTTGGGTCGTGCACTTCACGGGGAACACCAACCTCACTATCAACAACCTGATCGTCGGCATCGCCGTCGCCCTGATCGGGCTCGGGCTGGCACTCGCCCCGGAGCGGACGTCCGGCCTGGCATGGTTGACGATTCCCCTCGGCGCCTGGCTGGTCATCTCCCCCTGGGTGGTCACCGTGACGAACGGCGCGCCGACCGCCGCCATCTGGGCCAACTGCTTCGTCGGCGGTGTCACCGCCCTGCTCGGGCTGCTCGCCATGGGTCTGACCGTGGCGTTCAAGCGCCAGGCGCGAACGCGTATGTGACGGTCCTCGACTCCGGCCGCGGAGCGGGCAGTTGTCTCCCGCCCCTCCGCGGCCGGGTCCTGCCCGGAGGCGCGCGTCCGGACGGTCGCGCGCCTCGGGGCGTGCCCGGCCGGACGCCGGGTGGGGACAACCCCCGGTGCGGAACTCCGACCAGCCCCATCGTCTCCCGCCACCGCCTGCCGCAGGCTCGTCGCGTACGGGACGGGCGAGACGAGAGCGCGGGTGGACCGGGTGAAGCGGGTACGGGGTGTGCTGGTGGCGGCGGCGACGGTGCTGGCGGTGGTGGCCGGGTCGGCCGCCGCCCCGCCGCGGGACGGCGACGAGCCGCCCGGGGCGGCGGAGTTGCGGAAGCGGCTGGACGGGCTGGTGGCCGAGGGTGCGGTGGGCGGGCTCGTGGAGGTACGCGACGGGCGCCGGGTGTGGCGGGTCACCGGCGGCGTCGCCGAGCGGGACACGACGCGGGCGGTCCCGGCGCGCGGGCGCTTCCGGATCGGCAGCATCACGAAGACCTTCGTCGCCACCGTCGTGCTGCAACTCGCCGGCGAGGGGCGGCTGCGGCTGGACGACCCGGTCGAGGACTGGCTGCCGGGCGCCGTCCCGGACGGCCGCCGCATCACCGTGCGGCACCTGCTGGGCCACACCAGCGGCCTCTACGACTACAAGCGCACCCTGACCGTGCCGCCGGACCCGGCGTTCCTGGACTACCGGTCGCGGACGTGGACCCCGGAGGAGCAGATCAGGCGCGCCGTCGCCCATCCCCCGACCTCCACGCCGCCGGGCACGGCCTACGCGTACTCCAACACCGGCTACCTCCTGCTCGGCCGGATCATCGAGGAGGCCACCGGGCGCCCGTACGCAGAGGAGATCGGGCGGCGGATCCTCCGGCCGCTGCGGCTGCACGCCACCTCGCTGCCCGGGACGTACCCGCGGATCCGCGGCGCGCACATGCGCGGCTACGTCCCGGTCGGGCGGGCCGGCGGGATTCAGCTCGCCGACTTCACGGAGATGAACCCGTCGCTCTTCGGCGCGAGCGGCGAGATGATCTCCACGGCCGGCGATCTCGACCGCTTCCTCGCCGCGCTGCTCGGCGGGCGGCTGCTGCCGGACCACCTGCTGGCGGAGATGCGCACGCCCTCGTCCGGGGACCGGACGTACGGGCTGGGGCTGGCCTGGCAAGAGACCTCGTGCGGAGTCACGGTGTACGGCAACGACGGCGACGCGCTGGCGTACCAGAGCTGGTCGTTCACCACCCCGGACCTGCGTCGCCACGTCACCGTCGCGCTCACGCCCGAGCACCGCGCCGACCTCGACGACTCCGTGGACGCGCTCCTGGACGCGGCCTTCTGCGGCTGACCGGCCGCGCGCTCAGGCGTGCGGCGACAGCAGGGCGCGCAGGCCGCTGCGGAGTTCGGCCTCGACGTCCTTGAAGACGGCCTGCTGCAGGATGAACCCCTGGACGAGCGCCATGAGGGCGCGTACGAGGTGGTCGGTCGGGACGTCGGCGCGCAGGTGGCCGGCTTCCTGGTAGGTGCGGACGACCTTGCCCCACATGGCGCGCATCCGGTCGTAGCCGGCGTTCAGCGTCGCGGCCAGCCCCTCGTCCCGCAGGGTCTCGCTCCAGACCTGCACGATCAGCTCGGCGAACGCGCCCGGCCGGTCCACTCCCGAGGTGCGGGCCTGCTCTTCCAGCACGTGGGTGAGCACCCCGTCGATCACGTCGGCGAGGGGGCGCAGCGGGGCCTCGTGGCTCGCGGACTCGAAGGCCAGCCGCATCCGCTCGAACGCCTCCTCGGCGACGGCCGTGATCAGGTCGTTCTTGCCGCGGAAGTAGCGGTAGACGGCGCCGGAGGAGAGCCCGGTCTCCTGGAAGACGTCCTGCATGGACGTGGCGTGGAACCCGTTGCGCGTGAAGCAGCGCCGCGCGCCGTCCAGGATCTGCCGGCGCCGGGCGTCCAGATGGGCCTGGGATACGCGAGCCATGGCCGCCACGTTAAAACGAACGTTCCTTCTTGACAAGTCGCGAGCATCCCGCGCAGAGTGAGGATCGTAAAACGAACGATCCTTCTCTTTACGATCGAGGCCCCCGATGTCCTCCACCCGCAGCGTGCTCGCGGTCGTCGTCCTGGTCCCCGCCCTCGTGGCCCTCGCCCTCTGGGCGTTCGTCTGGCCCAACGCCCGGCTCGCGCCGCGTGACCTGCCCCTCGGCGTCGCGGGACGCGCGCAGGCCACCGCGCCGCTCAAGGCGCAACTCGCGGAGCGCGAGGGCGCCTTCGAGGTGCACGATTACGCCGACGCGGACGCGGCCCGTACCGCGATCGAGGAGCGCGAGGTCTACGGCGCCGTCGTCGCCTCCCCCGGCGGGCCCGAGCTGCTGGTGGCCACCGCCGCCGGGCCCAGCGTGGCGCAGGTGCTCACCGAGGCCGCCGGGGAGCGGGCCGGGCGGCCGCTGCCCATCCGGGACGTGGTCCCGCTGCCGTCCGCGGACCCCCGCGGCTCCGCCCTCAACTCCAGCGTCCTGCCGCTCGCGCTGGCCGGCCTCCTGGTCGGCGGGCTGGTCACCCTGCTGGGGCTGCGGGGCGGTCGCGGAGTGCTCGCCGCGGTGGGCGCGGCCGCGGCCATCGGCCTGGTCGCCGCCGCGCTCGCGGACAGCTGGCTCGGCGCCCTGGCCGGCGACTGGTGGGCGGAGGCCGGTGCGCTCGGCCTGACGGTCCTCGCGGGCGCCGGGGCGGTCGCGGGCCTCGCCGCGGTGCTCGGCCGGGCCGGGATGGGGGCCGGCAGTCTGCTGGTGATGCTCCTCGGCAACCCGTTCTCGGGCGTCACCTCGGCCCCCGAGCTGCTCCCCGAGCCGGTGGGGACGCTCGGCCAGTGGCTGCCGCCGGGCGCGGGCGGCTCCCTGGTCCGCTCCGTCGCCTACTTCGACGGCAACGGCGCCGCGGGCCCGCTCGCGGTCCTCGCCGGCTGGTCCGCGGCCGGCCTGGCGCTGCTGGCCCTCGGCCCGCTGCTCGCCCGCCGCCGCGCCCCGGAGGCCGCGCGGCCGGCCGCCGCGGGCGTCGCGGTGTAGCGCCGTCCCCGCACGGAGCCCGTACGGCCCCGGCCAACAGGCCGGTCGCAAAGCCTCGTTGACGTGTACGCGAAGTGATCATACGCTCCACGCGTCGGTCCCGGTCGCGCCCGCGACGTGTGGTTTTCCCGGGTGCGCCCAGCCGCCGTCCCCCCACAACTCCGTACCGTCATTCCGGAGGAGCATGTGAAGAGACGTCACGCGGCCGCCTGGGCCGCCTCCGCACTCGCCGCCACCCTCGCGGCGACCGGCGCGCTCGCCGGGCCCGCGACCGCGGCGCCCGAAGCCACCGCGGCCGGCCCCCAGGCCCGTATCGCCACCGCCACCGATGCCGTCACGCACGACGAGAACGACCGCGTGCCCGAGGGCGCGGAATGGACCCAGCACTACTTCCCCTCCGCCGACGGCTCCGGCACCGAGCTGCACGCCGACGTGCTGCTGCCCGAGGGGCTGGAGAAGGGCGAGGAGGTGCCCGTCATCCTCTCCGTCGGGCCGTACTTCGCGCACGCCGGGGCGACCGGCGACGAGGGCTGGTCGCACACCGGGCCCTCCTCGCGGTTCCAGGACTTCATCGAGGGCGCCGACGTCTTCGCCAACGGCTACGCCTTCGTCATGGTCGACCTGCGCGGCTTCGGCGGCTCGACGGGCTGCCTCGACTGGGCCGGCCCCGGCGAACAGGCCGACGTGAAGGCCGCGATCGACTGGGCCGCCGGCCGGCCGTGGTCGACGGGCGCGGTCGGCATGTACGGCAAGTCGTACGACGGGGTGACCGGACTGATCGGCAACAACCTGGACCAGCGGGCCCTGAAGGCCGTCGTGTCGCAGGAGCCGGTCTGGGACATGTACCAGTACATCTACTCCAACGGCGTGCCGCGCCCCAACGTCACCGGCACCGCCGACGCGTACAACTCGATCGCCGCCATCCCCCCGATGGCCGACGACGACCCCCGCTACGCGGCCAACGCCCGCTGGGAGGAGGCCCATCCGGAGTGCCTGACGGAGAACTCCGCCGGCTACCGGATCTCCGACCAGGACAGCGAGCACTGGAAGGCGCGCGACCTCGCGAGGCAGGCCAAGGGCAGCGACACCCCCCTCTTCGTCACGCAGGGCTTCATCGAGCCCAACACGAAGCCCGAGGAGATGGAGGAGTACCTGGACAACCACCGTGGCCCCGAGCGCGGCTGGCTCGGCCAGTGGGACCACGTCCGCGGCGGCGACCGCGTGCCCGACGGCCGGCTGGCGATGGGGCGCGAGGGCTGGTACGACGAGACGCTCGCGTTCTTCGACCGGTATCTGAAGGGCGAGAAGCCGGCCGTCCGTTACCCGAAGTACGCCATGGAGGACAACAGCGGCGACTGGCGCGCGCAGAGCACCTGGCCGGTCGTCGAGCGGCGCGCGAGCATCCCCCTGGGCGGCGGCTCGTACGTCGACGACGGCGGCGCCTCCGCCCGCGCCGACCTCACCGCCTCCGGCCGCGCGGCGCCCGGCAAGCCGGCGCAGCCGTCCGGCAAGTGGGACATGGAGAACGCGCCCGCCCTGGAGCCGGCCGCACCGGACGGACTCGCCGCCGAGGCCGCGAAGCAGCAGCGGGCGGGCGAGGTCACGTCGAGTTTCTTCGCGTGGTCGAAGCCGCTTGAGCGGGACGTGCGCGTCACCGGCACCCCGCGGATCGCGCTGAACGCGAAGGGCGCGGGGAACGTCATGCTCAAGCTCTACGACGTCGCCCCCGACGGCACCGCCGTGATGTTCGACGAGCAGGTCTCGCTGCTGGAGCGCGGCCGGTTCACCGTCGACCTGAAGTCGACCGACTGGCGGCTGGCGGCCGGGCACGTGCTGGCCGTGGAGATCGGCACGATCCAGACCGGCTCGTGGCGGGACACCCCGTCCGGCGAGACGATCGAGGTGCGTGACGCGACGCTGCACCTGGCCCTGGACGGCACCGCCGACGACGTGGCGACCGGCGGCGAGCGCTCGCCCTACCTCGACACGTACCTGAGGCAGTACACGGTGGACCTCCCCGCGGGGCCGCCGTCGTTCACCGTCCCGGGCGTCAGGTAGCTCCGGCGGAACGCCGGCCGAGCCGCCGACGGCACATGCGCCGCCCGGGAGCCCCGCGGGCTCCCGGGCGGCGCACGCGTTCGAGGCAGGTCCGAGGCGTACGCGACCGCGGGGCCGGGGCCCGTCCGAAGAGGCCGTTTCTGACGGTCTATCGTGTACGGCATGTCCGTGCCCGAGCTCATCCGCATCGTCTCGCGCGACTCCCCCATGGCCCTCGCCCAGGTCGAGCGCGTCCGCGCCGAGCTGGCCGCCCATCACCCCGGCATCCGCACCGCGGTGGTGCCGGTGAAGACCACGGGCGACAAGTGGCTGGGCGACCTCTCCCAGGTCGACGGCAAGGGCGCGTTCACCAAGGAGGTCGACGCCGCGCTGGTCAGCGGGGAGGCGGACCTGGCCGTGCACTGCGTCAAGGACGTGCCCGCGGACCGGCCGCTGCCGGCCGGGACGACGTTCGCCGCGTTCCTGCGCCGCGACGACATCCGCGACGCGCTGGTCCACCCCGGCGGGCTTGGACTCGACGACCTGCCCGCGGGCACCCGGATCGGCACGTCCTCGGTGCGCCGGATCGCCCAGCTCTCCGCCGCGTACCCGCACCTGGAGTGCGTGCCGTTCCGCGGCAACGCGAACCGCCGGCTGGCGAAGCTCCACGCCGGGGAGGTCGACGCGCTGCTGCTGGCCGTGGCCGGTCTCGAACGCATCGGCCGCGCCGACGTCATCACCGAGGTGCTGCCGGTGGAGACGATGTGCCCGCCGCTGGGCGCGGGGATCCTGGCGCTCCAGTGCCGCGAGGACGACACGGCGACCATCGACGTCGTCAGCGACCTGAACCACCCGGAGACGTACCGCGAGGCCATGGCCGAGCGGATGTTCCTGCACGTGCTCCAGGGCCACTGCAACAGCCCCATCGCCGGCTTCGCCACCGCGGCGCCGGACGAACTGTGGCTGCGCGGCCGGGTGTTCAGCCCCGACGGCAAGACGGTGCTCCACGCCCACGAGTCCGCGGGCCGGCTCACCCCGCCCGACCTCGGCACGTCGGTCGCCCTCGCGCTGCTGCGGCAGGGCGCGCGGGGGCTGATCGACGGCATCGCGCACTGACGCGCGCGGGGCACGGCGGGCGGACGCGGCGGGCGGCTTACAGGCCGACGTCCGGCGCCCGGTACTCCGGCGGCCTGCGGACCGCGGTCGCGCGCTCGTACGCGTACGCCAGCCGCAGCAGCGTCGGTTCGCTCCACGCCGTCCCCATGAACGTCAGCCCGACCGGCAGCCCGAACGCGAACCCCGCCGGCACGCTCACCGCCGGATAGCCGGCGAGCGCCGCGGGGGTCGAGGAGCCGCCGCCGTAGGCGTCGCCGCGGATCAGGTCGAGGGTGCCGAGCAGGATCGCGGCATCCCGTACGGTACGGGCCATCGGGCCGACGCTGTCCTGGCTCGGCACCCCGGGGATCATGCCGCCGCGGCCGACGAGCCCGACGGTCGGCTTGACGCCGACGACGCAGTTGGCGGACGACGGGTCGAGGATCGAGCCGTTCATCTCGGTGCCGATGCCGGCGACGCACAGGTTGGCGGCGACGGCGGCGCCGGTGCCGGAGCTGGACTCATGTGGTGAGCGGTCGAGCTTGTACGGGTTGGCGGTCTGCCCGCCGCGGGCGCTCCAGCCGGCGTGGTGGGTCAGGGACATGCCGCCGGCCCACTCGCTGAGGTTGGTCTTGCCCAGGATGACGGCGCCGGCGGCGCGCAGCCGGGCCGCCACGGCGGAGTCCCTCCGGACCCGCATCCCCTCCAGGGCGTAGGAACCGGCGGTGGTGTGCATCCGGTCGGCGGTCTCGAACATGTCCTTGAGCAGCACGGGCATGCCGTGCAGCGGGCCGCGGGGCCGCCGTTCCCGGTCGAGCTTGCGCGCCTCGCGCAGCGCGTCGGGACTGACCTCGATGACCGAGCGGAGGAGGGGGTCGATGCGCTCGATCCGCTCCAGGTAGTGGCGGGTGAGCCGGACGGCGTCGAGCCGCCCGTCGGCCATGCGGCGGCGCAGCCCGTCGATGTCCAGCTCGTCGAAGTCGTCCGGGGCGTCGGGGACCCGGCCGTGGCCGGTACCGGCGTGGGCCGGGCCGGCGCCCAGCGCGGGCGCGGCGGCAGCGGCGGAGCCGAGGGCGAGCAGGGAGCGGCGCGAGGGGCGCGGCGCGGGAGTTCTCATACGCAGGAACGCTAGGGCGGCGGCGCCGCCGGATCCCTCCGGCTGCCACCCCCGTGGCCGCGGGCGCCACCCCCCGGCCCGTACGGGGGCCAGCCGGAGTCCCCGACTGCCGTACGGCGGCGGGGAGTCCGGAGCCGCCCCGGCAGCCGGTCGCGGGGGCGCCGCCGTCCGCTCCGGCGCACGGCGGCGGCCCCCGCCCGGCGCGCTACCGCCGGTACGCCTCGATCCGCAGCGCCTCCTCGCCGACCTCGGGCTCGGCGAGCACGTACACCACGCCGCCGTCGTCGCTGCTGGCCACCACCTGCGCGGAGCCCGCGTTCTCCGGCAGCATGCCCGCGGTCGTGGGCTCGCCGCCCTTCCGCGCGTCCCACAGCGCCAGGTACTCGCCCATGGCGTTCTCGCCCTCGATCATGCCGTCCCGGAGCGCGACCAGTTCGCCGCCGGAACCGCCGCCGGGGGCCAGCGGGTGCGGAGCGAAGTCGAACTCCTTCTTCCACAGCTCCTTGCCGGTGGTCAGATCGATGCCCACGTAGTCGTTGGTGGCGTCGTCGTAGCTGGTGACCAGCACCGAGTCCCGGATGGTGAAGTCCCCCGGGTCGAGGTGGAGATACCCGTCGGGCCGCTTGAGCGGCAGGTCGGTCAGCACCTTGCCGTCCTCGCCGAACGACACCAGCCGCTCCTGCGTCGCGACCGTCAGCGGCTCGTCGGTGAGGATCTCGACCCGGGCGGGCTGGTCCTCGTCGGTGAAGTCCGCCGCGGTCCACAGCTCTTCGCCGCTCGCGGCGTCGTACGCGGCGATGTGGTTCTCGGCGCCGGTCAGGTCGGGGCAGTCCACGACGGCGACCAGAGAGGTGGCGCTGTGCCGCCAGTCGGTGGAGAAGTCGTCGCACTGCTCGCCCACCGTCACCTCGGGGGTGGGCAGTTCCTCGCCGTCGAGGGAGAAGCGGTGCAGACCGTCCTCGATCAGCTCGACGGTGACCGCCTCCTCGCCGACGCTGACGGGGATGACGTCGGCGCTCGGGTACGCGCTGTCGCCGGAGGTCAGGTCCTTGCTCCAGAGCAGCTTGCCGCTCGTGGTGTCGACCACCGTGAGCACCGCGCAGGAGTCGTCGCCGGGTTTCGCGTCCGCCGGGCCGAACAGCACCGCGCCGACGCCGCCGGCGTTCACGGCCGGCGAGGCGGCGCAGGGCTGTCCCGCGCCCGGTGGCGGCGCCAGTTCCCAGGCGGGCTTGCCGGTCTTGGCGTCGTGTCCTGTGACCCCTTCGGTGCTGATGCCGACGACCCGGTCACCGGTGACCCAGAGCGGCGGCAGCCACACGTCCTCCGGTTCGTGCGCCACGGCCTTCGTCCGCCACTCCTCCGCCAGCGGGGCCCCGCCCCCGGCGGCGTCGCTCCCCTCGCCGCCGTCGTCCCCGCAGCCCGCGGCGAGCAGCACCGCGGCTGCCGTGGCCAGTAACGCCCGCTTCTCTGTGTTCGCGCCCATACAGTCGCCTGTGTCCTGTCCTCTTGTCGTGATCAACTCAGGTTCCTCAGGACGCGACCGCGGACAGGATGGTTCCGCTACGGGTGGGGCGGAAGTCGGCCACGATACAGGGCTGTTTTCCCCACAAGCGGGCCCCGCGGGCCGGGCGGGCGGTGCCGTCGCGCCCGTTCAGGGCCCGGGGGACCGCCGCGGAAACGGGCCGAACCGGGCACGATCCGCCGGGTCCCACGCTCGGGTCACCCACCGGTAGGGCGGTAGCTTGCGCATTGACGAGTCGGGTTTGACTACGCGACCGTTTCCGTATCAGTGAGGTGAGTTCGCGCGCTTTCCATGGGGATCGTGACGCCTGACCGCCGGCACCTGTCGCACGTGCTCGGGCTCGCACTCGACAGATTCCACATCGACATCGTGCTGACCGGCACCGTGGTGGCGGACGCCGTCTCGCGCCCCGAGGCCGGGCGGGTGGACGTCTGGCTGGCGCGGCCGTCCGCGGCCACCGGGGAGTCCGTACGGGAGTTCCCGCGGCTGGTGCCGCGGCGGGGGACCGCCGAGTCCGGGGCGGAGGACGGCGGGGGTGCCGGGGCAGGGGCAGGCGGCGGCGTGGGCCGGCCGCGGCCGCTGGCCGTCGTGTGCGGGGGTGAGGAGGGCCAGGTGGCGCAGGCGCTGGCGCTGGGCGCGTCGGCCGTGATGCTGCCGGACGACTCGGTGTTCGACACCGCGGCCGGCCTGTACGCGGCGGCCTCCCGGGACCTGTTCGTCTCGCCGCGGCTGCTGCGCCGGGTGTCGCGGCGGCTGAGCGACGTGCTCAGCGGGCCGCTGACCGTCGGCGTGGACGTGCTGACCGAGCGGGAGCAGCGGGTGCTGAGCCTGATGTCCGCGGGCATGTCCAACGGTGCACGCTGGTGGCGGGGGACTTCTTCACCGCGGTGCCGACGGGCGACGGCGGTCCGGCCGACGCCTGCCTGCTGAAGAACATCCCTGCACAACTTCGGCGACGACGACTGCGTGCGCGTGCTGCGCGCCTGCCGGACGGCGCTGCGGCCCGGCGGCCGGGTGCTGGTGCCCGCGCTGGTCCTGCCGGAGGCCGCGGGCGGGCCCGTACGCAGGCGGACGCCGAGGTGGCGATGGCGCAGAGCGACGTGGAGATGATGGTGCTGACGGCGGGGCGGGAGCGCACGCTCGCCGAGTACCGCGGGCTCTTCGCCCGCGCGGGTCTCACGCTGCCACCCGAGCCGCCCCCGGCTTTGCCCGGTCTCGCGCACCACCACATGCTGGAGGGGACGAGCGGGACACCGCACGACACGGAGGAGGCGCGGGATGCTGCTGCTGTACGACGGTGACTGCGGGTTCTGCACGGGATGGGCCGACTTCGGGCGCCGGCGGTTCGCGCCGGACGTGCGGATCGTGCCGTGGCAGTCGGTGGACCCGGCGGTGTACGGGGTGCCGGAGGAGCGGCTGCTGCGCGAGGTGGTGCTGGTCGAGGAGGTGGGGTACGCGCCCGCCGGGGCGCCGGCGGCGACCGTGCCGCCGGGCGGCGCCATGGCCATCGCCGGCACCCTGCGCAGCGGGAACCGCGCCGGCCGGCTCCTGGGCCGCGCGCTCGCCGCCCGGCCCGTGCGCCGCCCCGCCGCGGCCGTCTACCGCCTGGTCTCCCGCAACCGCTACCGGCTGCGCTTCCCCTTCCTCCCGGCCCGCGAGGGCGCGAGCTGCGGGCTCCCTCAGCGGTAACCACCAGGCTATTCAACCGAACGGTTGACCACTCGCCCGCGTCCGGGCTAGCGTGTATTCAACCGAACAGTTGAGGACGTGAGATGACCTCGGTCCCCGAGCCGGACGAACGGCTGTCGCTGGTGTTCTCCGCCCTGGCGGACCCGACCCGCCGCGACATCGTCGCCCGCCTCACCGCGGGCGACGCGACGGTCAACGAGCTGGCCGAGCCGTACGACGTCAGCGTGCAGGCCGTCTCCAAGCACATCCGCGTCCTGGAGGAGGCCGGCCTGGTCAGCCGCAGCCGGGACGCCCAGCGGCGGCCCTGCCACCTTCAGGCGGAGGTCTTCGACCTCATGACGAAGTGGATAGAGCGCTACCGGCGCGCGGCGGAGGACCGTTACCGCCGCCTGGACGCCGTCCTGGAGCGGATGGACGCCCAGGAGGGACCGCCGGTGGAGAAGACCCGGACAGAGAGAGAAGAAGCATCATGAGCACCACGCCCACCCGCCACCGCAACGAGACCGGGATCGTCGTCGACCCGGCGCTGCCCACCATCGTGATCACCCGGGAGTTCGAGGCCCCGCCCGAGCGGGTGTTCCGCGCGCACACCGACCCCGACCTCGTCGCCCAGTGGCTCGGCCCGCGCGGGCTCACCATGACCATCGACCGGTACGACGCCCGCACCGACGGCTCGTACCGCTACGTCCACGCCGACGAGGAGGGCAACGAGTACGCCTTCCACGGCGTCTTCCACGAGGTGCGCCCCGCCGAGCGCATCGTCCAGACCTTCACCTACGAGGGCATGCCGGACAGCGTCAGCCTGGAGACCGCCGTCTTCGAGGACCTCGGCGGGCGCACCCGGCTCACCGCCACGTCGCTGCTCGACTCCCTCGAATCCCGCGACGGGATGATCGCCAGCGGGGCCGAGACCGGCATCCGCGAGGGGTACGAGCGGCTGGACGCCGTACTCGACGGCACCCAGGCGGCCGAGGAGCACCGCCGGATCGCCGCCGGCTTCACCGCGCGCGTCCGCGGCGCCGAGGCGGGCAGGTGGGACGACCCGGCGCCGTGCGAGGGCTGGGTCGCGCGGGACGTCGTGCGGCACCTCGTCGAGTGGTTCCCCGGCTTCCTCAAGACGGGCGCGGGCATCGAGCTGCCGGAGGGCCCCTCCGTGGACGACGACCCGGTGGCGGCCTGGCAGGTCCACAACGACGCCGTGCAGTCCCTGCTGGACGATCCGGCCACCGCGGGCAGGACGCTCTCGCACCCGCAGACCGGCGACCTCCCGCTGGCCCAGGCGATCGACCGCTTCTACACGAGCGACGTCTTCATGCACACCTGGGACCTGGCCCGGGCGACCGGCCAGGACGAGCACCTGGATCCGGCCAAGTGCGCCGCCCTGCTGGCGGGGATGCTGCCGATGGACGAGGTGCTGCGCGGCAGCGGCCACTACGGGCCGCGCGTCGAGGTCCCGGAGAGCGCCGACGTGCAGACCCGCCTGCTGGCGTTCACCGGCCGCACGCCCTGAACCCGGGCGGACGCGAGCGGCCCCGTTCCTGTCCCTGCCGCGCCGCCCGTGGCAGGGACAGGACCGTGCGTGCAGCGTATGCGGCGGCGCGGGTCATGCCGCGAATTCGGCCGATGCTTGACGGCCACGTGGCCGGCCACTGGTAACCGCCGGCCCCAAAGCCCGCCGCCCGACGGGCCGGGGCCCCCGGATCCGGCGGACCGGGCCGCCGTGATCGGATGGCACCATGTCCCCCGAATCCCGTGCGCGGCTCGTCGCCCTCGGCGCCGAACTCCTCGCCATCCACCGCGGGCTCCGCGCGCAGCTCGCCCGGCTCCGTGAGGAGACCGACGACTACCTGGCAGGCGGCCCCCGGCCGCGCGACCTCAAAGCCCACTGCCTCGCCTTCTGCACCGCGCTCACCTCCCACCACACCGGCGAGGACCGCGGCGCCTTCCCCGCGCTCGCCGCGCGCGACCCGGAACTGCGGCCGCTGATCGCCAAGATGGAGCAGGACCACGCGATGATGAGCGGCCTCCTGCAGAGCCTGGAGCGGGTCCTCGACACCCTGCCCGAGGACCCCGGCGAGGGGGACGCGGCACGGGTACGGAGTGAGCTGGAGGGGCTGAGCGCGATCGTGGAGTCCCACTTCCGCTTCGAGGAGCGGACGATCGTCGCGGCCCTCGACGCGCTGCCGCCCGAGGCCGGCGGCGCCGAGGACCTGCTCGGGCTGCCGGGCCCGGGGAAGGACGGCGGGTAGCGCCGGGGCTACGGCAGGTCCCGGGGCCGGACCGCCGGGGATCAGGCGGCGCGGAAGGCGGCGGCGGCGTCCATCGACTCGATGCCGTACGTCACCGAACCGACCGGGATGCCGCCGGCGGCCTCGTGAACACGGGCCGCCGCGTCGGCCCCGAAGCCGCCGAAGATCTCGGTCAGGCCGGCACTTCACGCACCTCGCGGAGGAGGCGGACGCCCGGCTCCGCGGCCCGGGACAGCGGGAGTGGCTGCGCCGCCCGGACACGGAGACGCCGAACCTGCGGGCGGCGCCGGCGTGCTGCGTGGCACGGGGAGAGGGCGAGGAGGCGCTCCGCATCACGGCCCGCATCGCGGACACCTCCGGTCCGCGTTCCGGACCCGGCGCACAATAGGCAGGTTCCCGCCTTCCCGCCGGCGGCCGCCATCCGCCCAGCAGCTCCCGAGGACATGGCGGCGATCGCCGAGATCTACACGTACTACGTCACCGACACCGTGATCACCTTCGAGGAGACCCCGCCGCCGCCCGCGTACTGGCAGCAGCGGCTGCGCGACCTGAGCGACCGCGGCCTGCCGTTCCTCGTCGCCGAGGCGGACGGAAGCCTCGCCGGCTACGCCTACGCCGCCCCCCGGCGCCCCAAGCCGGCCTACAGGCACACCGTCGAGAACACCATCTACCTCGCCCCGGGCCGCACGGGACAGGGCATCGGCGGCGCGCTGCTGGCGAAACTGGTCGACCGGTGCGCGAAGGCGGACGTGCGGCAGATCATGGCGGTGATCGCGGACACCGGCGACGGCACCTCGCCCGCTCTGCACAGGCGGCACGGGTTCACGCAGGTGGGCCGGCTGACGGAGGTGGGGTTCAAGCACGGGCGCTGGGTCGACACGATCCTCATGCAGCGCACCCTGCGGGGCGCGTAGCCCGCACGCCGACGCCGCGCGCCGCCGCCGCGTCGTCGGCCATCCGGTGTGCCCCCTACCCGATCAGCGCCCGCGCATCAGCCCGAACGCGACCGCGTGCAGCACCGCCCGGACGGGGTTCAGCGCCACCCGCCCGCCCGCGAAGTCCGCCTGCGCAGGGCGACCGTCCGGAGGTTCTTCATGAGGCGTTCTCCAGGTTCCAGACGCCCGTCGCGGCGGTGACGCGGGCGTCGTCGGCGAAGTCGCGGGCCGGGCGGCCGAGGAACTGCCGGACGCCGTCGTCGAGGTGAGCGTTGCCCGCGCGATCCCCGACGAGACGGACCCGCGACGTCGTCTCGCGGCGAACGGCAACCCGCTGCTGCCGGCGGACGGGTAGCGCCGGGAACCGCCCGGGAGCGGGCTCACCCGCCTCGGACCGGCCGCGGCACCCTGATCGTCGCCCACACCGAGAACCCCGGCCCCGACGGCTCCGCCCCCCACGCCTCGCTCAGCGCCGCGACCAGACCCAGCCCGCGCCCGCACTCGTCCTCGGGTCCCGCGACCGTGCGGATCGGGACCCCGTACGCCCCGCCCTGGTCCCGCACCTCCAGCCGCACCCACGGCTGCCGCAGCGCCAGCCGGCAGACGATCCTGCCGCCGCTCGCGTGCAGCACGGCGTTGGTCACCAGCTCGGAGATCACCAACTGGGCCGCGTCGCAGACGTCGCCGCCGCCCAGCCGCCAGTCGCCGAGCAGCCGCCTGACGTGTGCCCGCGCCTCTGCCGCCGCGGCGGCCCTGGCCACGAGCTCGAAGCTCTCGCCGTGCGCCGCGACGTCGAAGTCCGCCGTCGTGCCGAGCGCGGTGTGGGATGAGGAGGCCATGGGCCGGATGCCTTCCGTACGTCCGTCGAGGGGGACACGGCGCCCGACCGCCCCGGAGCTTCGCACGTGGGCGGGCGTCTGCCGTGTGAACGGCGTCACTCGCCAACTATGCGTGGGCCGGTCACAGATCGCAAGCGCTGTTTTGCAGACTGCACACGCGGGAATGCATAACGCTGCGAACGATCCCAGTGGCGTGGCACACTGCGCACCGGCAAACCCACCGACAACGCCCCACAGTTGTTCCCGGGAGGTGCAGACGCGATGGCGCGAGCCGGCGGCGAGGCGGGCGCGACGGCCCTGTCCGGCCCGTCGGCCCCCACGGCCGGCCAGCTCGTACTCGGCCGCCGCCTGCAGAACCTTCGCGAGAGCGCCGGGTTCACCCCCGAGCAGGCCGCCAAGGCGCTGCGCGTGAACGCGACCAGCGTCCGGCGCATGGAGAAGGCCGAAGTCGGCCTCAAATACGCCTCCGTCGAGAAGCTGCTGCGCACCTACGGTCTGCCGCAGGACGACATCGAGTCCTTCCTCGACCTCGTCGAGGAGGCCAACAAGCCCGGGTGGTGGCACCGGTTCCGCGACGTCCTGCCGGAGCAGTTCGGCCTGTACGTGAGCCTGGAGTCGGCCGCGACCCTCATCCGCGCGTACGAACCCCACTGCGTGCCGGGACTGCTGCAGACCGAGGACTACGCCCGCGCCCTGCTCTCCGCCGGGCACCTGCCGCTGGCCGCGGGCGAGCGCGAGCGCCGCGTCACCCTGCGGATGGAGCGCCAGGGACTGCTCATACGCCAGCCGAAGCCGCTGCGGCTGTGGGCCATCGTCGACGAGGCGGCCCTGCGCCGCACCGTGGGCGGACCGCAGACGATGCGGGCGCAGCTCGACCGGCTGGTGGAGGTCTCCCGGATGCCGAACGTCACCCTGCAGGTGCTCCCGTTCGACACCGGCCCGCACCCCGCCATGTACGGGCCGCTGCACCTGCTGCGCTTCCCCGCCCCGGAGCTGGGCGACTTCGGCTACAGCGAGAGCCTGACCGGCCCCGCCTACGTGGAGGACACCGCCCTGGTCTCCCAGTGCCTGGAGGCCCTCAACCGGATATCCACCCAGGCGCCGCCGGCACACCAGACCGAGAACATCATCGCCAACATCCGGAAGGAAGTATGAAGATGGCGCACACGCACGGGACGAACGACGCCCACCGCACGGGCGCACCGGGCGGGGGGCAGGTGTACAACGGCATGCCCGCCCGCGAGCTGGGCACCGACGGCTGGGACAAGCCGTGGAGCGGGCCCAACGGCGACGCCTGCGTCGAGGCGAAGCGGCTCGCGGACGGCCGTGTGGCGCTGCGGCAGAGCACCGCGGACGACGGTCCCGCGCTGATCTACACCGCCGACGAGATGCGCGCGTTCCTCGCGGGCATCAAGAACGGGGACGCGGACTTCCTGCTCTCCTGAACGGGCATTCCGGCCGCCGCCCCGCGCGCGTCCCGTACGCCGCCCCCACCGCCGAGCGCCGGCACGACCGAACGGACTGAGCAGGTGACCGACGAGACCGCCGACCCCATCCGCGTCGACCAGAGCCGGGCGCACCCCGCCCGCATCTACGACTACATCCTGGGCGGGCACGACAACTACGAGGTGGACCACACCGCCGCCCGGCAGGTGCTCTCCGTCTGGCCCGAGGCCCGTACCGCCGCCCGCGTCAACCGGGCGTTCATGCGCCGCGCGACCCACTGGCTGGCCGCCGAGGCGGGCATCGACCAGTTCCTCGACATCGGCACGGGCATACCGACGGAACCCAACCTCCACCAGGTCGCGCAGGACGCCAACCCGGCCGCGCGGGTCGTCTACACCGACAACGACCCGCTGGTGCTGCGGTACGCCGAGGCGCTGATGACCAGCACGCCGCAGGGCCGCACCGCCTATCTGCACGCGGACGTCACCACGCCGCACACGATCCTGGACGCGGCGGAGTTACGGGGCACGCTGGACCTCGACCGGCCGGTCGCGCTCTCCTGCAACGCGCTCTTCCACTTCATCCCGGACCGCGACGCGCCTTACGAGATCATGGAGACGCTGCTCAAGCCGCTGGCCCCGGGGAGCTTCCTGGCCCTGTCGCACGCCACCCCCGACTTCGCCCCCGAGCGCATGGGGAAGGTCCAGGAGATCTACCACCGGCAGGGCATCCCCCTGACCATACGCGCGAAGGAGTCGATAAGACCCTTCTTCGCCGGTCTTGAGCTGGTCACTCCCGGCCTGGTCCCCCCGCACCGCTGGAAGCCCGAGAGGGACCCGGACGCCGGCGGCGAAACGGAGTTGCTCGACGCGGAGGTGTCCCAGTACGCGGCGGTGGCGCGGAAGGTGTAGCGGACCGGAGGCGGCGGCCCCGGCCGCCGTCAGGCGTACGGGCCGAGGGAGGCGAACGTGTCGCCGCGGGCCTGGTAGAGGAAGAGGGATCCCCCCGGCTCCAGTTGGTGCGTGTCGTCCCGCGCGAAGGTCAGTTCCTTGGCCACGCCGCGGTACGTCTCCCGGAAC
The DNA here is from genome assembly GCF_007827615.1 of Streptomyces sp. CNZ287. Taxonomy (NCBI): domain Bacteria; kingdom Bacillati; phylum Actinomycetota; class Actinomycetes; order Kitasatosporales; family Streptomycetaceae; genus Streptomyces; species Streptomyces sp. CNZ287. The sequence goes on along the minus strand of NZ_VISV01000016.1, from coordinate 27,604 downwards.
AGCTCCTGCGCAAGGGCCCCGCGGTCGACGGTGCCGTCCGTCGCGGTCCTCTTCTGCCGGGCGATCGCCGCCGCGACCAGGCCCACCGCGTCGTACGCCTCGGGCGCCCAGCGCGGCGGCGCCGCGCCGTACGCGGCGCGGTAGGCGGCGGCGAAGTCCCGCGGTGCGGCGGGGTCGCTGAACGGGGCGGCGCAGAGCCAGCCGCCGGCCGTGATACCGGCCGCCTTGAGGAAGGCCGGGGTCATCGTGCGCCAGGTGCCGCCGCGCGGACCCGCGAAGTCCGCGGCGGCCATCGCGCGGGCGCACTGCGCGGCGCGCTCCGGGGACACGCCGGCGTAGATCACGGCCTCGGCGTCCCGGGCGACGGCGGCTTCGACGGCGGCGGCGATGCCGTCATCCGTGTCGTGCACGGTGACGATGCCGTCGTTGGGCGGGTTCTCGCCGAGGGCCAGGGAGAAGTCCGCGGCTTCGCGGCCTTCGTCGCGGACGACGGCGGTGCGGCGGACGGGGCGGTCGTCCGTCAGATACCGGAGGAACGGCGCTGCCAGCAGCTCCTCGGGTGCCCGGGTGACGCAGAGGGTGTCCATGGTGTTCGCGGCGGGTTCCGGGACGCCGGCATCGTCGAGCGCGGGGCCCGGCACGAACGCGGTGGCCAGCCAGGGGGCTTCGGCCTCCGGGTCGGCGCCGGTGACGGGCACCACCCACGGGCTGCGCACGCGCCGGGCGGCGGCGGCCTCGCGGCGGAACCGGGCGCGGAAGTCCGTTTCGGCGGCGTACTCCGGGCGGATCACCTTGACGGCCGCCAGCTCGCCGGTCTCGGCGCGGCCGAGGTAGACCACCCCCATGCCGCCGGCGCCGAGCCGGGCGAGGAGGCGGTGGCCGCCGATCCGTGCCGGATCCGAGGGCGTGTGGTGCACGGTGACCACGGCGACCAGCCGGGCGGCGCCCTTCCCCGCCGCGGGCGGGACCTCGAAGTGCCGCGAGAGCGTGGCCAGTACGTCGCCGGGAAGCGGCTCCCGGCGCCAGATACAGTCGTCGCCGAGGACCGACCAGCGGCCCGGGTCGCTCTCGTACGGCGTGGCCGCGACCGCCTCGGGGCCGAAGAGCGCGGGTTCCGCGATGACCTCGTCGATCAGGGTGCGGGCGGCGGCTTCGTCCCGCGGCGCCTTCGCCGGGTCGGCGTCGAGCGCGGAGGTCGGCGCCGGGCCCGGATCGCCCCGCGTACCGGAAGCCCGCGCCGGGCCGTCAGCGGGCTTCCCGTCGCCGCCGGTGCAGCGGCGAGGGCGAGCACGGCGGCGAGCAGCACGGATCCGGCGCACCCCGCGGGCCGTCGTCGCACGAGTCTCCCCCACCCCTGACGTGACGCAGCTCTCCCGTCCCCCGGTAACGGATCGTACGACGCGGCTCGACACGGTGTCAGCACGGGCGTGTACGGATCACGTAACACCGCGTGAACGCCCGGGTCGGGGCGGGGCGGGCGGAAGGCGGGGTGCGGTACCCGCCTTCCGCCGCCGGCCTCAGCCGGCTGCCAGCCGGCGGGTCACCTGCACCCGGGACTGGCAGCCGAGCTTGCGCATCACCTTGCGCAGATGGTTCACGACCGTCCACTCGGCGATGCCGAGGCGGCGGGCGATGACCCGGTTCGTCAGCCCCTCGGCCACCAGCAGCGCGACCTCCAGCTCCCGCTTGGTGAGGATGTCGGCCACGTCGGTGGGCACGTCGTCCCCGGCCACAGGGCGCGCGTCCGCGGCGGGCATGAGACGCAGCGCCGCCTCCCAGGTCAGGTCGGCACCGGAGCGCCACGCCCACATGTAGTCGTCGGCGGTCAGCTCCTGGCTGGCGGTGGCGAGGATCGCCGTGGTCAGGTCGGTCAGCGGCCGCGGGCGCGGGTAGCCGAGCCGCCGGCGCAGCAGGTTGGCCAGGCCCAGCGTCGCCGTGAGCAGCCGCCAGTCGGTGATCCGGCGCCACTTGTACAACGTGATCGCCAGCATCTCCAGGCACTCGGGCTGCTCCGGCGCGTCCGCGAGGCCGCCGAGTTGCTCGGCGGCGTCCGCGAAGAGCGCCCGGGCTTCGGCCGAGTCCTGCTCCAGCAGCCGGACGGAGGCGAGAACGTAGCGGGCGGTGACCGCGCCGCCGAAGTCCTCGCGGCCCAGCTCGGCCGCCAGGGCGGTACGGGCCAGTTCGTCGGCGCGGGCCAGGTTGCCCGCGTCGCGCGCCACCACGGCGAGCCGCCGGCTGAGGTACCGGCCGACGCCGATCGCGGTGTCCCCGGTGACCCCCGCGCGGGCGGGAGAGGCCAGGACGGCCAGCCCCTCCTCGAACCGGCGGCGGGCGCGCTCCAGGTCCCCGGCGGCGTACGCCTCGTCGCCGAGCAGCCCGAGGCAGCGCACCAGGCCGACGTCGCAGCGCACGGCGCGGTACGCGTCGCGGGCCTGGGCGAGATAGCCGCGGGCCGCGCCGGAGCCGAGCCGCATCGCCAGCCCGCCGGCGGCCTCCAGCGTCCTGGCGTGCAGCCGGGCGTCCTCGACGCCGGCCCGCAGCACCTCCTCGGTCAGCCGCAGGCACTGCCGGGTCTGGGCGGCGCCGGTGGACTGGTCGCGCAGCGCGCCGGCGATCAGCGCCATGAACCGGCCGTCGCGGGCCTCCCGCCAGTAGCCGAACGCCGCGAGCAGGTCCGCCCGGGTCTCCGGTCCCGGCGCGGCGCGCGGACCGGCGGACGGGGCGCCCGGCTCGGGCGGCGTGGGGTGGGGCGTGGCGAGCGCGAGGAAGTACTCGCCGTGGGCCTTGCGCAGTGTCTCGTGGATCGGCAGCAGGGCCAGCGACCGGGCCGCGGCGTGCCGTACGGAGCTGGGGATGCTGAGGCTCAGCTCGCCGTCGGGGCGCTCCTCGGGGATGAGCACGCTGGCGTCGATGAGCCGTTCCAGGGTCCGGTAGCCGGCGGCGTCGAAGCCGGTGAGCACACCTGCCGCGGCGCGGGTGGTGAACGGGCCCTCGAAGATCGCCAGTTGGTTGAGGAGCATCCGTTCCTCGGCGGGCAGCCGGGCGAACACCCAGGAGACCATGGTGGAGATGCTGGAGTGCCGCGAGTACGGGTGCTGGTCGATGCGCCGCAGGTCGCCGGTGCCGCGCTCGAAGCGCTCCAGGATCAGGTCGGGTTCGGCGAGCTTGACCTGCTCGGCGGCGAGCTCGATGGCGAACGGCAGCCCGCCGACGAGCCGGCAGAGGGCCAGTACGTAGCGGAAGTTCTCCGCGGTCAGCTTGAACTCGGGCCGTACCGCCCGCGCGTACTGTACGAACAGCTCCACGGCCGGAATCCGCGAGACCGCCGGGAGGTCGGCCTCGACGCCGTGCCCGGTCGGCAGCGGCCGCAGCCGTACGACCCGCTCGCCGTAGAGCCCGAGGCGGGTGGTGCCGACCGTGACCACCCGTACCTGCGGGCAGCTCCGGCGGAACTCCGTGAGCAGTGGCGCCAGTTCATCGGCGACATCCTCGTAGTGGTCGAACAGCACGGTGTAGGGCCCGGGGCCGAGGCCCTCCAGGGCCGACTGGACGGCGGCGGGGCCCTCGTGGAGCTGCTCCTTGAGCCGGCGCAGCATCAGCGCGCCCATGGCGGGGTCCGTGATCCGGCCGAAGTCGAACACCTCGACGGTGCCGCCGGGCCCTGGCCCGAAGCGGCGGAGGTACTCCATGACGAGCCGGCTCTTGCCCACTCCTGCCGGCCCGGTGACGGTCACCAGACCGGCGTCGGGCGCGGAGAGCACGGTGGCGAGCCGGTCGAGGTCGCGGGTGCGGCCGACCAGCGGCGTGGGGGTGTCGCCCAGGTATCCGGCGGGGCTGGTCGCCCGGCCGGTTAACAGGTCCTCGGGACCCCAGGCGTCCTCGTGCTCCTTGGCCGCGACTACGGCGCCGGCGTTCACGGCGCCGCGTCCCGGGAGGTGCCGGAAGCGACCGCCGACCGCGTACCCGTCGAGACGACCGCCCTCTTGCCATCAGGGCTCACTGCATTCCCTCCGCCGAAAGCTGTCCCGCTCCCCCGTGCCACGGTCGGCCCGCCCCCTCTACCTGGCGAAGATCAATGTGGCGGGCGAGGGCGTGGGCTGGAACGTGATCTCCTCGAACTCCGACTTGACCAGCCACTCGTGGTAGTCGGCCCGCCGCCAGGTGCTGCCGTGCCTGCTCTTCAGCAGCATCTCCGAGGCGAACTGCAGGGCGTACTTCGAGCCGCCGCCCCGGTCGTCGTCCACGACGTAGTCGGAGACGATGAGCGTGCCGCCGGGCTTCAGGGCGGCCCTGATCTTCGCGAAGAGGGCCATGTTGTCCTGCGGCCCCTCCTGGCGGGCGATGTTGGAATACACCACGTAGTCGTACGCGGACGTGCCGAACTCCGTGGTGTGGAAGTCGCCGTCGATGTAGTCGACGCGCTCGCCCACCCCGCGCTCGGCGAGCAGCCGGCGCGCGATGGCGTTGATCGGCGCCCAGTCGAGCTGGGTGGCGCGGGCGGCCGGGTTCAGCTCCAGGAAGGTGCCGCAGTAGATACCGGAGCCGCCGCCGATGTCGAGGATCGAGACCTCCCCCGCGCCGGCGATCCCGAGGGCCTCGGCGGCGATCTCCGTCGCCGGCACCGACGACGCGGCCAGCGCCGTGACCAGCGCCTCCCAGTGCGGGTTGTCGGCGACCTCGACCACCGAGGTGGAGAGCGGGCCGCCGGCCCGCACCACCTCGGGCAGGTCCGTGAGGGAGCCCATGTGGCCCATCTTGAACTGGGCGAAGCTGGTGAGGCTGGTCGGCAGGTGGTCCACCAGGTAGGTGGCCGCCTCCTCGGTGTTGTGGTATTCGCCGCCGCGCCGCTCGACCAGGTCCAGGCTGACCAGTCCGTCGAGCAGGGCCTGCGTGCCGCGGACGGACAGCTCGGCGCGGGCGGCCAGGGCGTCGACCGTACGGGCGCCGTCCTCGATGTGCGTGAACAGCGCGTACTTCGCCGCGGTGCCCACGATGCCGGTGGCCCAGTAGCCCGTGATGAGCCGCAGCACCCGATCGGAGTTGGGACGGCCGTCGGTCATGCCGCTCCTCCCTTGTTGTCCTGGACAGGAGACGTGGTCCGGGGCGCGGCGGAACCCTCGGGCCGCCGCGACGAGCTCGTGTTGTTGCGCAGCGCCGGGCGCAGCGCCTCGACGACCCGCTCGGCCTGCTGGAGGGAGAGCTCGGCGTGCATGGGGATGGCGAGCTGGCGCTGTGCGAGGTCCGCCGAGACGGGGCAGGTCTGTTCGGTCTCGTACGCGGGCTGGAGGTGGCTGGCCCAGGTGCCGTGTCCGCAGCCGATGCCCTGGGCGCGCAGGTCGGCGGCGACGCCGGCCCGGTCGACGGCCGGGTCGAGCGTGAGCAGGTACGACTGCCAGGCGTGGGTGCGGTCCGCGGGCACGTGCGGGACGGTGACCAGTTCCTCGTCCTTGAGGAGTTCGCCGTAGCGGGCCGCCACCTGGTTGCGGCGGTCGAGCAGTTCCTCGATCCGGCCGAGCTGCACCTGGAGGATCGCGGCGGAGATGTCGGACAGTTTGTAGTTGTAGCCGATGTCGGTGAAGATCGGGATCGGCAGGCCGATGACCCGGGCCTTGTCGAAGATGCTCCCGATGCCGAACGACGAGCGCAGTCGCACGTCCGCGCCGATCGCCGGGTCCTCGGCGAGCAGTGCGCCGCCCTCGCCGCAGGTGATCCCCTTGCGGCCGTGGAAGGAGAGGCAGGCCACCGGTGCGAGCGAGCCGGCCGGGCGGCCCTGGTACGTGGCGCCGATGGCGCAGGCCGCGTCCTCGATGAGGAACAGCTTGTGGCGGTCGGCGAGTTGCCGCAGCTCCGCGTAGTCGGCGGGCAGTCCGACGGTGTCCACGGCGATGATGCCGACGGTGCGCGGGCCGATGAGGTCGGCGACCGCCTGCGGGTCGACGGTGCCGGTGTCGGCCCGTACGTCCGCGAACACGGGGGTGGCGCCGACGTAGTGCACCGCGTGGGCGGGCGCCGGGAAGGTGTAGTCGGCGACGATCACCTCGGCGCCGGGCTCCACCTTCAGCGCGAGCAGGGCGAGGTGCAGCGCCGCGGCGCAACTGCTCAGCGTGACGGCGTCGGCGACGCTGTAGCGGCGGGCCAGCTCGGCTTCGAGCGCCTTGCCCCGCGGGCCCTGGCCGGCCGTCCAGTCGGAGTCGAACACCTCCTCGACGGCGGCCAGCTCCTGCATGCCCAGACTCGCGTGAACCAATGGAATGCTGTCCATCGTTCCCTCTCGGGTGGTGCTGGTGGGGGGACCGGTTACCCGTAGCGAAGCGGCGTGATCTGTTTGACGTCGTAGCGGTCCCGCAGAAGCTGCACGGCGCCGGGGTCCACGGTCTTGCCGCTGGAGAAGATCTCGCAGATCTCCTCGAAGTAGCGCTCGTGGTCGGGCGGCGGTGAGCTCTGGAAGAGCATGCGCGTCGGGGTGCTCGTGGGGTTGCGGAAGGCGTGCGGGGTGCCGCTGTCCACGAACATGCAGCTCCCGGGCCCGGCCCGCAGCGGCTTGCCGCCCTCGGGGGACTCCCAGTTGTGCCAGGTGTCCTCGGTGCGGGCGACGGGTTCGAAGGCGAACAGCTCCAGCTCGCCCTCGAGGACGTAGAAGAACTCCTTGGCGTCCTCGTGCACATGCGCGCCGACGTCGAAGCCGGGCGGGACGACGACCTCGAAGGTCGAGGCGAAGCCGTTGTCCGCGCCGGTGACCTTGAAGGTCACCTCCTGCGCCTTCGTGATGAGCTTCCGTCCCTGACCGGGCGGGACGACCAGGCTGGTCATGCGATCTTCCCTTCGTGGTGGCTGACGGGGCTCGCGCCGTACGCCGGGTCAGCCGACGGCGGCGGCGACGGGAGTGCTCGCCGCCTGCTTCCGGGGGCCCTCGCCGACCCAGCTGCCCACCGACATCTCGGCGGTGATGCCGGGGCCGAAGCCCGCGATCATGCCGCTGGCGCCGGGCACGACGGAGTTCTCCTCGAAGAGGCGGCGCAGCGCCTCCAGCACGACGGCGCTGGCGATGTTCCCGTAGTCGGTGAGGGTCGACCAGCTGTGCCGGAACATGTGCCGGTCGGTGTTGAGGAACTTGCTCAGGTCGTCCAGGATCCGCGGCCCGCCGGCGTGGATGATGTAGAAGTCCAGGTTCTCGACGTCCCAGCCGTGCTTCGTGGCCAGTTGGCGCAGCACCGGGGCGAGCGGCTCCATGGTGCCGGGCACCCGGCGGTCGAGCTGGAAGTGGAAGCCGGTGGAGCGGACCGCGTAGGAGATCCACTCCTCGGTGTCCGGGATGAGGTACGAGGCGTTGCGCTCCAGCGTCACGCCGGTGCCCCCGCGGCCGCGGACGACGGCGGCGGCGACGGCGTCGCCGAAGAGGCCGTCGGAGAGCAGCGAGCCGATGCCGTCGTCCTCCGGCTGGTAGCAGAGCGAGCACAGCTCGGCGGAGACGATGAGGACGTTGCTGCCGGGGTAGGCGCGGCAGAAGTCGTGGGCGCGGTTGATGGCTGCGCCGCCGGCGGCGCAGCCGAGCTGCGCGATGGGGATCTGCCGGGTGTCGGAGCGGAAGCCCATGGTGTTGATCAGCCACGCGGTCAGCGACGGCATGAGGAAGCCGGTGCAGGACACGTAGATGATCGCGTCGATGTCCCGGGCGGCCACGTCCGCGTTCGCCAGGGCCTCTTCGATGACCGGCGGGGTCATCCTCTTCGACTCGACCTCGTAGACCCGGTTGCGCTCCTCGAGACCGGGGTGGTCGAGGGTCTTCTCGATGGGCTGGACGATGTGCCTTTTCCGTACCCCGGTCTTCTGGATGAGCCGGAGCGCCAGCGGAAGCTGTGGCTTTCCCGCGTGCACCTTCTTGGCGAATTCCAGGGTCTCTTCCATGGTGATGACGTATTCCGGCACGCTCACCGCTGGCTTGCAAAGAGTCGACATGCCTGGCATCCACCTTCTGAGGTAGAGGTTTCCCCGAAGTTTCCCGTCGCACCCGTTCGGGGTTGCAGCAAATTCGGCTGCGCCGCCGCCGCTATAGCAACGGTGCACAAGCGCTGTATATGTTTGCTCATTTCGCTTGCGATCGACTTGGTGTCGACTTGGCAACGCGAGGGGAATGCCCGCTGATCATGCGGGGGTGCTGGTCACGCCCGCACGACGCCCTCCCGGGGCGTGCAGCAGACCGCGCCGCCCGGACTCGGGGCGGGCGGGGAGGCCGGCGGCCGGCCCGAGGGCGGCGCCGCCGAGTCTCCCGGTACAGGGCGCGGTTGCGCAAGTTGCGTACGGCACGGGAGGGCCGGTGCGCCCCGGAGGGGGCCCCGGCCCTCGCCGTCCCGCGGTGGTCAGCGCGAGCCGACGACCTCGCCGCGGCGGCCGGAGACCGCCTCGGTGACGGAGCGTGCGATGTGCTGGCCGGTGAGCCCGGCCTGTTCGAGGATGCCGCCGCGGGTGTTGTGGTCCAGGAACTCCTGCGGCAGGCCGAAGGACGTGACCGGGGTGGCGACGCCCGCGTCGCGCAGGTCGCGGCAGACGGCGTCGCCGAAGCCGCCGGAGATGCCGTTGTCCTCGACGGTGACCACGAGGCGTACGTCGCGGGCAGCGGCGGCCAGCGCCGGGTCGACCGGCTTGACCCACCGCGGGTCGACGGCGAGCGCGCCGATGCCCTGGTCCGCGAGCCGGGCCGCGGCGTCCGCGCACACCCCGGCCATCACGCCGGCGCCGACGAGGAGAACGTCGGTGGCGGTGCCCTCCTCGGGGCGGGCCACCACGTCCATGCCGCCGAGCTTGCCGAGACCCGGGACCTCCTCGCCGGCCGGCGCCTTCGGCCAGCGCAGCAGCGTCGGTCCGGTGGCGTCGTCCAGCGCCTCGGTCAGCAGCTCGGAGAGCCGCTTGGCGTCGCGCGGGGCGGCGACGCGCATGCCCGGGATCATCTGGCTGATCGAGCCGTCCCACATGCCGTTGTGGCTCGCGCCGTCCGGGCCGGTGACACCGGCGCGGTCCAGCACGAAGGTGACGGGCAGCTTGTGCAGGGCCACGTCCATGAGCATCTGGTCGAACGCCCGGTTGAGGAACGTCGAGTAGAGCGCCACCACCGGGTGCAGCCCGCCCATCGCGAGCCCCGCCGCCATGGTGACGGCGTGCTGCTCGGCGATGCCGACGTCGAAGACGCGGTCCGGATGTGCCTTGGCGAACGGCGCGAGTCCGGTGGGGTGGAGCATCGCGGCGGTGATCGCCACCACGTCCTCGCGCTTGCCGCCGATCTTGAGGATCTCGTCGGCGAACACGTGCGACCAGGTACGCGCGGCCTTCTTCACCGGCGCGCCGGTGAGCGGGTCGGTGTTGGCGCCGACCTGGTGCAGGTGGTCCTCGTCGTTGTTCTCGGCGGGCGCGTAGCCGTGTCCCTTGCGGGTCAGCACGTGCACGATCACCGGGCCGCCGAAGTCCTTGGCGTGGGCCAGCGCGAGTTCGAGTCCCGCCTGGTCGTGGCCGTCGATGGGGCCGACGTACTTCAGGCCCAGATCCTCGAACATCACCTGCGGCTGCAGGACGTCCTTGAGACCTTTCTTGATCCCGTGCAGCGTCTCGTAGAGGGGCGCGCCGACCAACGGGGTCCTGGGCAGCGTCGACTTGATGGAGGCGAGCACGTTCTCGTACTTCTGCGACGTCCGCACCTGCGCGAGGTGGGTGGCGATGGCGCCGTGCGTCGGCGAGTACGAACGCCCGTTGTCGTTGACGATGATCACGACCCGGTTCGACTTGGCCGCGGCGATGTTGTTCAGCGCCTCCCAGGCCATCCCGCCGGTGAGCGCGCCGTCGCCGATGACCGCGGCCACCGTCCTGTCGTCCTCGCCGCGCAGCTTGAACGCCTTGCCGAGACCGTCGGCGTACGACAGGGAGGTCGAGGCGTGCGAGTTCTCCACGTGGTCGTGGGGTGACTCGGCCTGGCACGGGTATCCGGACATGCCGCCGGGCTGCCGCAGGGTGGCGAACTCCTCCTGCCGGCCCGTCAGCAGCTTGTGCACGTACGACTGGTGGCCGGTGTCGAAGATGAGCGGATCGCGAGGGGAATCGAACACGCGGTGCATGGCGATGGTGAGTTCCACCACGCCGAGGTTCGGACCGAGGTGCCCGCTGTTCGCCGACACCGTGGAGATCAATCGGTCCCTGATCTCGGCGGCAAGACCGGTGAGCTCATTCGGCCCAAGGTCCTTGAGATCCTTCGGACCACGGAGCGAATCTAGAAGTGTCATGGAACAACACTCGGGGCCGCGGCCTAATTCAGCAAGGAGTCCCGCGCGGCAACATGTTGCCGGTGGCCCGGTATGGCAGACTCTTGTCATTTTTGCGGGCGTATGATCGATCGCTCCCGGCCTGCGCGGCCCGCCAAGCCGCCGCCAACTCGCGGCACAGTCCTGCCCAAGGAGCGTCCCCATACTGAAAATCGTGGAGCGGTGCGACGAGGCATTAATTCAAGTAACGCGGGAGCGCTCGTCCGCCGCTCCACTATCCGCTTTCCGGTGCGTGCCCGCACCGCCGGCCGGGGCTACTGGACTTCGAGTACCGCGACGCTGAACTGGAAGCCCACGCCCTCGCCGATGAGGAGAATCACGTCGCCGCTGCGGCAGCGGTCGTTCTCCGCGAGATATTCGAGGGCGCTGAACTGGTCGCCGGGGCCGATGTGGCTCGTGGTCGCGAAGTAGTCCCACGTGGTGCGGGAAACGGGAATCTTCAGCATGTCGAGATACCGCTGCAGGAACGTCCTCCCGACCGCCGGCAGGACCACGCACGCCACGTCGTCCAGGCTGATGCCGGCCGGCGCCAGGGAACTGTCGATCGTGGCCCTCAGCCCCGCTTCGAGGCGCCCGTGCACCTCGGCGGTGTCCCGGCCCGTCCGCCGGAAGAACGCGCCGGCGCGCGCGCTGACGTCGACGGGGGTGCGGTCCGAGGGGACTTCGACGTGCAGCCCGCTCAGCGTCGGATCGGTGAGGGTCGCCCCGGAGAGCAGCCGGGCGTAGCCGCCCGACCGGCCGAGCACGACGGCGGACGCGCCGTCGGCGAAGATGAAGTTCGGATTGCAGTCGAAGCGGTCGATGTGGGGCATCCGCCAGAGTTCGGCGGCGACGACGAGGGCGGCGGGGTCCTCGGTGAGCAGCAGGCGGTGCCCGGCCATGACGAGGGCGTCGACGCCCGCGGCGCAGGACGCGTTGGATATCTGGGTGGTGAAGGCGCTCGGCGCGCGGACCGCTTCGGCGATCGCCGCGGGCAGGTTGTAGAGGCGCGGGTGCGTGAAGGGGAAGATGCTGACGAACAGCAGGCTGCGTATGTCGGTGGCCGGCACGTTCGATCTCGCGGTCGCGGAAAGGGCGGCGGCGGACGCCAGGTCGAGGATGGAACTGGATTCGTCCGCGATGGTGACGCCGGTGTATTCGGCGATGCCGGCGCTCTCCCGGGTGTACAGCCCGTCGCGAATGGCGTCTTCGATGGGCATGGCGGGCGGCAGTTCCGTCGCCGCGGCAGCGACGTAGAGCGCGCCGCCCTTCGTGAAGTCGGTGGCGCTGGGGGTCAGGGCCGGAAAGGGGGGCTGGGCCATGAGGAGCCTCCGTGAGGGCACTGGGGCGGGGTGCGTGGACTGACGCGTGCGCCGGGCGGGAGGACGCCCCGGGGCGGCCCCCCGGTCATCCGACAGGACAGCGCTCCGGAATGTGAGGCCGGCGGCCCGTGGCGTTCCGGCGGTGCGCTCAGTCGGCGGCGAGGAGCGCGTGCGCGGCCGGGGTCAGGGACTCCACCCGGGGCGGTGCGGCCTCGTCGTACTCCGGCCACCGCTGGATCTCGCGGCAGTCGGGGCGTACGAGCATCGCGCCCGCGGGCGGCAGCCCGAGGGCGTCGGCGGTGGCCCGGTCGAGGGTGTGCACCGCGAGCGGCACGGGCCCGGCGCCGACGGCTCCGGCCCCGGTCCAGCGCTTCCCCTCGGGACCGGTGAGCAGGGTGAGCCCGTCGCCGATCAGGTCGACGGTGGAGACCGGCTCGTCCCGCGCGCCGTCCGCGGGCGGGACCCAGTGGTGGGCCAGCCGTCCGTTGAGGTCCCACGGCAGGGTCTCCGCGGCGGTGGCGGGCTCGGTGGGCGGGGCGGCGGAGAAGTCGACGTTGTGCCTGCCGACCGGGCGGCGCTCGGTCTCGTAGGTGTCGAGCAGGTCGTCCCGTGCCCAGCCCTGGAGCGTCCAGGCGAGCTTCCAGCCGAGGTCGAAGGCGTCCTGGATCGCGGTGTTCATGCCGGTGCCGCCGCGGGGCGTCATCCGGTGGGCGGCGTCGCCGATGACGAAGCCGCGGCGCTCCCGGTACCGGTCGGCGAGCATGGCGGCGAGCGCGAAGCTGCTGAACCGCTCGATCCGCGGCCGGAGCGTGTCGACGCCCGCCGCGCGGGCCAGCAGCGCGGCCAGCCCGGCGTCGTCGAGGTCGGCGAGACCCGGCTGGTCGGGGGCGCGACCGCGCGCGAAGCTCCACCGGTCCCCCTGGCCGCGGCGGCTGAGGAAGCCGGCCGCGTCCGGCCGGGTGATCATGTAGACGGCGGGCTTGCGGTCCGGGTCCCCGATGACGCCGTCGAGCTCGGCCCGGAACTGGACCGACTCGTAGCCGCCGAGGTGGTCCAGGCCCTCCATGGCGATGCCGAGTTGCTCGCGCACCGTGCTGTACGGGCCGTCGCCGCCGATCACGTAGCGCGCCTCGACCACGTGGCTGCTCCCGGTCGCGTGGTCGAGCAGCGTGGCCCGGATGCCGTCGTCGTCCTGGAAGAGCGCGGTGAGTTCGCAGCCGAGCCGCACCTGCGCGGCGGGCAGCGTGCGCAGATGGGCCAGGAGCACGGGCTCCAGGTCGTCCTGCGGCGCCCACGCGGGCCGGGTCGGGCTCACCAGGGCCGCCTCGGGCCGGGTCGGGATGGCCATCGGCATCTCGGTGCCGGTGCCGGCGGCCAGGGTCTCGGTGACGTACGTGTACGCCTCGACGTCGCTCGCCTTGGCGCGTACCGCCGCCTCCAGGCCCCAGCGGCGCACCAGTTCCATGGTCCTGGTGCTGATGAGCATGGCCCGCGACAGCTCGGACGCCTCCGGGCGCTTCTCGACGAGCAGGACGTCGACGCCGTAGCCCGCGAGGGTGATGCCGGCCACCATGCCGGCGGGTCCGGCGCCCACTACGAGCACTTGCACCTGGTCAGGCAGCAATTGCCCCGATTCCCGTAATCCCGTCATGGCATCCGACGCTAAGAGCCCGTCGTGTACACCGTCAAGGCGACCTCTACGACCGCCAATCGACCGCCAAGCGGCTGCCAAGAAATCGCCAAGCGGACGGCGAGGGCGGCCGTGCGGAACCGAGGAAGCCGCCCCGACCTGCACGTATCCGCGGACACGCGCCCCTTGGCCGAAAGGCGGGGACCCTTGCGGGACCGCACCTCACATTCCGCCGACGCGCCTTGTCGTACAGGTGAACGAACGCACCAGCCCGCGAACAGGAAGCCAGTGACCCCCATGAATCCGACGCCCTGCCCCCCGACATCGCGCCGGCCGGCCCCGCCTGCTCGTCACCACCGACACAGACACCCCGCCAGGAGCGATCATGACGACCCCGGTTTCGGCACCGCCTCCCTTCCCACCGCTCACCCCCAGCGCTCTCGACTTCACCGCGGGCGGCGATCTGCGCCTCGCGTCGGCGGCGGTCGAGGCGCCGCCCGCCCTGCCCCTCGCCGAAGCCGTCCGTGACGGGCTGATCTCCGCGGCGGACGCGGAACTCACCGGGTACCGCAGCGTCACCGTCGCCGAGGAGACGAGCAGCCTCTACGACCTCGCCGCCGGCGCGGCCGTGTCGGCCGTCGGCCGCGCGCCCGTGCCCGCCGCCGCCCTCGGCACCGTGCTCTTCGCCAACGTCTTCCCGCAGCCGCGCCCGCCGCTGCACAACCTGGCCACCGCGGTCGCCGAAGCCGTCAGCGCCCCCGCGGTCTTCGCCGCCGAGATATCGGGCGGCTGCGTGGCCGGACTCAACGCCCTCGTGATCGCCGCCCAGCGGATGCTCGCCACCCGGGAGCGCGCCGCCCTCGTCGTCGCGGGCGACCTCTGGAGCCGGCCCCACATCGACCGCTTCAACTGCGAGCAGGGGTACGTGTTCGCCGACGGCGCCGCCGCCGTCGTACTCGCCCGCGACGCGGGATTCGCCCGGCTGCTCTCCGCGGCGACCCTCACCGATCCGCTGCTGAGCGGGCTGCACGCCGAGGTGCCCTCGGACCGCACCCCCGTCGACATCACCGCGCGCGCCCGCGCCTTCCTCACCACCCGGATGGGCACGGAGGTCGTCATCGGCCGCCTCAGGTCCGGCCTGACGGCCACGATCGGCGCCGCCCTCTCCCGGGCCGGTGCCGGTCTCGCGGACGTCGCCCACGTGCTCGTCCCGGCCATCGGCGCGCCCTTCCTCAAGCGCAACTACCTCGACGCGCTGGACATCCCGGTGTCGCGCACCACGTGGGACTACGCGGCGGTCACCGGCCACGTCGGCGCCGCCGACCCGTTCGGCGCCCTCGCACACCTCGTGGACCACGACCGCTGCCGCAGCGGCGACCTCGTCCTCCTCGTCTCCGAGGGGCTCGGATTCCAGTGGACCGTCGTGCTCCTGAAGGTCCTGTAGTCACCCCGGCGGGGTACCCGCGTCACATTCCGGCGGGATGTCTTGTCGTACAGAGGGAGACGACGAACACGTCATCCGGCGAGCAGGCGGCCCGGGAACCACCACGACCCGCTTCTCCGTCCCCCGCGATCGCGCCCGGACGGCTCCGCCTGCTCACTCAGATCCGCCGCACCCGACAAACAGGAGAAACCATGACGACCCCGGCACCGTCGTTCACCGAGCCGGCGCCCGCGGAGCGCCTGGAGAAGGTGGCCACCGCACTGAAGGGCAACGGCTTCGAGGCCGAGATCCTCGACGACGCCGCGGCCGCGCGCGCCCGCGTCAAGGACCTCGTTCCCGAGGGCGCCACCGTGTTCACCGGGGCCAGCGAGACGCTGCGCCTGTCCGGCATCGACGAGGATCTCAACAGCGAGCGGTACGACTCCGTCAGGACGCAGAGCCTGGCCATGGACCGCACCGCCCAGCGGAAGGACATCCGGCGGCTGCTCGGCCACCACGACGTCATCGTCGGCAGCGTCCACGCGGTCACCGAGACCGGCTCCCTCGTGATCGGCTCGGCCAGCGGAAGCCAGCTCACCGGCTACACCGGCGGCTCCGACCACGCCATCTGGGTCGTCGGGGCGCAGAAGGTGGTGCCCGACGTGGAGACCGGGCTGCGCCGTCTCGAAACCCACTGCACCAAGCTGGAGGACGAGCGGGCCATGAAGGCGTACGGGGTGGGCAGCGCCCTCAACCGCGTCCTCATCCTCCACGCCTTCAACCCGAACTACTACCCCGGGCGCGGCACCGTCCTGCTGCTCCGCGAGGCCATCGGGTTCTGACCCCGCCGGGAGCCGGGAGCCGGGACGGACGCGGGGCCGCGCGCCCGGCACCGCACCGGCCCCGGCCGGTTCCGTCCACCGCATGAACACCAGGAGGAACGACCGTGTCTGGCTTGCAGGACAAGGTAGTGATCGTGACGGGCGGCGCCGGCGGGCTGGGCCGGGCGGTCGTCGCCCGCCTGGCCCGGGACGGGGCCGCGGTCGTGGTGACCGGGCGGGGCAGTGAGCAGGGCGAGAAGACCGCCGCCGAGGCCGGCGGGATCTTCCTCCGCCACGACGTGACCAGCGAGGACGACTGGACGGCCGTGGTGGACGCGGTCGTCGGGCGCTACGGCAGGCTGGACGGCCTGGTCAACAACGCCGGGGTCGACTCCTGGTCGCTGATCGAGGACGAGAGCCTGGAGAAGTTCGAGCAGGTCGTGAAGGTGAACCTCACCGGGGTGTTCCTCGGCGTGAAGGCGGTCGTCCCGGCGATGCGCGCGGCCGGCGGCGGCTCGATCGTCAACGTCGGCTCCGCCACGGGCCTGAACGGGCACCCCATGACGGCGGGGTACGGGGCGTCCAAGTGGGGCGCCCGGGGTCTGACGAAGACGGCCGCGGTGGAGCTGGGCCGCTACCGGATACGGGTGAACTCCGTCCATCCCGGCCTCGTCTACACCCCCATGACCGCCGCCAACGGCGCCAAGCCCGGTGAGGGCAACTTCCCGTTCGCGCCGCTGAACCGGCTCGGCACGCCGGAGGAGATCGGCGAGGCGGTGGCCTTCCTGGTCTCGGACGCGGCCTCGTACATGACGGGCGCGGACATCTCCGTGGACGGCGGCTGGTCGGCCGGCGAGACCGCCCTGATGAAGCACGCCCCCGACCCCCCCTCCTGAGCCACCGCACGCCCCCGGCCCGCGGGCCGGGGGCGCGGGCGGTCAGCCCAGCAGCTCTGCCATCCGGTCGAGCTGGCGCAGGGTCTCGTCGCGCGGTGCGGACCGCAGGTTGAACGTGATCTCGTCCACGCCCGCCTCCGTCAGGTCCGCGACGGCCTTCGGCTCGGGCGGGGCCGCGTGCACGACGACCGGCACCCGCCGCCCGGCCCGCTCGCGCAGCTCGGCGACGGCGGGGACGAGTGCCGCGGGGCTCGCGCCGAAGGGGAACCACCCGTCGCCGTACTCGATGATCCGGTCGAACGTCCCCGGCGCCCAGCCGCCGACGAGCACCGGGATCGGGTGGGCCGGCTTCGGCCAGCAGTACGCCGGCGGGAAGTCGACGTACTCGCCGTGGAACTCGGCCAGTTCGTGCGTCCACAGCTCCTTCATCGCCAGCACCCGCTCGCGCATGAGCGCGAACCGGGTGCGCGGGTCCGTGCCGTGGTCGCGCATCTCCTCGCGGTTCCAGCCGGCGCCGATGCCGAGGACGGCGCGGCCGTCGGAGACCTGGTCGAGCGAGGCCATCTCCTTGGCGAGGAGGATCGGGTCGCGCTGCGGGATCAGCGCGATGCCGGTGCCGAGCCGCAGCCGCTCGGTGACGACGGCGGCCGCGGTGAGCGTCACGATCGGGTCGAAGGTGCGGTAGTAGACCTGGGGCAGTTCACCGCCGCCGGGGAAGGGCGTGTCCCGGCTGGCCGGGATGTGGCTGTGCTCGGTCACGAACAGCGAGTCGAACCCGCGCTCCTCCACCGCCACGGCGAGCGCGGCGGGTGCGATGCCCTTGTCGGTCACGAACGTCGATATGCCGAACCTCATACGCGATCCTCAGCCGTCAGCGGAGCTTGATGGTGGTGGGCAGCGAGGAGAAGCCCCGGATGTTGGTGGTGTAGACGCGGACGGCACGGTCCGCGTCGATCTCGTACGCGCTGACGCGGCGCGCCAGTTCGGCCAGGACGACGCGCGCCTCCAGCCGGGCCAGCGGGGCGCCGAGGCAGTAGTGCGGGCCGCCGCCGAAGCTGATCACGCGGTGGGTGTCGCGGCCGAGGTCGAAGCGCTCGGCGTCGGGGAACACCTCGGGGTCGCGGTTGGCGGCGGCGATCAGGCACAGGACGCGCGCGCCCGCGGGCACGGGGACGCCGTGCAGGGTGCGGTCCTCGGTGAGGGTACGGACCATGTACTGGACGGGCGTGTCGTAGCGCAGCGTCTCCTCGACCCACTCGGTGATCCCGCCGTCGAAGGCGCGGGCGCGCTGGTCCGGGTTGCGCCACGCCCAGTACCAGGCGTTGCCCAGCATCCGCAGACTCGTCTCGTACCCCGCCGTGACCAGCAGCCCCAGCACGGCGACGATCTGCTCGTCCGTCAGGAGCGCGCCGTCGGGCCGCGCCTGGCCCAGCGAGGTGAGCAGGTCCGTGCCGGGGTTGCGGCGCCGTTCGCTCACCCAGCGCAGGTAGTAACCGGCCAACTCGCCCATCGCCTGGGCGTTCTCGGGCGTGAGGTCGCGGGCGCCGGGCGGGCGGTGGAAGGCGAGGTGGATGAGGCGGCGCGCCTCCGCGCGGTCCTCGTGCGGGACGCCGATCAGCTCCGAGATCACGTCCATCGGGACGGTGGCCGCGACGTCGGCGACGAAGTCGAAGGACTCGCGCTCCAGCGCCGGGTCGAGGTGGGTGCGCACGATGTCGCGGATCCGCTCCTCCAGCCCGTTCATGTGCCGGGGGCTGAACACACCGGACACCAGGGCCCGGGTCCTGGTGTGGTCGGGCGGATCCATGGCGTTGAACGACATCACCTTGTGCGCGTCGGGTCCCCAGATGGCGGAGTCCAGCAGCGGGCCGTTGGCGCTGGAGAAGCCCGCCGAGTCGCGCAGCGCGGCGTCGACGTCCGCGTGCCGTGACAGCGCCCAGATGTCCAGCTCCTCGTTGTGGTAAACGGGCGCCTTTTCGCGAAGCTGCGCGTACAGCGGATAAGGGTCGACGTTGAGCTGCTCGTCGTAGGGGCTGTACTCCACTGCCATACTCCATCGCCTCCACCGTGGTGATCGGTTCGTGGGTCCCTGCGCCGAGCCGGCCGGATTCCGCCGGCCGGAACGCGAACGAGCAGGGGCCGGCCGCGCGCCGGACGGGGGGAGGGAACGCGGCTCGAAAGCGCCCTGCTCGCACGTGGATATGTGCGTCTCATCTGTACGACAAGGCACGTTGGCCGAATGTGAGGCGTGGCGCTGCGCCGGTGTGCGGGTGGGTTACCTTGACGAGATGCCGAGGGCTGTTGCGTGGAGGAGGCTGGTGGCGCGATGACCACCGAGTCGGGGCCGGGGGTTGCGGCACCGGATCCGGGCCTGGGCGTGATCATGGGCGAGCGACGCCAGATGATCAATCTGGCCTACCGGCTGCTGGGTTCGCTCTCCGACGCCGAGGACGCGGTGCAGGAGGCGTACGCCCGCTGGTACGCGATGCCGCGGGCCGAGCAGGAGGCCATCGAGTCCCCGGGCGCCTGGCTGACGACGGTGACCAGCCGGATCTGCCTGAACCTGCTGAACTCGGCGCGGGTGCGGCGGGAGACGTACGTCGGGCAGTGGATTCCCGAGCCGCTGCCGGAGCACACCGAGTGGACCACCGCCCGCGGCGGCGGCAGCCACATGGACCCGGCCGACCGGATCACCCTGGACGAGTCGGTGAGCATGGCGTTCCTGGTGATGCTGGAGTCGATGACGCCGGCCGAGCGGGTGGCGTTCGTGCTGCACGACGTCTTCCGGTACTCCTTCGCGGAGGTGGCCGAGATCGTCGGCCGGTCGCCGGGAGCCTGCCGGCAGCTGGCCTCCTCCGCCCGGCGCCGGATCCGGCCGTCCCGTACCCCCGCGACCGCGCCGGCCAGGAAGGCCGGCATCGTCCGGGAGTTCCGGCAGGTCTGGGAGGCCCAGGACATCGACGCCCTCATCGGGCTGCTGGATCCGAACGCCACCGTGACCGCCGACGGCGGCGGGCTGGCCGCCGCGGTCACCCATCCGGTCACCGGCGCACGGGAGATCGCCCTCGCCTGCGCCGGGCTGGCGGCCCGGAGCCCGCTGACGATCCTGGAGCGTACGGTCAACGGCCAGCCGGGACTGGTCAGTGAACGGAACGGCGAGACCGTCGCGGTCCTGGCCTTCGACATCGGCGGGGACCGCATCACCCGGATCTGGGCCGTGCTCAACCCCGAGAAACTCCGCGCGTGGAACACCGGCTGAGCCGCCACCGACGCGTCGTCCGCGCGGAGTAGCAATATGTTGCCCCCGCCGGATCGCTCGATCCGTCCCCGGGCAGGAAGCGGTCTTTCCCCATAAGATGATCGCGCCGGGGGAATCGGCCGGCAACTAAACTGGAGGAATGATTCCTTGGCTGCGGCATTCCTGCGAAACCGTGTTCCGCGGATGACCGGCTCAGCGGCTGACATTCCGACCGCCCGCGGCAGAGTCCTGCATCCGGCGCGCGCCGATACCGCCTTACGCAGCCCCGCCTGCCTCTCGCGAAAGGATCGCACATGAGCGCTTCCGCCGCCCCGGCGAAGGTGCACGAACTCGTCAGCGCCTTCGTGGACGCACCAGACGACCGTCTCGACGCGGAATTCCGGCAGTTGACGGGCGCGCTGTGGCGGGACGGTGCCGCCACCGGCCTCGCCCTGCCGGCCGCGGAGGAGCTCGCCGGCCGCTTCGAGGCGCTGGACGACCGGAGACGCGGCTACGCGGCGGTGCTGCTCGGTCTCCTCGTCGAGACCGAGTATCCGGCGACGGACGGCCCCGTCGCCACCGCGGTCGGCACCGGCCTCGACGCCTACGCCGACCTGGCGGGCGGCCTCGACCAGGGCGACCCGCTCTTCCTGGCGCTGTGCTACCTGCTGGCGCACTTCCCCGCGGCGCGTGAGCGCGTGCTCGCCGCGGCCCGCCAGGCCGGCCTCCACGAGGACGACTACTCCCGGCTCGACCGGGCGCTGGCCACCCTCGACCCCGAACACCCCGTTCTCGGCCGGGTGTTCCCCTCCCCCGCCGCCTGGCAGCGGTACGGCGCCGAGGGTGACTTCGACAAGCGCTGGATCGAGGCGATGTCCCCGGAGGAGGTCGTACGCGGCTGGCGCGCCGACACCGGAACGGCCTTCGCCGGCCTCGGCGCCAAGGCGTACTGGGCGGTGCGCAACTGGACCTCCCCCGCCGTCCCCGCCGAGATCGAATTCCCGCCGGCCGAGCAGGTCGTCCGGGCCGCCGAGCCGGCCGTGAACCTCTTCGACGCGCACGAGCCCGCGCTGCGCTGCCCGGCCTGCGGCGGCGCCTTCGAGGTCGCCGCGCGCCGGGCGCGGTGCACCGAGTGCGACACGGCGTACCCGGTCTCGGCCGGCATCCTGGACCTCACCAAGACCATGGCCGGGGACGAGGCCGACGACTTCGACTTCATGGTCGCCGAGACGCCGGGCATGACCCTCTTCTACGAGCGGATCGCCCGCCCGAACTTCCTGCGGCTGTGCGGCAGCAACTGGGACGACGCGGTGACCACCGGCATCGAGGACGACTACCTGGCCCGGCACGTCCGCCCGGTCGAGGGCCCGGTGCTCGACCTCGGCTGCGGCGCGGGCCGCTGGACCGGCGTCCTCGCGGACACGGTCGGCGCGGAGCGCGTCGTCGCGCTCGACGCGACGGGACCGATGCTCTCGATGCTGCGCGCCCGGCTGCCCGGGGTCCCGGCGATCAGGTCCGGCGCCGCGCCGCTGCCCTTCAAGGACGCGAGCCTGGGCGCGGTGCTGTGCTGGAACGCGCTCCAGGCGTTCCCCGACCCGCCGGCGGCCGTCGCCGAGGTCGGGCGGTGCCTGCGGCCCGGCGGCACGTTCACGGTGATGACCTTCCGGAACTCGGACGATCCCGTCTACCGCCACTTCGTCGCCGCCCACACCCCCGCCGAATACCGGGTCGGGCCGCGCCCGTTCGACCCGGACACGCTCAAGGAGCTGCTGGCCGACGCCGGCCTGCGGATCCGCGAGGAGTGGGGCCCCGGCACGTTCGTCTTCTTCACCGCGGAACGCGCGTAACCGGCGCCGCCGGTCCTCGTCCCCGGCACCGCGCGCCTTCCACGGCCGCGGGGGCGAGGGCCGGCGCTCCGGCGCGGGAGTGCTCGTCCGGTACGTACCGGGCGGGCATCCGTCTGCCGGAGCCCAGGCGCAGGTCATGGCCGTCGCCCTACGGAGTAAGCTCGTTGCCGGCTGTTGTCACCGACGGCCGCGACCGGCGCGGACGGGAGGCGGCGACGTGGCACGGCACCGGGCCGGTGGCGGTCCCCGGCTCGTCACAACGGCGGGATCCCGCCGGTCATCAACTTGGCAGGCGCCGGTGAGAGGACTTGACCAGATGAGTGATCACGACTGGCTGGCCGAGCGGTTCGAAAGTGATCGCCCCCGTTTGCGCGCACTCTCGTACCGGATGCTCGGCTCTGCCGCCGAAGCCGACGACGCGGTCCAGGAGGCGTGGATCCGCCTCAGCCGCTCGCGCACCGACGAGGTGGAGAACCTCAGCGGCTGGCTGACGACGATCGTCGCCCGGGTCTCGCTGAACATGCTCCAGTCCCGCAAGTCACGCCCCGAGGACCTGGTGGACACCACCGAGGCCGGCGAGCCGCACGGCGAGGCCGCGCCGGACGACCCGGAGGAGGAGGCCGTCCTCGCCGACTCCGTCGGCGTCGCGCTGCTGGTGGTGCTCGACACCCTCACGCCCGCCGAGCGACTGGCGTTCGTGCTGCACGACATGTTCGCCGTCCCCTTCGAGGAGATAGCGACCATCGTCGACCGCTCCCCCGCCGCGGCCCGCCAGCTGGCCAGCCGCGCCCGGCGCCGCGTGCAGCGGGCCGCACCGCTGGCCAGGACCGCGGCCGTCGGCGTGTACGACAAGAGCGCGGATACCCCCAAGACGGGCAAGTCCGATCTGGCCAGCGCCTTCCTCGCCGCCTCCCGGGAGGGCAACTTCGAGGCGCTGCTGTCGATGCTGGACCCGGACATCGTGCTGCGCTCCGACGCGACCGCGGTGCAGATGGGCGTCGACGCCGAGCTGCGCGGGGCCGACGCCGTCACCCGCGTCTTCGCCGGCCGCGCCTGGGCGCCGGTGCCGGCGCTCATCGACGGGACGGCCGGGCTGGTCTGGGCGAAGGGCGGCCGGCCGCGGCTCGCGTTCCGCTTCACCGTCGACGACGGGCGGATCACCGCCATCCGCATTCAGGCCGAGCTGGCGGACGTCGACATCGCGCTCGCGCTCTAGCACGCATCCGTACGGACGGCGGAAGGGCCGGTGTTCCCGCGACGGGGACACCGGCCCTTCCGCCGGACGGAACCTAGTCGTTGAGCGAGTCGAACGCCTTGAGCAGCTTCCGCTGGATGTCGCTGATCTGGTAGTACGAGCCGAGCTTGTAGTACTCCTCGCGGGGCGTGAGCGTGAGGCCGTAGACGAGGGTGCGCGCCTCGCCGGCGTACGCGTACGGCGCGTTGTTCGCGTACTTCGAGAACTTCGCCAGGTCCTCCGCCCGCTCGGCCGGCGCCAGCGTGGGGTCCCTGCTGATCACGGCGAAGCAGAGCCGTTCGATCCTGCCGGTCTCCCAGTTCAGCGTGGGGTAGACGGAGAACGAGCGGCGCGCGAACGTCAGCCCCGTCTCGCCGGTCTCCTTCAGGCCCATGTCGCGGAGCATCGACCGGACGGTGTCGGGGCCGAGGATGTCCGGGGACATCTCGCTGAAGTAGAGGTTGACCGCCTTCTTCTTGTAGTCGATCGACGTCATCTGCACCTTGTCGAGGCCGTACCGCGCGAACAGGTCGGCGTTCTCCTTCACGCTGTCCGGCATGGAGGGGATCTCGGCCAGCTTCGACGCGCTCTGCAGATCGTTCGTCGGGAAGAAGGCGTACGTCTTCTTAAACCCGCCGGTGATCTCGCCGTCGAAGGCGAACATGCTGACGGGGCAGTGCTCCTGGGTGTCGGCGAGCAGTCTGCCGACGGGGTGGTCGGTGCGGGGGGTCAACCCCTTGGCTAACGCCACGCGGTACGGGTCGCCGGCCTCCGCCGGCACCGAGATGCTGAAGTCGAGCTCCGTCGCGTAGCGTCCGCTCGCCATCGAGAAGACCACCACGGCGTCGGCGAGCACCTCGTGGTACGCCTCCAGAGCGGGTCTGACCTTTTCCCGGGAGACAGTGATGTCGAGGAGGCGGGCCGCCTCCTCCATGGCCGAATAGACACGCTCGACGTCAGCAGCACCGGACATGGAATCCTCCGCAAGTCGATGGGGGTCGACGGGTCGAGGTCAGGTCAGATGTATGGGGCAGCTACCAGCTCAGCCTGCCCAGGGTCCGTCACCAGGCTTGGCCCTGACTGTGGACCCGGTTGGCGCCGACTTGGCGGAACCCTGGCCACCGGCCGAGGCGGCAGCGGCGGCCGGGAACCCGGCGCGGGAGAATCGGGAAGCTGCCTGCGGCAACGCATTGCCGGGTACGCCGACAAGCCGGCGCCAACTCGCCGCACAGTCCGGCCCAAGGCGTTCGCAGGCACCCCGTGCCAGCTCTCTCCCGGGACTTTCCATGCTTTAATCGGTTGCCCCTCCGCCGCCCCGCCGTAGGGGTTCGGACCCCTGTTGACCAGGCGAGACACATCCCGGCAAACCGGTGACAATATGTTGCCCCGCAATGATCCTTGACGCTCACAGCCGCGGTTCCGCAGTCTTTTCCATATGGCTACCGCGGTGGATAACAAGAAGCAATCGGGCGGCAAGAAGCTCATTCTCGCAGAGCCGCGCGGCTTCTGCGCGGGAGTGATCAGGGCCATTGAGATCGTCGAGCGCGCGCTCGAGATCCACGGCGCACCGCTGTACGTACGCAAGCAGATCGTCCACAACGAGCACGTGGTACGCCGGCTGGAGGAACGGGGCGTCAGGTTCGTCGACTCCGAGACGGAGGTGCCGGACGGGGCGGTGTGCATCTTCTCCGCGCACGGCGTCTCCCCCGAGGTGCGCAGCAACGCGGCGCAGCGCAGCCTCCAGGTCATCGACGCGACCTGCCCCCTCGTGGCCAAGGTGCACCAGGAGGCGCGCCGGTTCGCCCGCGACGAACGCACCCTGCTCCTCGTCGGGCACGCCGACCACGAGGAGATCGAGGGCACCTACGGGGAGGCCCCGGACCGTACGATCATCGTGGAGGACGCGGAGGCGGCCAGGAACCTGGAGCTGCCGGAGGGCACGCGCGCCGCGTTCCTCACCCAGACCACGCTCTCGGTGGACGACACCGAGGAGATCGTGTCCGTGCTGCGCGAGCGCTTCCCCGAGATCGTCGGCGCGGGCAGCGAGGACATCTGCTACGCCAGCCAGAACCGGCAGACCGCGGTGAAGTCGATCGCCTGGCGCAGCGAACTCGTGCTCGTCGTCGGCTCCGCCAACTCCAGCAACACCGTGCGGATGGTGGAGGTCGCGCAGGCCGCGGGCGCCGAGGCCCGGCTGCTGCCGAACGTGGACCACCTCGACCCCGCCTGGCTGGAGGGCGTCAGCACGGTCGGCGTCAGCTCCGGCGCGAGCGCCCCCGAGGTGCTGGTCGAGGAGGTCATCGAGCGTCTCGCGGCCCTCGGGTACGCCGACGTCGAGACCGAGGTCACCGCCAAGGAGACCGTCGTGTTCCGGCCGCCGTCGGGGCTCGAACTGCCGAAGAAGAACGGCGCCGCCGCCGGCAAGGACCTCCCCTCGGACGACGCCACCGAGGAACTGGTCGGCCGCGCGGTCGCGCGCATCGAGGACCTGCTGAGCGCCGAGATCGCCCGCTGGCGGGCGGTCGACCCGCGTGCGGCGCTGCCCGTCGAGGGCATCGCGGAGCTGATCGCGGCCGGCGGCAAGCGGCTGCGGCCGAGGTTCTGCGTGAGCGGATACCTGGCGGCCGGCGGTGCCCCCGACGGCTCGGCCGCCGAGGACGCGGTCATCGGCGCCGCCGCGGCGCTGGAGCTGCTGCACGCCTCCGCGCTGCTGCACGACGACATCCTGGACAACGCGCCCACCCGCCGCGGCGCGCCGACCCTGCACGCCAAGCATGCCGCCATCCACGCGGACAAGGGCTGGACCGGCGAGCCACGCCGCTACGGCGAGGGGATCGGCATCCTGGCCGGCGCCCTGGCGTACGGCTACGCCACCCGGCTCGCCGCCGGGCTGACCGGAACGGCCATGGAGATCTGGACGGACCTGGGCACCGAGATGCTCGTGGGCCAGCAGCTCGACATCGCGCTGGCCGCCGAGCCGAAGCCGGACACGGACCTCGCCCGCTGGATCGCGGTCTGCAAGTCCGGCCGGTACACCATCCACCGTCCCCTCGCCCTCGGCGCGTCCCTCGCCGGGCGGCAGGACCTCCAGGAGGTGTTCGAGGCGTACGGCGTCGCCGCCGGCGAGGCGTTCCAGCTCCGCGACGACCTGCTCGACGCCTTCGGCGACTCCGAGACGACCGGCAAGCCGGCCGGACTGGACGTCAGCGAGCACAAGATGAACCTCCTGCTCGCCCTCGCCGCCACCAAGGACGCCCGGGTGGCCGAGCTGGTGGCGGGGAGCACGTGGGACACCGAGGCGCTCAGCGCCGCGATGCTCGCGTCCGGCGTACGCCAGGAGGTCGAAGAGCACATCGACCAGCTCGTCGGGACCGCCCGCACGGCCCTCGAGGGCGCGCCGCTGGCGGACGGCTGGCGGGAGCGGCTGGACCTGATGGTGGACTACGTCGCGTACCGCGACCGCTGACCGCCCGCCCCGCAGACCTGACCCGAGGGGCCCGCCACCGGTGCCGGCCCAGCACGACAGAATCGAGAGGATGATCAGACGTGGTGGACCTCGGCATGCCCAAGGTGCCCCAGCAGGTGTCTCCCCGGCGCAAGAGCCGGCAGCTCAGGCTGGGCCATGACGACCGAGCCGTGCTCGTCGGCGGCGATGCGCCGGTGAGCGTGCAGTCGATGTGCACGACCGTGACGGCCGACGTGAACGCAACGCTCCAGCAGATCGCGGAGCTGACGGCGTCGGGTTGCCAGATCGTACGGGTCGCCGTGCCCTCGGCCGACGACGCCGACGCGCTGCCGGAGATCGCGCGCAAGTCGCAGATCCCGGTGATCGCCGACATTCACTTCCAGCCGCGGTACGTCTTCGCGGCGATCGACGCGGGCTGCGCCGCGGTCCGCGTGAACCCGGGCAACATCAAGGCGTTCGACGACAAGGTCGGCGAGATCGCCAAGGCCGCCGCGGACGCCCAGGTGCCTATCCGCATCGGCGTGAACGCGGGCTCACTGGACAAGCGCCTGATGGAGAAGTACGGGAGCGCGACGCCCGACGCCCTGGTGGAGTCGGCGCTGTGGGAGTGCTCGCTCTTCGAGGAGCACGGCTTCCGGGACATCAAGATCTCCGTGAAGCACCACGACCCGGTCGTGATGATCAATGCGTACCGCAAGCTGGCCGCGGCCTGCGACTACCCGCTGCACCTCGGCGTGACCGAGGCGGGGCCCGAGTTCCAGGGCACGGTGAAGTCCGCGGTGGCCTTCGGCGCCCTGCTGGCCGAGGGCATCGGCGACACGATCCGGGTGTCGCTGTCGGCGCCGCCGGCCGAGGAGGTCAAGGTCGGCGCGGCGATCCTGGAGTCCCTCGGGCTCAAGGAGCGCCGTCTGGAGATCGTCTCGTGCCCCTCGTGCGGCAGGGCGCAGGTGGACGTCTACAAGCTGGCCAACGAGGTGACCGCCGGGCTCGACGGCATGGAGGTGCCGCTGCGCGTCGCCGTGATGGGCTGCGTCGTCAACGGTCCCGGCGAGGCCCGCGACGCCGACCTCGGCGTGGCGTCGGGCAACGGCAAGGGGCAGATCTTCGTCAAGGGGAAGGTCGTCGCCACGGTGCCGGAATCCAAGATTGTCGAAACGCTTATCGACGAAGCCATGCGTATTGCCGAGGAAATGGAGGCGGACGAGGACACGCCCGCCGGTACGCCTCAGGTCATCACTCCGTGAACACTGCGCCCACCCAGTGGAATTGCAATCCAGGAATCGCCAAGTGGACGCCAAGTCACTCGTGTGTTGGCGGCCAAGTGGGATGGCGGATGCTGGGTGGGCGTAGTCGGGAGTTTCGGCGCTGGTTGGGGTGGTGACCTGGTGAGCGTGAGTCCGGTGCACAAGCGTGGTTTGTATCTGGGTGTGCTTGCGCAGCGTGC
>NZ_VISV01000015.1:0-210856 GCF_007827615.1 Streptomyces sp. CNZ287 | reverse complement strand
ACCGACGAACTCCAGCCCTGGACCGACCTCCTCGCCACCCCCGAACCACCCCTCGGCCACCGCCCCCTCGACCCCACCACCGACACCGCCGCGACTCAGCGCCGCCGGGAGTGGACCGTGCCCGCCGCCCAGGCCGCCCTCGTCGCCGGGCGGGTACCGGCCGCGTTCCACACCGGGGTGCACGAAGTGCTGCTGGCGACCCTCGCCGGGGCCGTCGTCCACTGGCGCCCCGACACGACGGACAACGGCGTGCTCGTCGACATCGAAGGGCACGGCCGCGAGTCGGAAGGGGACGTGGATCTGTCGCGCACGGTGGGCTGGTTCACCAGCTCCCACCCGGTGCGCGTCGACGTCTCCGGCGCACGCCTCGATGACGCCCTTGCCGGAGGCGCCGCCGCCGGCAGTCTGCTGAAGTCCGTGAAGGAGCAGGTCCGGGCGATCCCCGGCGACGGCCTCGGGCACGACCTGCTGCGGCATCTCAACCCCGAGACCGCCGACGCCATGGCCGCGCTGCCGCGGCCGCAGATCGGCTTCAACTACCTCGGCCGCTTCCCCGCCCCCGCGCCGGCTTCGTCCGTACGTGCGTGGCAGCCCGCCGGCGACACCGCCCTCGGCGGCTCCGTCGCCCCCGACATGCCGGTGGCGCACGCCCTGGAGGCGGGGGCGGTCGTCCAGGACGGGCCCGACGGACCGGAGCTCACACTGACGCTCTCCTGGGCGGGCGGGCTGCTGGACGACGCGGACGCCGACCGCCTGGGCGCCACCTGGCTGCGCATGATCGCCGGTCTCGCCACCCACGCCGCGCACCCGGCCGCGGGCGGGCACACCCCCTCCGACTTCCCGCTCCTCGCGCTCACGCAGGACGCCGTGGCGGAACTGGAGACGGCCGTGCCCGCGCTGGCCGACGTGTGGCCGCTGTCGCCGCTCCAGCAAGGGCTGCTGTTCCACGCCGACTTCGACGATGCGGGACCGGACGTCTACGAGGGCCGCCGCGCCCTCGCGCTCGACGGCCCGCTGGACACCGACCGGCTCCGCGCCGCCTGGGCGACGGTCCTCGACCGGCACCCCATCCTCCGCGCGAGCTTCCACCGGCTCGCGTCGGGCGAGGCGGTGCAGGTCATCGCCCGCGACGTACCGCTGCCCTGGCGCGAGGCCGATCTCTCCGGACTCGACGCGGCCGAAGCGGCGCGCGAGCTGCGGCGGCTGACGGAGGAGGACCGGGCCGAGCGGTTCGACCTCACCACCGCGCCGCCGCTGCGGTTCCTGCTGGTGCGTCTCGGCGAGGACCGGCACCAGCTCCTGGTCGGCAACCACCACATCGTCATGGACGGCTGGTCGCTGCCCCTGCTGATCGGCGAGGTCTCCGCCGCCTATGCCGCGGCCGGCGACGGGAGCCGGCTGCCCGCCGTCGCCTCGTACGCCGACTACCTCGGATGGCTCGCCCGCCAGGACGAGGACGCGGCGCGGGGGGCGTGGCGCGCGGAGCTGGCCGGGGCCGACGAACCGACGCTCGTCGTGCCGGCGGAGTCGGTGCGGGCGCCGGTGCTGCCGGAGCGGGTGCGCTACGAGTTCGGCGCGGAGCTGTCGGCGGGTGTGGCGGAGCTGGCCCGGGCACACGGGGTGACCGTGAACACCGTGGTGCAGGGCGCCTGGGCGCTGGTGCTGGCGCGGCTCGCGGGCCGTGACGACGTGGTGTTCGGCGCCACCGCCGCGGGCCGCCCGCCCGAGCTGCCGGGCGTGGAGTCGATCATCGGGCTGTTCCTCAACACCCTGCCGGTGCGTGTCCGTCTCGACGGTGCGCAGCGCGTGGCCGACATGCTGACCGGGCTTCAGGAGCGGCAGGTGGCGCTGATGGCGCACCAGCACATCGGGCTCCAGGAGGTGCAGAAGGCGGCGGGCCCGGGCGGTACGTTCGACACGCTCGTGGTCTTCGAGAACTACCCGGCGCCGCCCGCCGGTCCGCGCGATCCCGAGGCGCTGACCATCCGCCCCGCGGGCGTCACCGAGGACACCGGCCACTACCCGCTGACGCTGATCGCCGTCCCCGGCGAGCGCATCCAGGGCGACTTCATCTACCGCCCCGACGTCTTCGACCGCGACCGCGCGGAGGGCATCCTCGCCTCCTTCGAGCACGTGCTGGCGCAACTGGTCGCCGATCCCGCCGCTCCCGTAGGACGCGTGGCCGCCGTGACGGAGGCGGGCCGCGCGCTGGTGACCGGCGAGTGGAACCGCACCGGGGCCCCGCTGCCGGCCGCACCACTGCCCGAGCTGTTCTCCGTTCAGGTGGGGCGGTCGTCGGGGGCGGTGGCGTTGGTGGCCGGTGGGGAGTCGTTGTCGTACGGGGAGCTGGGGGGCCGTGTGGGGCGGCTGGGCCGGTATCTGGTGGCGGCGGGGGTGGGGCCCGAGGTCCGGGTGGCGGTGGTGGTGGAGCGGTCGGCGTTGCTGGTCGAGGCGTTGCTTGCGGTGTCGCTGGCCGGGGGTGTGTTCGTGCCTGTGGATCCCGGCTATCCGCCTGAGCGGGTGGTGTTCGTGCTGGGGGATGCCGATCCGGCGGTGGTCCTGTGCACGGTGGCGACGCGGGACGTACTGCCGGAGGACGTGCGGGCGGTGGTGCTGGACGATCCGGCGGTGGCGGCCGAGGTGGTCGCGTATCCGGGTGGGGTGCTGCGGGCGGAGGAGCGGCGGGGTCCGCTGACGGCCGATCATGCCGCGTACGTCATCTACACCTCCGGCTCCACCGGCACCCCCAAGGGCGTCGTCGTCTCCCACCGCGGCCTGGGCAACTTGGCCCGCGCACAGATCGACCGCTTCGCGGTCGGTCCGCAATCTCGGGTCCTGCAGTTCGCGTCGGCGAGCTTCGACGCCGCCGTCTCCGAGCTGTGCATGGCGTTGCTGTCGGGTGCGGCGCTCGTCGTCCCCGCCGCCGGTGAACTGCCGCCGCACCTCTCCCTGGGCGAGGCCCTCCGTGCCGCCGGTGCCACCCACGTGACGGTCCCGCCGAGCGTGCCCGCCGTTACCGACGAACTGCCGGACACCCTCGAAACCCTCGTCGTCGCCGGTGAGGCGTGCCCGCCCGGGCTGGTCGGCCGCTGGTCTGCGGGGCGGCGGATGGTCAACGCGTACGGCCCCACCGAGGCCACCGTCTGCGCCACGATGAGCGTCCCGCTGACGCCCGGCACCGACCCCGTGCCCATCGGCGCCCCGATGGCGAACGTCCGCGCGTACGTCCTCGACACCTTCCTGCAGCCGGTCGCGCCGGGTGTCACCGGCGAGCTGTACGTCGCCGGGCCCGGCCTGGCCCGCGGCTACCGCGGCCGTCCCGGGCTGACCGCGGAGCGGTTCGTGGCCTGCCCGTTCACGCCCGGCGAGCGGATGTACCGCACCGGCGACCTGACGCGCTGGACGGGCGAGGGCGAACTGGTCTTCGCCGGCCGGGCCGACGAGCAGGTCAAGGTGCGCGGCCACCGCATCGAGCCGGGCGAGATCGAAACCGCGCTCGGCGCGCACCCGGACGTCGCCCAGGCCGTGGTCGCCGCCCGGCAGGACCGTCCCGGCGAGAGCAGACTCGTCGCGTACGTCGTCCCCTCAGGACCGTACGACGACGGCGAACTGCCGTCCGTGCTGCGCGAGCATGTGCGGGAGCGGCTGCCGGAGTACATGGTGCCGGCCGCCGTCGTGCCGCTGGAGCGGATGCCGCTCACCCCGCACGGCAAGGTGGACCGCGGGGCGCTGCCCGCCCCCGACTTCGCCCGGCTGGTCTCCGACCGCGAGCCGGGCACGGCGGCCGAGGCGGCGCTGTGCGCGCTGTTCGCCGAGGTGCTGGCGCTGGAGCGGGTCGGGCCCGACGACAGCTTCTTCGCGCTGGGCGGCGACTCCATCACCTCGATGCAGCTCGCCTCCCGCGCCCGGCGCGCGGGGTACGTGCTGACGCCACGGCAGATCTTCGAGGAGAAGACCCCCGAGCGGCTGGCGCTGGTCGTGCAGGCGGCGGACGGTGCGCCGGCGGTGGCGGACGTGGGCGTCGGGGAGGTGCCGTGGACCCCGGTCATGCGGCGGCTCGGCGAGGGCGTCGCGGGCGGCCGGTTCGCGCAGTGGACCGTCGTCGGCGCCCCCGCGGACCTCACGGCGGACGTGCTGGCCACGGGGCTCGGAGCGCTGCTCGACACGCACGACATGCTGCGGGCCCGCACGGACCTGTCCGACGCGGCGGCTCCCCGGCTCGTCGTCGCCGGGCGCGGTACGTACGACGCGGCGGGACTGGTGACCCGTACCGACGCCGTGGGCGTGCCCGACGACGGCCTCGACGAGGCGGCGAGCGGCGTGGCCCGCGAGGCGGTCGCGCGGCTGGACCCGGCGGCGGGCGTGATGGTGCAGGCGGTCTGGCTGGACGCCGGCCCCGGCCGGGTCGGGCGGGTGGTACTCGCCGTGCACCACCTGGTGGTCGACGGGGTGTCCTGGCGGATCCTGCTGCCCGACCTCCGGGCCGCGTGCGAGGCCGCCGCCGCGGGGGAGGAGCCCGTGCTCGACCCGGTCCCGGTGTCGTTCCGCCGCTGGGCCCGCACCCTCGTGGCCGAGGCCGCGAGCGAGCGGCGGCGGGCGGAGCCGGCGCAGTGGACGGCGCTGCTCGGGGAGCCCGAGCCGCCGCTGGGCCACCGGCCGCTCGATCCGGCGGTCGACACCGCCCCCACGCTGCGCAACCGCTCCTGGACCGTGCCCGCGGACCAGGCCGCCACGCTTGTCGGCCGTACGCCGGGGGTGTTCCACTGCGGCGTCCACGAGGTGCTGCTCGCCACGCTCGCCGGGGCGGTCGCGGGGTGGCGGCCGGGCGCGCACGACGGCGTCCTCGTGGACATCGAGGGGCACGGCCGCGAGCCGGTCGGCGACCTCGACCTCACGCGGACAGTGGGCTGGTTCACCGGCGTGCACCCGCTGCGGCTGCGGACCTCGGGCATCGACCTCGACGCCGTACGGGGCGGGGGCGCCGCGGCCGGCGAGCTGCTGAAGTCCGTCAAGGAACAGGCGCAGGAGATCCCCGGCGACGGCCTCGGCCACGGGCTGCTGCGCCACCTCAACCCCGAGACGGCAGAGGTGATGGCGGCGCTGCCGCAGCCGCAGATCGGCTTCAACTACCTCGGCCGCTTCCCCGCCGCCGGCCCCGCGGGTCCCGTACGGGCCTGGCAGCCGGCCGGCGAGACCGCGGTCGGCGGCTCCGCCGCCGCCGGTATGCCCGTGGCGCACGCGCTGGAGGCGGGCGCCGTGGTGCAGGACGGGCCCGCGGGCCCGGCGCTGACGGTGACCCTGTCGTGGGTCAGCGGGCTGCTTGCCGACGCGGACGCCGAACGCCTCGGCGCCGCCTGGCTGGAGCTGCTCGCCGGACTCGCCGCGCACACCGAGGACCCGGACGCCGGCGGGCACACGCCCTCCGACTTCCCCCTGCTCGACCTCGCCCAGAACCAGATCGAAGAGCTCGAAGCGGCGTTCGCCGACGAGCAGTCCCAGCCGGGCCGACCGGCGCGAAGCCGTTGATGAGGAGAGTGCGATGAGCCGATCCCTGGTCGAGGACGTGTGGCCGCTGTCGCCGCTGCAGGAAGGCATGCTCTTCCACGCGGCGCTCGCCGGCACCGGACCCGACGTCTACACCGTGCAGTCCGCCCTGGACATCGAAGGTCCCCTGGATCCCGCCCGGCTGCGCGCGTCGTGGCAGGCGCTCCTCGCCCGGCACGCCGCGCTGCGCGCCTGCTTCCGGCAGGTCAGCGGCGCGAAGATGGTGCAGGTCATCGCGGGTGACGTGGCGCTGCCGTGGCGGGAGGAGGATCTGTCCGGGCTCACCGAGGACGACGCGAGGGCCGAGCTGGACCGGCTCACGGCGCGCCGGCTCGCCGAGCGGATCGACCTGGCGAGCGCGCCGCTGATGCGCTTCCTCCTCGTCCGTCTCGGGGCGGACCGGCACCGGCTGGTGATGACGTTCCACCACATCCTCATGGACGGCTGGTCGATGCCCGTCCTGCTCACCGAGCTGTCCGCCGTCTACGCCGCCCGGGGCGACGCCTCGAAGCTGAAGAGGGTGCCGTCGTACGGCCAGTACCTGGCGTGGCTGGGCCGCCAGGACAAGGATGCGGCGCGCGCCGCCTGGCGGGCGGAGCTGGCGGGAGCCGACGAACCGACGCTCGTCGTCCCCGCCGACCCGACGCGCGCGGCCGTCTTCCCCGAGCACGTCTTCGGTGACGTCCCCGAGGACGTCACGAAGGGCCTGCGGGACCTGGCCCGCGCAGAGGGCCTCACCCTCAACACCGTCGTGCAGGGCGCCTGGTCGCTCGTCCTAGCCCGGCTGGCGCGCCGCACGGACGTCGTCTTCGGCGCCACCGCCGCCGGGCGGCCCGCGGAGCTGGCGGGCGTCGAGTCGATGGTGGGCCTGCTGCTCAACACCCTGCCGGTGCGCGTACGGCTCGACGGCGGGCAGCCGGTGACGGAGCTGCTGGCCGGCCTCCAGCGGCGCCAGTCGGAGCTGATGGCGCACCAGCACCTCGGGCTGCCGGAGGTACAGCGACTCGCGGGCCCCGGCGCGGTCTTCGACACCCTGGTGCTCTACGAGAGCTTCCCCCCGCCGCCCGCCGGGGCGGGCGGTCCGGACGCGCTGACCATCCGCCCGTCGGGCATGTCCCGGGACGCGGCGCACTACCCGCTGACGCTGGTCGTGACCCCGGCCGGGGACCGGCTGCGCTGCAAACTCGACTACCGGCCCGACCTGTTCGACCCCGCCGCCGCCACGGCGATCTTCCAGCGGGTGGTGCGGGTGCTGGAGCAGGTGGTGGCGGACCCGTCGGTGCGGGTGGGAGACGTGGACGTACTGGCGGCAGGGGAGCGGACGCCGGTGGTGTCGGGGTGGAACGCGACGGAGCTGGCGGTGCCGTCGGGTTCGGTGCTGGACCGGTTCGAGGCGCGGGCGCGGCGGGCTCCGGAGGCGGTGGCCGTGCGGTGTGGTGCGGAGGCGTTGTCGTACGGGGAACTGGATGCGCGGGCGAATCGGCTGGCGCGGTATCTCCAGAGACTCGGGGTGGGCCGGGAGTCGCGGGTGGGGCTGTGCCTGCCGCGGGGCGTGGAGATGATCGCGGCGATGCTCGCGGTGTGGAAGGCCGGGGGCGCGTACGTGCCGCTCGATCCCGCTTATCCGGCGGAGCGGCTGGCGTTCATGGCCTCCGACAGCGGGGCGCAGGTCGTGCTGAGCACGGGAGAGCTGGCGCCCGAGGGTGCGGTGCGGCTGGACGAGGCCGCGGGGGAGATCGCGGCGGAGTCGGTGGAGCCGCTGGGCACGGTGCCGGAGCCGGGGCAGCTTGCGTACGTGATCTACACCTCCGGATCCACGGGCCGCCCCAAGGGCGTCGCGGTGCCCCACCGCGGCCCGGCGAACCTGGCCGAGGCGATGCGGCCGGTCCTGGGGATGGCGGAGGACGTGACGGCGCTGCAGTTCGCGTCGTTCAGCTTCGACGCCGCGGTTCTGGACGTCGCCGTCACGCTGGCGGCGGGCGGCACGCTGGCGATCGCATCGGACGAGGAGCGTGTGGAGCCCGCGGCGCTGGCCGGGATGGTCCGTAGCGCCGGGGTGTCCGTGGCCAGCGTGGTGCCGTCCCTCATGAGCGCCCTCGACCCGGCCGCGGTCACGGGTGTACGGAACTGGGTGCTGGGCGCCGAACTGCTCACCGCCGACCTGGCGTCCCGCTGGACCGGCCAGGCCAAGGTGTGGAACACGTACGGCCCGACCGAGGCCACCGTCATCACCACCGCCACCCCCCTCGACGCGGACCTCACCCCCGCCGACCCGCCGCCCCCCATCGGCCGCCCCATCGGCAACACCCGCACCTACGTGCTCGACGACTTCCTCCGGCCCGTGCCGCAGGGCGTCGCCGGTGAGGTGTACATCGCGGGACCGGGCCTGGCCCGCGGCTACATCGGCCGCGGCGGGCTCACCGCAGAACGCTTCGTCGCCTGCCCCTTCGAACCCGGCACACGCATGTACCGCTCCGGCGACCTCGCCGCCTGGACGCCCGACGGACAACTGGCCTTCCGCGGCCGCGCCGACGAGCAGGTCAAGATCCGCGGCTTCCGTGTCGAACCCGGCGAGATCGAAGCCGTCCTCGCCGCCCACCCCGACGTGTCCCGCGCCGCCGTCGTCGTACGCGAGGACCGGCCCGGCGACAAGAGGCTCGCCGCCTACGTCGTCCCCGGCGGCCGGGAGGCGGACATCGACGCGGTGCGCGCCCACGCCGCCGCCCGGCTGCCCGCGCACATGCTGCCCGCCGCCGTGCTCGCCCTGGAGAGCCTGCCGCTGACGCCCAGCGGCAAGCTCGACCGCGCCGCCCTGCCCGCCCCCGACTTCGCCGAGCGCGCCACCGGCCGTGCACCCGAGGGCGAGACCGAGGAGGCGCTGTGCGCGCTCTTCGCCGACGTCCTCGGCGTCGAACGGGTCGGCGCCGACGACAGCTTCTTCGACCTCGGCGGCGACTCCGGCCTCGCGATGCGCCTCGCCGGCCGGATCCGGGAGGACTTCGGCACCGAGCTGAACATGCGGCAGTTCTTCGGTTCCCCCACCCCCGTGGGCGTGACGCGCATGCTGGCGTCCAAGACCCGCCCCGCGCTGCGCGCCGTCGAGCACCCGGACGAAGTGCCGGCGTCCGCCGGCCAGGTGCGCACGTGGCTGATGTCCCGGCTCGCCGAGGACTCCGCCGCGTACCGCACGTCCGTCGCGCTGCGCCTCACCGGGGAGCTGGACCGCTACGCGCTCCGCGCGGCACTCGGCGACGTCGCGGCCCGCCACGACGCGCTGCGCACCACCTTCGCCGCCGAAGGCGGCGCCGACCTGTGGCAGCGCGTCCTCGGCCCGGCCGCCGCGCGGCCCGCGCCCGAGGTCGTCCCCGCCACCGAGGCGGAGCTGCCGGAGCTGCTGGCGGCCCGCGCCGCGCACGCCTTCGACCTCACCGTCGAAGCGCCGTGGACGCAGACCCTGTTCACCCTGTCGGAGACGGAGCACATCCTGCTCCTCGTCGTGCACCGCATCGCCGCCGACGACGAGTCGCTCGACGTCATGCTGCGCGACCTGTCGGCGGCGTACGGGGCGCGCCGCGAGGGGCGTACCCCCGAACGCGCGCCGCTGCCGCTGCAGTTCGCCGACTACGCGCTCTGGGAACGCGAACTCCTCGCCGGCGAGGACGACCCGGAGAGCCTGATCAGCGACCAACTGGCGTACTGGAAGGACACCCTCGCCGGGCTCGCCCCGGAGCTGCGGCTGCCCGCGGACCGGCCGCGGCCCCAGCTCGCGACGCACCGTACCGGACAGGTGCCGCTGCGTGTCGAGGGCGACGTGCACGAGCGGCTGACGGAGCTCGACGAGGCCGGCGAAGGCGCGTTCACCGTCGTGCAGGCGGCGCTGGCGCTGCTGCTCACCCGGCTGGGCGCGGGCACCGACATCACCGTGGGCGCGCTGCTGCCGCGGCGGGACGAGGAGGGCGCGCTGGAGGGCGTGGTGGGCCCCTTCGCCGGCCCGGTCGCGCTGCGCACCGACACTTCGGGCGACCCCACCTTCCGCGAACTCCTCGGCCGCGTACGGGAGGCGAACCTCGAAGCGCGCCGCCACCAGGACCTGCCGTTCGAGCGCCTGGTCGACGTGCTGGAGCTGCCGCCGTCCGCGGCGCGGCACCCCGTCGTGCAGGTCATGCTCGACGTGCGCGACGGCACCACCGGCGAGGAGGACACCTCCGAGCTGCCCGGGCTGAGCACCGGCCGCCTCGACCTCGGCCCCGCCGCGTCCGAGCTGGACCTGTCGGTGAGCCTCTGCGAGTGGTATCGCGCGGACGGCTCAGGGGACGGCCTCGACGGCCATCTGCGCTATGCCGCCGAGCTGTTCGACGCGGACACCGCCGCCGCGCTCGCCCGCCGCCTCGTGCGCGTGCTGCGGCAGGTCGCGGACGACCCGGACGTACGCCTCGGCGACGTCGACGTGCTGCTGGACCCGGCAGAGCACCACCGGCTCGTACGGGAGTGGAACGACACCGCGGCCCCGCGGCCGGACACCACCGTCGTCGGCCTCCTCGCCGGCCGGGCGGCCCGCACCCCCGACGCCGTCGCCGTCACCGACCAGGACGGCGCGCTGACGTACGGGGCGCTGGACACCGCCTCCGGGATGCTCGCCCGCCGGCTGGCCGCCCGCGGCGTCGGCGCGGAGGACGTCGTCGCCGTGGCGCTGCCGCTGGGCGCCCGGCTCGCCGTCGCGCTCCTCGGGGTGCTGAAGGCCGGCGCCGCCTGCCTGTTCACCGGCCCCGACCGGCCGATGCAGGCGCTCGCACCGCTGCGCGGCCACCGGCCCGGCGCGCTGATCTGCACCGCGACCACCGCAGGACTGCTGCCCGCCGACCACGCGATGACGGTCGTCCCCCTCGGCAATCCCGTCCTGGCCGCCGCCCGCGGCACGTACGCGGGACCGGGACCCGACGGTGAGACGGGCACCGCGGTGCCGCGCCCCGGCCACGCCGCGCTGCTGCTGGACTCCACGACGCCGCACGGCGTGCCCGCGGGCGTCGTGGTCGAGCACCGCTCGCTGGTCGGCCACCTCGCGGACGGAGCCGACGAGGTCCCGGACCGCGCGGCGGACGAGGGCCCGCGGCACCTGACCCTGGACGAACGGGCCCCCGTCGAGGCCATGGTCACCCCGCTGCTCCGCGCGCTCTGCGCCGGCGAGAGCGTCCTGATCGGCAAGCCCGACCCCCGCGCCGCCCACCGCGCGCTCACCACCCGCGACCTGCTCTGGACCCTGGCGGAACTGCCCGCAGGCGACCCGTCGTTCGCGGAGGTCACCGTCATCGAGGACGGCGCCGCCGCCTCCGACGTCGACGCCCGCGAATGGCGCGCCCGGCACCCGGACGCCGCGCTGGTCACCGGCTACGGCCCGGCCGGCACCGCGGGGCCCTGGCTGCACCACCGCACCGCCCCCGGCGCGCCCCTGCCCCCCGAGGTGCCCACCGGCAGCCTGGGTCCCCACACCCGCGCCTACGTCCTCGACGACCGGCTCCGCCCCGTCCCGCCCGGCGCCGTCGGCGACCTGTACGTCGCCGGCGCCACCCTCGCCCGGGGCTACCACGGCAGCACCCGGCTCACCGGCGAGCACTTCGTGGCCTGCCCGTACGGCCCGGCGGGGGAGCGGATGCTGCGTACCGGCGAGCGCGCCAGGTGGAGCACCGCGGGTCTGCTGACCGTACGCGACCGGCAGGCCGAGGAGCACGACGCGGCGCTCGCGCAGGCCCGCCGCCCCGAGGGCGGCGGCGACCTCGGCGTGCTGCTCCCGTTGCGACAGGAGGGCAGCGGCGCGCCGCTGTTCTGCGTGCACTCCGCCACCGGACTCGCCTGGAGCTACGCGGTCCTCGTGCCGCACCTCCCGCGGGACCGGCCGGTGTACGGCATCCAGGCGCGCGGCCTCGCCGGGCCCGAGCCGATGCCGAAGAGCGTCGCCGAGATGGCCGCCGACTACGCCGACGAGATGCGGACCGTGCAGCCCGAGGGCCCGTACCACCTGCTCGGCTGGTCCTTCGGCGGCATGCTCGCGCAGGCGGTCGCGGCCCGGCTGGAGGAGCAGGGCGAGCGCGTGGAACTGCTCGCGCTGCTGGACGCGTACCCCGACGGCGGGGCCGGCACCTCGCTCTTCTCCAACGAGGACGCCGCCGGCCGCGCCGCCGCCGCTTCCGCCCCGCGGGGCCGGCTCCTCGGCCCCGGCGGCGACGAAGCCGCGGTGCCCGGGGTCAGCGGCCGGCTGCGCTCGCGGATGGACCAGGTCATGCGCAACTCGGCCGGGTTCGCCCCCGAGCACACCCCGCGCCGTACGACGGGCGACCTGCTGCTCTTCGTCGCCACCGAGGACCGCCCGGCAGGGCTCCCCGTCGCCGACGCCGTCGAGAGCTGGAAGCCGTACGTAGCTGGAAACGTCGAGCCGCACGAGATCGGGGCCGACCACTTCGGAATGCTGAAATCCGCCCCCGCGGCGCACATCGGCCACATTCTCGCCGAGCGACTGGGCATTCCCGGCGGGACCACGGAGAAATGAGCGTGGCATTGCGGGATACGGAATCCGGCAACCCGGATTCCGCATCCCGCGGTGCGGCCCGGAAAAGCGCGCCCTCAGGCTCGGCGGCGTGCAGAAATGACGCACGAATTCAGGGAGAAGGAGCGCGCGCATGGTCAAGTCACCCGAGATTCCCGTACACAACCGCAGGGACGGTCTCGAACCCCTGCCCGAGCTGCGCCGGATGAGTCGGGAGACGCCGCTGCTCGAAACCCCGCGCGACTGGGTTGCCACCGGCCAGGCCGAGGTGCGCCGGATCCTCGGCGACGCCGACCGCTTCAGCACCATGCCGCCCGCCGACACCGAGGAGGACCGGCGGCGCCAGATCCAGGAGGGCAACCTCCTGCAGTACGACCCGCCGGACCACACCCGGCTGCGCCAGATGCTCACCCCCGAGTTCACCAACCGGCGGATGCGCAGGCTGGAGCCCTTCATCGAGGAGATCGTCGCCGAGCGCCTCGACGCCCTCGAACGCGCGGGACGGCCCGCCGACTTCATGCGCCACTTCGCCTGGCCCATCCCCGGGCTCGTCAGTTGCGCGCTGCTCGGCGTGCCCCGCGACGACCAGGCGGAGCTGGCCCGCAACCTCGACATCAGCCGGGCCGGCAACCGCAGCCGCACACAGCAGATGACCGCGGGAAAGGCGTACGTCGGCTACATGAGCCAGCTCGTCGCGCGCAAGCGCCGCGACCCCGGCGACGACCTGCTCGGCATGCTGATCCGCGAGCACGGCGACGACGTCAGCGACACCGAGCTGACCGGCATCGGCACCTCGCTGATGGCCGCGGGATACGAGAACGTCGCCGGCACCCTCGGCCTCGGCACCATGCTGCTGCTCGGCCACCCCGACCAGCTCGCGCTCCTGCTGGAGAAGCCGGAGCTGACCGACCGCGCGATGGAGGAACTGCTGCGGTACGTCTCCGTGATCGCCACCTCCTCGCCGCGCACCGCCCTCGCCGACGTGCCCGTAGGCGACGCGGTGATCAAGAAGGGCGACGTCGTGGTCTGCTCCCTGCTCGCCGTCAACCGCGCCGCCAGGGACGGCGCAGGACATGACGGCTTCGACATCACCCGCGAGGTCACCTCCCACATGGCCTTCGGCCACGGCATCCACTACTGCCTCGGCGCCCCGCTGACCCGTGTGCAGCTCAGGATCGCGCTCCCGCGGCTGCTGCACCGCTTCCCCGGGCTGCGCCTGGCCGTACCGCCGGAAGAACTGCGCTACCGGACGCTCGCGCCCAACTACGGCGTCGAAGCGCTGCCGGTCACCTGGTAGGCGAGCCGATGCCACGCCGCCCCGGGCCCGCGCCCGCCCACACCCGCAGAACGCGCTTCGACCCCGCCGCCGAGCTGCGCGCGATCGCCGCGGAACGGCCCGTCACCAGGATCGACGTCGGTCCCGGCGACAGCGAGGAGTACGTCTGGCTGGTCACCGGATACGACGAGGTACGCCAGGTCCTCGGCGACCACGTCCGGTTCTCCACCCGCCGCCGCTTCGGCCGCGCGGCGCGCGCCGACGGGACGTACCCCGACGACCACCGCCCGGACGACATGATCGGGCAGCTCATGGACTACGACCCGCCCGAGCACACCCGGCTGAGGAAGATGCTCACCCCGGAGTTCACCGTCCGCCGGGTCCGCCGCCTCCGCCCGCGGATCGAGGAGATCGTCGCCGGCCGCCTCGACGCCGTGGAGCGCGCGGGACCGCCCGCCGATCTCGTGGAGCAGTTCGCCACCCCCGTCTCCGGCGCGGTGCTCTGCGAGCTGATCGGCGTCCCCCGCGACGATCGCGACGCGTTCCTGCGCCGCGCCCGTCACCACCTCGACCAGGGCCGCGGCCGGCAGGCGCGGGCCGCCGCCGGCGCCGCCTTCTCGCGCTACCTCGCCGCCCTGGTCGCCGGGCAGCGCCGGGACCCGGACGACGGGTTCCTCGGCATGCTCGTACGGGACCACGGAGCCGACGTCACCGACAAGGAACTCCGCGGCGTCTGCGTGCTCCTGATGCTCGCCGGCCTCGACAACGTCTCCGGGATGCTCAGCCTCGGCACCCTGGTGCTGCTCGAACACCCCGGCAGGCTCGCCGAGATCCGGGCGGACCCGGGGGCCGTGGACCGTACCGTCGACGAACTGCTGCGCTACCTGACCGTGCCGCACGCGCCCACGCCCCGCACCGCCCTGGAGGACGTCACCGTCGGCGGACAGCTCGTCAGGGCGGGCGAACACGTCGTCGTCTCCCTGCCCACGGCCAACCGCGACCCGGCCCTGACCGCGGACCCCGACCGCTTCGACCCCGCCCGCGGGCCCGCCGCCCACCTCGCCTTCGGCCACGGCATCCACCACTGCCTGGGCGCCGCGCTCGCCCGCATGGAACTCGGCATCGGCTACACGGCGCTGCTGCGCCGCTTCCCGCGCCTGCGCCTCGCCGCGCCGGCCGCGGAGGTGCCGTTCCGGCTGCACACGACCGCCTACGGCCTGGAGCGGCTGCCGGTCGCCTGGTGACCGGCGGCCGGGGAGGAGACGACGATGGAGATACGGGTCGACCGCGCCAGGTGCGTGGGGGCCGGGCTCTGCATGATGCATGTGCCCGCGGTCTTCGACCAGTCCGAGGACGACGGCAAGGTGCTGCTCACCACCGCGCGCCCCGGCCCCGCGCTCGCCAGGTCCGTACGCGCCGCCGCCGGCCGGTGCCCCGGGCGGGCCATCTCGCTGCACGACGGGGCCGGGAGCGAGGACTCCGACGGTGCCGCCGGCACCGAAAGGGCCGACACGACTACCGGTTCGGGCAGTCTTGCCTGAAGTTCTTCTGAGGATAAAGCGCGCCCCCGCGGCGCGCTGAGCACCGCCGACAGAACGCCATTCATGGAATTCTCATCAAGGCCGCCGCCGGCGCCCTTCGTCGGCGGCGTTCTGTATCCGCCCTGTGACCGGCGCTCGCGTAGAACTTGGGCCCATGTTCACCACACGCAAACGCGCATTCGCGCAGACCCTGCTCGCCTCGTCCGCACTCGTCGTCAGCGTCGTGCTGGCGGGGTGCTCCGACGATTCCGAGGCCGCCTCCTCCGACGGCGGCACGTCCGCCTCTCCGGGCAGCCCGTTCGACCAGGCGGTCGAGTACGCGCAGTGCATGCGTGACAACGGGGTGCCGGAGTTCAAGGACCCGGTGCAGGACACCGGCGGCGTCATGTTCAACCAGGGCGGCTTCGACCCG
Source organism: Streptomyces sp. CNZ287 (assembly GCF_007827615.1). NCBI lineage: Bacteria > Bacillati > Actinomycetota > Actinomycetes > Kitasatosporales > Streptomycetaceae > Streptomyces > Streptomyces sp. CNZ287. The sequence goes on along the minus strand of NZ_VISV01000015.1, from coordinate 195,545 downwards.
GAGTCCGCCGAGTTCAAGGCCGCGGAGGAAGCCTGCCGCGACAAGCAGCCGCAGCGCCAGGGCGGCCCCAACGGCGGTGAGCCGCTGGACTCCGAGAAGGTCGCGGAGTGGGCCGAGTGCATCCGCCAGAACGGCGTGCCCGACTTCCCCGACCCGGAGATCGAGGGCAACAGCATGGTCGTCGACATCGGTGCCGCCGACCCGACGACGTTCGAGCCCGCCAGGCAGGCGTGCCAGGACAAGTACCCCGGCGGCGGGATGCGGATCGGCGGGGGCCCGCAGTGACCAGCCGGGAGGAGACGGAGGAGCTGAACCTGCGGGAACGGCCGCCGGGCGCGCTGGAAGTCCGCCCGCCCGGGCCGCTCACCGCGGGCGGCGACCCCGAGGGGGGCGGTCCCGGCGGCGAAGTCGCCGGCGCGGCCCCGCCCGCCGAAGGCGACGGCGCGCCGAGCGGCCCCGAGCCGGCACGCAGGAGCCGCAAGCTGCGGATGGCGCTGATCGTGGTGATCGCGATCGGCGCCGCCGCGGCGGCGGGGCTCGCCGCCACCGGCGCGCTCGGCGGCGAGGACTCGGAAGAGCCCGCCGCCGGCCCCTCGGGACCGGCCGCGACGGCCGAGGTGAAACGGACGACGCTCACCAGCAGCGAGACCGTAGCCGGCACCCTGGGCTACGGCGACGTGTCCACCGTCGAGGCCATCGCCCCGGCGGCCGGCGGTGCCGACCCCGGCGCGGACACCGGCACCGGCCAGCCGGCAGGCGGCGGCGGAACCGCGGCCGGCTCCGGCGGCGACGCCGCGGACGCGGGCGCCGGGATCGTCACCTGGACGCCCAACGAGGGCTCCACGATCAAGCGCGGCGATACCGTGTACAGCGTCGACGGCGAGAAGGTCCCGCTGTTCTACGGCGACACCCCGCTGTACCGCACGCTGTCGGACGGCAGCGAGGGCGGCGATGTCAAGCTGCTGGAACGCAACCTCGACAAGCTCGGCTACACCGGGTTCACCGTCGACGAGACGTACAGCCCGGACACCGCCGACGCGGTCTCCGCCTGGCAGGAGGACATGGGCCGGGAGCAGACCGGCGTCGTCGAGGCCGGCGACGCCGTGACCGCGGAGAGCGCCCGGCGCGTCGCCGCGCTGCAGACCTGGCCCGGCGCCAAGGCCGAGGGCGCGGTCCTCGACTGGACCGGCACCGAGCGGGTCGTCTCCGTGGAGCTGGACGCGCAGTTCGAGGATCTCGTACGGGTCGGCACCAAGGCCGAGGTCGAACTGCCCAACGGCACCACCGTGGACGGCAAGGTGACCGACATCGGCACCCCGCCCGCCGCCTCGGGCTCCGGCTCCGGCGACGCCGGCGGCCAGGGCGAGGAGGACCAGGAGTCCACGCTGCCCCTGCAGTTGACCGTCGGCGAGCAGGACAAGCTCGGCCGCTACCAGGCCGCGCCTGTCGACGTGGTGCTCAAGGCGGACACCCGCGACGACGTGCTCGCGGTGCCCGTGAACGCACTGGTCGCCCGGCAGGGCGGGGGCTACGCGGTGCAGAAGGTCACCGCGGGCGGGAGCACGGAGTCCGTGCCGGTCGAGCTGGGCATGTTCGCCAACGGGCTCGTCGAGATCACGGGCGACGGCATCGAGGAAGGCATGTCCGTGGGGGTTCCGAAGTGACCGTCACGTCCCATCCGGTGGTCGAGCTGACCGGGGTCACCAAGACCTACGGGGACGTCGCCGCCCTCCGCTCCGCCGACGTCGTCATCCGGCGCGGCGAGCTGCTGGCCGTCGTCGGCCCGTCCGGCTCGGGCAAGTCCACCATGCTCAACATCATGGGGACGCTCGACCGCCCCTCCGCGGGCACCGTCCGCATCGACGGCCACGACATCGACCGGCTCGGCGACCGGGAGCTGTCGGCCCTGCGGGCGGGCACGATCGGCTTCGTCTTCCAGCAGTTCCACCTCGCCCCCGGCGTCCCGGCGCTCGACAACGTCGCCGACGGGCTGCTCTACAGCGGCCGGACCCGCGCCGAGCGGCGCCGCCTCGCCGAGCGTGCCATGCGCCGCGTGGGCCTGGGCCACCGCCTCTACCACGAGCCGCACCAGCTCTCCGGCGGCGAGAAGCAGCGCGTCGCCATCGCCCGCGCGGTCCTCGGCGACCCGCCCCTGCTGCTCGCCGACGAGCCCACCGGCGCGCTCGACTCCCGCTCCGGGGCGGTCGTGATGGAGCTGCTGCACCAGCTCCACGAGGCCGGCACCACCGTCGTCGTCATCACCCACGACCGCGACATCGCCGCCTCCCTGCCCCGCGAAGTCCGCCTCAAGGACGGCAGCATCGAGCACGACTCCGCCCCCGTCGCGGCCCTCCCGGCCGCCCGGCTCTCCCAGGAGGCCGTCCGATGACCGCGCCGCACGCGGCGGCGGAGCTGGACCGCGCGCAGCCGCCCGTACCGCCGCCGCCCACCCCGCCGAAGCCCGCCCGGATGACCCCGGCGGACATGCTGCGGGTCGGGGGCTCGGGGCTGCGCTCGCGCCCCATGCGGGTCTTCCTCTCCGCGCTCGGGATCGCCATCGGCATCGCCGCGATGATCGGCGTCGTCGGCATCTCCACCTCCTCCACGGAGGATCTGGACCGCCGGCTGAACGCGCTGGGCACCAATCTGCTCACCGTCACCCCCGGGCAGTCGTTCTCGGGCTCCGAGGCCAGCCTGCCGGCGGAGTCCGTGGGCATGATCGGGGCCATCCCGGAGGTCGGGAACGTCTCCGCCGTCGGACGGGTCGACGCCAACGTCTTCCGCAACGACCGGATCCCGGAGGAGCAGACCGGCGGCCTCAGCGTCAGCGCGGCCCGCGTCGACCTGCCGGAGTCCGTGGGGCTGCAGATCACCGAAGGACGCTGGCTGAACGACGCGAACAGCCGCTACCCCGCGGTGGTCCTCGGCCCCAAGGCCGCCGAGCAGCTCGGGATCTACGAGGCGGGGCCCGACGCGCAGGTGTGGCTGGGCGGCAGGTGGTTCACGGTCGTGGGCCTCACGGCGTACAACGAGCTGGTGCCCGAGCTGGACTCGGCCGCGCTGGTCGGCTGGGACGTCGCCGAGGACGAGCTGGGCTTCGCCGGCACCCCGACGACGATCTACACCCGCACCGACGAATCCGCCGTCGCGGACGTGCAGTCGGTCCTCGGCGCCACCGCCAACCCCGAGAACCCGAACGAGGCCACGGTCTCCCGCCCCTCCGACGCCCTGGCGGCCAAGGAGGCCACCGACGAGACCCTCAGCGGCCTGCTGCTGGGACTCGGCGGGGTGGCGCTGATCGTCGGCGGCGTGGGCGTGGCCAACACCATGGTCATCTCCGTCCTCGAACGCCGCTCCGAGATCGGCCTGCGCCGCTCGCTGGGCGCCACCCGCGGCCAGATCCGCAGCCAGTTCCTCTGCGAGGCGCTGCTGCTGTCCGCGCTCGGCGGCCTCGGCGGCGTCGTCCTGGGCATCGGCGTGACCGTCGGCTACGCCACGTCCCAGGACTGGGCGACGGTGGTGCCGATATGGGCGATGGCCGGCGGCATCGGGGCCACGCTCCTCATCGGCGGCCTCGCGGGGTTCTACCCGGCGGTGCGCGCCGCCCGGCTGCCTCCCACCGAGGCGCTGGCCACCACCTGACGTCCCGGTGCACCGACCGGGGAAGGCGCCACGGTGCACCGATACGTGGATCCGTCCACGCAGACCGCGGTGCCCCTGCTGTCCCCCCGAGCAGCGGGGGCTCCGCCTTCGCGCCGCCCAGCCCTGTGACCTCGGCTGTTACCGGGGGCTTACGCGGTCTCCGGCACGCTGACGGCATGCGCGTGCTGATCGTGGAGGACCACCGGGAGCTGGCCGAGACCGTCGCCACCGGACTGCGCGAGGACGGCATGGACACGGACCTCGCGTACGACGGCCAGGAAGCCATCGACCGTGCCACGAGCAGCGAGTACGACGTGATCGTGCTCGACCGCGACCTGCCCCGGCTCCACGGCGACGAGGTGTGCCGCGTGCTGACCCGGCACGGCAGTCGCACCCGGGTGCTGATGCTCACCGCCTCCATCACCGTCGCCGACCGCGTCGACGGCCTCGGCCTCGGCGCCGACGACTACCTGACCAAACCCTTCGCCTTCGCCGAGCTGATCGCCCGCATCCGCGCCCTCGGCCGGCGCCCGCCGAACGCGGTGCCGCCGGTCCTCACCCGCGGCGACCTGACCCTCGTCCCCGCGCAGCACCTCGCCAGCCGCGGCGGGCGCCGGCTCGAACTGTCCCGTAAGGAACTCGCGGTGCTGGAGCTGCTGCTGTCCGCGCAGGGCGCCGTGGTCTCCGCCGAGGAGCTTCTCGAACGGGCCTGGGACGGCGGCGCGGACCCGTTCACCAACGCCGTGAAGGTCACCGTCAGCAGGCTGCGCCGCAAGCTCGGCGACCCGCCGGTGATCGAGACCGTCCCCCATGCCGGATACCGCATCTGAGCCCGCCCGCCGCGCCGGCCGCCGGCTCCGCTGGACCGTCCGGCTCCGGCTGACGCTGCTGTACGGCGCGCTGTTCCTCGTCTCCGGCGTCGCGCTGCTGGCCATCACGTACGCGCTCGTCGCCCGCGGCAACGCCACCAAGGGCGTCCTCGTCACATTCGATTCCACCCAGACCGGCGGCGGGAGCGACCCGGACATCCAGCACGTGGCCACCGAGCGCCACGAGGCCGCGCTGCAGGCCCTGCTCGCCCAGTCCGGCATCGCGCTCGCCCTGATGACCGCCGTCTCCGTCGCCCTGGGCTGGGTGATGGCCGGCCGGGTGCTGCGGCCGGTGCGGATCATGGCGGGCCGGGCCCGGCGCATCTCCGAGCACAACCTGCACGCGCGGCTGGCCATAGCGGGCCCCGACGACGAGCTGAAGGACCTCGGCGACACCTTCGACGGGCTGCTGTCCCGGCTGGACGCCGCGTTCGAGGCCCAGCGCCGGTTCGTCGCCAACGCCTCCCACGAACTGCGCACGCCGCTGACGCTCCAGCGCGCGATGGTCGAGGTGGCGCTCTCCCGTCCGGGCGCGGACGCGGCGTCGCTGCGGGCGGTGTGCGAGCGGGTCGTCGCCGCGGGGGAGGAGCAGGAGCGGCTGATCGAGGCCCTGCTGACGCTGGCAGGCAGCCAGAGCGGGCTGGTCGCCGCCGGCCCCGTCGACCTCGCCCGGGTGGTACGGGAGGTGCTGCACGACCGCACCCGGGCCGCGCCCGGCAAGCTGGACCTGCACTCCTCGCTGCGCCCCGCGGTCGCCTCGGGCGACGGACGCCTCATCGCCCGCCTCGCCGGCAACCTGGTGGAGAACGCGCTGCGTTACACGCCGCCCGGCGGCTGGGTGCGGGTCGCCACGGACGTCCAGGAGACGGGCTATCCGATGCTGCGGGTGGTCAACAGCGGCCCGGTGATCCCCGCGGAGCGCATCCCCGACCTGTACGAGCCGTTCCAGCGGCTGCAGCCGCGGGCGGCCGGCGGCGGCTACGGGCTGGGGCTGTCCATCGTCGGCGCCGTCGCCGCCGCGCACCGCGCGGAGGTGACCACGGTGCCGGGTCCTGAGGGCGGGCTGGCGGTCACGGTGGAGTTCCCGCCGCCGGACCCGGCGGACTTGTGAGCGGAACGGGGGAGGAGGACGGGGGACGAGGCGGGTCAGCTCGCGCCGATCATCTCCACCTCGCCGCCGAGCTGTTCGACCTTGCCCTCCTCGGGTACGTGGGCCGCGTTCTGCACGGCGTAGTACTCCCGTACGCCCAGCGGCTCCTTCTCCTTCACGTACAGGCTGGTGGCATCTCCCGGGATGACGTGGAAGCCCGGCCGGGTGGCGAAGTCCACGCGCGCGTCGTAGGAGTTGAAGACGGTCAGTGCGCCGCCGTCGGCCGTGCGGAGTGCGTAGACGTCGGGGAAGGCGGGCTTGTACGCGTCGTCCCACTTGTGGTTCTCGGACTCGAACTCGGTCTCGAAGTAGCCGTCGTGCTCGGGCCTGATCCAGTCCCGGCGGGTGGCGTGGTCCTTCACCATGTTCTTGCGTACCTCGCTGTCCGCGAGGAGCTTGCCGTCCTTCTTGCCGCCCGACACATAGAGGTCGTTGACCGCGTCGTCCAGGCCGTCGAGCGCGGTCGTGCCCACCTCGGTGCCGGCGGGCAGCACGGTGGGCAGACCGCCGTCGCCGCGGGCGACCTCGGGGATCCGGCCCTGGATGCCGACGGACGCGACGTTCTTCCACGTGCCGCCGCCGGCGCGCTCGAAGACCAGCAGGCTGCGGTCGCCCTCGTCGTAACCGGGGCCCTCCACCGGGGCGTCGACCATGTACCAGTCGCCGCGGGCCGGTATGTAGTACTGGGCCTCGTCGGCGCGGTAGCGGAACGGCTTCTTGTAGAGCGCCTGGTACTTCTTTTCGTACGTGGGGAACTGCCGGTACTGCGCCTGGCTCTGCTGGTAGAGCGCGCCGCCCTCGACCTCGCCGAGCGCCTTGCGGTCCAGGGCGGCGTTGGCCGCGTTGTTGGTCTCGACGTAGCGTTCCAGCACCTTGCGGGCCTGGCCCTCACTGATCACCGGGCGGGGTTGCGCCTTCTCGTCGCCGGCGCCGCCCCCGTCGTCGTCCGAACCGCCGCTGCACCCCGTGGCCAGCAGCAACGCGGTCAGTCCTGCGGCGGCGGTGGAGACGGCGGTCTTCTTCGTGCCCATGGGCGTTAACCCCCCGATGCGGTCAAGATCAGTGGTCGGGGCGAGTCTAAGCACTGGTCCGGTGGCGTACGCGCCTACCCCCGAACACCGCTGACGGGTAAACCACGTGGCGGACACCGGAGCCGCGTGGCTACGATGGGCGCCATGCGATCCGGATTCGTTTGACGCTGACGGGCCCGTGGCCCTCCTCCCGTCCGATGCGCGAGACGACCTGCCATCGAGACGAGAGGAGACAACGTCATGACGTCGTTCTTCAGCCACCAGCAGATCGAGCACTTCCGCGCCTTCGGGTACGTGGTGCTGCGCGGCCTGCTCACGTACGAGGAGACCGACCGGCTCACCGCCGAGGTGACCACCGCCCTCACCGACGCCTACGGGGGCCTCGGCACCGACACCGACCCGAACGGCGAAGGCGGCATCCGCGGCGACTACTTGCCGCTTGCCGCCGACCGGACGCCCTTCAGCCAGTCGCTGATCGCCGACGACCCGCGGCTGTTCCAGGGCTCGGCAGAACTGTGCGGGCGGATGACCGTGCCCGCGGTGCCCAGCGCGGTGTGCTTCACCAGCAACTCCGGCTGGCACACGGACGTCGGCCCGGACGTGCCCGGGGTGACGTTCCTGGCCCACCTGGAGCCGCGGACCGCGCGGACCGGCGCGCTGCGGGTGGTGCCCGGGTCGCACGACCCGGCGTACGCCCGCCGACTGGCCGCGTACCACGATCTCGACCCCGCCAACCAGGGCTTCCCCGGCTGGCCGGTGCCCGAGACCGTGCTGCCGACGGAGCCGGGCGACGTGCTGGCGTTCGACGCCCACCTGCTGCACCGCTCCGTGGGCGGCGGGAACCGGCTGGCGTGGCGCACCGAGTACCTCGGGTGGCCCGGGCTCGGCGACGCCGAGGGCATGTGCACGGTGGGGGAGTTGCTCGCCGAGGACGCGTATGAGGACGCCGGGTTCGACCGCGCGCGCTGGCCGGAGTGGGACGAGTGGGCGGCCGGGGCCGCGGGGATCGCCTCGCGGCAGACGGCACTCGACCGGCTGCGCCTGCTCGGCGTCGTGCCCCAGGCCCGTACCGCCGCGCGGGCCCCGGCGGGGTCCTGACGGCGGCCGGAGGTGACAGCCGTGGCCCCCGCCGCAGAGGCGGGGCCACGGCCCTTCCGGGGCGCGGGCCCGGCGGCTACCGCGGGATCACTCGCCCGCGGCAGGCAGCCCTTCCTGGGCCGCCGCGAGGATTTCGGTCACGCGCAGCCCGAGGTGGACGTCGCGGGGGTCGGGGCGGCCGCTCTCGGCCGCCTCCAGCAGGGCGTCCACAGCCCGTACGAACGCGGGCACGGGCCCGTCGTCGTCCCGGTCCGGCGCCGTCTGGACGCCCGGAGTGCCGTGCAGTTCCACGGTGACGCCGGACGCCTGCGGCGGGATGGTGTGGCTCAGGGTGCACGTGCTCGACGCACCCGAGGCGTGCCGCAGCGTGAGGTGCACGGTGTCGCCCGGGCCGCGCGCGGAGGTGACGGCGCCGGGCACCGCCGGGTCCACGTCGCCGAGGACCGGCAGCAGCATCGACAGCGCGTGCGGCCCGACGTCCCAGAGCGCGCCCTTCTCGCCGCGCCAGGGCGAGGCCGCGTACGGGCTGTCCGCGCCCGCGAAGACCGGCGAGAGCCAGTCGGCGCGGCCCACCAGCCAGCCCTCCTCCCCGGCCCGCTCGGCCAGCCAGCCCGCGGTCTCGTCGCGGAAGCGCAGCGTGAAGAAGACCACGGACGCCACTCCGGCCCGCTCGACCGCGGTCACCACCCGCCTGGCGGCGGCCACTTCGGTGGCGACGGGCTTGTCCAGCAGCAGATGGCAGCCCGCCGCGGCGGCCCGCTCCGCGAGGGGCGCCTGCACGTCGGGCGGCAGCGCGACGGCCACCGCGTCACAGTCGGCGAGGAGAGCGTCCACGTCCTCGTACGCGCGCGTGGAGAGGCGGTCAGCGAGCGCACGGGCCGCCTCAGGACGCCGGCCCCACACGCCGGCGATCTCCGCCCGCGGGTGTGCCTGCAGTCCTGGGCCGTGCGCCCGCTCCGCCCAGGGGCCGGTGCCGAGGAGTCCGAATCGCATGCGCGAAGTCTACGATCACCCCGTACGCCGCAGGTCGGGCGGCCCTCCTCGCCAGCCCGGCGCCCGCTCGCGCAGGCCCGCACCGGATCACCACCGCCGGGTGGCCCGCCCCGGCGTCGGCGGGACCCTCACTCCTCCGGGCGCGCCCGGCTGGGCTGTACGCGCTTCGGTTCGCCCGCCATCTTCGGGTGGTCCGGCGGGTAGGGCATGTCGCCGTGGCCGTGGTCCCGCTCCTGCCGCGCGGACAGCTCCAGCAGCGAGGTGATGTCGAAGGCGTACTCGTCCATGTCCGCGTGTACGTCGCCGACCTCGGCGAAGCGTTTCACCATGGTCACCAGGTCGAAGTCGTCCGGCTCGGCGGCGTCCACCTCCTCCCAGCGCAGCGGAGCGGAGACGGGCGCATGCGGGTGCGGCCGCACGGAGTAGGCGGAGGCGATGGTGCGGTCGCGGGCCATCTGGTTGTAGTCGACGAAGACCTTCTCGCCGCGCTCCTCCTTCCACCACGCGGTGGTGACCTGCTCCGGCATCCGCCGCTCCAGCTCCCGCCCGGCGGCGATCACCGCGCGGCGCACCTGCACGAAGGTCCAGCGCGGCGCGATCGGCACGAACAGGTGCATCCCGCGGCCGCCGGAGGTCTTCGGCCAGCAGGTGAGCCCGTGTTCGCCGAGGACGGCGCGCATCTCGTGCGCGGCGCGCACGGCGTCGGCGTAGTCGGTGCCGGGCTGCGGGTCGAGGTCGATGCGCAGCTCGTCGGGGTGCTCGGTGTCGCCGCGCCGCACCGGCCACGGGTGGAACGTCAGCGTGCCGTACTGGGCCGCCCAGACGACCGCCGCCGGCTCGGTGGGACACATCTCGTCCGCGTACCGGCCGCTGGGGAAGGTGATGCGGGCGGTGGGGATCCAGTCGGGGGTGTTCTTCGGCGCGCGCTTCTGGAAGAAGGACTCACCGCTTATCCCCTCGGGATAGCGCTCGAGGGTCGTCGGCCGGTCCCGCAGCGCCCGTACGATGCCGTCGCCGACGGCGACGTAGTACCTCGCGAGGTCGAGCTTCGTGTAGCCCTTCGCCGGGAAGAAGACCCGGTCGGGGCTGGACAGCCGCACTGTTCTGTCGCCCGCCTGGAGCTGAATCGCTGCACCCATGTGCGTAACGGTAAGGCGGATGTCCGAATCCCGCCCTACCGTTACGCACATGGATCTGCCGGTGATGCCCCCCGTGAAGCCGATGCTCGCCAAGCCGCAGAAGAAGCTCCCGCCCGGGATGCTCTACGAGGCGAAGTGGGACGGCTTCCGCGCCATCGTCTTCCGCGACGGCGCCGAGGTCGAGATCGGCAGCCGCACCGGCAAGCCGCTCACCCGCTACTTCCCCGAGCTGGTCGAGGCGCTCCAGGCCAACCTGCCCGAGCGGTGCGTCCTGGACGGCGAGATCGTCATCGTGCGCGGCGACCGGCTCGACTTCGACGCCCTCACCGAGCGCATCCACCCCGCGGACTCGCGGGTGCGGATGCTCGCCGAGCAGACCCCGGCGAGCTTCGTCGCGTTCGACCTGCTGGCCCTCGGCGACGACTCGCTGCTGGACACCGCGCAGTCCGAGCGGCGCGCGGCGCTGCTGCGCGCGCTGGCCGGCGCCCGGGCGCCCGTGCACATCGCGCCGGCGACGACGGACCTGGCGGTCGCGGGGGAGTGGTTCGAGCAGTACGAGGGCGCCGGGCTCGACGGGATAATCGCCAAGCCGGCCGACCTGCCGTACCGGCAGAACGAGCGGGTGCTCGTCAAGGTCAAGCACGAGCGCACGGCGGACGTGGTGCTCGCCGGCTTCCGCTGGCACAAGTCGGGGCCGGTGGTCGGCTCCCTGCTGCTCGGCATCAACGACGACAAGGGCGTGCTGCAGCATGTGGGGGTGTGCGCGGCGTTCTCGATGAAGCGGCGGGCCGAGCTGGTCGAGGAGCTCGCGCCGCTGCGGATGGAGACGCCCGAGGAGCAGGCGGCGCACCCGTGGGCCGACTGGGCGAAGGAGGAGGCGCACGAGTCGGCGCGGCTGCCGGGGGCGCCGAGCCGGTGGAGCGGGCAGAAGGACCTGTCGTGGGTGCCGCTGCGGCCGGAGCGGGTGCTGGAGGTCGCGTACGACCACATGGAGAACGGGGCCCGCTTCCGGCACACCGCGCAGTTCCGCCGCTGGCGCCCCGACCGCACGCCGGAGAGCTGCACCTACGAGCAGTTGGAGGAGCCGGTCACGTACGACCTGAACGAGGTGCTGGCCACCCCCAAGGAGGAGTGAGCGGCCGGTTCCCGACGGCCGGACGGAACCTACCGGTCAGCCGGAGTTGGCCTGGCGGACCCGCCGCCTTCGCCGGCCCCCGGCACCATGTCTCCATGGATGCCACCGCCCTGGCGCGCTCGCTGTTAGAGCCTGTGCCCGCCCACCGCACCGCCGGACTCACGGTGCTGCGCGCCATCGACGGTGCCGCCGAGGTCGCCGTGGAGGCCCCCGGTGTGCTCGGGAACGTCATCGGCTCGCTGCACTCCAGCGGCCTCGCCACCCTCGTCGACGCGGCCGCGCTGGCCGCGATCCTCTCCGCCGGCGACGCGCCCGGCGAACTGGACGGCGTGCTGCCGCTCGGCGCGTCCGCCTCGTTCGAGTACCTGGCGCCCGCGCGCGGCCGGCTCATCGCCTCCTGCAAGCTCAGCTCGTCCGCCGTCCAGGTGCTGCGCCCCGTGCTCGCCGGCACCGCGGACCGGGCCCGCATCAGCACCCAGGGCGTGGTGACCGACGAGCGGCACGCGGTGGTGTGCCGCGGCGGCTTCGAGTGGAGCGTCCGCCGCGTCACCCGGACCGCGAGGATCCGCCCCGGGGGCTGATCCGGGGGACGCCCGCCGGTTCAGCCCTGCGCAGCCTTGGCGAACTCCGCCAGGAACGCCTCGCCGAACGCCTTTAGGTCGCCCGGCTTGCGGCTGGTGACCAGCGTGTTCGGTCCGTCGGAGCAGATCTGGACCGGTACGTCGACCCAGGTGCCGCCCGCGTTGCGGATGTCCGTCTGCAGGCTCGGCCAGGAGGTGAGCGTGCGCCCGCGGACGACGTCCGCCTCGACCAGCAGCCACAGGGCGTGGCAGATCGCCGCCACCGGCTTGCCCGTGCGGAAGAACTCCCGGGCGAAGGAGACGGCGTCCGCGTCCATCCGCAGGAAGTCGGGGTTGGCGACGCCGCCCGGCAGCACCAGCGCGTCGTACTCGTCGGCGCTGGCGCCGGCGACGACCTGGTCGACCTCGAAGGTGTCCGCCTTGTCCAGATGGTGGAATCCCTGGGCCCGGCCCGGACGGGTGGAGACCAGCCGGGGCGTGTGGCCGGCCTCCGTGACGGCCTGCCAGGGCTCGGTGAGCTCGACCTGCTCGACCCCCTCGGGGGCGACGAGGAATGCGATGCGCATACGGGCACGTCCTTTCGACGATCATGGTGGTCACCGGTCACGGCGCATGCTGCCGATGATCACCTCCGATCTCCGCGCGGGCGTGCGACCCGCGGGTACCCGGCGTGGCGCGATCGCACACGCCCGCGCCGACAGCCGGGGGCATCCGAGGTCGCAGGGGAGTGCGCCGCCCGGCGCGTCGTGGACGGAGGGGACCGGCGCCCGCGAGGATGGGGGCATGGGAGCCACGCCGCCGACGTCCATGCGGGCCTGGGTCGTCACCGCGAAGGGCCGGCTGGAGCCGGTGGAGCTGCCGGTGCCCGAGCCGGGGCCCGACGAACTGCTGGTCCGGGTCGAGGCGTGCGGCGTGTGCCGTACGGACCTGCACGTCCGCGACCACGACCTCCCGCCGCACAAGACGCCGGTCGTGCCCGGCCACGAGGCGGTCGGCGAGGTCGTCGCGGCCGGAGCCGCCGCCGAACGGCGCATCGGATCCCGCGTGGGCATCCCCTGGCTGCGCCACACCTGCGGACAGTGCCGCTGGTGCGAGCGGGGCCAGGAGAACCTGTGCCCCTTCTCGCGCTACACCGGCTGGGACGCGGACGGCGGTTACGCCGAATACGCCGTGGTGCCCGCCCCGTACGCCTACGCGCTGCCCAAGGAGCCCGCCGCCGAGGACCTGGCACCGCTGCTGTGCGCCGGGATCATCGGCTACCGCGCGCTGCGCCTGGCGCACCTGCCGCCCGGCGGCCGGCTCGGCCTCTACGGCTTCGGTGGCTCCGCGCACCTGACCGCCCAGCTCGCCCTCGCCGAGGGCGCCGAGGTGCACGTGCGCACCCGCTCCCGGGCGGCGCAGCGGCTCGCGCTGGAACTGGGCGCCGCGACCGCGGCGGGGGCCGACGAGCCGGCGCTGGAGCCGTTCGACTCGGCGGTGCTCTTCGCGCCCGCCGGCGAGCTGGTGCCGGTCGCGCTGGAGGCGCTGGACGCCGGCGGGACGCTCAGCGTGGCGGGCATCCACCTCACCACCATTCCGGAGCTGGACTACGAGCGGCACCTCTTCCGCGAGCGGGTACTGCGCAGCGTCACCGCCAACACCCGCGCCGACGGCCGGGAGTTCCTCGCCGCCGCGGCCGCGCACGGGGTGCGTGCGACCGTCACCCCCTACCCCTTCGACCGGGCGGACGAGGCGCTCGACGACCTGGCGGCGGACCGGGTCAGGGGCGCGGCGGTGCTGCGGATGGACGCGGGCTGAGGGCGCGTACGACGGGAGAGGTGCCCGGCGCGGTCAGCCGCGGGGCACGTAGACGACCCACACCTGGCCCTCCGCCACCGGCATCGGCTCGCCGTCCGGCGTCGTGAACACCGTGCGGTCCGCCTCCGTCGGGCGGTCCCACTCGGCGGCGTACGCGCGGCCGTCGCGCAGCACCGTCGCGTCGCCGGCGCCGACGGTCTCGGTGAACGGCGAGTTGTTGCCCCACCGGTCGCCGAACCCGCCCTTGCGGATGGTCGTCTCCTGGAGCACCACCGTCGGCGGCGCGAGCCGCGTGCCGCCGCTGGTGGCGGGCGTGCCGTCCATGGAGACCTCCCAGCCGCGGCGCTCGGCCGACCAGTCGAAGGTGAAGCTCGCGGCCGGCATCTCCACGGTGCGCGTGCCGGTCTTCCGGCCGCCGGCCGGGGCCTCGCCGGTCCCGTAGAGCGACGCGGCGTCCATGCCGGCGAGTTCGGGGGCGGCGTCGGTGACGCGCTCGGGGCGCAGGTACAGGTTGTGGGGTATGGGGCGGTCGGTGCCGCGGAAGTACGCGCCGGGCAGTTGCTCGGGCGGCACGGGGCGCAGCGGGGCGCTGTTGATGTACGGCTTGAGCCTGGACTGCGCGCCGGAGTACGCGAGGACGGGGTCGTCGTACTGCGCGAGCAGCTCCAGGTCCGTCTCGCGGGCGCTGCGCACCGGCCCGACGACGTCGGGGAGCCCGGAGGCGTAGACGGCGAGGAACCGGCTGATGCCGGCCTCGACGCGCTCCACGTGCACGACGTCGGCCTCTTCCAGGCCGGTGTGCGGCCGGGCGGCCGCGGCGTTGTCCAGCTTCACGCCGAGCACCGGGCCCTCGGGCGCGGGCGGCTCGTCGGCGGGTGCGGGCGTCGGCGAGGGGGAAACGGCCGGGGAGACGGGGGAGGAGCGGGCCTGGGGGCGGTGCGCCCTTTCCTCGGTGCCGCCGTGCGACCGGGCGAACAGCACCGCGGCGACGGCGACCGCGGGCACCAGGAGCGCCGCCGCTGCGGCCGCGTGCTTCTTCTTCAACGAACCCCCCACTCGGCGTACTACCGATGACCTACCCGCCCCGGCCGCCCTCTACCGCGGCGGAGCTAGCGCAGCAACTGGTCGGCGACGACGAACGCGAAGCCGGCGGCCAGCACCGCCATCGCGACCCGGGTGCGGCCCGCGCGGCTGAGCATGATGGCGGTACCGGAGAGGATGAGCGCGCCGCCGTAGAGCGCGAACGTCAGCAGCGACGCCTCCGTCCGGAACCGCACCACCATCGCCACGCCGACGGCCACCATCACGCCCGCCGAGGTCAGGGCTCGTACGCGGCGCGCCTGCCGCGGCGTGAGCCGGGGCGGCGGCGGCTCTTCGCCGTCCTCGCCCTCCTCGCCGTCGAGCGGGCCGGGCAGTCCCGCCGTCTCATCGGAGTCACCGGCGCCGGGCGTGTGGAGGTCGCCCGTGTCGGTGCCGGCCGCGGCTATACCGGTCTTTCCGGCGTTTCCGGTCTTTTCGGTCTCATCGAGGCCCGTGTCGTCGATGTCCGTGTCGTCGCGGGAGGTCATGTGCGCCGAGCGTAGTCGCCCGGCCGCGGCGCGGGAGGGGCGGGCCGCGATCCGGCCCGGGATTGAGCGGGCGTTGCCGCTCCCGCGGGTGCCCGCGGGAGCGGACGCTACGTGCGGCCCTCGTCCTCCTGCGCCGCGCGCAGCGGCTCGGCGGACGGCATCCAGTCGGCCCGTACGACCGGGAAGCCGGCCTTCTCGTACGCCTGGCAGACGAGTTCGTCGTCGTCCACGACCACCGCGACGGTCCGCCCGCGGGCCACCCGGCGCAGCAGGTCGGGCTTCGCCACCCGGGCCGGCCGCCGGTCGCCTGCGCGGCGCATCCACAGCGGGCCCTCGGGCAGGCCGTGGGCGGCGAGCCAGGCCACGGTGTCCCCGCGGGTGCGCTCCGGGCGGCCGGTGACGTAGGAGACCTCGCAGGTCCCGGCCCATCGGAGGGCGAGCGCCACGCCCTCGGGCAGCGGCGGATCGAGAGGGGCCGCGCGGAAGAAGCCGTCCCAGTCCTTGGGGGAGGACGCGAGGTGGTGCAGCCGGTGCCGGGTGTCGGTGAGGGTGCCGTCCAGGTCGAACACCGCAAGGTCTCGCTTCGCCACGCCGCCAGCCTACGGGCGCCCGCGGGCAGCGTCCCACGGGGTGCCTTACGGATCACCGGCCACGCCCGTTACCGTGCCCCGATGGAGCGACGCCAGACCGCCGGCGCCGGGATAGCCCTCGCCCTGCTGCTCGTCGTGGGTCTCGTCGTCGTGCTCACCGACGACGACTCCGGCGATGACGCCGGGGCCTGTACGGGCCTGGCCGTCTCCGGCTGGAGCGCCGACGCCGCGACGACGGACGAGTTCGCGCGCTACGGCGACGACGCCGCCCGCACGGACGACTGGACCGGCGGCGACGGCAACCACTCCGTCCGGCTGCCCGACGGCCGCACCCTGTGGCTGGTCTCCGACCCGTACCTCGGCCGGGTCCAGCCGCCGCCCAACAAGCAGGGCCAGCCGCACGCCTGGCGCGACACCTCCCTCGGCACCCCCGCGTGGACCCGCAACGCCGCCCTCGTCATGTCCCCGGACGGCCGGCTCGAACGCACCCTCCTCGGCGGCGCCCCCGGCGCGCCCGCCTCCCTCTTCCCCGAACCCGGCGCCCCGGTGCGGCAGTGGCGCTGGCCGGTGCACGCCGTGGTGGAGCCGCGGGCGCCCGGCTCCGCCGAGCAGGTGCTGCGGGTGCTCCTCTGGCACCGGCAGGAGGCGCAGCAGCCGTGGATCTACGGCGTGCCGCTGGCCACCGAGGTCGCCACGCTCTCGCTGCCCGACCTGCGGTTGGAGGGCATCACCCAGGTCGACGACCAGTCGCGGGTCGCCGACCCCGCCGACCGCCTCGTCTACGGCGCGGCGGCGGTGCGGCGAGGGGACTTCACGTACGTGTGGGGCGGCACCGACGGCCGCACCCCCGAGCAGGCCGAGCGCAGCTCCCGCGCGCACCTCGCGCGGGTGCCGGTGGGCCGGCTCGGGGACCGGTCGGCGTGGCGGTACTGGGACGGCGAGCGGTGGAGCCGGGAGGCGGCCAGCTCCCGGCCGGTGCTGGGGGACGGCGGACGCAAGGGCGTCGGCAGCGCGTTCAGCGTCGTGCGGCAGGGGGACACCTGGGTGCTCTTCACGATGGACGCGGGCGGGCCGGGCGGCAGCGGGCTGACGACCGTCGCGTCGTACTGGGCGTGCCGGCCGGAGGGCCCGTGGCACGGGCCGGACAAGGCGTTCACCGCGCCGCTGCCCGAGGACGCGGCCGGCGGCTCGGGCGCCACCGCGTACAACCCGCAGGCGCATCCGGGCGTCGGCTCCGGCGACGGGCTGCTCCTCGGCTACGACGTCAACTGGCTGGACGCCTCGGCCGACGACGTCTCCGCCAACGTGCACCGCAACGTCGCCCTGTACCGCCCGCGGTTCGTCCGCCTGCATCTCGATACGGTGAAGTGATGAGGACGGACGAGGCGGCGGATCCCGGAGACGGCCCGCCCGCCGTCGACTTCTGGTTCGACCCCGTGTGCCCCTGGACGTGGACGACGGCCGCTGGCTGACGGAGGTGCCGCTGCTCACCGGCATCCGGGTGCGCTGGCGGGTCATGAGCCTGGCGGTCCGGGGCGAGGGCCGCGAGGTCAACCCCGAGGATCCCGAGGGGGAGTGGGGCGACTACCTCCGGCAGCCGGTGCGGGTCTGCGCCGCCGTCGCCGGGCACCACGGGTCCGACGCCCTCGGCCGCTACTACGCGGCGCTGGCCGTAAGGCTGCACGAGCGCGGCGAGTGGGACGGCCTCACCCGTGCGCTCGACGACACCGGGCTCCCCGCGGAACTGGCCGCGGCCGCCGAGTCGGAGGCGTACGACGAGGCGTTACGCGCCTCGCACGCCGAGGGCATCGCGCTGGTCGGCACCGACGTCGGCAGCCCTGTCCTCGCCGTCACCCCGCCCGGCGGCGCCCGCTTCGCCTTCTTCGGCCCCGTCGGCTCGCCCGCGCCGCGCGGCGCCGACGCGCTGCGGCTGTGGGACGGGCTGCTGACGCTGGGCGGCGTGCCCGGCCTGTACGAGATCAAGCGCACCCGCACCCGCGCGATGCCGTCGTTCGACTGACCGCCGCCCGGCCGGCCGGGCGGCGGTCCGGCTCGTACAGGAATTCGGCGCCGGAGCGGCCACCGGCACGGAACAATGCCGTCCCATGCAGCCTCACGCCGACGACCTCATCCGCGCCCTCGAACCCCTGCCGTACCCGCGGCGCCTCGGCGAACTGGCCCTCGCCGCCCGCCGGGCCGCCGGCCGCGGCGAACTGGCCGCGCTCCTCGACGGGCTGGAGGGTCATGGCGGGTACGGCCGCCGGCTCGCGGCGTTCGCCGCCCTCGTCGGGCGCGACACCGCCTTCCTCGCCGCCCGGCTCGCCCACCCCGACCGCGCGGTGCGCGCCCAGGGGATGAAGGCCGTACGGCGCGGCCTGCTGCCCGACGACGCCGTCGTCGCCGCGTTCGAGGACGCGCCCGCAGTGGTGCGCGGGCAACTCGTCCGCGCCGTGGTCCGCGGCCGCCGCACCGCCGTGGCGGAGGCGCTGATCGGGCCGGTCGGCGAGCGGTGGGGCGACGCCGAGGCCGCGCGGCTGCTGCCCGCCTGCACGGAGGAGACCGTACGCCGCCTGCTGCCCGCGCTCTGGCCCGCGCTCAGCGGCCCCGCCGCCCTCGCCGGCCGCCACCCCGGGGCCGTACTGGACGAGGCGGAGCGGCAGTTGGCCCCGCTGGCGCGCGGCGGCCGGGCGGCATGGTGGACCGCGAACTCCCGCGTCGTCGCCCCGCTCGCCGACGCCGCCCCGGAGCGCGTGCTGGACCTGCTGGAGCGCTTCTGCCACGGCGGGCTCCAGCCGCTCGTGCACGAGCGGCTGAACCGCCTCGTGGCCGCCGACCCCGGCCGCACCCTGCGCCTGCTGCTCGCCCCGGAGCGCCGCCGGGGGACCGCCGCGACCCGGCTCCCGCGCACCGTGCTCGACCGGCTCGTCGCCGCCGCGCCGCCCGAGCTGACCGAACTCGCCCGGCTCTGGCAGGAGAACACCTCCTCGCTCACCGACCTGCTGCGCCGCACCCCGCCGTCCCGCCGCGAGGCGCTCTTCGACGCCGCCATGGCCGGACGGGACACCACCCGCGACGACTTCCCGCCCGACCTCCTCGACGCCCTGCCCCACCCGCGCCGCGCGGCCGAGGCGCGCCGCATGGCGGCGCAGGCCCGGGAGCGCGACGCGCACCCGTCGGTCGTGCTGCGCGCGGTGGCCTGCCTGCCCGTCGCCGAGGCCCGCGGCGAACTGCTCGCCGCCCTGCGTCGCTCCGACGCCGACGAGCGCGCCGAGGCGTACCGGCTGCTCGTCGCCAACGCCGCCCGCTCCGGCCACCCCGAGGACGTCACCAGCGCCGTCCGGCTGCTGGCCGAGCGGCTGCGCAACGACCAGGACCCGGTGCGCTCCGTCGCGCTGCGGCAGCTCGCCGGGACCCATCCCGCGCTCTTCACCGCCGACGCGGCCGACCACCTCCACCTCATCGCCGCCGACGCGATCGCCGCCCGCGACTCCTCGTCGCTCACCCGCGGGGCGCTGCGCACGCTGGCTGTCGCGCTGCTCCGCGAGCACGTGGCGGGCGGGCGGCCCGAGCTGGTGAGCTTCTCGCTCCGTACGATCACCCGGCTCACCGGCCACACCGGCGGCGCCGACCTCGGCCGGCTGGACACCTCGCTGCGCCGCGGGCAGGAGCACGAGGTGTTCGACGCCCTCGAACCGTGGCTGGAGGCGGGCGCGGACAAGGTCGACCACGGGCTGACGTTCGCGCTCGCGCGGGCGCTCGGGCGGCGCGCCTGGGGAATGCCCAAACTGCAGGAGTACCTGTGGCAGGCGGTGCAGTTCGGCAACGACGCGACCGTGAGCACCGCCGTGTCGCTGTGGCTGGAGCCGCGGGCGGGCCGCGGCGAGCGCGTCGGCCGGCTGCTGGCGCTGGAGCCGTCCGCGGCGGTCCTGCCGCCGGTGTACGCGGTGCTCGCCCGCAGCCGTACGGACCTGCTGGACGGCGTCCTCGGCGACACCCCGCCGTGGGGCAGGTTCCTGACGCGGCGCGCCTCCTGGACGCCGCCCGTCATCACGCCCGAGCGCTGGACGCCCGCCCAGCAGGCCGCCGCCGCCCGGCTGCTGGCCCGCGCGGCGGCCGACGCCGGGCTGCCGCTGCACGACCGCGCCCGGGCCCTCGCGGAGGTCGCCCGCATACCCGGCCACGGCTTCGACGTCGTCTTCCGCTACACCGGGGCGGACGACGTCGTGCTCGCCGAGGCCGCGCTCGCCGCCCTGGTCTGGACCGACCGGCCCGCGGAGGCGCTGCCGCTGCTGCTCGCGCACGCCGGCGGCGACCGCGCCCGCGTCGCCGTCTACGCCGCCACCCGCGCCACCCGGCACGCGGCACCCTCGCGCGTCGAGGCGGCCCTGCGCCCGCTGCTGCTGCCCGGCCCCGACGGGTCCGTCGCGAAGGTGACGAGCCGCAAGGAGGCCGTCCGCCTCGCCGCCGCCCGGCTGCCGGCCGAGCGCGCGGCGGTGCTGGTGGCGGGTGCGTACGAACTGCCCGAGCAGCACCGCGACGTCCGCGCCGCGTGCGTGGCGTTCGCCGGCGGCCTGCTCGGCAGGCCGGAGGTGTGGGGGATGCTGGAGGCGGCCGCGGCCGACGACCCGGAGGTACGGCTCCCCCTGCTCCGGCCGCAGCCGCGCGACCTGCGCGAGGAGTACCGGCCGCGGTACGCGGGCCTGGTGGAGGCCGCGAGCCGCACCGAGGATCCGCAGCTCGCCTGGGCCGCGTACACCGGCCTCGCCGGCTGGGCGCCGTGGTCGCCGACCGCGGCGGACGTGCTGTGCCGCGCGGTCACCGACCTCGGCAACCGCGGTACGTGGGAGCCCGCGGCCGACGCCCTCGTCACCCTGGCGATCAACGCCCCCGCGGACGACCCGGCGCGCGAGCCCGTCGTACGCGCCGCGCGTGAACTCCGCGTCCGCGCCCTCGGCCAGCCCGACGCCGAGAAGGACCGCGACCTGCCCGCACGCCGGCGCCTCGCCTCCCTGGTGTGGCGGCTGACCACGCGGACACGGACCCTGCGCCCCCTGCTGCGGCCCACGGTGCACGCGTTCGCCGACGTGCTCGCGGCGGACGACGACTTCGTGCCGCAGGCGGCGGTGCTGCGCACGGAGGCCCTGGACCTGGAGGCCGGAACCGCGGAGCTGACGGCGGCGCTGCTGGACCTCGCGGCGCTCCACGAGGGGCGCCCCGTGCTCGCCGAGACGACGGCGGGCACGCTGGGCCGCCGGCTGGACGGGGACGGCCGGCCGGGCACGCCGGACGCCCGGGCGGAGGCGGCCCGCGCGCTGGCGGCGGCGGGCGGGCACGCGGAGGGCCTCTTCGCGGTCGCGCTCACCAAGTCCGGCGGTACGCGCGCGGGCTGGCCGGAGCCCTGGCGGGCCACGCTGCGCACCCTGCGCGCACACCCGGAGCGGGAGGTGCGGGACGCGGCCCTCGAAGTGCAGACGGCACCCGAGTAGGCCGTACGGACCGGGGGCGCCGGCTCGTACGGGAGCGCGGCGGGCCCGTTCACCGCGGGCCCGCTCGCCCCCGCTACGGCGACGCGACCCAGACCCGGAAGCCCAGCCCCGCCGTCACCAGCCGGGCCGTCAGCGCCTCGCCCATCGCCTGCGCCGTCGTGACCTGCCCCGACGTCTCCGGCAGCGGGTCGTACGCCAGGCACATCGCCGCCTCCGCCAGCATCTTCGCCGACTCGTCGTACCCCGGGTCCCCGCCGCTGACCTCCGTCACCACCCGCCGGCCGCCGCCCGTGCCCACGAAGCGGGCCGAGAACCAACTGCGCGCCCGGCGCTGCTCCACCGGGCCCGTGCCCGGCGCCAGCCGGGACGCCATCAGCTTCCGCAGCGGCGGCAATTGGGCCGCGGCGGCGAACGCCCCGGCGCCCAGCACGCTGCCCGCGGCGACCGGCAGCCGCCTGACGGCGGCGTAGTGGCGGTAGCGGAAGTCGGGCCCGTACCGCGGCAGCGCCGCCGCCGACCGCGCCACCACCCGCGACTCCAGCGTCGGCAGCGGCAGCCCCCACGCGCGCACCGCGCCGCTGCGCGTCGGCGCGCCCAGCGGCGCCCGCACCCGGCGCCCCGTCACCCGCGGTTCCATCCGGCGGCGGGCCCGCGCCGCGCGCGCCCCCGGCAGCGGCCGGGAGACGACCCCGAGCGCGGACGCGAGCGTGCCTCCGGAGAGCCCGCCCGCGGCGCGCAGGAAGCCGTCGATGCGCAGCGGCACGTCCTCCGGCAGTTGCCCGACGGTGAACCGCACGCCGAGGTCGAACGGCGTGCACTCGAACCCGCAGGCGTGCACCAGCCGGGCCCCGGTCTCCCGGGCCCGCTCGTGGTGGCGCACGTACACCCGGTCGACGAACTCCGGCTCGCCGGTCAGGTCCGCGTAGTCCGTCCCGGCCGCGGCGCAGGCGGCGGCCAGCGGCTCGCCGTGTCGCAGGAACGGGCCGACCGCCGTGGCCACCACCCGGGTCCGCTCGGCCAGCCCGCGCAGCGCCGCGGGGTCCGCCGCGTCCGCGGTGAGCAGCGGCAGGTCGCCCCACTCCGGCCGGATCGCGGCCACCCGGTCGCGTACCTCCGCCAGCCTGCCGGTGTCGCGCCCGGCGAGCGCCCAGCGGCAGCCGGCCGGCGCGTGCCGGGCCAGGTACTCGGCGGTGAGTCCGCCGGTGAAGCCGGTGGCGCCGAAGAGGATGAGGTCGTGCGGCCGGGGCTCGTCTGCCATGGCACCCAGGGTGGTTCATGAGGCGCCGTCACGTATACGCGCCGGACGGTGGATTCCCGTTCCGTGCCCCCGCGGCGGCGTCCGACCCGCGCGGGGTGTCCCCGCACTTGTGCCCACTGAAACGTGTTCTTATCATCTCTGGTGTTACACAGTTGGTGTCACACCGCTGGGGGCTTGATGGGGAGCACGGGGCACGGCCCGCTGCACGGCGTACGCGTGGTCGAGCTGGCCGGCATCGGCCCCGGGCCGTTCGCCGCCATGCTCCTGGCCGACCTCGGCGCCGACGTCGTACGGATCGACCGGCCCGGCGGCCCGGGACTCGGCATCGACCCCGCGCACGACCTCACCAACCGCAACAAGCGCTCCGTCGTCCTCGACCTCAAGTCCGCGTCCGGCGCCGCCGCCGCGCTGGCCCTCGCCGAGCGGGCCGACATCCTCGTCGAGGGCTTCCGCCCCGGCGTCGCCGAGCGCCTCGGCGTCGGCCCCGGCGACTGCCTGGCGCGCAACCCCCGGCTGGTGTACGGGCGGATGACCGGCTGGGGCCAGGAGGGGCCGCTGGCGGAGACCGCGGGGCACGACATCGGCTACGTCGCCGTCACCGGCGCGCTCGGCATGATCGGCCCCGCCGGCGGCCCGCCCGCCGTCCCCGCCAACCTCCTCGGTGACTACGCCGGTGGTTCGCTCTACCTCGTCGTCGGCGTGCTGTCCGCACTGCAGCACGCCCGTACCACCGGGGAGGGGCAGGTCGTCGACGCGGCCATCGTGGACGGCACCGCGCACCTCACCGCGATGATCCACGCCATGGTCGCCGCCGGCGCCTGGACCGACCGCCGCGGCGCCAACCTCCTCGACGGCGGCGCGCCGTTCTACGGCGTCTACGAGACCGCAGACGGGCAGTACATGGCCGTCGGCGCGCTGGAACCCGCGTTCTACGAGGAGTTCGTCCGCCTCCTCGGCGCCCCGGGCCACCTGCCCGACCGTGGCGATCCCGCCGCCTGGGCGGAGCTGCGCGAGCGGCTTGCCGCGCGGTTCCGGGAGCGTACGCGCGCGGAGTGGACCGAGGTCTTCGCCGGCTCCGACGCCTGCGTCGCCCCCGTGCTGTCCCTGCGCGAGGCCCGCGACCACCCGCACCTCGCCGCCCGCGGCACCTTCACCGAGGAGTACGGCACCGTCCAGCCCGCCCCCGCGCCCCGGTTCTCCGCCACCCCCGGCGCCGTACGCCGTCCGCCCGCCGCCCCGGGCGCCGACACCGCGGCCGTCGCCCGCGACTGGGACGTCCCCGGTCTCTCCGGCCTGCCCGACCCCACCCCCACCCCTGCCCCGACCCAGGAGGAGCGTTGAAGCGCCGGCTGTACGGGCCCGAGCACCTGGCCTTCCGCGAGACCGTGCGGACCTTCCTCGCCAAGGAGGTCACCCCGCACTACGCGCGATGGGAGGCCGACGGCATCGTCTCCCGCGACGCCTGGCGCGCCGCCGGGCGGCAGGGGCTGCTCGGCCTCGCCGTCCCCGAGGAGTACGGCGGCGGGGGCCACGACGACTACCGCTTCGCGGCCGTGCTGGCCGAGGAGTTCGCCGGCGCCGGCGCCCCGGGACTCGCCGTGGGCCTGCACAACGACGTCATCGGCCCGTATCTGACCTCCCTGGCGACCGACGAGCAGAAGCGCCGCTGGCTGCCCGGCTTCTGCACCGGCGAGCTGATCACCGCCATCGCCATGACCGAGCCGGGCGCCGGCTCCGACCTCCAGGGCATCCGCACCACCGCCGAGGACCGCGGGGACCACTGGCTGCTCAACGGCGCCAAGACGTTCATCTCCAACGGCATCCTCGCCGACCTCGTCGTCGTGGTCGCCAGGACCACCCCCGAGGGCGGCGCGCACGGGCTCAGCCTGCTGGTCGTCGAGCGCGGCGCGGCCGGCTTCGAGCGCGGCCGGAACCTCGACAAGATCGGCCAGAAGGCCCAGGACACCGCCGAGTTGTTCTTCACCGACGTACGGGTGCCGAAGGACAACCTGCTGGGGGAGCGCGACGGCGCCTTCGGCCACCTCATGGCCCACCTGCCGCAGGAGCGGATGGCCATCGCCGTCGCCGCGGTCGCCGCAGCCGAGCACCTGGTCGAGGCCACCACGGCGTACGTCAGGGAGCGAGAGGCGTTCGGCAGGCCGCTCGGCCGGTTCCAGCACATCCGCTTCGAGATCGCCGAGATGGCCACCGAGTGCGCCGTGACCCGGACGTTCGTCGACCGCTGCATCGAGGACCTGGCGGCCGGCGAGCTGGACGCGGTGCACGCCTCGATGGCCAAGTGGTGGGCCACCGAGCTGCAGAAACGTACCGCGGACCGCTGCCTGCAACTGCACGGCGGCTACGGCTACATGAGCGAGTTCCCCGTGGCCCGCGCCTTCACCGACGGGCGTGTCCAGACCATCTACGGCGGCACCACCGAGATCATGAAAGAGATCATCGGCCGCTCCCTGCTCTCCTGAGAGGCGCACCAACCGTGACCACAACCGCCAGGCCGTCCGTCACCGACGCCTACGTCTACGACGCCATCCGCACTCCCCGCGGCCGCGGCAAGGCGAACGGCGCCCTGCACGGGACCAAGCCGATCGACCTCGTCGTCGGCCTCGTCCACGAGCTGCGCCGCCGCCTCCCCGGCCTCGACCCGGCCGCCGTCGACGACGTCGTGCTCGGCGTCGTCAGCCCGCACGGCGACCAGGGCTCCGACATCGCCAAGATCGCGGCCATCGCCGCCGGGCTGCCCGACAGCGTCGCCGGGGTGCAGGAGAACCGCTTCTGTGCCTCGGGACTGGAGGCCGTCAACATCGCCGCGGCCAAGATCCGCTCCGGCTGGGAGGACCTGATCCTCGCCGGCGGCGTCGAGTCGATGTCGCGGGTGCCGATCGGCTCGGACGGCGGCGCCTGGTTCAACGACCCGATGACCAACATGGAGGTCGGCTTCGTACCGCAGGGCATCGGCGCCGACCTCATCGCCACGATCGGGGGCTACAGCCGCCGGGACGTGGACGAGTTCGCCGCGCTGTCGCAGGAGCGGGCCGTCGAGGCGTGGAAGGAGGGCCGGTTCGACCGCTCCGTGGTGCCGGTCGTGGACCGCGCCGGGCTCACCGTCCTGGACCGGGACGAGCACATCAGGCCCGGCACCACCGCCGACAGCCTGGCCAAGCTGAAGCCGGCGTTCGCCGACATCGGCGAGCTGGGCGGCTTCGACGCCGTGGCGCTGCAGAAGTACCACTGGGTGGAGCGGATCGACCACGTCCACCACGCGGGCAACTCCTCCGGCATCGTCGACGGCGCCGCCCTCGTCGCCGTCGGCTCCGCCGAGGTCGGCCGGCGGTACGGGCTCACCCCCCGGGCCCGTATCGTCTCCGCCGCCGTCACCGGCTCCGAGCCCACGATCATGCTCACCGGGCCCGCGCCCGCGACCCGCAAGGCGCTCGCCAGGGCCGGTCTCGGCATCGAGGACATCGACCTGATCGAGATCAACGAGGCGTTCGCCGCCGTCGTGCTGCGCTTCATCGAGGACATGGGCGTCAGCCCGGACAAGGTGAACGTCAACGGCGGCGCCATCGCCATGGGCCACCCCCTCGGCGCCACCGGCGCCATGATCCTCGGCACCCTCGTCGACGAGCTGGAGCGCCGCGACCTGCGCTACGGCCTCGCCACCCTCTGCGTCGGCGGCGGCATGGGCATCGCCACCGTCGTCGAGCGTGTCTGACCCCGTCCCGCCCCCGCCTACGGAGACCATCTCATCACCATGAGCCACACGAACACGATCCGCTGGGAGCAGGACGACACCGGCGTCGTCACCCTCGTCCTGGACGACCCGAACCAGTCCGCCAACACCATGAACGCGGACTTCATCCAGTCGCTCACCGTCGTCGCCGACCGGCTGGAGGCCGAGCGGGACGGCGTGCGCGGCGTCGTCTTCGCCTCCGCGAAGAAGACCTTCTTCGCCGGCGGCGACCTGCACGACCTCATCCGCATCGACCGGGAGCACGCGCGCGAGGCGTTCGACGCCGGCATGGCCGTCAAGCACGCGCTGCGCCGCATCGAGACACTCGGCAAGCCCGTCGTCGCGGCCCTCAACGGCGCGGCACTGGGCGGCGGCTACGAGATCGCGCTCGCCTGCCACCACCGCGTCGCCCTGGACGCGCCCGGCTCGAAGATCGGGCTGCCCGAGGTCACCCTCGGCCTGCTGCCCGCGGGCGGCGGCGTCACCCGTACCGTACGGCTGATGGGCATCACCGACGCGCTGCTGAAGGTGCTGCTCCAGGGCACCCAGTACCGGCCGCGGTGGGCGCTGGAGAACGGGCTCGTGCACGAGGTCGTCGAAACCGAGGAGGAACTGCGCGCCGCCGCCCGCGCGTTCGTCGACGCCCACCCGGAGTCCCGGCAGCCCTGGGACGAGCCCGGCTACCGGATCCCCGGCGGCACGCCGCAGAACCCGAAGTTCGCGGCCAACCTCCCCGCGTTCCCCGCCAACCTGAAGAAGCAGCTCGGCGGCGCCCCGTTCCCCGCCCCGCGCAGCATCATGGCGGCGGCGGTCGAGGGCTCCCAGGTCGACTTCGAGACCGCCCAGGTCATCGAGGCCCGCTACTTCGTCGACCTGGCCGTCGGGCAGACCGCCAAGAACATGATCCAGGCGTTCTTCTTCGACCTCCAGGCCGTCAACGCCGGCCGCTCCCGCCCGTCCGGCGTCCCCGAGCGGCGGGTGGCGAAGGTCGCCGTGCTGGGCGCCGGGATGATGGGCGCCGGCATCGCCTACGCCTGCGCGCGCGCCGGCATCGAGGTCGTGCTGAAGGACGTGTCGCCCGAGGCGGCCGAGAAGGGCAAGGCGTACTCCGCCGGGCTGCTCGACAAGCAGCTCGCCAAGGGCCGTACGACGCAGGAGAAGCGGGACGCACTGCTGGCCCGCATCACGCCGGCCGCGGACCCGGCGGAGCTGGCCGGCTGTGACGCCGTGATCGAGGCGGTCTTCGAGGACCCCGCGCTCAAGCACAAGGTGTTCCAGGAGATCCAGGACGTCGTCGCGCCCGACGCGCTGCTCTGCTCCAACACCTCCACCCTGCCCATCACGCTGCTCGCCGAAGGCGTCGCCCGCCCGCAGGACTTCGTCGGGCTGCACTTCTTCTCGCCCGTCGACAAGATGCCGCTGGTCGAGATCATCAAGGGGGAGCGCACCGGCGACGAGGCGCTGGCGCGCGCCTTCGACCTCGTACGGCAGCTCGCCAAGACCCCGATCGTGGTGAACGACTCGCGCGGCTTCTTCACCTCCCGCGTGATCGGCCACTTCATCAACGAGGGCGTGGCCATGGTCGGCGAGGGGATCGAGCCCGCGACCGTCGAGCAGGCCGCCGCCCAGGCCGGCTACCCGGCCAAGGTGCTGTCCCTGCTCGACGAGCTGACCCTCACGCTGCCCCGGAAGATCCGCAACGAGACGCGCGCGGCCGTCGAGGCCGCGGGCGGCAGCTACCCCGTGCACCCGGCGGAGGCGGTCATCGACCGCATGGTCGACGAGTTCGGCCGCACCGGGCGGGCCGGGGGAGCGGGCTTCTACGACTACGAGGACGGGAAGCGGACCCGGCTGTGGCCGGGGCTGCGGGAGCACTTCACCAAGGCGGACCGGGAGCCGCCGCCGCTGCGCGACCTCCAGGAGCGGATGCTGTTCGCGGAGGCGCTGGACACCGTCCGGCTGGTCGAGGAGGGCGTGCTGACGTCCGTCGCGGACGCGAACATCGGCTCGGTCTTCGGCATCGGCTTCCCCGCCTGGACCGGCGGCGTGCTGCAGTACATCAACGGCTACGACGGCGGGCTGTCCGGCTTCGTGGCGCGGGCACGGGAGCTGGCGGAGGCGTACGGCGAACGCTTCGAGCCGCCCGCGCTGCTGCTGGCGAAGGCCGAGCGGGGCGAGCCGTTCATGGACGCCGTCTGACCGAGCCGGGGCCCCGCCGCGCCGGTCCCGGCGGGGCCCCGGCGTGCGGCGGGGTCGTCGTCAGCCGACGCGCATGGTGCGGATCGTGCCGATCTTGGCGTAGAGCTTCGCGCCGGGGCAGGCGGTCGGGTAGAGCCTGCGGTGGGACGTGACGCGGTAGACGGTGGTCGAGTCGCCCTTGTCGTACTTGCCGTTGGATTTCCCCGCGGTCAGCCTCACCTTGCCGGTGCGGGTGTGACCGGCGACGTCGAGGCGCCACTCGGAGAGCCGGGCCAGGGCGCCGGTGACCTTCGAGGGGACGGACGCCGAGCCGTAGGAGCCGATGACCGCGGCGCCGCTGGTGTTCTTGTTGAAGCCGAGGGTGTGCGCGCCGGTGACCGGCTTGGTGACGCCGCCGCGGCGGCCCTCGTAGACGCGGCCGCACTTGTCCACGAGGAAGTTGTAGCCGATGTCGTTCCAGCCGTTGGTGGGGAAGGCCCAGCGGCGTCCCCGTCGGGGGCGTGCGCTCATGCTCCAACTCCTCGGCGCGGACGGCGGTTTGCGACTGCGACGCGGATGAGCATGACAACGCCGTCGGGCCCGGGCAAGAGCGGCCGCGGGGTTCGCACATGTCGTTGCGCAAAGAACGCCGGTCGGACCTCAGCCGTCACGGGCGTACGTGCGCAAGGTCACTCCGCCGGGAGGGACGCGGGGAAGGGGGTCAGCCGGGCGGGAAGGAGGCCCGCAGCTCCGCCTTCATGGACCGCTGGAAGGCCGTCACGAGCGCCTGCACCACCATCGGCTGCATGTGCGCGGAGAGCGACTTCATCGTCTCGACCTGCTCCGGGTCGGGGTCCGCCTCGCCGAACGGCTCCCACACCTCGTCGTGGAAGAGCCGGGTCAGCTCGCGGGCTACCGCGCGGGAGTGCTCATGCACCACGTCCCGGGCGGCGAGGACGGTCTCCAGCCGGATGGGCACGTCGAGGAGCCGTACGCCGAGGTGGAGGACCACCGGGTCGACGCGGAAGGTGTCATCGCCGCCGTCCGCGCCGGATGCCGTGTCGTACGCGGCGGCCGCGGCGTCGTGCGTACCCGAGCCCGCGTCGTAGGCTCCGGGCCCCGGCGGCGTACGCTCCAGCACGCCCATCGCCGCCAGCCGCGCCACGTCGTCGTCGGTCAGCGACCGCCCCGCGCGCCGCTCCAGCTCCGCCCGGCTCACCTCGGTCTCCGCGTCCGGCACCCAGGTGGCCACCAGCGCGCGGTGCAGCGCGTGGTCCTCTGCGCTCAGCCCGGGCGGCAACTGCTGCACGTACCGCTCGATCGCCGCCAGCGTCAGCCCCTGATGCTGCAACTCCTCGATGAGCGCGAGCCGGGACAGATGCTCGGGGCCGTAGCGCCCCACCCGCCGTGGGCCGATGACCGGCGGGGGCAGCAGCCCGCGGGTGGAGTAGAAGCGGACCGTGCGCACGGTGACGCCCGCGCGTGCGGCCAGCTCGTCCACGGTCAGCCCGGCCGCCTCCGTCTCCTGGGTCATGGTCCAACAATATTGCTGTCTCACCGGTCCTGTGAAAGACCGCGGCGCCCTCCGGATGCCGGGCCGCCGTCGAGAGTTCGTGCGCGGAGGCTTCTTCGGCGGGTCACCCTCGGCTATCTTCTGGCCACCCTCGTCGTGCTCCGCCTCCGGGAGACCGCTCATGCGCATACGCGCCCCCCGTCTCACCGTGCTCCGCACGGCCACCCTCGCGGCCTGCGCCGCGGCCGTCGTGCTGGCGCCGCCCTCCGGCCCGCCCGCCGAGGCCGCCAACCCGCCGCGTACCGGCTTCGAGGAGAGCGGCGGCGCCCGCTGGACCAGCGAGCAGGAGGAGGCGGAGTTCCTGGCCACCGTCGCCGAGGACAGCAGGCGCGTCGCCGTCGACCGCATCGGCACCACCGAGCAGGGCCGCCCCCTGAACCTCGTCCGCATCGGCGCCCCCCGACCGCCCACGCCGGCCGAGGCCGTCCGCGGCAGCGTCGTGCTCCTCATCTGCAGTCAGCACGGCGACGAACCGGCCGGCCGCGAGGCGTGCCTGACCAGCCTCCGCGACCTCGCCTACGCCAAGGACGCCGGGACCCGCCGCTTCCTGGCCCGCAACACCGTTCTCGTCGTTCCCAGCGCCAACCCGGATGGGCGCGCCGCCGACACCCGCGGCAACGCCGACGGCGTCGACGTCAACCGCGACCACGTCGCCCTGGAGACCGCGGAAGGCCGCGCCATGGCCGCCGTCATCCGCGACTACCGCCCCGACGTCGTCCACGACCTGCACGAGTTCGACGCCACCGAGCCGTACTACGTCAAGGACGTGCTCGCGCTCTGGCCGCGCAACCTCAACACCCACGACGGCGTCCACCGCGAGGCCCGCCACCTGACCGAGGACCACGTCCGCGCGGGCGTCGAGGAGGCCGGTTACAGCAGCGGCGTCTACGGCATCTGGACCGACCCGCAGACCGGCGAGCCGATCCGCCAGGTCGCCGGCGACGGCCAGGAACGCATACTGCGCAACGCCGCGGGCCTCAAGCACGCGGCCGGGCTGCTGGTCGAGACCCGTATCACGGCGCTCACCGACGAGGAGCGCGGCGACCCCGCCGCCAACCACCGCCGCCGGGTCACCTCCCAGCTCACCGCGCTCGACGCCACGTTCACCTACGCCGCGGACCACCGCGGCCGGCTGGCCACGGCGACCGCGGCGGCCCGTGCCCGCGGCCTCGCCGACACCGGTCCCGTCTACCTCGGCGGCGCCGACAACGAGCCGCCCGCGCCGGGCCAGATCATCGACGACCCGCCCTGCGGCTACGAACTCGACGCCGCGCAGTACGGTGCGGTCGGCGATGAGCTGGCGCTGCACGGCATCGAGGTCCGCGAACGGCCGGACGGCGGCGCGCTGGTGAAGCTGCGGCAGCCGCTGCGCGCACTGGTGCCGCTGCTGCTGGACCAGCGGGCGGTCTACGAGCTGGCGGACGGCAGGCCGCTCGAACACTGCCGCTGAGCGGGGCGGTGCGGCCGGACGCCGCCGTTTCGGCGCGTGGGGCGCACGAGGGCTGTACCCGGGGCGGCGGCCAGGCTGTACGGAGGGCGGCTCGGCTGTCGGTGGGCCCGCCTACCCTTGGGCGGGTGTGCGGGGAGGTACCGGGCCTGCGGGGAGGTGCGGTCTCGTGCGGGTCCTATGCCTCCAGGAGTTCGGCGGCCTCCTCGGCGCAGCCCCACGCCACCGTCACCCCGGCGCCCCCGTGCCCGTAGTTGTGCACGCACAGCGCCCCGCCCGGCAGCCGCTCCGCCTCCAGCCGCACGGCGGGCCTGGCTGGCCGCAGCCCGACGCGGTGGCCGAGGACCCGGGCTCTGGCGACCTCGGGCACGATGGCCGCGCCGCGCTCGACGATGCCGGCGGCCACCGCGGGGTCCGGCTCGGTGCCCCAGGCGTCCTCCACGGCCGTCCCGCCGAGCACCAGCCCGTACGGCTGCGGGAGCGCGTACAGCGTGGCCGTCGCGTCCTTGTACGCCGACACCAGCCACTCCTCGACGCCCGGGTTCTCCACGACGACGAGCTGCCCCTGCACCGGGCGCACATCGGGGTCCGGCACCAGCTCGCGGGCGCCGAGGCCGGTGCAGTTGACGACGTACGGGGCCGCGCGCCCGGCCTCATCCAGCGAGCCGGCGGCGCGCCGGTCGACCCGGCCGCCGGCCGCGGTCAGCCGGTCGCGCAGGTGGGCCAGGTGCGTGCCGGTGTCCACGATCGGCACCGTCGCGCGCACGCCCGTGGCGTACTCCCCGGGCAACTCGGCGGGGTCGGCCGACCGCACGTCGCGCAGGGCGCGCCGCCACGGCCCGAGGCCGGTGAGTTCGGCGCCGAGCTGCAGCCCCGTCCGCATCCGCACGCCCGTCACCGCCGCGTGCTCCGCCTGCTGCGCGTACACGTCGAACGACCGCACCGACCAGTCCGCGACCCGGTGTTCCGGCTCGATCCGGTACGGCCACCACAGCCCGCCCGCGACCGCAGACGTCGTCTCCTCCGCCGGCTCCCGCGCCCACACCGCGACCCGCCGCCCGCCTTCCGCCAGGACGACCGCGGTGGTCAGGCCGATGATGCCGCTGCCGAGCACGATGACTTCGGAATCCATCACGGCAGTCTGCCGCACCGGTCGGGAGCCTGCGCGGGGTGGTGGACAGCCGAGGATGATCGCTACTCTGTTCGCATGTCGAATTACGTGAGTACTCCGAGCGATCGGGGGGCGCGCGCCCCGCGCCGATGAGCGCCCGCCCGGGGGCCAGCCGGTCCGGCAGGGACGCGCCGGCCATCCGCACCCGCACCCCCCGTGAGGTGAAGCGCAGCCGCCGCCCCCGCGCCCACTCCTGCTGGGACCACCTCTACGCCGCCCCGCTCTGGCCGCTCCACGGCGCCAACCTCGGTACGCTCCTGCGCACCTGTGACGCCGTCGGCGCCTGCCTCGTCGTGCCCCGCTTCCCCTGGGTCCCCGAGGCGCTGGCCCGCGGCAACACGCTGCGCCGCCCCGTCTGCGTGCACTGGACCGGCGACCCGCTGCGCTGGCTGGAGCGGCAGCGCGCCGCGGGCAAGAGCGTCCTCGGCGTCGAACTCGCCGACGAGGCGGTGCGCCTGGCCGATCTGCCGGCCGCCCGCCGCGCCACGGTGATGGTGCTCGGCCACGAGCAGCACGGCATCCCGCAGGACGCGCTCGACCTGCTCGACGAGGCCGTCGAGATACCCATGGTCGGCACCGGCGCCAGCCTCAACGTCGCCGTGGCCGGCTCCCTCGTCCTCTACCGGCTGGCCGGGCTGCTGTGACCGGTGACGTCCTGCTCATGGCCGGAGTCCTGCTGCTCGGGGCGTCCGTGCAGCGGCTCGCGGGCATCGGCCTCGCGCTGGTCGCGGGGCCGGCGCTCGCGCTGGTCCTCGGCCCGGCGGAGGGCGTCCGGCTCTCCAACTGCGCCGCGGGCGCCATCAGCGCGTTCGGCCTGGCCGCCGTCTGGCGGCAGGTCAGGCCACGCGCCATGGTGCCGCTGCTGGCCGCCGCCGTCTGCACAGTGCCGATCGGTGCCGTCACCGCGTCCCGGCTGCCCGCGCCCGTCCTGCTGACCGGCATGGGCGCGATGGTCTGCGGTGCCGTGGGGCTCGTCATGGCCGGGGCCCGCGCCGAGTCCCTGCGCGGCACCGGCGGGGCGGTCACGGCCGGCGCGGTGAGCGGTTTCATGAACTCCTCCGCGGGCATCGGCGGTCCCGCCGTCTCGCTGTACGCCGTGAACGCCGGCTGGACGGTGCGGGAGTTCGTGCCGAACGCGCTCTTCTACGGCGTCGTCATCAACATCTTCTCGGTCGCCGCGAAGGGCCCGCCCGACCTCTCGGCCGCGGCGTGGGCGCTGTGCGCGGCGGCCGTCGCCGCGGGCGCGCTCATCGGCCGCGCCCTGGGCGACCGGGTGCCCGAGGCGCCCGCGCGCTGGCTGGTGCTGATCCTCGGGCTGGCCGGCGGCGCGGCGACCCTGACGAAGGGCCTCCTGGGTCTCTGACCCGGGCGTCGGGGGCGCGGCCCGTCACCGTACGGGCAGCCCCCGGTCCTCCTTGACGGTCTTCATCGTCAGGTGCGACGTCACCCGGGCCACCCCCGGGAGCGCGAGCAGCACCTCGGTGTTGAATTTCTCGTACGCGGGCAGGTCCCTGACCGCGACGCGCAACAGGAAGTCGGTGTCGCCGAAGACGCGGTGCGCCTCCACGACCTCGGCACGCTCCCGGATCGTGCTCTCGAACTCGGCCACCGTCGCCCGGTCCTCCTGCGCCAGCGCCACCGTGACGAAGGCATGGAAGCCCCGGCCGACGGCTTCGCCGTCGAGCAGCGCGCGGTAGCCGCGGATCACGCCGTCCCGCTCCAACTGCCGCACCCGGCGCAGACAGGGGGAGGGGGTCAGACGGACCCGCTCGGCCAGCTCGGTGTTGCTGAGGCGACCGTCCTGCTGGAGTTCGCGCAGGATCGCGCGGTCTATGGCGTCCATGGCGCCATATTCTGCTACGGAACGGGCCTGTGGCGCGGAGATCGGCCATCGGCTGCCCCGGCCCGGCGGCTAGCGTCGCCCGTATGGACACCCATCTGCTGGTGCTGTTCCTCGGCGTCGACCTCCTGCTCATCGCGACCCCCGGTCCCGACTGGCTCTACATCGTCGCCCGCGGGCTCGGCCAGGGCCGCCGGGCGGCGCTGTACGCCGTCGCGGGTATCGGCACCGGCTACGCGGCGCACACCGTGCTCGCCGCGGTCGGCCTCGCGGCGGCGCTGGGGGCCGTGCCCGGGGCGCTGCCGGCATTGCGCTACGCGGGGGCGGCGTACCTGGTGATTCTCGCCGTCCAACTGCTGCGGTCGCTGCGCCGCACGGGCGGCCTGCGCGGCGCGGCGGACGGGCTCGTCGAGTCCGACGCAGGGCCGAGCGCGGCGACGGTGCTGCGGCAGAGCCTGCTCACGGCGCTGCTCAACCCCAAGGGGCTGTTGCTGTACCTGGCGCTGATCCCGCAGTTCATCAACCCGGACGCGGCGCTGCCGCTGGGCGTGCAGACGGCGGTGCTGGGGCTGCTGCACGTCGTCAACTGCACGCTCGGCTACGTGCTGGTGGCGCTGGTGTCCGCCCGCGCCGGCAGCACGTTCGGCAGGAACCCGCGGGCGGCCCGCCGGCTCAGCGCGGTCTCGGCGGCGCTGCTGCTCGCCACCGCCGGCTTCACGGCCGGCGCCCACTGACGCCGGCGCACGGCCGGCGACCGCGCACGACGGCCGCCGCACCGGTGTGCCGGCTGAGGCGGGGACCCGGAGCGCAGCCGGGCCCCCGCCCACGGCGGCCCCGTGGGCGGGGCGGGGAGTCCCCGTACCGCCGTCAGCGCTTGCCGCGGCGGCCGTTGCCGCCACCGCCGCCGCTCCGGCCGCCGCCGCCGAGCAGCCCGGCGCGGCGCAGCGCGTCCGCCATCTCGCTGTTCTCCGGCTGCGTCTCACGGCGCCGGCCACCGCCGCCGCCACCGCGCTGCCGGCCGCCGCCCGCGCCCTGGCCGCCACTACCCTGGCCGCCGCCTGGGCCACCGCCGCGCTGCCGCGGCGGGCCCTGCCGGTCGCGCTCGCGCCCGCCGCCCCGGCCGCCGCCGCCCGCCGGCTTGCCCGGCTCGTCGTCCAGCCGCAGCGTCAGCGAGATCCGCTTCCGCGGCACGTCCACGTCCAGCACCTTCACCTTCACGATGTCGCCGGGCTTGGCGACCTCGCGCGGGTCCTTCACGAACGTCTTCGACATCGCCGACACGTGCACCAGCCCGTCCTGGTGCACGCCCACGTCCACGAACGCCCCGAACGCGGCCACGTTCGTCACCACGCCCTCCAGCACCATCCCCTGCTGCAGGTCGCCGATCTTCTCCACGCCCTCCTTGAACACCGCCGTCCGGAAAGCCGGCCGCGGGTCGCGCCCCGGCTTCTCCAGCTCCTTGAGGATGTCCGTCACCGTCGGCAGCCCGAACCGCTCGTCGGTGAAGTCCTGCGGCTTCAGCGACCGCAGCGTCCGCGTGTCGCCGATCAGCGCCGCCACCTCCGCGCCGCCCGCCTTCACCATCCGCCGCACCACCGGATACGCCTCCGGGTGCACGCCGGAGGCGTCCAGCGGGTCCTCGCCGTCGCGGATGCGCAGGAAGCCCGCGCACTGCTCGAACGCCTTCGGCCCCAGCCTCGGCACGTCCTTGAGCGCCGCGCGGCTGCGGAAAGGACCGTGGGCGTCGCGGTGCGCCACGATGTTCTCCGCGAGCCCCGTGCCGATGCCGGAGACGCGGGCCAGCAGCGGCGCCGAGGCGGTGTTGAGGTCGACGCCCACGCCGTTGACGCAGTCCTCCACGACCGCGTCCAGGGACCGCGACAGCTTCGCCTCCGACAGATCGTGCTGGTACTGGCCGACGCCGATCGACTTCGGGTCGATCTTCACCAGCTCGGCCAGCGGGTCCTGGAGCCGCCGCGCGATGGACACCGCGCCGCGCAGAGACACGTCCAGCTCGGGCAGCTCCTGCGAGGCGAACGCCGACGCCGAGTAGACCGACGCCCCGGCCTCCGAGACCATCACCTTCGTCAGCTTCAGCTCGGGCTGCGCGGCGATCAGGTCGGCGGCCAGCTTGTCGGTCTCCCGGGAGGCCGTGCCGTTGCCGATCGCGACCAGCTCCACCGCGTGGACGCGCGCCAGTTCGGCCAGGACGGCAAGGGCCTCGTCCCACTTGCGGGCCGGCGCGTGCGGGTAGACCGTCGCGGTGGCGGCGACCTTGCCGGTGGCGTCGACGACGGCGGCCTTCACGCCCGTACGCAGCCCGGGGTCCAGGCCCAGCGTGGGGCGCGTCCCCGCCGGGGCGGCCAGCAGCAGGTCCCGCAGGTTGGCGGCGAAGACGTCCACCGCCTGGTCCTCCGCGGCCGTGCGCAGCCGCAGCCGCAGGTCGATGCCGAGGTGCACCAGGATGCGCGTGCGCCACGCCCAGCGGACCGTCTCGGCGAGCCAGGGGTCGGCGGGCCTGCCCCGGTTCTCCACGCCGAACCGGGCCGCGATGGCGCGCTCGTACGCCGACGGGCCCTCCTGCTCCGCCTCGCCGGGCGCGTCGGGCTCCAGGGCGAGGTCGAGGACCTCCTCCTTCTCGCCGCGGAAGAGGGCGAGGATGCGGTGCGACGGCAGGTCGGTCAGCGGCTCGGCGAAGTCGAAGTAGTCCGAGAACTTCGCGCCCGCCTCCTCCTTGCCCTCGCGCACCTTGGCGACCGCGCGGCCGTGCGTCCACATCCGCTCGCGCAGCTCGCCGATGAGGTCGGCGTCCTCGCCGAACCGCTCGGTGAGGATGGCCCGCGCGCCCTCCAGGGCCGCTGCCGGGTCGGCCACGCCCTTGTCGGCGTCCACGAACGCGGTGGCCGCCGCGAGCGGCGCCACCGAGGGGTCGGCCAGCAGCCCGTCGGCCAGCGGCTCCAGGCCGGCCTCGCGGGCGATCTGCGCCTTGGTCCGCCGCTTCGGCTTGTACGGCAGGTAGACGTCCTCCAGCCGCGCCTTGGAGTCGGCGGCACGGATCTGCGCCTCCAGTTCCTCGGTGAGCTTGCCCTGGCCGCGCACGGACTCCAGGATCGCCGCCCGCCGCTCCTCCAGCTCCCGCAGATACCGCAGCCGTTCCTCGGCGGTGCGCAACTGCGCGTCGTCGAGCATCTCCGTCGCCTCTTTGCGGTAGCGGGCGATGAACGGCACGGTGGCGCCGTCGTCGAGCAGCCGCACCGCCGCCGTGATCTGCCGCTCGCGTACGCCGAGCTCCTCGGCGATCCTGGCCTCAATCGATACCGACGCCGTCACGTCCGCCCCGCTTTCTGTCATCTGTGGCGGAGTGCATTGTGGCAGGTCCGACTGACAGCCGGGCGCCCGGCGGGACCTGCCCCGGTCGCCCGGCGGGTCGGAACAGCGCCGGATGGGCGCCGGACCGCGGCGAAGACGCGCCGCGGGCCCCCGGCCGAGGTGTGGTCAGACGGTGCGGCGGCGGGCCCTGCGGCCGCCCCGGGAGGCGGCGCCGAAGAGGCGGGCGGCCAGTCGGAAGGGGAGCGTCACGATCGCGGCAACGGCGCCGCCGATCATGCGCAGGGCGTCGGCGATGGCTCGCATGGCTGTTCACCTCGCAACTCGGGTCGAGAACTGCGGGTAACCGGCACAGCGTTGCGTACACACCGGCCATCCGCCGCTCCGCGGCCCGGCCGCGCCTCAGCCCTTGCCGAAGATGTCCTTCGGCATCGCGCCCGCGGCCAGCGCGGCGGTGGTGTAGCCGGTGGCCAGCTCGGTCAGCCGTGCCACCCCGGCGGCGCCCAGTTGCGCGTACGGGCCGAGGTCCACCCGGTCGGTCTCGTCCTCCAGTTCCCTGCGCAGCGCCGTTCCCGCCTCGGTCAGCTCGCCGTCCGCCGCCAGCAGCCCGCGGGCCCGCAGCCGGTCCTGCGCCGCGGCCCACTCTTCGGGCTCCCAGCCGCGCGAGTACCGGGCGAACTCCGGGGTGAAGCCGAACCCGGAGGCGGTGTGGGTCACCTGGGACTCCAGCCCGTCGAGCCCGGCGTGGGCCAGCACCGCGTCGTGGCTGTCGCCGCGGTGCTCGCGCAGTTGGGTGGCGGCGTGCCAGAGGGCCAGGTGCGGGGCGTCCGGCACCGGCAGGTCCGCCTCGGCCGCGTAGAGCGGCCGCCCGGCGCGCCCGCCGCCCGCCGCCGCGCGCTGGGCCAGCTCCGCCGCCTCGGCCAGCTCGGGCGAGGCGATCGTCTCCTCGCCCAGCAGCCGCCGCAGCACGGCGTCGGCGACCCGCAGCCGCGTCGCCAGTACGGTGGCCGGGTCCGCGGCCGTCCAGGCGGCGGGCAGGTGCCGGGCGGCCAGCTTGTGGCTGTAGTTGTAGAAGACGGCGGCCACCACGCCGGGTCCGACGGGGCCCATGGCGGCGGACCGGGCGGTGAAGTACGCCGCGTGCCAGCCGTCGATGCCGATGCCGGCGAACTCCTCGGTGAACTCCGGCGCGAAGTAGATCGCCGAGTGCAGCGGGTTGAGGACCTGTTGGCAGCGGCGGCCGGCGCGCGGCGGGAGTGACGTCATGCCGCCAGGCTACTGAGCGGACGCTTAGCCCGAGAAGGGGGCGGGGCCTCCCGTTCGTACCCCGGGGCCCGCGCGGCCGTCAGACGGACCAGGTGAAGCGCGGCTCGCGGCGCTCCAGGAAGGCGGCGACGCCCTCCGCGGTGTCGCCCGCCGCGCGCGCCTGCCTGGCCCAGTGCGCGATACGCGCCGCGTCCGCCCCGGCGTCGCCGGCCGCGCCCCCGTCCCCGTACGCCCCGGCCGTGTCGGCGAAGTCCTTCGCCGCCGCCTGGGTGAGCTGTGAGCGGGCGGCGAGTACCGCGGTGAACTCCGCTACCCGCGCGCCGAGTTCCGCCGCGGGCAGCACCTCGTCCGCGAGGCCCGTGCGCAGCGCCCGCGCGGCGCCGATCAACTCGGCGGAGAACAGCAGGTACTTCGCCGTCGCCGGACCCACCAGACGCACCAGCCGGCGGGTCGCACCCGCCGGATAGACGATGCCCAGCTTCGCCGGGGTGACCCCGAACAGCGCGTCCTCGGCGGCGAACCGCAGGTCGCAGGCCGCCGCGAGCTGGCAGCCGCCGCCCACGCAGTGCCCGCGTACGGCAGCGAGCGTCGGCTTGGGGAAGGCGGCGAGCGACTCCTCCGCGGCCTCGGCGAGGCCCTGCGTGCCCTCGCTGCCGGTCCGCAGTGAGCCGATGTCGGCGCCCGCGCAGAACGTGCCGCCGGCGCCGGTGAGCACCACCGCACGCACCGCCCGGTCGGTGGCGAGCCCCGCCAGCAGCCCGGGCAGCGCGCGCCACATGTCCGGCGTCATCGCGTTGCGCTTGGCCGGGTTGCTGATGACCACCGTCGCCACGCCGCCGTCGACGCCGCACCGCAGCTCGCCTTCGCTCATGACCGGCAGCCTCTCACGGCCGGCCGCGCACCCGGGACCCGCCGCTGGCGCCTCCCGGGTGCGCACCCGACTACAGCGGCTCGATGTCGCTCAGCTCCTCGTCGAGCACCAGCCAGCGTGTGATCCCGATGTCGCGCAGGAACCGCACGTCGTGGCTGGCGACCACGAGCGCGCCCTCGTACGACTCCAGTGCCTTCACCAACTGCCGCACGCTCGCCATGTCCAGGTTGTTCGTCGGCTCGTCCAGCATCAGCAACTGCGGCGCGGGATCCGCCAGCATCAGCGCCGCCAGCGTGGCGCGGAAGCGCTCCCCGCCGGACAGCGTGCCGACGATCTGGTCCGCCCGGCCCTGCCGGAAGAGGAAGCGGGCCAGCCGCGAGCGGATCTCCTGGTTGGTCGCCGCGGGCGCCAGCAGGGCCACGTTCTCGACGATGCTCAGCGCGTCGTCCAGCACGTCGAGCCGCTGCGGCAGGTAGCGCAGCGGCACGTGCACCGAGGCCGAGCCCGCCACCGGCGCGAGCTGACCGGCGATCGTGCGCAGCAGCGTGGACTTGCCCGCGCCGTTGCGCCCGGTCAGCGCGATCCGCTCCGGGCCGCGCACCTGCAGCGCCGGGACCCGCGCGCCGTAACGCAGCTCCAGCTCGCGCAGCATGAGCACGTCCCGGCCCGCGGGCACGGCGGTGTACGACAGGTCGACGCGGATCTCGTCGTCGTCCCGTACCGCCGCCTCCGCCTCGTCGAGCCGCTCCTTGGCGTCCCTCAGCCGCTCCTCGTGCATGATGCGGTGCTTGCCCGCGGAGACCTGGGCCTCGCGCTTGCGCAGGTTCATGATGATCTTCGGCTCGCGCTTGTTCGCGAACTGCTTGTCGGCGTACCGCTTGCGCTTGCTCAGCTTCTCGTGCGCCTCGGCCAGCTCGCGCTTCTGCCGCCGCAGGTCCGCCTCCGCGGAGCGCACCGTGCGCTCGGCGGCCTCCTGCTCGACGGCCAGCGCCTCCTCGTACGCCGTGAAGTTGCCGCCGTACCAGGCGACCTCGCCGTCCCGCAGGTCGGCGACCTGGTCGACGCGGTCGAGCAGTTCGCGGTCGTGGCTGACGATCACCATCACGCCCGGCCACGACTCCACGGCCGCGTACAGCCGCCGGCGGGCTTTCAGATCGAGGTTGTTCGTCGGCTCGTCCAGCAGCAGTACGTCCGGCCGCAGCATCAGCAGCGCGGCCAGCCGCAGCAGCACCGACTCGCCGCCGGAGACCTCGCCGATGGTGCGGTCGAGGCCGACGTGCGCCAGGCCGAGCTGGTCGAGGGTGGCGCGGGCGCGCTCCTCGACGTCCCAGTCGTCGCCGACGGCCGTGAAGTGCTCCTCGGCGACGTCACCGGACTCGATGGCGTGCAGGGCACGCCGCACCCCGTCGATGCCCAGCGCCTCGTCGACCCGCGCGGCGGTGTCCAGGACGAGGTTCTGCGGCAGGTAGCCGACCGTGCCGGCGGCCTTGACCGTGCCGGCGGCGGGGGCCAGCTCCCCGGCCATCAGGCGCAGCAGTGTGGACTTGCCCGTGCCGTTGCGGCCGATCAGCCCGGTGCGGCCGGGGCCGACGGCGAGGTCGAAGTCCTCGAAGACGGTGGTGCCGTCGGGCCAGGTGAAGGCCAGCCCGGCGCAGATGACGGACGCCGCGGCGCGCGGCGTGGAGGGAAATGACATGGCGTCTCCCGGTGGGCTCGAAGGGGTGCGACGGGGCGGCGTCGGCACCGTACGGCGACCTGGGAGAGCCGGGTGGAACGGGAGCGGGGCCGGGTGCCCTGCAGCAGAGGAAGGTGGCTCAAGCCATGAGGTCGCACGTGCCGCACACGGGGAATGCCGCGGGCACGGTGCCGTGGAGACCTCAGACGAGCAACACCTTCTCCAATCGTCGACTGTAGGGCACTGCGAAGGTACGACCTTCAACGGGAATCGGCAACCGATTATTTCGATCTCAACGAAGACCGGTCATTGCGCAGCCGGTCGGAAGGTGACGAAAGCCAGTCAAGTTCTGCGCGCTGGGGGGTTGGGCTCGGGGGATTGCCAACACTCGGAGGGTGAGTGGTGGCGAAAGCAGGTACCGGCGGTGAGCGACGGCGGCAGTCTGAGACCCGAGTCCGGCCAGGTGGTCCCGGCGGCGTACGAGGGCACCTGGAAGTTCGACGCCCCGGCGCTCGACTCCTCCGTGCCCCAGTCCCGGCACGCCGTACGCGACCTCCTCGTCCGGCGGCGCGTCCCCATCGGTGACGACCTCTTGCAGGGCGTGCTGCTGATCGTCTCGGAGCTGGTGACGAACGCGGTCCGGCACGCCGGCGTGCTCTCCCCGGAGATCGGCGTCGAGCTGTCGGTCGGTGCCGGCTGGGTCCGCGTCGCCGTCCGGGACCAGCACCCGTACCGCCCCAGGGCCCTTCAGGCGGACGACGAGGAGACGGGCGGCCGGGGACTGCTGCTGGTCAAGGTGATCACGAGTGAGGCCGGCGGCGCCTGCGACGTGCAGCACACCGTCGACGGCGGGAAGGTGATCTGGGCCTCCCTCCCGCTCGCCGGCGTCACCAGCCCGAGGACGGCCCCGTCAGCTCCCGGATGGCCGGCCTGGCCGCGTCGAGCACCGTCATGAACCACGCCGAGAACGGGTTCTCGGCGTGCTGCTTTGCCAGCTCGTCCGGCGTGACGAAGGCGACCGCGCCGACCTCGTCCGCGTCCGGCCGCGGCTCGGCTCGCAGCAGCCCGGCGAAGAGGTGGTTGTACTCGTGCTCCACCAGCCCCGAGGCGGGATCCGGGTGGTGGTACGTGACCGTCCCGGCCTCGGCGAGCAGCGCGGGCGAGACGCCCAGTTCCTCGAAGGTGCGGCGGGCCGCGGCGGCGAGCGGCGATTCGCCGGGATACGGGTGGCCGCAGCAGGTGTTGGACCACACGCCGGGGGAGTGGTACTTGCCGAGCGCCCGCTGCTGGATCAGCATCCTGCCCGCGGTGTCGAAGAGGAACACGGAGAACGCCCGGTGCAGCCGGCCCGGCGCCTGGTGCGCGGAGAGCTTCTCGGCGGTGCCGATCGTGGTGCCGTTCTCGTCGACGAGCTCCAGCATGATCTCTTCGGTGGTAGCGGCCGGCATGACCATCCTTTGCGTCCGATCTACGGCGTCCGGGGCACGGGCGTCCCGGCCTCCGCGGCGGGCGGAGACGGCGGGACACCTCATTCAGTCTGCCTTACCGGTGACGGCTCAATGACAGAGATTTGCCTCATGCTCCGCGTGTCCGACCGGCTCGATCTGGAACGTGCAGTGGGCGACATCGAAGTGATCGCCGAGGCACCCCTGCAGATCGTGCAGCAACCTCTCCTGCCCCACCGCCTGCAGCACGCTCTCCTTCACCACCACGTGCGCCGATATCACCGGCATCCCCGAGGTGATCGTCCACACGTGCAGATCGTGCAGCTCCACCACGCCCGGCAGCGCCAGGATGTGCGTCCGTACCTCGGAGACGTCCACGTCCTTCGGCGCCGCCTCCAGCAGCACGTCCAGCGCCTCGCGCAGGAGCCGGAACGTCCGCGGGATGATCATCGAGCCGATGGCGAGGGAGGCGACCGGGTCCGCGTACTGCCAGCCGGTGGTGACGATGACCAGCGCCGAGATGATCACCGCGACCGAGCCCAGCGCGTCCGCCAGTACCTCCAGGAAGGCGCCGCGCACGTTCAGGCTCTCCCGCCGGCCGCGCATGAGCAGGGCCAGCGAGATC
This sequence comes from Streptomyces sp. CNZ287, assembly GCF_007827615.1. Lineage (NCBI taxonomy): Bacteria > Bacillati > Actinomycetota > Actinomycetes > Kitasatosporales > Streptomycetaceae > Streptomyces > Streptomyces sp. CNZ287. The sequence goes on along the minus strand of NZ_VISV01000015.1, from coordinate 152,042 downwards.
AGGTTGACCACCAGGCCCGCGGCACCGAAGGCGAAGGTCAGCCCGCCCTCGATCTCCGGCGGGTCCATGAAGCGCATGACCGCCTGGTAGAGGATGTAGCCGCCGACGCCGAAGAGCAGCAGACAGTTGGCCAGCGCCGCCAGGATCTCGGCCCGCGCGAAGCCGAAGGTGCGCCGTTCGCTCGTCGGCCGGTTCGCGAAGTGGATCGCCAGCAGCGCCATGGAGAGCCCGACCACGTCGGTCGCCATGTGCCCGGCGTCCGCGACCAGCGCCAGCGAGCCGGTGATCACCCCACCGGCCACCTGCAGCCCCAGCACCGACAGGGTGAGGAGCAGGGCGATGCGCAGCCGGCCGCGGTGGGCGGCGGAGGCCGTGCCGCCTGACGATCCGTGGGAGTGGTCGTGCCCTGCACCCATGCCGCGTGCCCTCCGGTTCCCAGGCGGTCGCGGACAGGCCCTCGTGCCTGCCCGACGATCTCAGTGAACTACGGGCAGGGGGTATTCGCCAAACCTTGACATGAAGTCGGTTTTCATCGCCTGACCTGCGGAAACGCTCATGCGGGAGTCTCGGCTGGTCAGCCGCGCCGCGCCTCCGGATGGCTGTGCAGCCAGCCCGCCCAGGCGGACTCGACCATGGCGCGCACGTCCAGCCGCGGCAGCCAGCCCAGTTCCTTGGCCGCCAGGTCGTACGACGCGACCACCCGGGCCGGGTCCCCGGGGCGGCGGGGGAGGACCTCGGGGGTGTGCCCGCTCCGCCCCGTGACCTCGGCCACGATGGCGGCCAGCTCACGCACCGACACGCCGGTGCCGCTGCCGAGGTTCACCGTCAGGTCGCCGGAGACCGCCGGGGCGGCGACGCGGCGGGCCGCCGCCAGGTGGGCGTCGGCGAGGTCGACGACGTGCACGTAGTCACGGATGCAGGTGCCGTCCGGGGTGGGGTAGTCGTCGCCGAAGATCCGCATCGGCTGGTGCGCGGTCAGCCGCGCGAAGAACATCGGGACCACGTTGAACACCCCGGTGTCCGCCAGCCCGGGGGCCGCCGACCCGGCGACGTTGAAGTAGCGCAGGCAGGCGGTCGCCAGCCCGTGCGCGCGCCCGGTGGCCCGCAGCAGCCACTCACCTGCGAGTTTGGTCTCGCCGTACGGGTTGATCGGCAGGCAGGGGGTGTCCTCGGTGACGAGGTCGACGTCGGGCATGCCGTAGACGGCGGCCGAGGAGGAGAGGACGAAGCGGCGGACGCCCGCGGCCACCACGGCCTCCAGCAGCACGCCCAGGCCGTGCACGTTCTCCCGGTAGTACGAGAGCGGCTGCTCCACCGACTCGCCGACCTGTTTCTTCGCCGCCAGGTGCAGCACGCCGGTGACGTCGTACTCGGCGATCGTGCGGTCGAGCAGCAGCCGGTCCAGGAACGTACCCCGCACCAGCGGTACGTCCGCCGGCAGCCGGGCCGGATTGCCGGTGGACACGTCGTCCAGCACGACGACCCGCTCCCCGGCACCCGCCATGGTCCGCACGACATGCGCGCCGATGTAACCGGCCCCGCCGGTGATCAACCACGTCATGCCGGAACACTACCGCCCCGGTTTGGAGCACGGGTGCGAGCTGCGAAATGATGATCGCCACCCGGTCGAGGCGAACGGGCGGTGAACCCGTGGTTCCAGGGATCCGCTAACCTCTGCCGACAGCCGCCCGGCCGGACGGGGGAGGGGCGGTCCCGCCTGCCGCCCCGCTTGCCAAGGAGTGAGTTCGTCTGCGGACCGCAATCCTGATCGGCCCGCCCGTCCACGGGTCCCCCCTGGAGAGCGACCTGAGGTCGCTGGGCTACGACGACGTGCGTACCGCCGCGGACGTGGCCGACGCCGCCACCGTCCTCGCGCTGCTGCCCGAGGACGCCCGGGTCGCGCTCGTCGACAGCCGCTTCGTCGGCCACCGGCACAGCCTGCGCCTCACCCTCGCCGACCCCCGCTTCCCCGCCGCCGCCCTGCCCGGCGTGGTCGCGGCGCGGACGCCCGCGGCCCGCAGCGCGCTCTCCCGCGCGGTGATGCGCAGCCACACCCTGGACGGCGTCGCCGAGCAGACCGCCGCGCAGCTCGCGGAGGCGGACGAGCGGCTGGCCCGGCCTGAGCTGGGCGTCCTGGTGGCGGCCGTACCCGAGGACGCCCTCGCGCGGGCGAAGGCCACGGACGCGGTCGCCGCCGTGGACGAGGAGAAGGCCCGGCTGCGCGCCGCGGTCAAGAGCCGCGACGGGTTCTTCACCACCTTCTTCATCAGCCCCTACTCGCGCTACCTCGCCCGCTGGTGCGCCAACCGCGGCCTCACCCCGAACCAGGTCACCACCGCCTCCCTGGCCACCGCCGTGCTCGCGGCCGGCTGCGCGGCCACCGGCACCCGCGGCGGCTTCGTCGCCGCCGGCGTGCTGCTCCTGCTCTCCTTCGTGCTGGACTGCACCGACGGCCAGCTCGCCCGCTACTCGCTGCAGTACTCCACGATGGGCGCCTGGCTCGACGCCACCTTCGACCGCGCCAAGGAGTACGCCTACTTCGCCGGCCTCGCCATCGGCGCCGCCAACGCCGACGGCGACGACGTGTGGGCCCTCGCGCTGGCCGCCATGGTGCTGCAGACCTGCCGGCACGTCGTGGACTTCGCCTTCAACGAGTCCATCGCCGGCACCGCCGCCGCGGCGGCCAACACCAGCCCGACCGCGGCCCTCTCCGAACGGCTCGACCGCCTCGGCTGGACGGTGTGGCTGCGCCGCATGGTGGTGCTGCCGATCGGCGAACGCTGGGCGCTGATCGCCGTGCTCACCGCCGTCACCACCCCGCGCGTCGTCTTCGTCGTCCTGCTGGTCGGCATGGGGCTCGCCGCCTCCTACACCACCGCGGGCCGGGTGCTGCGCTCCCTCAAGCGCCGCGTCCCGCGCACCGAGCAGGCCCTCAAGGCGCTGGACGAGCTCACCGACACCGGCCCGCTCGCCGAAGCCGCCGCCCGCTCCCTACGCGCCCCGGTGCGCTCCCTGCCGTCGTACGCCGCGCCCGCCCTCGCCGCCGCCGGCGGCGTGCTCCTCGTGGCGCTGGCGCTCTTCACCCCGTACGGCACCTGGTGGCCCCTGATAGGCGCCGCCGGCTACGTCCTCACCTCGGCACTCGCCGTCGCCCGGCCGCTCGCGGGCCCGCTGGACTGGCTCGTGCCGCCGGTCTTCCGGGCCGCCGAGTACGGCCTCGTCCTCGCGCTCGCGGCCCGTTCCGAGGTGAACGGAGCGCTTCCTGCGGCTTTCGGGCTGGTGGCCGCGGTCGCCTACCATCACTACGACACCGTGTACCGCATCCGCGGCGGCACGGGTGCGCCCCCGCGCCTGCTGGTGCGGGCGATCGGCGGGCACGAGGGACGGGTGCTGGCGGTCACGCTGGCGGCAGCCCTGCTGACCGGAACGCGCTTCATGTTCGCGCTCGCGGCCATCGCCGCGGCCGTGGCGCTGGTGGTGCTCACCGAGAGCATCCGCTTCTGGGTCTCCTCCGGAGCCCCCGCTGTACACGACGAAACAGGAGAACCCGCATGATCGGCCTCGTGCTGGCGGCCGGCGCCGGAAGGCGTCTGCGCCCCTACACCGACACCCTGCCGAAGGCCCTGGTGCCCGTCGACGGTGAGACCACCGTCCTCGACCTCACCCTCGGCAACTTCGCCGAGATCGGGCTCACCGAGGCGGCGATCATCGTCGGCTACCGCAAGGAGGCGGTGTACGAGCGCAAGGAGGCCCTGGAGCGTACGTACGGTCTGAAGCTCACCCTGATCGACAACGACAAGGCAGAGGAGTGGAACAACGCCTACTCCCTCTGGTGCGGGCGGGATTCGGTCCGGCACGACGTGATCCTCGCCAACGGCGACACCGTCCACCCCGTCTCCGTCGAGAAGACGCTGCTCGCCGCCCGCGGCGGCGGCAAGAAGATCATCCTCGCCCTCGACACGGTCAAGCAGCTCGCCGACGAGGAGATGAAGGTCGTCGCCGACGAGAAGGGGGTCCGGAAGATCACCAAGCTGATGGACCCGGCCGAGGCCACCGGCGAGTACATCGGCGTCACCCTCATCGAGGGCGGCGCGGCCGACGAGCTGGCCGACGCGCTGAAGACCACCTTCGAGCGCGACCCCGACCTCTACTACGAGGACGGCTACCAGGAGCTGGTCGACCGCGGCTTCAGGATCGACGTCGAGCCCATCGGCGACGTCGCCTGGGTCGAGATCGACAACCACGACGACCTCGCCAAGGGCAGGGAGATCGCGTGCCGGTACTGACCCGCCTGATCCCGTCGCCGCTGACGGTCGACATCCGGGCCGGGGCGCTGGACGACCTCGCTGACCTCCTCTCCGACCAGCGTGTCGCGCCGTCGGGCCGGCTCGCCTTCGCCATCAGCCCGCGCTCCGGGCAGGCGCTGCGCGACCGCTTCGCGCCGGCGCTGCCCGGCGCCGACTGGTTCGCCGACGCCGACGGCACCATCGACGGTGCCGTACGGCTCGCCGACTCCATCAAGCGCACCGGCCGCTACGACGCCGTCGTCGGCCTCGGCGGCGGCAAGGTCATCGACTCGGCGAAGTACGCCGCCGCGCGCGTCGGCCTGCCGATGGTCGCCGTGGCCACCAACCTCGCCAACGACGGCCTCTGCTCGCCGGTCTCCACACTCGACAACGACGCCGGCCGCGGCTCGTACGGCGTGCCGAACCCCATCGCGATCGTCATCGACCTCGACGTCATCCGCGAGGCGCCGGCGCGCTTCGTCCGGGCCGGCATCGGCGACGTGACGTGCAAGCTGTCCGCCGTCGCCGACTGGGAGCTGTCCCACCGCGAGACCGGTGAGCCCATCGACGGGCTGGCCGCCGCGATGGCCCGCAGCGCCGGCGACTCGGTGCTGCGCCACCCCGGCGGGATCGGCGACGACGACTTCCTCGTCATCCTCGCCGAGGCGCTGGTGCTCTGCGGCATCGCGATGTCGGTGGCCGGCGACAGCCGGCCGGCCTCCGGTGCGTGCCACGAGATCAGCCACGCCTTCGACCTGCTCTACCCGAAGCGCTGCGCGCTCCACGGCGAGCAGTGCGGCATCGGCGGGACCTTCGCCACGTTCTTGCGCGGTGACCGGGAGACGGCACTGCTGATGGCCCAGGTGCTGCGCAGGCACGGGCTGCCGGTGCTGGCCGACGACATCGGCTTCGCGGACGACGAGTTCGTGAAGGCCATCGAGTTCGCGCCGCAGACCCGGCCCGGCCGGTACACGATCCTCGAACACCTCGACCTGTCCACCGACGAGATCAGAGACGCCTACGCCGACTATGCCAAAGCCATCGGTAGCTGAGCTACGGCCCGTGGTCCACCCCCCGGGGGTGAAGGACCGGCGCAGCGGGGAGCACTGGGCCGGCCGCCTCTACATGCGCGAGATCTCGCTGCGCGTCGACCGGCACCTGGTGAACACCCGGGTCACGCCCAACCAACTGACGTACGTCATGACCCTCGCCGGCGTCCTCGCCGCCCCGGCGCTGCTGGTCCCCGGGATCGCCGGGGCCCTGCTGGGCGTGCTGATGGTCCAGTTGTACCTGCTGCTCGACTGCGTCGACGGGGAGGTCGCCCGCTGGAAGCAGCAGTTCTCCATCGGCGGCGTGTACCTCGACCGGGTCGGCGCGTACCTCTGCGACGCCGCGGTGCTGGTGGGCTTCGGCCTGCGCGCCGCCGACCCGTGGGGCGAGGGCTCCGTCGACTGGCTCTGGGCCTTCCTCGGCACCCTCGCCGCGCTGGGCGCCGTGCTGATCAAGGCGGAGACCGACCTCGTCGGCGTCGCCCGCCACCAGCAGGGCCTGCCGCCGGTCAAGGAGTCCGCGGCCGAGCCGCGCTCGTCGGGAGTCGCCGTGGCCCGCAAGGCGGCGTCGGCGCTGAAGTTCCACCGGCTGATCCTGGGGATCGAGGCGTCACTCCTCATCCTCCTGCTGGCGATCCTCGACCTGATCAAGGGGGACCTTTACTTCTCCCGGCTCGGTGTCGCCGTACTCGCCGCGATAGCGATGCTGCAGACCCTCCTCCACCTGGTCAGCATTCTGGCCTCCAGCAGGTTGCGGTGAGCCGAATGACATATGAACACCAGTCCCGGCAGCCGGAGGCCAAGCGTCCGGAGGACGTCAGGGTCGGCGCCGTCGTGATCACGATGGGCCAGCGCCCCGAGGAGCTGCGGGCGCTGCTGGAGTCGGTCGCCAAGCAGGACGGCGCGCCGGTCGAGGTGGTCGTCGTCGCCCAGGGCGTGACCGTGCCGAACATCCCGCAGGGCGTCCGGGTCGTGGAACTGCCCGAGAACCTGGGGATCCCCGGCGGGCGCAACGTCGGCATCGAAGCGTTCGGCGAGAGCGGCCGCGATGTCGACGTATTGCTCTTTCTCGACGACGACGGTCTTCTGCCACAACAGGACACGGCCCGGCTGGTGCGCGAGGCGTTCGCCGCCGACCCGCGCCTGGGCATCGTCAGCTTCCGCATCGCCGATCCCGAGACCGGGGTCACGCAGCGCCGGCACGTGCCCCGGTTGCGCGCCTCCGACCCGATGCGCTCCTCGCGCGTCACCACCTTCCTCGGCGGCGCCAACGCGGTGCGCACGGAGGTGTTCCAGGAGGTCGGCGGGCTGCCGGACGACTTCTTCTACGCCCATGAGGAGACCGACCTCGCCTGGCGGGCGCTGGACGCGGGCTGGCACATCGACTACCGCGCCGACATGGTGCTGCACCACCCGACGATGCCGCCCAGCAGGCATGCCACGTACCACCACAACGTGGCCCGCAACCGGGTCTGGCTGGCCCGCCGGAACCTGCCCGCGCCGCTCGTCCCGGTCTATCTCGGTGTCTGGTTCCTGCTCACAGTGGCACGCAGCCCCTCCCCGGCTGTGCTGAAATCATGGCTCGTAGGCTTCCGAGAGGGCTGGCGCGCGCCGTGCGGGCCGCGCAAACCCATGAAGTGGCGTACGGTGTGGCGGCTGACCCGGCTGGGACGACCGCCCGTGATCTGACAAGCTCGTACCGTTGAGTGTCTGAGGACGAAAGTTACCGACTGTGAGCGAAACGGCAGTGGGCGCTCCGCCCAAGCGCCATCCCGATGACGGGCTGACCCCGGCCGAGCTGGCCGCCAAGTACGGCCTCACGGTGAGCGGCGCGCGACCCGGACTGCCCGAGTACGTGCGGCAGCTCTGGGCGCGCCGCCACTTCATCCTGACCTTCTCGCGCGCCAAGCTCACCGCGCAGTACAGCAAGGCGAAGCTGGGCCAGGTCTGGCAGGTGCTGACCCCGCTGCTGAACGCGACTGTCTTCTTCTTCATCTTCGGCGTGCTGCTCGGCGGCCGCGCCGGGATGAGCAACGACGTCTACATCCCGTTCCTGGTCACGGGGGTGTTCGTCTGGACGTTCACCCAGCAGTCCGTGATGTCGGGAGTCCGGTCGATCTCGGGGAACCTGGGCCTGGTGCGGGCGCTGCACTTCCCGCGGGCCGCGCTGCCGATCTCGTTCTCGCTGCAGCAACTGCAGCAGTTGCTCTACTCCATGACGGTGCTGGCCGTCATCCTGGTCGCCTTCGGCTGGTACCCGACGTGGACGTGGCTGCTGATCGTGCCGATCCTGGCGCTCCAGTACGTCTTCAACACCGGCCTGGCGATGGTCGTGGCCCGGCTGGGCAGCGACACGCCGGACCTCGCGCAGCTCATGCCGTTCATCCTGCGCGCCTGGATGTACGGCTCGGGCGTGATGTTCCCCCTGCAGTACATGATGACGGTGCGGGCGGACGCGCCGCAGTGGGCCGCCGACCTCGTCGCGATGAACCCGGCCGCTGTATACATGGACCTCATGCGCTACGCCCTCATGGGGGACTTCCCGAAGGCGTACCTGCCGCCGAACGTCTGGCTGCTGGCGGCGGGCTGGGCCGTGGTGGTCGGCGCGTTCGGATTCGTGTTCTTCTGGAAGGCTGAGGAGCGATATGGCCGTGGCTGAACATCCGACGAGCCGCGCCGAGACCGACACGCCCGCCGACGGGCGGGTGCCGACGGTCATCGCGGACGACGTGCACATCGTGTACCGGGTGCAGGGCGGCGCCCGCGGCAAGGGCAGCGGCGCCGCCGCGCTGAACCGCATCCTGCGCCGGGACAAGGGCGGCAGGGTGCGCGAGGTGCACGCGGTGCGCGGGGTGAGCTTCACGGCGTACCGCGGCCAGGCCATCGGCCTGATCGGCTCCAACGGCTCCGGCAAGTCGACGCTGCTGAAGGCCATCGCCGGCGTGCTGCCCACGCACAGCGGCAAGGTGTACACCAACGGCCAGCCCTCGCTCCTCGGCGTCAACGCGGCCCTGATGAACGACCTCACCGGCGAGCGGAACGTGATGCTCGGCGGGCTGGCGATGGGCATGACCCGCGAGCAGATCCGCGAGCGGTACCAGAGCATCGTCGACTTCTCCGGCATAAACGAGAAGGGCGACTTCATCACCCTGCCCATGCGGACGTACTCCTCCGGCATGGCGGCGCGGCTGCGGTTCTCCATCGCCGCGGCCAAGGACCACGAGGTGCTGATGATCGACGAGGCGCTGGCCACCGGCGACTTGAGGTTCCGCAAGCGCTCCGAGGCCCGGCTGCGCGAGCTGCGCAAGGAGGCCGGCACGGTGTTCCTGGTGAGCCACACCAACAAGTCCATCCGCGACACCTGCGACCGGGTGCTGTGGCTGGAGAAGGGCGAGTTGGTGATGGACGGGCCGACGGACGACGTGCTGAAGGAGTACCAGGAGTTCTCCAGGCGGTAGCCGCGCGTACGCGCAGAAGGGCCCCGCCGGCGGGGCCCTTGCCGTGCGTCCTCGGCGCTCACACCCCGGCCGGGGCGCGCTCCGACTCCCCCTCGGGCGCGGCGGGCCCTGGCCCGGCCTCGCTGAGGCCCACCCGGCCGTGCACCCGGCGCAGCCAGCGCGGCGCGTACCAGGCGTGCCTGCCCAGCAGCCGCATGGCGGCCGGCACCAGCACGCCGCGGACCGCGATCGCGTCGATGAGGATGGCGAGCCCGCTGCCCAGGCCGAACATCTGGATGAAGCTGACCTGGCCGGTGCCGAAGGCGAAGAAGCTGACGGCCAGCAGTCCGGCGGCCATGGTCACGATCCGGCCGGTGCGGGCGAGCCCGCTCGTCACCGCCGTAGCCGGGTCCGCGCCCGCGTCGTGCAGCTCCTTGATCCGGCTGGTGAGGAAGACCTCGTAGTCCATGGACAGACCGAAGGCGATGCAGAACATCAGGACGGTCATCGCCGTGTCCATCGGCTGCGGCGTGAAGCCGAGCAGCCCGCTGAGATGGCCGTCCTGGAAGATCCACACCATCACGCCCATGGCCGCGCCCAGGCTGACGGCGTTGAGGACGACCGCCCGCAGCGGCTGGACGACGCTGCCGGTGAAGAGGAAGAGCAGCACGAACGTCGTGATCAGGACCATCCCCACGGCCAGCGGAAGCCGGCTGCCGATGCTGTCCTTGGCGTCGACCAGCTCCGCGTCGGTGCCGCCGACCAGGGTCTCCACCCCGCCGGGTGCGGGCACCGCGCGGACGTCCTCGACCAGGCGCTGCGCCGCGCCCGACTTGGGCGCGGGCTCCACGGAGACGGTCAGCCGCTGCGCGTCGGGGCGGCCGAGCGCTTCCGCGGCCGGGCCCGCCGGTCCTGCCGCGCCGCCGGCGTACGTGCCGTTGCTCGCGGTGACCCGGGCGACGCCGTCCAGCCGGGACAACTCGGTGGCGTACGCGGTGAGGTCGGGCCCGGCGACGGCGCCGGTGGTCACCACGTCGATGGCGGTGCTGTCGTCGACGGCGAAGTCCTCGCGCAGCTCGGTGGCCACCTGCCGGCTCTGCGCGCTCTCCGGCAGCACCCGCTCGTCCGGGGTGCCGTAGCTGACGCCCAGCAGCGGGGAGGCGGCCAGCAGCAGCACGCCGAGGACCGGCAGCGCGGTGAGCGCGGGGCGGCGCATGACGGCGCCGGCGATCCGCCCCCACAGCGGCGCGTCGGGGCGCCGCATGGCCCGCGCGCCCGGGATCCGGCCGCGGTTGACGCGGTGGCCGAGGACGGCGAGCAGCGCGGGGATGATCACCAGCGCACTGATCGCGGAGATGGCCACGACGCCGATGCCCGCGTAGGCGAAGGACCGCAGGAAGTACTGCGGGAAGACCAGCAGCGCGGCGAGCGCGGCGACGATCGTCGCGGAGGAGAACGCGATCGTACGGCCCGCGGTCGCCACCGTACGCCGGACGGCCGCGGGTACCTCGTCGCCCGCGGCCAGCTGCTCGCGGAACCGGCTGACCAGCAGCAGTCCGTAGTCGATGCCGAGGCCGAGCCCCAGGGCGATGGTGAGGTTGACGGAGAACACCGAGACGTCGGTGAGGCTGCCCAGTACCCACAGCTCGGCGAAGGTGCCGAAGATGGCGACCAGCCCGATCGCCAGCGGCAGCAGCGCCGCGATGACGCTGCCGAAGGCGAGGACCAGCAGCACGAGGGTGAGGGGTACGGCGATCGCCTCGGCCAGCGCCAGGTCGGCGGCGACCTGCGTGGACACGTCGTTGCTCACCGCCGCCCCGCCGCCCGCCCTGACGGTGACGCCGTCGCGGGTGCCGGCGTATGCGTCGGTGAGCGTCCTGGCGTGGTCCGCCTCCTTCTCGTCGCCGCCGGCGACATGCGCCAGGACGAGCGCCTGGCTCCCGTCCTGCGACGTCAGGCCCTCGCCGCCGCGGTCCCAGTACGACATGACGCTGGTGACGGTGGACTCCGCCCGGAGTCCCTCGGTCACCTCGAGGCCGCGTTCGCGGGCCGCGTCCCCGCCGAGCCCTCCGGACTCGGCGGAGACGAGCAGGACCAGGTTCGTATCGCCCCCGAATCTGTCGTCGATCACCTCCTGCGCCTTGCTCGACGGCGATCCCGGATCGCTGAAGCCGCCGGCGCTGAGCTTGCCGAAGGCCCCGAAGCCGAGCGCCGCCATGGCGACGACCGCGACGACGGCGAGCGCGAGCACGAGCCGGGTCCTGCGCAGTACGAGCTCCGCAATGGGTGTCAGCACGGTGCTCCCCTTCCTATGTTTATGACGTTAACATTGACCCTTGCAGGTGATGTTAATGCTGTCAACATGAGGCATGATGCAATGATGAGCGAGGTCAGGAGCGGGAAGGCCGGTTACCACCACGGCGACCTGCGGAACGCGCTGGTCGACGCGGCTTCCGAGCTGGCCCGCGGCGGCGGGCCCGAGGCCGTCGTGCTGCGCGAGGCGGCCCGGCGCGTCGGCGTGTCGCCGACGGCCGCGTACCGCCACTTCGCCAACCAGGCCGATCTGCTGCAGGCGGTCAAGGACGAGGGGCAGCGGCGGCTGGCGGACTCCATGGAGAAGGTGATCGCCGAGACCGAGGGTCCCCCGGGCGGGGATCCCGCCGAGGCCGCCAAGGGCCGGCTCATGGCGCTCGGCCTCGGCTACGTGCGCTTCGCCGTCACCGAGCCCGGCATGTACCGCGTGGCCTTCTGCCGGGTCGAGCAGGACCGGCAGCCGTGGAACCACGGCGAGGGCGTCGGGGACCTCCACCCGGGAGACGTCCGCTCCTTCCGGCTGCTCATCGGCGCCATGGACGCCCTCGACGCCGCCGGCGTGATGCGACCGGGCGTACGGACCGGTGCCGAGTTCGCCGCCTGGTCCTCCGTGCACGGGCTGGCGATGCTCCTCCTCGACGGGCCGCTGAGCGGCCTGCCGCCCCCGCAGCGGGACGCGATCGTCACCCGCACGCTCACCATGATCTTGGACGGTCTCACCGTGTGACCCGGCAAACGCCTTGCGCACGACGGCGTTTCGCGCTTCTTCCGGCCTGCACGGATTGAGGTGACCACCGCATGCCGCGTCTTCGTCCTGTACGGCGTACGCTGGACCGGTGCTGTTTGGCGGCATGTGGGCGATAAGGGAGCTTGGGGGTCGCCCGGACCTGCTCGGGGTCACGACGCCGGCGGCGGCGTGTCCGGAATGGGCACATCTGGGTCCGCGGTGTAGAACGGGAGGCGTGACGGCTATGGCGAAGACGAAACCCCAGCTCCAAGGTGCGCCCGCCGTCTGCTCCCCGGGGGCGGCAGCCCAGGGCAGTCGCCGGTGACCCCGGCGGACGACGCTCCGTCGCGTGCCGTACTCGGCCAGGCCGCCGACGAGAACTTCCCCGTGGCCCCGTTCTTCCTGCCCCGCGCCTGGCGCGCGGACCTCATGGCGCTCTACGGCTACGCCCGGCTCGTCGACGACATCGGGGACGGCGACCTCGCCCCCGGCGGCGCCGACGCCGCCGCCCTCGGCCTCGGCCCGGACGAGGCCGACGACACGCTCGCGCTCCTCGACGCGCTGGAGGCCGACCTGGAGCGGGTCTTCACCCCCGGGGCCACGCCCGGCCACCCCCTGATGCGCCGGCTGCGGCCCACGGTCCGCCGCCACCGGCTGTCCCCGCAGCCGTTCCACGGCCTGCTCCAGGCCAACCGGCAGGACCAGAAGGTCCGGCGCTACGAGACGTACGCCGAGCTGGAGGGCTACTGCGAGCTGTCCGCCAACCCGGTCGGCCGGCTCGTCCTCGCCGTGACCGGTACCGAGAGTCCCGAGCGCATCCGGCGCTCGGACGCGATCTGCACCGCTCTGCAGATCGTCGAGCACATCCAGGACGTGGCAGAGGACCTCGGCCGGGACCGCATCTACCTTCCGGCGGAGGACATGCGCCGCTTCGGCGTCACCGAGGCGGACCTCGCCAGGACCAGCGCCGGCGAGCCGGTGCGCGCCCTGATCCGGTACGAAGCCGACCGCGCCGCGCGGCTCCTCGACGAGGGCGCGCCCCTCGTCGCCAGCGTGCGCGGCCGGCTGCGGCTGCTGCTCGGCGGCTTCGTGGCCGGCGGGCGCGCGGCCCTCGCCGCCGTCGCCGCCGCCGGTCACGACGTGCTCCCCGGACCCCCGAAGCCCACCCGGCGCAGGCTGCTGCGCGAGGTGGGGTCGACCCTGCGACGAGAGGGGTGACCGCACCGTGACGACACCGTCGCGCGCGGCCTACGCATCCGCACAGGTGCTCACCGCGTACCGGTACTGCGAGGCCGTCACCGGCCGGCAGGCCCGGAACTTCGCGTACGGCATCAGGCTCCTGCCGTACGACAAACGGCTGGCGATGTCCGCGCTGTACGCGTTCTCGCGCCGCGTGGACGACATCGGCGACGGCGAGCTGCCACCGGAGGCCAAGCGCGCCCGGCTGGAGGAGACCCGCGGCCAGCTCGACCGCATCCGGGCCGGCCAGGTCGCCGAGGACGACACCGACCCCGTCGCCGTGGCGCTCGCCCACGCCGCACGCCGGTTCCCGATCCCCCTCGGCGGGCTCGACGAGCTGATCGACGGCGTCCTCGCGGACGTACGCGGCCAGGAGTACGAGACCTGGGAGGACCTGAAGGACTACTGCCGCTGCGTGGCCGGCGCCATCGGGCGGCTCTCCCTCGGCGTGTTCGGCACCGTCCCCGGCACCCGGCACTCCGAGCGCGCCCCGGGCCACGCCGACACGCTCGGACTCGCGCTGCAACTGACGAACATCCTGCGGGACCTGCGCGAGGACGCCGCCGAGGGCCGCAGCTACCTGCCGGCGGTCGACCTCGCCAAGTTCGGCTGCTCCGCGGGCTTCCACGGCGACACCGCGCCGGCCGGCTCGGACTTCCCCGGGCTGGTGCAGTTCGAGGTGCGCCGCGCCCGCGCGCTCTTCGCCGACGGCTACCGGCTGCTGCCCATGCTCGACCGGCGCAGCGGCGCCTGCGTCGCCGCGATGGCAGGGATCTACCACCGGCTGCTGGAGCGGATCGCCGCCGCCCCCGAGGCCGTGCTGCGCGGGCGGGTGTCGCTGCCGGGCCGGGAGAAGGCGTACGTCGCGGTCCGCGGACTGGCCGGGGTCGACGCCCGGCAGGCGAGCCGGAGGTCCCGGTGAGCCCCGCGTCCGGCGCCCCCGCGGCCCCGCCGGACGTACGCGGGGAAGGCCCCGTAAACACGGCGCGCGAGACGGATCGGGAGCGCCCGGAGGCGCCCTCGGCGTGCGCCGCGGCGCACGGGGCGCAGGGGGCGCAGGGTGGTGCGCCGCGGCCCGCCAAGGTGTGCGGCGCGGCGTGGCGGGCCAGACATAGTGGGTGTCGATACGGGTGGGGAGGTGGCCGGTGATGGCTGATCCCGGCCCGGACAGACGGCCGCGGGCCGTGGTCGTCGGCGGCGGGCTCGCCGGGATGACCGCCGCGATGGGACTCGCCGACTCCGGTGTCGACGTCACGCTCCTCGAAGGCAGGCCGCGCCTGGGCGGGCTCGCCTTCTCCTTCCGCCGCGGCGAGTTGTCCGTCGACAACGGCCAGCACGTCTACCTGCGTTGCTGCACCGCGTACCGCTGGTTCCTCGACCAGGTCGGCGGCACCGGACTCGCGCCGCTGCAGGAGCGCCTGGACGTGCGCGTGCTGGACGCCGCCACCACGGCCCGCAAAGGCCCCGGCCCGCGCACCGGCACGCTCGGCCGCACCGACCTGCCGGTCCCGCTGCACCTCGCCGCCGGCCTCGCGCGCTACCCCCACCTGTCGCTCGCGGAGCGCGCGAGCGTGGGCCGCGCCGCGCTGGCGATGCGCCGGCTCGACCCCGCGGACCCCGCCCTGGACGGCGTGGACTTCGCCAGCTGGCTGCACAAGCACGGCCAGTCGCCGCGCGCCGTCTCGGCGCTGTGGGACATGGTCGGCGTCGCCACCCTCAACGCCTTCGCCCCGCAGGTCTCCCTGGGGCTGGCCGCGATGGTCTTCAGGACCGGCCTGCTCACCGAGCGCGGCGCCGCCGACATCGGCTGGGCCCGGGTACCGCTCGGCGAGCTGCACGACACGCTGGCCCGCCGCCGGCTGGAGCGCTCCGGCACCCGCATCATGATGCGCACCCGCGCCACCGAGCTGCGCCGCGGCCCCGCCGGCGGCTGGCAGGTCGACGTCGCCACCGGACCCGAACGCGCGGGCGGCACGCCCGCGACGCTCGACGCCGACACGGTGGTCCTCGCCGTACCCCAGCGCGAGGCGCACGGGCTGCTGCCGGCCGGTGCGCTCGACCACAAGGACCGGCTGCTGGAGATCGGCACCGCGCCCATCCTCAACCTCCATGTCGTGTACGACCGGCGGGTGCTGCACTCCCCGTTCGTCGCCGCGATCAACACGCCCGTACAGTGGATCTTCGACCGCACGGACACCTCCGGCCTCGCCGGCACCCCCGGGGGCCGGGGCTGCCAGTACGTGGCGGTCTCCCAGTCCGCCGCGCAGGACGACATCGAGCGGCCCGTCGCCGAGCTGCGCGAGCGTTACCTCCCCGAACTGGCGAAGCTGCTGCCCGACGCCCGCGGCGCCGAGGTACGCGACTTCTTCGTCACCCGCGAGCGCACCGCGACCTTCGCCCCGGCACCGGGCGTCGGCCGGCTGCGTCCGGGTCCCCGGACCCACGCGCCCGGCCTCGCACTCGCGGGCGCGTGGACCGCCACCGGCTGGCCCGCGACCATGGAGAGCGCCGTTCTCAGCGGTCTCGCCGCGGTCCGCGAGACCCTCGGCGGCCTGGGTCGAGAAGTGCCGCGGAACCTGCTGGAAGCAGTCTGAGATCCGTCATCGGAGGAGAGAACGTGCCCCGTCCAGAACCGGACACCGACACCGCGGCCACCCCCGGCGCCGCCGAAGTCCTGGCCCTGCTGGACCATGCCCGGGAGCTGACCAACCCCGTGCTGCGTACCGTCGTCGACCGGCTCGTACCCCCCATGGACACCGTCGCCGCCTACCACTTCGGCTGGATCGACGCGCAGGGCGACCCCGCTGACGGAGACGGCGGCAAGGCCGTACGCCCCCTCCTCTCGCTGCTCGCCGCCGAGGCCGCCGGCGCCTCCCCGGAGACCGGCGTCCCCGGCGCCGTCGCCGTGGAGCTGGTGCACAACTTCTCCCTCCTCCACGACGACCTCATGGACGGCGACGAGCAGCGGCGCCACCGCGACACGGTGTGGAAGGCGTACGGTCCCGCGCAGGCCATCCTCGTCGGCGACGCCCTCTTCGCGCTCGCCTGCGAACTGCTGCTGGAACTCGACACGCCCGAGGCGGCACGCGCCGCCCGCCGGCTGAACACCGCCACCCGCAGGCTCATCGACGGCCAGGCACAGGACATCTCGTACGAGCACCGCGAGAGCGTCAGCGTCGCCGAGTGCCTGGAGATGGAGGGCAACAAGACCGGCGCGCTGCTCGCCTGCGCCTGCTCCATCGGCGCCGTGCTCGCCGGCGCCGGCGACGAGGCGGCCGACGGTCTGGAGCGCTTCGGCCTCCATCTGGGCCTGGCCTTCCAGGCCGTCGACGACGTGCTCGGCATCTGGGGCGAGCCCGCCGTCACCGGCAAGCAGACCTGGAGCGATCTGCGCCAGCGCAAGAAGTCCCTGCCGGTGTGCGCGGCGCTGGCCGCGGGCGGCCCCGCCTCCGCCGAGCTGGCGAAGACGCTCGCCGCCGACGCCCAACGCGCCGACGGCCGGAATACCGATGCAAAAAGTGACTTCGACGAGGAAGAATTCGCTGCCCGGGCCGCGTTGATCGAAGAAGCCGGGGGACGCCGGTGGACTCAGGAGGAGGCACAGAGACAGCACGAGAGCGCTCTCGCCTCGCTCGACGGGGTGAAGATGCCAGAGGACATCCGCGAACGGTTCGTCGCACTCGCCGACTTCGTCGTCGTACGCCGGCACTGACACCGACGCCCGGGCCCCGGGCCCGGACGTCCCTTCGAAAGGGGTGTGCATGAAAGCCACTGCCGATGGCGGCAACGCAAACGACACCGCCCCCGCGGGGGCGGCGGCTTCCTTACTGGCCGCGAGGCAGGCCGTCGAGCGGGCCAGCGCCAACCTGCTCGGCCGGCAGGACGTCGAAGGCTGGTGGAAGGGCGACCTGGAGACCAACGTCACCATGGACGCCGAGGATCTGTTCCTCCGCGAGTTCCTGGGCGTACGGGACGAGCACACCACCCGCGCCGCCGCCCGCTTCATCCGCGGCCGGCAGGGCGCGGAGGGCGCCTGGGCGACGTTCCACGGCGGCCCCGGGGACATCTCCGCGACCGTGGAGGCGTACGTCGCGCTGCGGCTCGCCGGCGACGCGCCCGACGAGGAGCACATGGCGCAGGCCGCCGCCTGGGTGCGCGCGCACGGCGGCATCGCCGCCACCCGCGTCTTCACCCGCATCTGGCTGGCGCTCTTCGGCTGGTGGCGCTGGGAGGACCTGCCCGAGCTGCCGCCCGAGCTGATCTACCTGCCGTCCTGGTTCCCGCTGAACATCTACGACTTCGGCTGCTGGGCCCGGCAGACGATCGTGCCGCTGACCGTCGTCTCCGCCAAGCGCCCGGTGCACCCCGCCCCGTTCGCCCTCGACGAGTTGCACACCGACCCCGCCGTGCCCAACCCGCCCCGGCGGCAGGCGCCGGCGACGAGCTGGGACGGCCTCTTCCAGCGGCTGGACCGGGCGCTGCACGTGTACCGCAAGGTCGCCGTGCGCCCGCTGCGCAAGGCGGCGCTGCGCAGTTGCGCCCGCTGGATCATCGAGCGCCAGGAGAGCGACGGCTGCTGGGGCGGCATCCAGCCGCCCGCCGTCTACTCGGTGATCGCGCTGAACCTGCTCGGCTACGACCTGGACCACCCGGTGCTGAAGGCCGGGCTCGAGTCCCTGGACCGCTTCGCGGTCTGGACCGACGCCGCGGAGAAGCCCGCGGCCGACACCGGCGCCGCGAGTGACACGGGAGACACGCGCGACGACGGCCCGGTCCGGATGATCGAGGCGTGCCAGTCCCCGGTCTGGGACACCTGCCTGGCGACCATCGCGCTCGTCGACGCCGGCGTGCCCGCCGACCACCCCCAGCTCGTCAAGGCCGCCGACTGGATGCTGGCGGAACAGGTGCTGGCCACCGGCGACTGGTCGGTACGCCGCCCGGGACTCACCCCCGGCGGCTGGGCGTTCGAGTTCCACAACGACAACTACCCCGACACCGACGACACCGCGGAGGTCGTCCTGGCCCTGCGCCGCGTCGCCCACCCCGACCAGGCGCGCGTCGACGCCGCCGTGGAGCGCGCCGTGCGCTGGCTTGCGGGCATGCAGTCGAAGAACGGCGCCTGGGGCGCGTTCGACGCGGACAACACCTCGGCGCTCCCCAACAAGCTGCCGTTCTGCGACTTCGGCGAGGTCATCGACCCGCCGTCGGCCGACGTCACGGCGCACGTCGTGGAGATGCTCGCCGGCGAGAAGCTCGGCGACGACCCGCACGCCCGCCGCGGCGTGGCCTGGCTGCTCGCCGAGCAGGAGGCGGCCGGCGGCTGGTTCGGCCGCTGGGGCGTCAACTACGTGTACGGCACGGGCTCCGCGGTGCCCGCGCTGGTCGCCGCCGGGCTGCCCACGTCGCACCCGGCGATCCGGCGGGCCGTCTCGTGGCTGGAGAGCGTGCAGAACGAGGACGGCGGCTGGGGCGAGGATCTGCGCTCGTACCCGGACCCGCAGTGGATCGCCCGCGGCGACTCCACCGCCTCGCAGACCGGGTGGGCACTGCTCGCGCTGCTGGCCGCGGGCGAGCACGACAGCGCGGCGGTGGAGCGCGGCGTCGCCTGGCTGGTCCGCACCCAACTGCCCGACGGGTCCTGGGACGAGCCGCAGTTCACCGGCACCGGCTTCCCGTGGGACTTCTCCATCAACTACCACCTGTACCGGATGGTCTTCCCGCTCACTGCGCTCGGCCGCTATCTGTCCGCGACCGCCGGCCTGACACCGGCCGCCGGTGACGGCCGGGAGGTCTGATGCCCGACGCACCCGCGCCGCTGCTCGCCGTCTGCGCCCTCGGCATCGAGCGCCGGGCGCTGGCGTCGGGCACCGGCCGCCCCGAGGGCGCGGCCGGCGGTGCGGGTCCTGTCCACGTGCTGCGCACCGGCATGGGGCCCGAGCGGGCCGTGCGGGCCGTGGCCCGCCGGCTCGCGGAGGAGCCGTACCGGGAGGCGCCGGTGATCGCCGCCGGCTTCTGCGCCGGGCTGCTGCCCGACATGCGCCCCGGCGACGTCGTCGTCGCCGACGCCGTACGGGACGGCGAGGGCACCGAGACCACCGGCTGCCCGGACAACGGGCCGCTGTTCGACGCCCTCGCGCTCCTCGACGCCCGGGTGCACACCGGGCTGCTGCTCGGCACCGACCACGTCGTACGCGGCGCGGCCGGCCGCGCGGCGCTGCGCGAGCGCGGCGCGGTCGCCGCGGACATGGAGTCGGCCGCCACGCTGCGCACGGCCGCGGCGACCTCCGGGACCCGGCCGGTGGCCGCCGTACGGGTGGTCGTGGACGCGCCCGAGCATGAACTCGTCCGTTTCGGAACGCTGCGCGGTGGCATCACCGCGTACCGCGTGCTCAGCTCAGTTCTTCCTGCATTTTTCGAATGGCACCGTCATGTGACGATCCCCAGGAGGCGAACCTGATGGCCATGCCACTGCGCCAATCGCTCAAGGTTGCCGGTTATCTCTTCTCGCAGCGGACGATCAAGCGACGGGAGAAGTTCCCGCTGATCGTGGAGCTGGAACCACTCTTCGCCTGCAACCTCAAGTGCGAAGGCTGCGGGAAGATCCAGCATCCCGCGGGCGTGCTCAAGCAGCGCATGCCGGTGGCCCAGGCGGTCGGCGCCGTGCTTGAGTCGGGTGCGCCGATGGTCTCGATCGCGGGCGGCGAGCCGCTGATGCACCCGCAGATCGACGAGATCGTGCGGCAGCTCGTGGCCCGCAAGAAGTTCGTCTTCCTCTGCACCAACGCCATGCTGCTGCGCAAGAAGCTCGACAAGTTCGAGCCCTCGCCCTACTTCGCGTTCGCCGTGCACATCGACGGGCTGCGCGAGCGCCACGACGAGTCGGTCGCCAAGGAAGGCGTCTTCGACGAGGCCGTGGCGGCGATGAAGGAGGCCAAGCGGCGCGGGTTCCGGGTGACGACGAACTCCACGTTCTTCAACACCGACACCCCGCAGACCGTCGTCGAGGTCCTCGACTTCCTCAACGACGACCTCCAGGTGGACGAGATGATGATCTCGCCCGCGTACGCCTACGAGAAGGCGCCCGACCAGGAGCACTTCCTCGGCGTCGAGCAGACCCGCGAGCTGTTCAAGAAGGCGTTCGCCGGCGGCAACCGCAAGCGCTGGCGGCTCAACCACAGCCCTTTGTTCCTCGACTTCCTCGAGGGCAAGGTCGACTTCCCGTGCACGGCCTGGGCCATCCCCAACTACTCGCTCTTCGGCTGGCAGCGCCCCTGCTACCTGATGAGCGACGGGTACGTGCCGACGTACCGGGAGCTGGTCGAGGACACCGACTGGGACAAGTACGGCCGCGGCCGGGACGACCGGTGCGCCAACTGCATGGCCCACTGCGGCTACGAGCCCACCTCCATCCTCGCCACCACCTCGTCGCTCAAGGAGTCGCTGCGCGCCGCGCGGGAGACCGTCGGCGGTAACCGCACCCGAGGGAAGTGAGATGCCGCTCCTGGAGAGCATCGGCGGCCCCCGCGACCTGAAGGCGCTGCCGCCGGAGCGGCTGGACGAACCGGCGGGGGAGATCCGCGAGTTCCTCGTCCACGCCGTCGCCCCTACCGGCGGCCGCCTCGGGCCGAACCTCGGCGTCGTCGAGCTGAAGATCCTCCAGGTCGTGCCGGGGCTGCTGATCGCCGCGCCGCGCGACGCGGACCAGTTGCGCGCCCGGTTGCGCGAGGCCGTCGCCGTGGACGACGCGCCCACCGTCGTGCGGTTCCCGCGGGGCACGGTGTCCGAGCCGATACCCGCCCTCGCGCGTGTCGGCGGCATGGACGTGCTGCGCCGCGACGAGCGCGAGGACGTACTCCTCGTCGGCGTCGGCGCCATGGTGTCCGTCTGCCTGGAGGCCGCGGACCTGCTCGCCGCCCGGGGGCTGGGCTGCACGGTCGTGGATCCGCGCTGGGTCAAGCCCGTCGACGGGCACCTGCCGCCGCTGGCCGGCCGGTTCCGCACCGTCGCCGTGGTGGAGGACAACTGCGTCGCCTCGGGCGTGGGCGCCGCCGTCGGGCGGGCGCTGCGCGACGCCGAAACCGACGTACCCTTGCGCACGTTCGGCCTGCCGGAGGAGTTCCTGCCGCACGGCACGCGGGCCGAGGTCCTGGCCGGGGCCGGGCTGACCCCGGCCCGGATCGCCGCCGCCGTCGGCGGGGTGCCCGCCGCCCGGGCGGGGGAACCGGCCCGTACCAGGGAGAGGGAAGAAAGCACCCGATGAGCTTCGACATCGGGGCGCTGCTGGCCGAGCGCGGGGGAGAGCGCTACGACCTGCACGCCCGGTACCTCAACCATCAACTGCCGCGGATGCTGCACACGCTGGGCTTCGACAAGACGTACGTGCGCGGTAAGGGCGCGTACTTCTACGACGAGGAGGGCCGGGACTACCTCGACCTCCTCGCCGGCTTCGGCGTCATGGGCCTCGGCCGTAACCACCCGGTGGTCCGCAAGGCCCTGCACGACGTGCTCGACCTGGACCTCGCCGACCTCACCCGCTTCGACTGCCAGCCGCTGCCCGGGCTGCTGGCGGAGAAGCTGCTGGGCTACGCGCCGCACCTGGACCGGGTGTTCTTCTCCAACAGCGGCACGGAAGCCGTCGAGACCGCGCTGAAGTTCGCCCGCTACGCGACCGGCAAGCCGCGCGTCCTCTACTGCGACCAGGCGTTCCACGGGCTGACCACCGGCTCGCTCTCCGTCAACGGCGTGGAGGCGTTCCGCGACGGCTTCGCGCCGCTGCTGCCGGACACCTCGGTCCCGCTGGGCGACCTGGAGGCGCTGGCGCGGGAGCTGCGCGCCGGGGACGTCGCGGCGCTCGTGGTCGAGCCGATCCAGGGCAAGGGCGTGCACGCGCCGCCGCCCGGGTATCTGAGCGCGGCGCGGGAGTTGCTGCACAAGCACGGCGGGCTGCTCGTCGCGGACGAGGTGCAGACGGGCATGGGGCGTACCGGGATGTTCTTCGCGTACGACCACGAGGAGGGCGTCGAGCCGGACCTCGTCTGCGTGGCGAAGGCGCTGTCCGGCGGGTACGTGCCCGTGGGCGCCACCCTGGGCCGGGAGTGGATCTTCAAGAAGGTCTACTCGTCCATGGACCGCGTGCTGGTGCACTCGGCGAGCTTCGGCACCAACGCGCCCGCGATGGCCGCGGGGCTCGCCACCCTGCACGTGCTGGAGGACGAGCGGCTCGTCGAGAACGCCCGGCACACCGGCGACCTGCTGCGCACGAAGCTCGCCGGGCTGATCGACCGGTACGAGCTGCTGCACGACGTGCGCGGGCGCGGGCTGATGGTCGGCATCGAGTTCGGCAAGCCGGCGTCGCTGAAGCTGCGCGGGCGCTGGACGCTCCTCCAGGCCGCCCGCAAGGGGCTGTTCGCGCAGTTGATCGTCGTGCCGCTGCTGCAGCGCCACCGCATCCTCACCCAGGTCTCCGGCGACCGGCAGGAGGTCATCAAGCTGCTGCCGCCGCTGGTGATCGGCGAGGCGGAGGTGCAGCGGTTCCTGGACGCGTTCACGTCGGTGATGGACGAGGCGCACGCGGGCGGCGGGCTGATCTGGGAGTTCGGCCGCACCCTGGCCAAGCAGGCGGTCTCCGGCCGCTAAGCGCCTGAGCGTCGTTGTTACGCTGCCCGCATGGGTGCGGAGATCCCGCGGTCGACGGTCCTCGCGGTGGGAACCATGACGGCGCGCTGGGCACGGGCCGCGGTACGAGACGGCCACGGCACGGTGTTCACCGCCGCGGGCCTGTGGCCGCCGGCCGCGCTGCTCGCCGGGGCGGCGGACGGGCCCGCCCGCGCGGAGCTGGAGGGCGCCCTCGGCGTACCCGCGCAGGACGCGGCCGCCGCCGGGAGCGAACTCCTCGCCGCCCTCGACGGGATGACGGGCGTGGACGCCGCGCTCGGGCTCTGGTTCCGCGGTGACCGGATCGAGCTGCGACCCGAGTGGGCCGGGCAACTGCCGCCCGGCGTACGCGGACTGCTCACCGGCGACGGCGCGGCGGACCGGGCTGCGCTGGACGCCTGGGCGGCCGGGCGCACCGACGGGCGGATCCCCGCGATGCCCGTGGAGCTTTCGGAGTGGACCCGGCTGGTGCTGGCGTCCGCGCTGATCGTACGGACCGACTGGATCCTTCCGTTCGACCAGGAGTGGGCGGCGCCACTGCGCCACGGGCCCTGGGCGGGGCGCGAGGTGAACGAGCTGCTGCACGCCCACGGCCGGACCGACCGGCTGCGCGTCGCCGATACCCCGCTCGGCCCGCTGACGCTCTACGAAGTCGAGGGCGCGTACAGCATCGACGTCCACCTGGCCCTCGGCCCCGAGGGCGCGCCGGGCGGCGAGGTCGCGGGCGCCGCCGTCGAGGCGGTCGCCGGCGCGTATGGACTGACGCCGGGCGGCGAGTTGCGCGAGGGCACGCGGGCGCCGGGGGTGCAGGTCGCGTACCACGCGTCGATGGACCCGGAGCCCCGGCTGGTCGTGCGCACGGTGCCGTTCACCGTGGCCGGCGACCACGATCTGCTGGCCATGCCTCGGCTGTTCGGCCTGGAGTCCGCCTCCGACGACAGCCGCGGCCACTTCCCCGGCGTCACCGGCAGCGAGCCGCTCGCGGTCACGTCCGCGCAGCAGGCCGCGACCGCCACCTTCACGGCGGTCGGGTTCCGGGCCGCGGCGGTGACCGCGTCGGGCGTCGCGGCGGCCGGGCTGCCGAACCGGGAGGCGAAGCTCGTCCTGGTTCGCTACGACCGGCCCTTCGCGTTCGTCGCCGTGCACCGCGCCTCGGGGCTCGTGCTCGCGGCGGGCTGGGTCGCCGAGCCGGCGGAGGCGGCGGCGGACACCGCGTAGCGGCGCCGCCGCAGGGAAGCGCCTCCGCCCGCCCGCTCGGACGGGCGCGGCGCTCAGCCGGTCAGCAGGCTGGCGCGCAGGCGGTCGCGGGTGGTGTGGCTGAGGCGAAGGGCCTCGTGGAAGTAGCGGTCGACGGTGCCCCAGCGCTCGGCGATGGTGGCGAAGGCCGCGCCCAGGTAGCTCGCCCGGGCGTCGAACAGCGGGCTGAGCAGCTCCATCACCTCCGGCGAGGTGCCGCCCTGCGCGCCCTCGCCGCGCTGGACCCGGTAGCGGCGGTGCTGCGCGTTGGACTCCAGGTAGTCCGCCTCGATCGCCTCCCGCTCGACGCCCACGGCCAGCAGCGCGAGCGCGATGGTCAGCCCGGCCCGGTCCTTGCCCGCCGCGCAGTGCAGCAGCGCGGGGGCGCCGTCGTCGGCCAGCGAGTGCAGGACCCGGGAGTGCTCCGCGTTGCGGTGGAGGATCATGTCCCGGTACGAGTCCTCCATGCGCGCCGCCGCCTGGCCGTCGCCGAGCAGCGAGCGCAGCGTCGGTATGTCGCCGTCGCGGACCAGCTTCCAGAACTCCTTGCCCTCCGCCGGGTCGTTGAGCGGCACGTTGACGTTCCGTACGCCCGGAAGGTCGACGTCGGGGCCGTCGAGGCGGATGTCGGCGGCGTTGCGGAAGTCGTAGACCGTGCGCAGACCGAGCGAGCCGAGGAAGGCGGTGTCCTCGGCGGTGGCGTGGGCCAGGTGGCCGCTGCGGTAGAGCCGGCCGGTCCTGGTCCGGCCGCCGCCGGTGGTGGGCAGCCCGCCGACGTCGCGGAAGTTGCGGACACCGGTCAGCTCCGGCTCGGTCGTCTGCGTCATCGGGGCTCCGTAGCGTAGGGAGGACGAGGCACTTCGACAGTACGACAAAGGCACGCTGGACAAGGATCCCCCCGGCTGCGATGTTGTGTATCTCTGTTGAGTTATGGGAGATGAGATGGTCGAGGTCGGTGGGAACGGTCGGCTCTGGCTGCTGTCGGGCCCGCACAGCAGCTACGCCCTGCGGCTGAACCGGCGCGACGAGTTGCTGCATCTCCACTGGGGACCGCGGCTCACCCTCGCCGACGCCGAGGCGCTGGCCGCGGAACCGGCGCCGCGCTTCCGCTCCTTCGAATCGCGCCTCGACGGCCGCGAGGAGTACCCCGTCGAGGGCGGCCCCCGCTTCGTGCGGCCCGCGCTCGCCGTACGCGCCGCGGACGGCGGCGGCGGGCGCGGCAGCGAGTGGCAGTTCCGCGGCGCCGAGACCGAGAGCGGCGTGCTGCGGCTCACCTTCCACGACCCCGTGCACCGCCTCGCCGTCACCCTGCACTACCGCATGCGCGCCGGGGCCGACGTGCTGGAGCGCTGGGCCACCGCCGTCCACGAGGGCGGACCCGGCGACTCCGCGCTGGAGCTGCTGCGGCTCGACTCCGCGGCCTGGACCCTGCCGCGCGCCGACCGCCGCCGCCTCTCCCACCTGCACGGCCGCTGGGCCGCCGAGAGCCTGCTCGCCCGCGCCGAGCTGACCCCCGGCGAGACCGTCATCGGCAGCCGCCGCGGCCACACCTCCCACCGCCACCTGCCCTGGATCGCCCTGGACGACGGCACCGCGGGCGAGGAGCACGGCGAGGTCTACGGCTGCGCGCTGGCCTGGTCGGGATCGTGGCGCATCGCCGTCCAGCAGCTCGACGACGGCGTCGTGCAGGCCGTCGGCGGCGCCGGGCACGACGACTCCGGACTGGTCCTGCTCGCGCCCGGCGAGTCGTACACCGCGCCCGTCTTCGCCGGCCTCTACACCGACGGCGGCTTCGGCGCCGCCTCCCGCGCCTGGCACGCCTGGCAGCTCGCGCACGTCGTACCGGACGCGCACATCCCCCGGCCCGTTCTCTACAACTCCTGGGAGGCCACCAAGTTCGACGTCGAGCTGGAGCACCAGCGCGAGCTGGCGCGGCGGGCCGCGGCGATGGGCGTGGAGCTCTTCGTCGTCGACGACGGCTGGTTCGGCTCCCGTACGCACGCGAAGGCCGGCCTCGGCGACTGGACGCCCAACCCCGACCGCTTCCCCGACGGGCTGAAGCCGCTCGCCGACGAGGTCCACGCCCTCGGCATGCACTTCGGCATCTGGGTCGAGCCGGAGATGGTCAACCCCGACAGCGACCTCTACCGCGCCCACCCCGACTGGGTGCACCACCGGCCGGGCCGCCGGCGCACCGAGTTCCGCCACCAGCTCGTGCTGGACCTCGGCCGCCCCGAGGTCAGGACGTATCTGTGGGAGCAGCTCGACGAACTGCTGCGCTCCGCGCCCATCGACTACGTCAAGTGGGACTTCAACCGCTCCCTCACCGAGCCGGGCGCGCACGCCGACCCCTCGGTGCCGCACGTACGCGGGCTGTACGACCTCCTCGACCGGCTGCGCGCCGCGCACCCGCACGTCGCCTTCGAGTCCTGCTCCGGCGGCGGCGGCCGGATCGACCTCGGCATCCTGTCCCGTACGGACCAGGTGTGGACCTCCGACAACACCGACCCGCTCGACCGGCTGCCCATCCAGCACGGCATCGGCCAGATCCATCCCGCCCGGGTCACCGCCGCCTGGGTCACCGACAGCCCCAACGAGCAGATGCAGGACCGCGTCAGCAGCCTGCGCTACCGCTTCGTCAGCGCCATGGCCGGCGTGCTCGGCGTCGGCGGCGACCTCGCCCGGTGGAGCGGCGAGGAGCTGGCCGAGGCCGGGCGCTGGGTGGAGCTGTACAAGCGGATCCGCCCCGCCGTCCAGCTCGGCCGGCTTTACCGGCTGCGGGAGCCGCAGGAGGGCCTGAGCGCCGTGCAGTACGTCCTCGGCGACGACCCGGAGCGTGCCGACGAGGTCGTCGTCCTGGCCTGGCTGCAGTCGCAGCGCTACAACGAGTCGCTCCCGCCGCTGCGCCTCGCCGCGGTCGACCCGGCCGCGGAGTACGAGGTGCTGGCCGGCGGCGAGCCGGGGGAGGTGCTGCGGGGCGGGGTGCTCGCGCACCGGGGGCTGCACACCGGGCTGCACGGGGACCTCGACGCCGCGGTCGTGCACCTGCGCCGCCGCTGACGGCGGCGGGTCCCGTACCCCCGGACCGTGCGCGCGAGGTGCGTGACGCCCCGGGCCGTCGCACAATGTGACGTGACCCGGGGGACCCCGACGGAGCGGGACCATGCGCTTCCACGACCGTAGCGAGGCGGGCCGCGCGCTCGCCCGGCGGCTGCGGGACGGCCGGCCCGGGGCCGGCGCCCCGCGGGACGCCGTGGTGCTCGCGCTGCCGCGCGGCGGCGTGCCCGTCGGGTACGAGGTCGCCCGCGCCCTCGGCGCCCCGCTCGACGTGCTCCTCGTCCGCAAGATCGGCCACCCGCACCACCCCGAGTACGGCCTCGGCGCGGTGGCCGGCGACGCCCCGCCGCTCTACGACCCCGACGCGCTCGCCGGCGCCGGGCTCACCGAGCGTGACCTCGCGGCGACCGCCCGCCGGGAGGTCACCGAGCTGCGCCGCCGCGAGTCGCTCTACCGCGGCGGCCGGCCCGCACCCGCGCTCGCCGGCCGCTGGGCCGTCGTCGTGGACGACGGGCTCGCCACCGGCGCGACCGCCCGCGCGGCGCTGCGCGCGGCCCGCGCGGCGGGGCCCGCACGGCTCACCCTGGCCGTGCCCGTGGCGTCGCCCGGCGGGCTCAGTGCCGTGCGCGGCGAGGCGGACGATGTGACGTGCCTGTACGCGCCGCCGGACTTCGGCGCGGTAGGGCTCTGGTACGACGAGTTCGAGCAGCTCACGGATGCCGATGTGCTCGAACTGCTCGGTACTGGCTGAGGAACGGTCGCGACCCGTTCGCTGAGTGACCGTCAACTAACGTGAGGTAGGCGTTGGTTGGACATGCAGAGAACCTATGCCAGCGGCAAGCGGAGCGCACTAAGCTGCTTGCGATGCTCAGCGTGACCGCTCGGCGTCACACAGTCGTTCGACCCTGAGGATGCTCATGGATCCAGCGGGACCCGCCACCGGCGGCCGGCGGACGGGATTCGTCCGCTGGTGGCTGATACCCACCGCCGTCGTGGTCGTGAGCACGGCCATCGCCCTGCCGCTCGTCTCCGCCGACGCGCGTACGCCCGTCGCCGTGTGCGGCGCGATCGCCACCCTCGTGGTCGCGTTCGCCGCCGCCGAGGCCGAGCGCCGCGGGCGGGCCGCAGGCGCGCCGTCCGCGGAGCAGGCGGACCACGAGGCCGCGTGGGAGCGCCGGCTCGCCGCCCGGGAAGCCGAGATGATCCGGCTCGCGGGCCTGCTGCCGCAGGCCGTCGCGCGGCTGCAGCGGGGTGAGTACGCCGAGGACGTGCTCGCCGACATAGAGGCGGAGAAGTCCCTGACCCCGCAGGTGCGCGCCGCCCACGCGGCCGCGCTGCGCTCCGTCGTCGAGGCGGTGCAGGACGCCGAGGACCTGCGCGTCTCCGCCGAGCGCGGCTTCGTCAACATCGCCCGCCGGGTGCAGGCCATCATCCACCAGCAGGCGCGCAGCCTGCGGGAGATGGAGGACCGGCACGGCCGGCGGCACGAGTTCTTCGCCGACCTGCTCAAGCTCGACCACGGCACCGCGCTGGTCGGCCGGCTAGCCGACAGCATCGCCGTGCTCGGCGGCGACCGCCCCGGCCGCCAGTGGGGCAAGGCCATCGCGCTCTACAGCGTGCTGCGCGGCGGCATGTCCCGGATCATCGACTACCAGCGCGTCGAACTGCACCCCGTGGCCGAGGTCGCCGTCGTCGGCTCCGCCGTCGAGCCGCTGATCCACGCCGTCGCCGAACTCCTCGACAACGCCACCCGCTACTCGCCGCCGCACGCCAAGGTCCATCTCTCCGCCACCGAGGTGCAGTCGGGCGTCGCCATCGAGATCGAGGACGGCGGCGTGGGCCTCAGCGAAGAGGCCCGCGAGCGCGCCGAGCACATGCTCGCCGAGGCCCAGGCCGGCATCGACCTCAACGACCTCGGCGAGACCCCGCGGCTCGGGCTCGCGGTCGTCGGCCGGCTGGCGCAGACGTACGACTTCCGCGTCTCGCTGCGCCCGTCCGCGTACGGCGGCGTGCGCGCGGTGCTCGTCGTGCCGCAGGTCCTGCTCACCACCACGCCCGCCACCGGCACCGCCCACGGCATCGGCGCCACTTCG
Organism: Streptomyces sp. CNZ287; assembly: GCF_007827615.1. Classification (NCBI taxonomy): domain Bacteria; kingdom Bacillati; phylum Actinomycetota; class Actinomycetes; order Kitasatosporales; family Streptomycetaceae; genus Streptomyces; species Streptomyces sp. CNZ287. The sequence goes on along the minus strand of NZ_VISV01000015.1, from coordinate 122,951 downwards.
GGACCGCGGCCGCTGCGCAACCCCACCCCGCCGCCGGCCGGCGTCGAGGGCAGCGCCGACGCGCGCGCGGGCCTCAAGCGCAGCCGGGACCGGGTGCCGCCGGCGCGGCAGGCGGGCCCGCAGCCCTCGCCGCCCGCGCACCCCGAGCCGGTCGCCGGCAGCCTGCCGCAGCGCCGCCGCCGTGCACCGGTCGCGCCGCCCGCCGCCCCGGCGGCCGGCGGGCAGCCGTCCGGACGGCGTACGGCCACCGCGTCCCCGGCCGGGACCGAGAACGGCGCGGCGGAGGGCCGCGGCGTCGAACCGGGCCTGTGGCTCGGCGACTTCACCCGCGGCCTGGAGGGCGAGCCGCAGGGCGGGGACGCGGGCGCGGCCGCGGAGCCGCAAGAGCCGGGCGGTACCGCCCGCGGCGAGGACGAGGCAGCCGGGTCGATACGCCCGGAACGCCCCGCCCGCCTCCGGCACGGCGACGGCGCACCGGGGCCGTCGAATCCATCATCGGGCGAGGAGGACTGACGTGGCGCAGCGAGCGGACATGGACTGGATGCTCCGGGATCTGGCCGAGAGCGTCCCCGAGACCCGGCACGTCGTGGTCCTGTCCTCCGACGGGCTGCGGATGGCCCAGCACGGCACCGAGCCGGACACGGCCGACCGGCTCGCGGCCGCCTGCGCCGGGCTGCAGAGCCTGGCGAAGTCGATCGCCGGCGTCTTCCCGAACAGCAACGGGAAGATGCGGATGCTGGTCATCGAGGTGAGCGGCGGATTCTTCTATCTCATGGCCGCGGGCGCCGGAGCCTATCTGGCGGTCGCGGCCGACGAAGGAGTCGACGCGGGCCTCATGGGCCAGCGCATGCGTGATCTCGTCGCTCGCATCGGGGCCCATCTGACAAGCCCACCGCGGAGCGACGGACAGGCCATATGAAGGAAGCGGACCACGAGTGGCACGACGACGGTCCCGAACGGCTTTACGTCATCACCGGCGGGCGCAGCGGCACCGCCGCCCAGGGTGCACTCGACCTGGTCACGCTCGTCATCTCCCGGACGCAGCCGGCGCCCGGGATGCAGCCCGAGCGCGCGGCCATCGTCCGGCTGTGCCGCGCGCCCCTGTCCGTCGCCGAACTGACCGCCTATCTGCGCCTGCCCTTCAGCGCGGTGGCGGTGCTCGTCGCGGACCTGATGGCGGAGGGCGCGGTCGAGACCCGCTCCACCGTCCCGCCCGTGGCAGACCTGCGACTCCTCGAGGAAGTAATGGATGGACTCGAACAGCTTTGACGCCGTCGTGGGTCCGCGCGGCGAGGACCTCCTGCCCGCCTCGGCGACGACGTCGGTCAAGGTCGTGGTGGTGGGCGGGTTCGGCGTCGGGAAGACGACCATGGTCGGCGCGGTCAGCGAGATCGACCCGATGACGACCGAGGAGACGATGACCCGGGCCGGCGAGGGCGTGGACCACCTCGCCGGCGTGCCGGACAAGAGCGAGACGACCGTCGCCATGGACTTCGGCCGGATCAGCCTCAACGAGCGGCTGGTGCTCTACCTCTTCGGCGCGCCCGGCCAGCAGCGCTTCTGGTTCCTGTGGCAGGGCCTCTTCGAGGGCGCGCTCGGGGCCGTGGTGCTGGTCGACACCCGCCGGCTCGAAGCCTGCTTCGACGTGCTGGGCCGGCTGGAGGAGGGCGCCGTACCGTTCCTCGTCGCGGTCAACCGCTTCCCGGACGCCCCGTCCCACTCCCTCGACGAGATACGGGCCGCGCTCGACCTGCCCGCGCACGTACCGCTCGTCACCTGCGACGCCCGCGATCAGGAGTCCTCCCGCAGCGTCCTGAAGTCCCTGGTGCGCTTCCTGCACTCCATAGCCCTGACCACGGAGGCGTCGTGACGACGGAATCCGATCCCGTACCGGCAGCAGACCCGCAGGAGCAGAGCGCCGGCCAGGCCGCGGCGCCACCGCCCGGCTGCCCCGCGCACGCCGGCGGCACCGGCGGCCCGGCCCGGATGGACGGCCACGAGGCGGCGACGAACCCGTACGGGCTGTACGAGAAGCTGCGCGCCGAGCACGGCGCCGTCGCGCCCGTCCTCGTCCACGGCGACCTGCCCGCCTGGCTGGTCCTCGGCTACCGCGAGCTGCTGGACGTCACCCGCAATCCGACCCGCTTCTCCCGCGATTCGCGCAACTGGCGCTTCCTGCGGGACGGCCAGGTAGGCCCGGACAACCCGCTGTTGCCGCTGGTGACCTGGGTGCCGATGTGCTCCTTCGTCGACGGCTCCGAGCACCGGCGGCTGCGCTCCGCGGTCACCGACAGCATGAAGCGCTTCGACCGGCACGGCATCCGGCGCCACGTCACCCGCTTCTCCGGGCAGCTCATCGACGAGTTCGCGGCCACCGGCCGGGCGGACCTGGTGGGCCAGTTCGCGGAGCACCTGCCGATGCTGGTGATGACGAAGGCGCTCGGCATGGCCGAGTCGTACGGCCCGCAACTGGTCGCGGCCGCGCGGGACATGGTCAAGGGCTCCGAGACGGCGATCGCGAGCAACGACTACATCGTGCAGACGCTGCGCGACCTGGTGACGCGCAAGCAGGCGGCGCCCGGGCACGACTTCGCCTCCTGGCTGGTGGCGCACGAGTCGGGCCTTCGCGACGACGAACTGGTCGAGCACCTGCGGCTGGTGCTGATCGCCGCGTACTCCACCACCGCGAACCTGATCGCGAACACCCTGCGCATGGTGCTCACCGACAGCCGCTTCCGCGGCAACCTGGCCGGCGGCCACATGACGCTGCCGGACGCGCTGGAGCAGGTGCTGTGGGACGAGCCGCCGTTCACCGCCGTCTACGGGCGGTACGCCACCGGCGACACGGAGCTGGCCGGGCAGCAGATCAAGGCGGGGGACCTGCTGATCCTCAGCCTTGCCGCGGGCAACCTCGACCCGGAGATCCGCCCCGACCTCGACGTGCCGGTGCACGGGAACCGTTCGCACCTGGCGTTCAGCGGCGGGCCGCACGAGTGCCCTGGCCAGGACATCGGCCGGGCCATCGCCGACACCGGGATCGACACGCTGCTGTCGCGGCTGCCGGACCTGAGCCTGGCGGTCGACGAGAAGGAGCTGAAGCACCGCACCTCGCTGCTCTCCCGCGAACTGGTCGAGCTGCCGGTGACCTTCACCCCGCCGGGCCCCGCCACGGGCGCGGTCCGGCGGGAGCAGGTGCCCGCCGCATCCGTGCCGGGTCCTTCCGGGCCCGCCGGCGCGGCGCCGGCGCCGGCCGCGCAGGAACCCGTAGCCGCGGCGGTGGCGAGCGCGCCTGCCCCGGCCGCCCAGGCCACCACCCCCGGGCCCGAGGCGCAGCCCGACGGCCTCCCGGCGGGTACGGAGCCGGGCCGCCGGCGGCGGCCGTCGCTGTGGCGGACGCTGGTCGCGTGGTGGCGCGGGAGCTGAGCCGCGGCTAACCCAGGTGCGGCTCTACGTACGCGGGTGCACTGCCGGCCCTCGTGGCGGCCACCTCCCGGTAGCGCGGCGACCAGCCGTGCCATTCGAGACTGCCCGCGATCCATGAGCCGAGGTCGGTGAGCGAGTCCTCGACCACCGCCCACCCGTGGGGGTCGAGGCCGAAGAGCGGCTTCATGCCGCGTACGTCCTGGCAGGCGGACCTGAAGTCCTCGGTGCGCCGCCCGACCATGGCGGCCGCCCGGTCGAGCGCCGCCTGCCGGGTGCCGCCTTCGAGGCGCCACAGCACGGCGGCGAGGTGGTCGTGGTCGCCGCGGGCGGTCTCCTTGTGCACCGAGTAGATGTCGTTGGTCCAGGAGATGACGTCGTTGGCGGCGTCCCGGGCCGCCCGGTAGGCGTCGCTGGCGGCGACGGCGGCCGGGATTTCGGTGGAGTTCGCGGGCTCGATCAGGTCGAAGCTCATCTCGCAGCCGGAATTGAGCCGCCGGCGCCGCGTGAAGTCCGCGAGCGTCTGGCCGGGGATCCGGGCGGGTTCCGCGTGCGGCAGGATCGTGTACCACAGGAAGTCGCGGTAGTGCGCGGCGAACCGCTCGCGCCAGGCGCGGGAGAAGGGCTTGGCCGTACGCTCCCACAGGTCGGCGAGCGCGGCGGCGAGGGGCCCGGCGGGCGCCGGCGCATCGAGGTCGGGGTCCAGTTGGGCGCCCAGCTCGGTGGCCGTGCGCAGCCGCTGCGCGGGGGTGCGGGCCATGTGGCCCTCGTCGAGCTGGTCGTCGACGATCCAGTTGTAGACCTGCCACTCGGCGACCAGTTCGAGACGGCCGGCGCGGGGGTAGACGGCGGCGGCGAACCGGCCGAAGCCGGCGCGGTGGAAGTGGGTGACGGCGGACCCGTCGCGGATCAGGTCGGCGTGGCGCGCCCAGGCGATGACGTGGTCGTCCAGACCGGCCGCCTCGGGGTGCAGCCGTGCCGGAAACGGACACCAGATCGGCGGAAAAGTGACCTCTACTGGAGTCAATTTGTGGGAAGTTACGCCACTCCTGTTCCTCTTGAGCGTCATGTTCTGTCTCCTCGGGACCGGGATTCGACAGTGACCTGCCGAACCTGCCCGTGCGCCTGCCTCCGGCAACCTGTTCGCATCTTCTTTGGCTATACCTACGACGGAATGCGCCGAGCAATATCGGACAGCGCGTACTCGAGCGGGCCCGCGATTCCGCCGAGACAGCCGCAACAGGTGCCCGACCGCGCCCGCGCGCCCCTATGTTGGGGCGGCCCCCCACGCGTCGCTCAGGACTCAGGTACCGCTCACTGGGAGGCCCCGTGTCTCGTTTCACCAGCACCCCGGGTTTCAGCCGCCGCCGTTTCCTCGCGCTCGGGTCAGGGTTCTCCCTGGCCGCCGCGCTGCCCGTCGCCGGCCTGTGCGCCGCGCCCGCCCGGGCCGAACCCCGCTTCAGCGGCGACCCGTTCGCCCTCGGCGTCGCCTCCGGCGACCCGGAGCCCGACGGCGCCGTGCTCTGGACCCGGCTCGCGCCCGACCCGCTGGCCGCGGACGGACGCGGCGGGATGCCCGGGTACAAGGTGCCGGTGACCTGGCAGATCGCCGAGGACCCGGGGTTCCGGCGGGTGCGGCGCGCCGGGGTGGAGTGGGCCGTACCCGAGCTGGGTCACTCCGTCCATGCCGAGGTCCGGGGGCTGGAGCCGGACCGGGAGTATTGGTACCGCTTCCGCGCCGGCCGGCACGTCAGCGAGGCCGGGCGCACCAGGACCGCCCCGGCCGCGGACGCCGGCATCGCCTCGATGGCTTTCGCCTTCGTCAGTTGCCAGAACTACCCCGACGGCCACTTCACCGCCTTCCGCCACCTCGCCGGGGAGGACGTCGACGTCGTCGTCCACCTCGGCGACTACATCTACGAGGGCGGCGGCCAGGGCACCGTCGGCCGCGGCCACCTGCCCGCCCGCGAGATCCACTCGCTCGCCGACTACCGGGTGCGCTACGGCCAGTACAAGCTGGACCCCGACCTCCAGGCGGAGCACGCCGCCCACCCCTGGATCGTGGTCCTCGACGACCACGAGGTGGACAACAACTGGGCCGACGGCCTCGACGGCGACGACGTCGGCGGCGCCGAGTTCGCGGCCCGGCGCGCCGCCGCCTTCCAGGCGTACTACGAGAACCTGCCGCTGCGCCGCTCCTCGCTGCCCGCAGGACCGCACATGCAGCTCTACCGCCGGCTGTCCTACGGCACCCTCGCCCAGTTCCACGTCGTCGACACCCGCCAGTTCCGTGACAACCAGGCGTGCGGCGACGGGCGGCAGTTCGACTGCGACGACCGGCTGGACCCGGCGCGCACCATGCTCGGCGCCGAGCAGGAGGCGTGGCTGCTCGACGGGCTCACCCGGTCCCGTACCACCTGGGACGTGATGGCCAACCAGATCATGACCATGCAGGGCGACTCCGCCGAGGGCATCGAGCAGGCGTTCGGCATGGACACCTGGGACGGCTACGCCGCCGCGCGGCAGCGCCTCTTCGACGGCGTGGAGAAGCGCGGCATCGGCAACTTCGTCGTCGTCACCGGCGACGCCCACCGCAGCGTCGCCGCCGACCTCAAGCACGACTTCGACGACCCCGCCTCCGCCACCGTCGGCGTCGAGTTCCTCGGCACCTCCGTCTCCTCCGGAGGCAACGGCTCCGACCAGGACGAGTGGGGCCGCATCTGGCTGCAGGAGAACCCGCACATGAAGTTCCACAACGTCCAGCGCGGCTACGGCGTCTGCGAGGTGACCCGGGAGAGCTGGCGTACCGACTACCGCGTCGTCCCGTACGTCTCCACCCCCGGCGCCCCCGTCGCCACCCGCGCCCGCGTCCACGTGGCGGCGGGCCGCCCCGGCATCCGGGAGGTGGAGCAGTTAGCCGTCCCGCAGCCCTGAGCCGGCCCCGGCGGAGCGCGAGGCGGCGGCGCCGGGGCCGCCAACGCGGGGGCGGGGCACGGAAATGCGGGTGCTTTCGTACGCGGCGGCGGTGCAGGGTGGGGCATGAGCTGGACCACGACGCACGATCTCGACGCCTTCACCGCCGCCGCGGGCCCCTTCCTGCGGGCGGAGCCCGCCCCGCACACCGTCCTGCTGACGGTGACCGCCTCGCTCGACGCCGCCGGCCTCGACCGGTACGGCGGCGGCACGCCCGCGTTCGGATGGTGGCGGGCCCCGGACGGACGGGTGGCCGGGGCGTATCTGGCCACCCCGCCGTATCCGCTCGTGCTGTCCCGGATGCCGGCGGCCGCCGCCGTGGAGCTGGCGGAGCTGCGGTCCGCCGGGGGGCCGCCCGTTTCGGACGTGCACGCCGGGCGGGCGGCGGCCGAGGCGTTCGCCGGCGCCTGGACCGCGCGCACCGGTGCGGCCGGCACCGTGGAGGAGCGGCACCGGCTCTACCGGCTGGGAGAGCTGGTGCCCCCTGACCCGGCGCCGCCCGGACGGGCCAGACCCGCCACCGAGGCCGACCGGGACCTGCTGGTCGCGTGGACCCGGGAGTTCGCCGCCGAGTCCGGCGGCGGCGCGGGCGACCCGGCCCGCGCCGTCGCCGACCGGCTCGCCTACGGCGGCGCGACGCTCTGGGAGGACGGCGGCCGGCCCGTGTCGTACGCCGGCCTCACCCGGACCGTCGCCGGTATGGTGCGTGTCGCGCCCGTCTACACCCCGCCCCCGCTGCGCCGCCGCGGCTACGCGGCCGCCGTCACCGCGGCCGTCAGCCGCGCGGCGCCGGCCGCCGGCGCCCGCGACGTGCTCCTCTTCACCGACCTCGCCAACCCCACCAGCAACGCGCTGTACCAGCGCCTCGGGTACGAGCCCGTCGAGGACCACGTCGTGATCTCCTTCGACGGCTGATCTGGTGTCCGGCGCCCCGGCGAGAGAGGCTGGACCCCCGGAAGTCCCGCTCCGGACCCGACCGATCGCGAGGAAGGCGAGCCGCATGCACTCCGACCACCTTCAGGCCGCGGACGGCACGCCCGTCGCCTCGTACACCTGGCTGCCCGAGGACGGCCGGCCGCGGGCGCTGGTGCAGATCGTGCACGGCGCCGCGGAGCACGGCCTGCGCTACGACCGGTTCGCCCGCTTCCTCGCCGCCCACGGCTACGCCGTCGCCGCCTCCGACCACCGCGGCCACGGCGCCACCGCCGCCACCGGCGGCTACGGCGTCACCGGCACCGGCGACGCGGACCCCTGGCGCGCCGTCGTCGACGACCTCACCGCCGTCGGCGACCGGCTGCGCGCCGACCACCCCGGGCTGCCCTTCGTCCTCCTCGGCCACAGCATGGGCTCGATGCTCGCCCGCGACTACGCCCAGGAGCACGGCGAGGGCCTGGCGGGGCTCGTGCTCACCGGCATCCTGCGGAGCCTGCCGGGCGTGGAGACGGAGACCGCGGTGCGCCGGCTGGCGGGGGAGGCGGCCGAGCGCGGGCGCGGTGCGCTCTCGGACTTCGTGCCGGAGATCTTCGCGTCGTTCAACGACCCGTACGAGCACCGCACCGGCTTCGAGTGGCTCTCCCGCGACACCGCCGAGGTCGACGCCTACGTCGCCGACGAGCGCTGCGGCTTCCCCTTCGACGTCGCGCTGTCACTGGGCTGGGTGCTCGGCACCCGGAAGATCAACGACCCGTACAACGTGGCCCGGATCCCCGTCGACCTGCCCGTGCACATCGCCGTCGGCGACCGGGATCCGTGCAACCAGGGACTCACGCACGTCGCCGAGCTGCTGGAGGACTTCCGCTACGCGGGGCTGCGGGAGCCGACCTGGCGCGCGTACCCCGGGGCCCGCCATGAGATCCTCAACGAGACCAACCGCGCCGAGGTCCAGGCGGACCTGCTCGACTGGCTCGACAAGCACGTGTGACCGACGGGGGAGCACCGATGACCCTCACCGCCGAGGACGTACGCAAGACCGCCCTCGCGCTGCCGCAGACCGCGGAGAAGCTGGCGTGGGGCATGCCCACCTTCCGGGTGAAGGGCAAGATGTTCCTCACCCTGCCCGAGGACGAGACGTCGTTCGCGGTGCGCTGCCCCAAGGTGGAGCGGGACGAACTCGCGCTCGCGGAGCCGGAGAAGTTCTGGGTCGCCGACCACGAGGCGCCGTTCGCGTGGGTACGGGTGCGGATCGCCGCCCTGGAGGACCGCGACGAGCTGCAGATCATCGTCGCCGACTCCTGGCGCCAGGCCGCCCCGCCCCGGCTGCTCGAGGAGCACCCGGAGCTGGCCGGCGAATCCTGACCCGCCCGGCCCCCGTCGGTCAGGCCGCGGCCCGGGCCCCGTCCCGGGGGCCCGTGAACGCCGCGATCCGCTCGCGCAGGGACGCGGGGTCGAGCCCGTGCGCCCGCAGGTGTTCGGGGACCGTGCCGTAGCGCCGCAGCTCGCCCCGGGCGGTGCCAAGACCCAGCACCCGGTGCGGCACGTCGGCCAGGGCGTCGTTCGCGTACGCGGTGGAGGTGCCGGCGAGGTACGGCTCGACCAGGACGACGTCCGCGGGGCCGGGGCCCACCGCGGCGCGCAGCGCGGTGGTGTCGAAGGGGCGCACGGTGGTGGCGTACAGCACCGTCACGTCCAGGCCCTCGGCCGCGGCCAGCACGTCGTCCAGCAGCGGGCCGACCGCCACGACCACGCCCGCGCGGCCCTCGCGCACGGTCAGGAACCCCGCGCCGTCGACCGGCCGGCCCGCCGCGTTCGCCTGTTGCGACAGCCGCACGTACACCTTGTCGTCGCCCGCGGCGACCGCGTGCCGCAGCAGCGTCGCGGCCTCGTCCGGATGGCCCGGCACATGCACCGTCCAGCCGTCGAGGGTGTCCAGCAGCGCGATGTCGCCGGGCGCCATGTGGGTGTAGCCGCCGGCCGGCCAGTCGTACGAGCCGTAGGCGCTGACCAGCACCGCGCCCGCGTCCTGGTGGCCGAGGTCCAGCTTGACCTGCTCGAAGGGGCGCTCCACGAGGAAGCTGGCGAAGGTGTGCAGCACCGGGCGCATCCCGGCCAGGGCGAGCCCGCCGCCGACGCCGACGAGCAGTTGCTCGCGGATGCCGACGTTGATGACGCGGTCCGGGTGCCGCCGGGCCGCTTCCGCGAAGCCGTCGGTGCCGATCTCGGCGAGCACGACGGCCAGCCGGGGGTCCTCGTCCAGCAGCCGGGAGGTGACGGAGGCGAAGCGCTCGCGCATCGTGTCCATGGTCGGGTGTCCTTTCCAGGCGGGAGGTGGCGCGGGGAGTGTGCGGGGCGGTCAGGCGTACGCGGGTTCGACGCGGGCGACGACGGCGCGCGCCCGCCCGGGGTGCGGGGCGGTGAACGCGGCGTAGAGCGCCTCGTGGTCGCGGCCGTCGACGGTGGCGGTGGACCAGCCGGCGGCCTCGAAGCGGGCGGCGATGCCGCCGGGCAGCGCGTGGCTGGCGGAGGCGTTGTCGATGACGAGGGTGTGCAGGGAGTCCAGGCCGGTGGCGCCGGCGTAGGCGAGTGCTTCGTGGTTGCTGCCCTCGTCCAGCTCGGCGTCGCCGACGAGCACCCACACCCGCGGCTCGGACAGGCCCCGGGCGCGGAGCCCGAGCGCGGTGCCGACGGCCAGCGGCAGGCCGTGGCCGAGGGAGCCGCTGCCGATCTCGACGCCGGGCAGCAGCGTGCGGTCCGGGTGGTGGCCGAGGGGCGAGTCGTACGCGCCGAATCCCGGCAGCCAGTCGGCGGGCAGGAAACCCTTGGCGGCGAGCACGGCGTAGTACGCCATCGGGCCGTGGCCCTTGGAGAGCAGGAACCGGTCGCGGTCCGGCGCCTCGGCGGTCCCGGGGGTGACCCGCAGGACGCGGTCGTAGAGGACCCACAGTGCGTCGAGGGTGGAGGTGGCGGCCGGGCCGTGCTTCTCGTCGCCGGTCATCAGGCCCATGAGGCGCGGCAGATCGTCGTAGCCGGCGGGCGTTCGCTGTCGTACGGCGGTGGAAGTCGTCATGTGTCCCACCGTGCAACTTGAAGAATGGTTCACGTCAACAACGGCTGGTCACACGGGGGCCGGGGGGCCGGCGGCGGCCTCAGGGCGCCCGGCGCAGCCGGGCCAGGGCGTCGATCGCCTCCTTCGGCGGCCCTTCCTCCTGCGCCACGGGGCGGCGCACCCGCTCGGCGCGTACGGTCCGAAGCGGGTCGTCCGCCAGGTCCGACAGCACGTCCTCCGCCGTGAAGAGCACCGCGGGCTCCTGCGGCCCGCCGGTGCCCTCCGTGAGGTTCGCCGAGTCGTGCCCGACGACCAGCAGCTCGCCGCCGCCGGCGAGCGCGGCGGCGGCCCGCCGCAGCACCCGGCGCCGCTGCGCGCCCGGCAGGTGCAGGTACGCCACCACCACCAGCTCGTACGAGCCCTCCTCCGGGGCGTACTCCAGCAGGTCGGCCCGTACCCACCGGATCCGCTCCGCGGCCTCCTGCGGCAGCTCCGCCGCCCGCCGGCGGCCCCGCTCCAGCGCGACCTGCGAGAAGTCGACCGCCGTCACCCGCCAGCCGCGGGCCGCGAGCCACAGCGCGTTGCGCCCCTCGCCGGCGGCCAGGTCAAGGGCCCGCGCGGGCGTGATTTCCGCCACCTCGCGGGCCACCCAGCGGTTCGGTTCACCGCCCCAAACGAGGTCTTTCGCGGCATAGCGTTCGTCCCAGGCGCCGCTGTCCATAAACCTGATCGCTCCCCGGTGCGTCTAACGAGTAGGAGATCACGTTCTCACAGCCGGGCGGAGGATCCGAGATGACCTGTCACCAACCCCAGCAGCAGCATGCCACCGCGCTCGTGCCGGTGTGCCCGCGCTGCGGTCGCGTCCGCTGCATCTGCCCGCCCATGGCGGCCGCCTGAGCGGCCGCCACGGGCTCGCCCCACCGGGGTTCAGGGGTGCTTGCGCTGGTGTCCGAAGCGCACGCCGTCGAGCTTGAATCCGTGCACGGTGGGATCGACCCGGCGCTGCATCGCGCGCCGGTCCGGAGCCGCCTCGATCACCGGCTCCGGCTCGCCCGCCGCGGTGATCCGCGCCAGCAGCCGCGCGCGCAGCCCGTCGGCGAGCGCGCGGTGCGAGGCGAGCCCGACAAGGTTGTCGAGCTCGTACGGGTCGTGGGCCAGGTCGTACAGCGCCGTCTCGACGTACCTGCTGCCGGAGCGGGTACGCCAGCCGTCGGCCGCCGGGTCGACGACGTAGTACTTCCACCGTGAGGTGCGCAGCGCCCGTCCGCACTCGGACTCGCTGACCTGGACGAAGACGTCCTCCGGCCAGTCGGCATCCGGGTCGCGGACCAGCGGCAGGAAGGAGCGCCCGTGCATCTCCTCCGGGACGTCGAGCCCCGCGGCGTCCAGGAGGGTCGGCGGCAGGTCCAGGGTGCTGACCGGAGCGTCGAGCACCCGGCCGCCGGCGAAGCCGGGGCCATGCAGGGCCAGCGGCACCCGGATCGAACCGTCGTGGCAGGAGCGCTTGTACTCGGAGTTGCGGGTACGGAAGTGGCTGCCGTGATCGGAGGTGAACGCCACGATCGTGTCGTCGAGCAGGTCCATGCTGCGCAGGGCGTCCAGCAGCCGGCCCAGGCCCTCGTCGACGCGCCGGATCTGGCCGCAGTAGCCGGCGATGTGCCGGTGCGCGGTGCCGCCTTCCGCGGAGAGCGCGGCCAGGTCCGGCGGCAGCCAGCGGCCCGTGTAGCGCTCCTCGTAGCCGTCGGGGGCGGGGTAGTCGTCGACCTCGTTCTGGTGGTGCGGCTCGATGAGGGAGAGGAAGAGGAAGAACGGCTCCTCGTGGTGGTCGGCGGCGAACCGGATCGCCGCGTCGAAGAGCGCGTCCGAGCGGTAGCCGGGCAGCCGCACCGGGTCGCCGTCCTCGTCGTACATCACCGTGCGGTACGCGTCCGAGGTGAACTCCAGCACGTTGGAGGCCAGCCAGTGCTGGTACCCGCCGCGGTCCTCCGGCGGCACCGGGTCCTCGCCGGCCAGGTGCCACTTGCCGATGTAGCCGGTGGTGTAGCCGGCGTCGCCGAAGTGGTGCGCGAGCGTACGGGCGTCGCGCGGCAGCGGGATCCCGTTGCGGTAGCAGCCGGTGCCGGTGGGCCACCGGCCCGTCTGCAGCGCCGCCCGGGCGGGCGCGCAGACGGGCTGCGGGGTGATCGCCGCCGACGCGTACGTGCCCGAGCGGGCCATCCGGTCGAACGCGGGCGTCAGGTCGAGCGGGTTGCCGCCCGCGCCCGTCGTGTCCCAGCGCTGCTGGTCGGTGAAGACGACGATGACATGGGGACGCCGGTCGGGCATCGGGGTCCTTTCCGCACGGTCGGGTGGGGGGTCACTTCAGGCCGGTCAGGGCGATTCCGCGGACGAAGTAGCGCTGGCTGAAGATGAGCAGCAGCGCCGTCGGTACGAACATGATGACCGACCCCGCGGCGGTGAGATGCCAGAGCTGGAACTGCTCCTGGCTGAACTGGGTCAGCCCCACCGGGATCGTCCGCATCCGCTCCGAGGTCGTCACGACCAGCGGCCAGAGGAACTCGTTCCACTGGAAGACGAACGTGAACAGGCCCAGCACGGCGAGCGCCGGCTTGCACTGCGGCAGGATGATCCGCCAGTAGATGGTGAACTCGTTCGCCCCGTCCACCCGGGCCGCGTGGATGAGGTCGTCGGGGATGGGCTGGATGAACTGCCGCATGAGGAAGATGCCGAAGCCGTCCATGAGGAACGGCACGATGAGCCCCTGGTAGCTGTCCAGCCAGCCGAGGTCCGACATCATCACGTACAACGGGATCATGCGGACGAAGAGCGGGATCATCAGCGTGGCGAGGATCGCGACGAACAGCGTGTTCTTGAACGGGAAGTCGAACTTCGCGAACACGTAGCCCACCAGCGGGTCGAAGATCAGGTGGGAGAGCGCGATCGCGCCCGCGACCACCAGGCTGTTGAGGATGAAGCTGCCGAACGGCGCCTCCTCGAAGAGCGTGGAGTAGTTGCCCCACTGCGGCGACTCCGGCCAGAGCACCGACTCCGCGGACAGCATCTCCTTCTCGGTCTGCAGCGACAGCGAGACCGTGTAGAGCAGCGGCACGACGGTGATCAGGCTGGCGACGGTGAGCAGCACGTAGGCGATCGTCTTGTACGTCCTGGCGGTCATCAGTGCTGCACCTCCCGGTCCCGGCCGATGCGCAACTGCACCAGCGTGAAGGCCACGATGACGAGCAGGAGGAGCACCGAGAGCGCCGACGCGTAGCCGAAGTTGCGGGCGCGGAACGCCAGCTCGAAGATGTGGAAGACGAAGAGGTCGGAGGCTTCTCCCGGACCGCCGCGGGTGATGATGTATGCCTGCCCGAACGCCTGGAGCCCGGTGATCACGGCCATCACGGAGACGAAGAGCGTGGTCGGGGTGAGCAGCGGCACCGTGATCCGCCGGAAGCGCTGCCAGCCGTTGGCGCCGTCGACTTTGGCGGCCTCGTAGTACACGTCCGGGATGCCCTGGAGCCCGGCCAGGAAGAGGATCATCGTGTAGCCGGTGGTCATCCACAGCGTCACCGCGACGATGGTGGCCACCGGGTGGGTGTTCAGCCACTCCTGGGTGGGCAGGCCGAGGTCGGACAGTATCCGGTTGAGGATGCCGAGTTCGGGGTCGAGGATGTTGCGCCACATGAGGCCGACCACGGCGATCGACGTCAGGTAGGGCACCAGCAGCGCGAGCTTGAACGCCAGGCTGCCGCGCAGCTTCTGGTTGATGAGCACCGCGAGGCCCATGCCCAGCACGATGGCGCCGACGGTGGTGGCGACGGCGAACTGGAGCGTGACCTTGAAGGCGTTGCGCGCCTGGGGGTCCTCGAAGGCGTTGGTGTAGTTGTCGAACCCGGCGAACTCGTCGGTCCGCTGGCCCGTCAGCATGCTGGTGTTGAGGATGTCGGCGATCGGGTAGTAGAAGAAGATCGCGAAGAAGATCAGCGCCGGCGCCAGGAACACGTACGCGGTACGCGCCTGGCGCCGGGCGATCGGGGAGCGCTTGGTGCGCTTGGTGCGCTTCGGGAGCTCCACGGGCTCCGGAAGCTGGGGGAGTTCGGCCGGGGTTGCCATGTGCACTTAGCCCTTGAGGATGTTCTTGGCCGCGTCGTCGTAGGCGGCGAACGCCTCTTCCGCGCCGGCTCCCTCGATCAGCATGCTCTCGTAGAGCGTCTTGTAGATGTCCTCCAGCTCGCCCGCCTTGCCGGTGGTGTAGACGCCGGTGCGGAACTCCTCGGCGTACGGCAGCCCCTCCGTGAACGGCTTGACGTCCGGGTTCTCCTGGACCGCCGGCTCCTTCGCCCACGACTTGCGCGGCATCAGCATGCTGGACTCCTCGGTCGCCGCGGTCTCGGTCTTCAGCGCGGTGATCCGCTTGATGAAGTCCCAGGAGAGGTCGGGGCGTTTGGCCTGCGCGGGGATGAACAGCGTGGTGCCGCCCGCGATCGTCGACTGCCGCTTGCCCGTCAGCGCCGGCGCGATCCCGTACTCCAGGTCCGGATTGGACTGCTTGATGATCGGGATGTCCCAGGGGCCGGTGAGGATCATGGCGGTGCGCTCGGCGGCGAAGAACTTCGCGGCGCGCGTCACGTCCAGGGACGTCGTCGGCTTGGGGGAGACCTTGTGCTCGTGTACGAGGTCCCGCTGGAACTGCATCGCCTCCATCGCGGCGGCGCGCGGCTGCAGCAGCTCGCCGCTGTCCGCGTCGTACTCGTGCACGCCGTTCTGGAGCATCCACGGGTAGGAGTAGCTGAGCCCGTCGTTGAGCACCGTGCCGTTGACGTCGCCGGAGGTCAGCTCGCGCGCGGCGGAGAGGAAGTCGTCCCAGGTGGCGGGCGGTTCGATGCCCGCGTCGTCGAGCATCTTGCGGTTGTAGAACAGCAGCGTGCAGGTGTAGTGCATCTGGATGCCGTACACCTGGCCCTCGTGGGTGTTGTCGGAGACGGCGACGTCCAGCCAGTCGTCCGGGAACCCGATCTTCGTGCCGTCCTTGTCGAGATACTTCTGCAGCGACAGCGCGTCCTTGCTGAGCGCGAACTCCTGCACCCAGCTTCCCGGCTCCTCCACCACGTCCGGCACGTTGCCGGACTGGAAGTCCGAGACCAGCTTGGTGCGCAGGTCCTCCCACTGGAACTTCTGCAGCTCCACGGTGACCCCGTGGTCCTTCTCGAACTGCGCGACGACGTCCTTGTACGCCTCGTACTCGTGCGCGTTGTTCCAGTAGGCGAGGAACGTGCCGCCGCCCCCGCCGCCGCCCGGCTCGGCCTCGGGCGCGCCCGAGCCGCAGGCGGCCAGGGGGAGTGCCGCGGCGGCGCCGCCGGCGACGCCCAGCATCCTGCGCCGGGTCATCCACTGACCGTTGATGGCTGGCCTTGCTGACATGCGGGTGCTCCTCTCGCCGTGCATTCGGTTGGTCATGCGCCCGTCGGACGCGCGCTCGTTCACGTCGACTCCCTGGGTATGAAGGACCAGGGCAGGACGATCTCGCGGGCCGCAGGCGGCTCCGCCGCCGCCAGCCGTTCGAACAGCAGCCCGGCGACGCGGCTGAAGTCGATCTGCCGCTGCCCCACGGTGCTCAGCGCGGGGCGGATCACCGAGCCCTCCTCCAGGTTCCCGACGCCGAGGACCGCCACGTCCGCGGGCACCGTGCGGCCGGTGTCGCGGACCGCCCAGATCGCGCTGATCGCCGCCCGGTCGGAGGCCACGAACAGCGCGTCCGGCGGCTCGGGCAGGGCCATGAGCGCGGCGGTGGCGCGGTAGCCCTCGACGCGGCTGTCGGCACCGGCGCCGACGAGCCGGCCGTCCGGCCGCAGGCCGTGCCGCCGCAGCGCGTCCCGGTACGCGGTCAGCCGCGCCGAGCGGTCGCCCAGCTCCAGGTCGTGCCGGTGGCCGAGGAAGGCGATCCGCCGGCGGCCGGCGGCGAGCAGGTGGTCCAGCGCCTCGCCGCACGCCTCATACTCCGGGGTGCGCACGACGTCGAAGCCGTCCGGCGCCACGGAGTTGTCGACCACGACCATCGCCAGCCGGCCCCGGGCCAGCTCGCCGAAGTCGCCGAAGTGGCGCGCCGAGTCGAAGAAGACGGCGCCGTCCGCCAGGCCCTGGCGGAGCAGCCGGGCGGCGTGCGCGGCGTGCGCGGGGGAGTCGACGATGAGGGTGAGGACGCCGTAGCCGTCGGCCTCCGCGGCCGCGTGCAGATCGCGTACCAGTTGCTCCTGTACGGGGCTGCCCAGCGAGCCGATCACCAGGCAGACCCGCTCGGTGCGGCGCTTGCGCAGCCCGCGCGCGGAGCTGTTCGGCACGTAGCCGAGATCCCGTACGGCCGCGAGCACCCGTTCGCGGGTGTCGGCGCCGATCCGGTTGTCCCGCCCGTTGACCACGTAGCTCACCGTCGCGACGGACACCCCGGCGAGGGCGGCGACGTCGCGGACCGTGGGACGCGTCTTCTTCATGATGATACGTTTAAGCACCCGGAGCGCGGCAGGGTCAAGCCTTCGTACGTGAAGTCTCGTGACGAATCGTCAAGCCCCAGGTCAGCGCGGTGCGCGTGTGGGCTAGATGCGCACCCCGCGCCCGCGCAGGTAGCGCAAAGGGTCGACGTCGGACCCGTAGCCGGGTCCGGTGCGGACCTCGAAGTGCAGATGCGGTCCCGTGGAGTTCCCCGTCGATCCGGAGCGGCCGATGCGCTGCCCGGCGTTGACCGGCCGGCCGGCGCTCACGGTGACCGCGGAGAGGTGCGCGTACTGGCTGTAGCGGCCGTCGCGGTGCCGGATGACCACCTCGTAGCCGTACGCGCCCGCCCAGCCGGCGCTGACGACCTCGCCGTCGGCGACGGAGCGCACCCCGGTGCCGACCGGGACCGGGAAGTCGACCCCGGTGTGGTAGCCGCTGGACCAACTGCTGCCGCTCGCGCCGTAGGGGGTGCCGATGGAGGCGCCGGCGAGCGGGGAGGTGTAATCGGCGGCGGGCTTGGCCTCGGGTTTCGGCTTCGGCTTGGCCTCGGCCTCGGCCTCGGCCTGGGGTGCGGGGGCCCGCTTCTTCGCGTCCGGCTTGGTCCGGTCCGGCTTGCTCTTCGCCGGCTTGGCCTTGGGCTTGGCCTTCTCGGGCTTCGCCTTGCCGCCGGATTTCGCCTTCTCCTGCGACTGGCGGGACTTCGTCCCGGCCGCCTTCGCCCCGTCGTCGCCGGACTTCTTCTTCCCGGCCGCGGGGGAGTCGGCGCGTGGTTTCGGCGGGGCCGCGGCACCGCCGCGGAGGGTGAGGCGCTGCCCGGGGAGGATGAGGTCGGGGTCGGCGCCGACGACGCCGCGGTTGCGCTCGTAGAGCGCGGGCCACCCGCCGCGTACGCGGTGCTGGTCGGCGATGCCGGACAGGGTCTCCCCGGCGGCGACCTCGTGGTGGCCGGGCTTCTTGCCGACCGTGCCGGCCCGCCCGCCCTGCGGTGCGGCGGCGCTGCCGTCCGCCGCCGTCTCCGTATCGGCGCGGTCGGATAACGCGCCGTCGGACGGCGGCTTCAGGCCCTCCTGCGCCCGGTCCTTCGCCGGGCTGTGCAGCGCGTCCGCGGGTGTGCCCGCGGCCGGCGCGGCGGCGCCGGCGACCAGCGGCAGCGCGAGCCCCGCGCCGCTCGCGGTGACGGTGAGGGAGGCCCGCGACACCGGGCCGGGGCGGTAGCGGCGGTGCCTGCCGCGCCCTGTGCGCTCTGACATGACTGAGTCACTTTCCGTGCGCCGAGACCTGAGCGAACGATAGAAGTGCCCATACGGTTGGACAAGAGGGCGTACGCCGCCGCCTCCGTGACCTCGTACGCGACCGCCGCCCCGGCCGCTCCCCGCCCCCGCCTTTGGCGCCTTGTCCCCGAATGGCGTAGCCTGACAAGAAGTTAGACAAAGTCTAATGTAGGATGGGATCCACAAGCACGAGCAAGGAGGCGCCCACACATGACCACGATCCTCGACAAGAAGGCCCTGGACGTCACCGGCGAGGCGCTGCAGGGCGCGCTGGTTGATCTGCTGGATCTCTCCCTCCAGGGCAAGCAGGCGCACTGGAACCTGACCGGCCCCCTCTTCCGCGAGCTGCACCTCCAGCTCGACAAGATGGTGAAGCTGGCCCGCGGGCACGCCGACACCCTCGCCGAACGGGCCGCGGCCCTGGGCGTGAGCCCGGACGGCCGGGCGAAGACCATTGCCGCCAACAGCCCGCTGCCCGACATCGGGCCCGGGAAGATCTCCGACCAGAAGGTCATCGACGACGTCACCGACATGCTGGAGAAGGCGTCCGCACGCATGCGGCAGCGGGTGGCGGACACCGACGACACCGACCTCATCACGCAGGACCTGCTCATCACCGCGACGCAGGACCTGGAGCAGCAGGCGTGGTTCTTCCGCTCGCACCGCATCAGCTGACGCGGATCGGCCGACGCCGCTCCTGAGCCGGCCGCGGATCCGTCCCCCCGTCGGGTCCGCGGTCCTCCCGGCCGCGGCCCGCGGCGGGCACCGTCACTGCCGCCGCCCGCCGCGCCCGCCCCTGCCCCGGCCCGCACGTGCCCCCCGCGTGCGGGCCGGTGGTGTGTCAGGCCGGGTTCTCGGCGTGGGTCAGGGTCTGCCAGGCCACGAAGAGGTTGTTCGCCCCGGCGGGCCGGCTCTGCTCGGTGTAGCGGCCGGTGTTGGTCATGGCGATGCCCATCCGGTGGTGCAGGGCGTTGTAGCCGATCTCGGTGACCGGGCCGAGGCCGCGGTCGACGCTGCCGCCGCAGAGCCAGGCCGGCGGCGCCTCGCCCAGCTCGTAGCGGGACTGGAAGCCGAGCGCGTGCCGCAGCCGCTCGCCGACGTCGGTCCGGTACAGGTCCTCGCCCTGGATCCGGGCGGTCTCGGCGACGTGCGAGATCGACGCCAGGCCGTATCCGGTGTGGGTGAAGTCCCGGCAGGTCTCCTGGGTCAGCCCGGTGACGAAGGTGGACTGCCCCTGCCAGTAGTTGATGATCTTCTGCCGGGTGTCGAGGTTCTGCTTCGGCACCGTCCGGGGCAGCTCGCCGTCGGACTCCAGGTAGACGAACGCGGGCACGCGGGTGCGGAAAGTCTGCATCGCCCGGTCGTACGCGCCCTTGTCCTCCAGGAAGACGGCGATGCCGACGGCCGCCTCCATCATCGTCAGCTCCCAGTTGCCGTTGGAGTTGGAGCCCCCGATGATCTCCGGCAGGTAGACGTCGCGCAGCATGGCCCGGAAGCGTCCCTCGTTCGCCCAGCCGCCGTCGTACGTGTACTTGATGATCTCGGCGGCCTTCGGCCAGGAGGAGCCGGCCCAGCCGGTCTGCAGCGGCGCGTTGCTGTTGGTGTGGTCCCTGATCGTCGCGGACCACGCGTCCATCAGCTCGATGGACTTGCGCGCGTAGCGCTCGTCGCGGGTGAGGTACCAGGCCAGCGCGGTGGTGTACGCGGCGATCGCGTCCTCGCGTTCGTCCGTGCAGCCGTAGTTGGGGTTGGAGTACGAGCCGCACTCGACGACCGCGCGGGGCTTGGGCGTACGGCTGAGGCTCGCGTACCTGCTGCCCATCATCTGGTCGTAGGCGCCCTTCCAGGGCTGGGCGCCGGCGTTGACCTTCTCCCGGGTGAAGTCCAACTGGCCCCGGGAGACGGTGACTCCCGGGTGGGTGAAGGCCGCGGGCGCGGCGCCGGCGCGCTCGGTGCCGGGCCCGGCGAGGAGTGAGGCGACCAGGGCGGTGACGGCCGTGACGAGGGTGGCGAACAGTGCGGCACGCGGTCTGCGGCGATGGCGTGCGGGTGTGGGGGTGCCCTGCATGGTGGGGTCCATCCGTTCGCATATATGAACATTGAGTGTTCACATGAACACCGTGACAGCCCGTGACCTTAGGTACGTACCAACTGCCCGTCAAGGGCCGGGACATGACCCGCACACACGACGACCGGGGCGGGGCGTCGCGCGCCCCGCCCCGGTCGTGACCGCCGCCCCGGGTCAGTCCCGCCCGGCGGGCCGCACCACCGCCGCCGCGCCCCCGCCGCGCCGCTCCGGCTCCGCCGCCGCGACCCAGCGCCCGTCGGGCAGCCGCTCGACGCCGGTCGCCGCGCCGATCTCGCCGCCGTCGGTGAACCGGTGCCCCAGCTCCGCCAGTTCACCGCGCGCCGGCAGCCCGAGGAATCCCGGCTCCGCCGATGTCGAGGCGGTGTTGCGCTGGCTGGCGCGCGGCGCCGCGATGGCCTCCGGCAGTGTCAGCCCGCGGTCGAGCCGGCCCGTCAGCACCTGGAGCACGGTGGTGATGATCGTCGAACCGCCCGGCGAGCCGGTCGCGAGCAGCGGCTCACCGTCGTCGAGGACGATCGTCGGCGCCATCGAGGACCGGGGCCGCTTGCCCGGACCCGGCAGGTTAGGGTCGGGCACGCCCGGCACGGACGGCGTGAAGGAGAAGTCCGTCAGCTCGTTGTTGAGCAGGAAGCCACGGCCGGGCACGGTGATGCCGCTGCCGCCGGTCTGCTCGATCGTCATCGTGTACGCGACGACGTTGCCCCACTTGTCGGCGGTCGTCAGATGCGTGGTGCTCGGACCCTCGTACGACGTGCCCTCCGGCGCGCCCTTCGCCGTGCAGAAGGCGTCCGGGCGGCGCGGGTCGCCCGCGGCGAGCGGGCTGGTGAGCACCGCGTCGGGGGAGATGAGGCACGCGCGGGAGTCCGCGTACGACTGGGAGAGCAACTCCCGCGTCGGTACCCGGGAGAAGCGCGGGTCGCCCACCCACCGGCCGCGGTCGGCGAAGGAGACGCGGGACGCCTCCAGGAAGCGGTGCAGGTACTGGGCCTCGGACAGCTCGCCGAGGTCGGTGCCCTCCAGGATGTTCAGTGCCTCGCCGACGGTGGTGCCGCCGGACGACGAGGGCGCCATCCCGTAGACGTCGAGCCCGCGGTAGCCGACGTGCGTCGGCTGCTGCTGCGCCACCCGGTACGCGCGCAGGTCGGCCGGGCGCAGGTCGCCGGCGCGAACCACCCGGTCGGCGCCCGGGTCGACCGGCGGGCGGCGCACCGTGTCCGACACGTCCGCGCCCAGGTCGCCGCGGTACATCGCCCGCGCGCCCTCGTCGGCCAACTGCCCGTAGGTGGCGGCCAGGTCGGGGTTGCGCAGTGTGCTGCCCACCGTCGGCAGGGCGCCGCCGGGCAGGAACAGCTCCCGGGTGGCGGGGAAGTCGCGGAAGCGGGCCTCGTTGGCCGCGGTCTGCGCGCGGAACGTCTCGTCGACGGTGAAGCCCTCCGCCGCCAGCCGCGTCGCCGGCGCCAGCGCCTCGCCGAGCGAGGTCGTGCCCCACTGCCGCAGGGCCTGCTCCCAGGTCGCGGGCGTGCCGGGCACGCCGACGGACAGGCCGCTGGTCACCGCCTGGTCGAACGGGATCGCCGCGCCGTTCTCGGTGAAGAGTTCCGCGTCGGCGGTAAGGGGGGCCTTCTCGCGGCCGTCGAGGGTGGCGACCCGGCCGCTCCTCGCGTCGTAGTGGACGAAGTAGCCGCCGCCCCCGATGCCGCCCGAGTACGGCTCGGTGACCCCGAGCGCGGCGGCGGTGGCGACGGCGGCGTCGACCGCGTTGCCGCCGTCGCGCAGGACCTCGATCCCGGCCGCGGTGGCGTCGGCGTCGACGCTGGCCACGGCGCCGCCGTAGCCCGTCGCCACCGCGGACTTCGGCGGCGCGGCCGCGTCCGTCCCGGCGGCCGTCGGCGGCGCGGCGGCCGCCGCGGTGGCGAGGATCGCGGCGAGGGCGAGGGGAACGGTGGGGCGGCGCAACCGCATGCGGGCCTCCCGGCCGGGTGGGCGTCACGGACCCGGCCCATTGTGGTGACCGCGGCGCCCGCCGTCACCGGGGCATGGGGGACCGTTCGGGAACGGCGTCCCCGACGACTTGGACGGATCGTCTAGGGTTGGACACTATGACTCATCTGGTGGACGAGCGATCCGGCCGTACGTACCCCTTCGACGCCCTCCGCTGGCGCGCAGACGACGGCGCCCCCCTCCAGGTCGGCGGCGTGCCCGGGATCGGCAGGGACGACATCGACACCGCCGAGCGCTCCCTGTGGCGCTACCGCGCCGCCCTGCCCTTCGGCATCGAGGCGCCCGTCTCCCTCGGCGAGGGGCGCACCCCGCTGCTCGCCCGCCGCTGGGGCGGGGGCGAGGTGTTCTTCAAACCGGAGTGGTTCGGCCCCACCGGCAGCTTCAAGGACCGCGGCAGCACCGTGATGATCTCCGCGCTCGCCCGGCTCGGCGTCGCCGAGGTCATCGAGGACAGCTCCGGCAACGGCGGCGCCTCCGTCGCCGCCTACTGCGCCGCCGCCGGCATCCGCGCCCGCATCCTGGCCCCCGAGGGCACCTCCCCGGCGAAGGTGCTGCAGGCCCGCGCGTACGGCGCCGAGGTCGAGCTGGTGCCCGGCGGCCGGGACGCCACCGCCGCCGAGGCCGTACGCAGGGCCGCCACCGTCCCCTACGCCGGGCACAACTGGCACCCGCTCTTCCTCCAGGGCACCAAGACCCTCGCCTACGAACTCTGGGAGGACCTCGGCTTCGCCGCCCCCGACTGCGTCGTCACCGTCGCGGGCGCCGGCAGCACCGTCCTCGGCCTCGACGCCGGCTTCGGCGAACTCCTCGCCGCCGGCCACATCGACCGCCGCCCCCGCATCCTCGCCGCCCAGCCCGCCAACTGCGCCCCGATCCACGCGAGCTTCGCCGCCGGCGCCGACGGGCCCGTACCCACCGGCTTCGCCCCGACGATCGCCGAGGGCACCGCCATCCGCGAGCCCGTCCGGCTGCCGGAGGTGCTGCGCGCCGTGCGCCGCTCCGGCGGGGACATGGCGGCGATCGGCGAGGACGGCATCCGCGCCGCCGTCGTCCGCCTCGCCGCCCTCGGCCTCTACGCCGAGCCGACCAGCGCCACCGCCGCCGCGGCCGTCGACGTCTTCCGCGCCCGCGGCGCCATCCGGCCGGGCGAGACGACGGCCGTGCTGCTCACCGGCACCGGGCTGAAGGCGGCGCCGGTGCTCGCCGGGGTGTTCGGGGGCGGCGCATGAGCACCGAGGACGAACTGCTGCTGCGCGAGGCCGAGAAGATCGTCACCGCCCTGGGCCGGATGTTCCCCGGCGTCTGCGAGGTCGTCCTGCACGACCTGCGCGACCCGCGGCACGCGGTCCGTACCATCGAGAACCCGCTCTCCGGCCGCGGTCCCGGCGACCCCGCCACCGAGCTGGGCCTCGCCCGGATCGAGGACCCGGACTACCCCGAGGTCATCCAGAACTACCCCAACCGCTTCCCCGACGGCCGGCCCGCGAAGAGCACGTCGATCGGCATCCGGAACTCCTCCGGCGCCTACGTCGCGGCCCTCTGCCTCAACCTCGACGTCTCCGTCCTCGACCGCACCGCCCGTACGCTCCAGGCGCTCACCGCCGTGGAGGACCCCGGCCTGCCGCTGACCGAGACCCTGCGGGCGCGTACGGCGGACGAACTGAGCGCCGCGGTGGAGGAGTTCGCCGCCGCCCGCGGCCAGACACCCCGGGCGCTCGGCTCCGCAGACCGCCGCGAGCTGGTCCGCGACCTGCGCGACCGCGGACTGCTGGAGGTGAGGAGCGCGGTCCGGCTGGTCACCGGGCTGCTGGGGGTGTCGCGGGCGACGGTCTACAACTACCTGCGCTGACGCCGGACGGGACCGTGCCGCCGAACGGGGTCCCCCGGCCGCCCCCGTTCGGCCCCACTGTGGATGCGTACGGACAGCGGGCGTTCGAGTCTGACGGTGGAGGTGTGCCATGGCACCCGGTCGATTCCCCCGCCGCCTCGCGGTCCTGCTCCTCGCGCTGCTCACCGTCGTGGCGCCCGGCGGCCCCGCCGAGACGCCGCCCCGCGGGCAGCACCGCGAGGCGGCCCCGTTCCGCCACCCCGGGGTGCTGGTCAGCGGCCCCCGACTGCGCGCCATACGCTCCCGGGTGAGGGACGGCGACAGACCCTTCCGCGCGTTCCGCGCGATGCGCCGCAGCCGCTACGGCCGGCTCTCCTGCATCGCCGCCTTCCCCGACGACCGCCCCGCCTGCGACGCTGCGCTGCGCCGCTTCCGCGCCCGCGTGCCCGCGTACTTCTACGTCCGCGCCGACGGGCCCCGGCCCACGCCCCCGCCCGGCGGGCAGATCGACACCGCCGAGGAGATCACCACCCACTGGTTCGGCCAGCGCACCTGCCCCGAGGGCCTGGCCCGGGAGGCGTGCCGCAACCTGATGCACGTCGGCCACGCCCTCGCCGCCACCGCGCACATCGCCGAGACCGCCTGCCACCAGGGCACGGACCTGTACGCGGAGGTGCAGCCGCGGATCACCGACGCGCTGGAGCTGCACGCCCGCTACCAGCTCGGCGAGCGCCCGCCCGCGTCGCTCCGCGGCGGCCGGGTGGAGCGCACCATGGGCCCCGAGCTGGAGGTGGCGTACCACCGCTACCACGACCGGCTCGGCGCCGACCTGCCGCAGACCGCGAAGCTGCTCGCGCGGCAGCGGCCCGCGGGCACGGACGACCTCTTCGTCTCCGGGAGACCCTGACGCACGCGGCCGGCCCGGCTGACGCCCGGCCGCCCGCCGCCCATCACGAACCGAGGAGCCGTCACATGCTCACGACCGCCGGGACCGCCGCGCAGCCGGACAGCCCGCCCCCGCACGCCGAGGCCGCCCACGGGCCCGCGGTGACCGCGACCGCGGTGGTGCAGGACCGCGCGGGACGCGTCCTCGTGCTGCTGCCCGCCGAGCCGGCCGCCGACGCCGAGCCCGTGCTGCCGGGCGTCGCCGTCTCCGGCAGGCAGACGCCGGAGGAGGCGCTGACCCGCGCGCTGCGCGACGCGCTCGGCGCCGACCTGCCCGCCGGGCGGCTCCTCGCCGTGGACTCCGTCCCCGCGGCCGGCGGTCGCGCCGGGCTCGCCCACCTCTACGCGGCCGCGCCGCCGCCCGCCGCCCTGACCGCCGCGCCCGGCGCCGCCGGTGACGGGGACCCGGCCGGGCTCACCACGAGCTGGCTGGACCGCGACGCCGCTCTGGCGGCCCTGCCCGCCCTCGACGCCCGCCGGCTGCGCGCCGCGCTCGACGCCTGGGACACCGGCGCCGTCGCCCACCTCGTCGGCGGCGAACCGCAGCCCGGCTCGTGCGCCGCCGTCTCCGCACGCCGCCGCGCGGAGCTGGAGCACGCCGCCGCGCTGGACCCGTCCTCGTACCTCGCCGTGCGCCCGCGCGTGCTCGTCGGCGCCGGCGCACTGGTGCGCGACAGCGCGGGCCGGCTGCTGCTGGTCCGCGCCGGCTACCGCGACGACGGCCGCTGGCAACTGCCGGGCGGCGGCGTGGACAGCGACCTCGGCGAGACCCCCCGCCCCGCGGCGCGGCGTGAGCTGCGCGAGGAGACCGGACTCGACCGGCCGCTGGGCCGGCTGCTCGCCGTCGACTTCGCCTCGCGCAGGCCCGCGCCCGCGCTCGTCGTGTACGTGTACGACGGCGGGGTGCTGGACGCCGCCGACCTGGCAGGCGTGCGGGTCGACGGCACCGAGATCGTGGACTGGCGGCTGGCGGCACCCGACGAGTTCGACGACCTGCTGCCGCCGCGCGGCGCCGCCATCGCGCGGGCCGGCCTCGGCGCGCTGGAGGACGGCGGCGGGCCGCTGGACCTCGTCGCGGGCCGGCCGGCCTGAGCGAAGGGGCCGGCCCGTACGGTACGGACCGGGCGTACCGGCGGCGCACCGGCCCGTACTCCCGCCGCCCTACGCGCTGGTAACGTCCGGCCATGAGCGGACACGTACGCATCGAGCGCACCGGCCACGTCACCACCGTCGTCCTCGCCCGCCCCGGCGTCCGCAACGCCGTCGACGGCCCCACCGCCGCCGAACTCGCCGCCGCCTTCCGGGACTTCGACGCCGATCCCGGTGCCCGCGCCGCCGTGCTCTGGGGCGAGGGCGGCACGTTCTGCGCGGGCGCCGACCTCAAGGCCGTCGGCAGCCCCTCGGGCAACCGCGTCGCGCCCGACGGCGACGGGCCCATGGGCCCCACCCGGATGCGCCTGACCAAACCCGTCATCGCCGCCGTCAGCGGGCACGCCGTCGCCGGCGGGCTGGAGCTGGCGCTCTGGTGCGACCTGCGGGTGGCGGAGGAGGACGCGGTGTTCGGCGTCTTCTGCCGCCGCTGGGGCGTGCCGCTGATCGACGGCGGCACCGTACGCCTGCCGCGGCTCGTCGGCACCGGCCGCGCCCTCGACCTCATCCTCACCGGCCGCCCCGTCCCGGCCCCCGAGGCGTACGAGATGGGGCTCGCCAACCGGCTCGTGCCGACCGGTCAGGCGCGCGCCGCGGCCGAGGAACTGGCCGCGGAGATCGCCCGGTTCCCGCAGACCTGCCTGCGCGCCGACCGCGCCTCCGTGCTGGAGCAGCACGGCCTGCCGGAGGCGGAGGCGATGGCGGCGGAGCTGCGCCACGGCACCGCCGCGCTCGGCGAGGCGGCGGCCGGGGCCGGTCGCTTCGCCGCGGGGGAGGGGCGGCACGGGGCGTTCTGAGCCGCGGCGTCTCTCAGCCGGGGACCGGGAGCATGAACGATCCGCGCGGCGCGCCCCAGTGGCCCCCGTCCGCGATGTGCGCCACCACGGCGCGCTCCAGCGTCGTACGCGCCGGGAGCGCCGCGACGTCCGCGGGCGTACGCACCACCCGCCGGAACACGAACTCGACGATCCCGCGGTCGGGCACCGCCAGCCCGTGCTCGTCCGGCTCGGGCACGCGCGCCGGCTCCCGCGGATCGAGGGTGAACCTGCGCTGGAAGCGCATGATGTTGCTGTCGGCCGGCAGATAGTCCCCGAGCTGCGGATCCAGCAGCCACGACGCGCAGTTCAGCCGCAGCTCACCGCCCGGCGCGCTCTTCAGGAACGTGCCGAAGCGGGGCGGGAAGAACTCCGCGGCCCGCGCGTACGATTCCTCGCACGCCCGCGGGTCCAGCGGGCCGCCCTCGGGGACGTGCACCTCGAGCCCGTGGCCGGCGTCCGGATCGCGGTCGAGGTTGAACTGCAGCCGGCCGAGCCGGTAGAGGATGCCGCCGTACGGGAGCGTCATCCACCGCTGGTTGCCCATGCCGCCCTCGCCGTGCAGCCGGCGGTGGACGCCCACCTTGTTGCCCAGGTCGGCGAGCGTCGCCCGGGACACGTCGTCCGGCACGTCGCGGCGCGCATGGTACGCCCGCACCTCCGGCACGGCGGCGAGGAAGACCGCGGTGGGACCAGCGCCCCGCCGCGCCCAGCGCCGCGGGCAGCGCGGGACCGCTGCCGGGACCGCCCCGGTCGTCGCCGACCGACCCCATCGCGGCGGCCATCGCGGCGACGGCGCGGTCCAGCAGCCACGCGTACGGCGACCCCGCGGCGGTCACCTCCGCCAGCGTGGCGGTCAGCTCGGCGTCCTCGCGTTCGGGGACGCCGACGGCGCGCAGCAGCGCGGTCAGCTCCGCGCCCCGCGGCACATCGGCGGGCGGTGGCGCGGGGTGGGCGGAGGCCAGGGCGTCGGTCCACGGCGTGTACGTGCCGTCGAGGCCGAGCTGGTCCCGTACGGCGGCGGCGTTCAGGTCGGTCACGCCGGGATCATCTCAGCACACCGGCAGCCCCGGGACGGGGGCGTCGTTGGCACCGCCCCTGATGTAGACGACGCTGACCCAGACCCCCGCGTTGCCCGAGTCGTCATCCGTCTTGCCCCACCACACGTTGGTCCACTCGCCGGACGTCTCGCGGTAGGACTTCTTCTCCTGGCAGAAGAAGTAGTTGGTGCCGGCGTAGAGCGTGCCCACCGGGTTGTGCGCCGCGTCGTACGACGAGGCGGTCCGCCACACCTCGCAGTTGTACTTCCCGCCGCCGATGGGCGTGCACGACGGGTCGGGGGCCGAGCCGTCGCCGGTGCCGCCGCCCGACGTACTCCCGCCGCCGGCGTCGCCGCCACCGCTGCCGCTGCCGTCTCCGGTGCTGCCGCCGTCCGAGCCGGAGCCGCCGGAGCCGTCGTCCGCGCCGCTGTCGCCACCGCCGTCCGTACCGCCGGTGCCGCCGCCCGCGGCCCCCTCCTCCTCGGGGGAGCCGTCGCCGTCGGCGGCCGGCCCGTTCTCCTCCCCGCCCTTGTCGTCCTTGCCGTCCTTCCCTTCCTTCCCTTCCTTCCCTTCCTTCTCGCCCTTGCCGTCCTGCTCCTTACCCTCGTCGCCCGTCCCGGGCGACGGCGAGACGACCTCGGCGGCCGGCTCCTCCGTCTCCTCGCGCGCGGCCGGCTCGCCGTCGTCGCCCCCGGCGAGCGCGTACGTCACGCCCCCGCCCGCGAGCAGGACAGCCGCCGCGGCCGCGGCGACCGGCACCCACCGGCGTCCGCCGCGGCGCCGCTGCGGCGCGGTCTGCTCGGCGGTACGTGACTCCGTCCCGGGCGGCCCGAGCTGCGGCGGGCCGAACTGCCCCTGCGGGGCCGCGGCTCCGGGAGCCGCGAGCCCGGCCGGCGGCCCGTACGCGCCGGACGGCGGCGCTGCCGGGACCCGGCCCAGCCGCACCGTGTCCGGCCCCTGCGCCGCCGGCGGCCCCGCCGTCCCGGCGATCGGCTCCAGCAGGGCGCGTGCCCGGTCGACGTCGGCGCGCTCGCCCGGATCCTTGGCCATCAGCGCCTGCAGCACGGGCGCGAGCGGCCCCGCCCGGCGCGGCTCCGGCAGCGGGTCCACGATGATCGCGGTGATCGTCGACCACGTCGACGTACGGCGGAACGGCGAGATGCCCTCCACCGCTGCGTACAGCGTGGCGCCCAGCGACCAGAGGTCGGAGGGCGGCCCCGGCTGCTCGCCGCGGGCCCGCTCCGGCGCCAGGTAGTCGAGCGAGCCGACGAGCTCGCCGCTGCGCGTCAGATGCGTGCTGTTGCCGTCGGCCGGCTCCTCCATGGCGGCGATGCCGAAGTCGCTGAGCACGACCCGGCCGCCGCGCTCCAGCAGGATGTTGCCCGGCTTCACGTCCCGGTGCAGCACCCCCGCACGGTGCGCGGCGCCGAGCGCATCGACCACCTTCAGCCCGATCTGCGCCGCCTCGGCCGGCGTGACGCCGCCGCGCTCGCGCAGCACGTCATCCAGCGACGGGCCGTCGACCAGCTCCATCACGATGACCGGCCGGCCGTCGTGCTCCGTCACGTCGTGCACGGCGACGACGCCCGGATGCCGCACCCGTGCGGCGGCGCGCGCCTCCCGCTCCGTACGCAGCCTCATCTCGGCGAGGTCGCGCGCGTCCGAATCGCTGAACGCGCGCAGCTCCTTCACCGCGACCTCGCGCCCCAGCCGCTCGTCGACGGCCCGCCACACGGTGCCCATGCCCCCGCGTCCGAGCTGCGTCACCACCCGGTAGCGCCCGGCGAGTATCCGCCCAGGCCCTTCCGCCCCGTTGTCCCCCAGTTGCATGTTCTGCCCCGTATCGCGTGTCCAGGAAGTGGCAGCTTACGTCGCGTGGGGCGGGCGGGACGCGCGCCGGCGCTGCTGCGGGCCGGCGCGTGTGGCCGGGGCTCGCCGGAGTTGGGATCTCCCGGGTCCGGTACGGGGCCGGGGTCGGCGGTCGCGCGGACCGCCGCCCCTGGTCCCGCCGGGCGGCCGGATCCGCAACGACCCACCCCGCGCCACCGCCCGGGCCCGGCGGGGCGGGCGCCGTTCTCAGCGCAGCATCGCCAGGACCGAGGCGACCGTGTCCGCCTCCGCCGCCGTCTTGTCGTCCCGGTACCGCACCACCCGCGCGAACCGCAGCGTCACCCCCTCCGGATAGCGCGGCGAGCGCTGCACCCCGTCGAACGCGACCTCCACCACCAGCTCGGGCAGCACCACCACCCCCCAGTCCTTCTGCGCCACCGCCAGCTCCTGGAGCCGCTCCGTCTGCCACGCCAGCAGCGCGTCCGTCATCCCCTTGAACGTCTTGCCGAGCATCGCGAACGAGCCGTCCTCGCGGCGCGCGCCGAGGTGCAGGTTCGACAGCGTGCCCGTACGCCGCCCGTGGCCCCACTCCGCCCCCAGCACCACGAGGTCCAGCGTGTGCACCGGCTTCACCTTCAGCCAGGCCGCGCCGCGGCGGCCCGCGCTGTACTCCGAGTCCAGCGCCTTGACGACGACGCCCTCGTGGCCCCGCGCCAGCGTCACCGCGGCGAACTCCCGCGCCGCCGCCCGCTGCGCCGCGTCCTCGGGGTCGGCCACCTCGACCCGGCGCACCCGGCGCGGCTCCGGCGTGATCCGGGCCAGCTCGGCCTGGCGCTCGCGCATCGGCGCGGTCAGCAGGTCGCGGCCGTCGACGGCGAGGAGGTCGAAGAAGACCGGGTACACCGGCAGCGTCTGCTGTGCCCCGGCCACGTCCACCCGGGAGCCGACCCGGCCGGCGACCTCCTGGAACGGCCGCGGGTCCCCGCCGTCCCCGAGGGCGATCACCTCGCCGTCGAGCACGGCGTCCGCCGCGGTCAGCTCGCGGGCGGCGGCGACGACCTCGGGGAGCCGGGCGGTGATCTCGTCGAGCGTGCGGGTGTAGATCCGTACGTCGTCGCCGTCCCGGTGCACCTGCACCCGGATGCCGTCGAGCTTCTCCTCCACGGCGCACGGCCCGAGCCGGCCGATCGCCTCGTCCACGTCCTTCGCGGACTGCGCGAGCATCGGCTGCACGGGACTGCCGACCGACAGCTTGAAGTCCGCCAGCGCCTCCGGCCCGCGGGCGAGCAGCGCCTCGGCGACGGCGCCCACGGAACCGGCGAGCATCACCGCGCGCCGCACCCGCGCCGGGTCGGCGTCCACCGCGGCCGCCAGGCCCTCGACCGCGAGCGCGTCCAGCGCGCCCTGCCGCAGCTCGCCGCCGATCAGCCCGGCGAGGAAGCGCTGCTCCTCCGTCGTGGCGGCACCCAGCAGCTCGTGCACCAGCCGGCGCCGCTCGGCCTGGGCGCCCTTGCCGGAGACGGCGGCGATGGCGTCGAACGCGTCGTGCACCTCGCGCACGGTCAGCCGCGGCTGCCGGGCGGCGGCGGGCGCGTCCTTCAGCGCGCTCCAGCCCACGCCGGTCCTGCGCTGCGGCAGCCGGCCCGCCAGGTACGTGACCACGAGGGGCGCGTCGGCGGGGTCGGCCTCGCGGAACAGCGCGGCGAGCAGCGCGGTCTTCTCCGAGCGGGCCCGGGTGGCGGCGATCTCCCGCGAGGTACGGGCGAGGTCGGCGAAGAGCATGTCCCCATCGTCACCCACCCCGCTGACATCCGCCCCGCGACGGACGCCGGAGGGGCGGACAGCGGTGCGGGCCGTGAGCCGGTGGGGGGAGCCGGGCCCGGGTCAGCCGCCGGCCATGAACCGGCCCAGCGGCGCCACCAGCTCGTCCTCCTCGTACGACAGGTGCGACAGCAGCGCCTCCGCGAGCAGGCCGACCGCGCCGCGCAGCTCCGCCGTCCCCTCCGGGCCCGCGACGAAGGCGACGAGCGCGCGGTCGACGCGCTCCAGGACGTCGTGGATGACGAGGTGCTCCTCCGACAGCCGGTCGAGCACGGGCGCGAGCCGCGGGTCGAACCGGCGCAGCTCCGGGAACAACTGCCGGTCCTCGGTGGTGTGGTGGAGGGTGACGAACCGGCAGTACGCGGCGCAGTGGGCGCCGAGGGACCAGTTGTTCCGGCGCAGGGTCATCGTCGCGATGTGCGAGCGGGCGGCGGAGGCGGTGAGGGCGCCGTCGGCCACCTGGACGACCAGCTCGCGCAGCCGCACCAGCTCCTCGCGCAGGTGGTCGTGGACCTCGACGAGGTGGTGTCCCGCGGAGACGTCCTCGCCGGGGCGGGGTGCGCGCGCCTCGGGCACGGTGGGACGGGTGCTCTCGTTCCAGAGCACCGCTCTCGAAGTGGACCGGTGCTCTCGTTCCTCCGTACGGTACGGGCCGCCGCCATCCCGCGGTGCCGGCACCCGGGCCGTCGCCCGCTCGTCGGACACGGGCTCAGGCCCCGCTGCCACGCGACTCGGCCACCAGTTCGCGTACCGCCGGGGCGACCTCGCCGAGAAAGCGTTCGATCTCCCGCGGCTCACTGGTCATGATCAGGAACGTGCCCGTGCCGTACGTCAGCGCGAACTCCGCGAGCTGGTCGGCCGGGTGCTCCTCCCCGAGGTTGAGCAGCCGCCGCACGTCCCCCGGCGCCCGCCCCGCCGCCACCGCCGCCTCGTCGATCACGGCGTTGCCGTCGGCGAGCACGGCGGGCGAGTCGAGGTACGGCAGTGAGGGCAACCACCCGTCCGCCGCGCGGCCCACGAGGCGCAGCATCCGTGCCTTGTACGCGCCGAGCCAGATCTGCATGTCGTGCGCCGGCCGCGGCCCGCGCTTGGCGCCCCGCACCTGGTAGTGCCGCCCGTCGAAGCGGATCCCGCCGCGGGTCTCGGTGTCCCAGGTGTCGCGGATGATCCGGATCCCCTCGTCCAGCGCCTCGACGGCCTCGCCCGGCGAGCGCCGCGGCCCGCCGAGCGCCGCGATGGCGTCCCAGAACCCGCCGGCGCCCAGCGCCAGCTCGAACCGGCCGCCGCTGAGCAGGTCCAGGCTCGCCGCGCTGCGCGCCAGCAGGGCCGGCGGGCGCAGGGGGAGCGGATGCACGTTGCCGGACAGGGTGACCGAGTCCGTACGGGCGGCGACGTACGAGAGCAGCGTCCAGGTGTCGAGGAACGCGGGCTGGTACGGGTGGTCCTGGAAGGTGATCAGGTCGGCCCCCGCGCGCTCGGAGAGCTGCGCGAGCGCGACGGTCGCCTCCGGGGCCTGGCTGGAGGGGATGAGGTTGATGCCGAAGCGGAGATCGTGGCCGTAGTCGGGCATGGCGCTTCCTCAGCGGAGGGAATTTGGTTCGTGCTGCGAACCAGATTATTTCGCACCGCGAACTAGTGTCAAACTGGGGCGTGTCCCCGGGAGGTGCCATGACGAGCGAACGGACGGGACGGACGGCGCCGGCGGCGGCGACGTCCGTCGACGCCGGCCCGGCCGCGCTGGCGAGCGCGCTGGTACGGCTGACGCACACGCTGCAGCACGTTCTCGCGGAGGCCGGGCGCGACCACGGCCTCACGCCGCAGCAGGTCCAGTTGCTGTGCGCGCTCAGCAGCGGCCCGGTGGGGATGAGCGAGCTGAGCCGTTGGCTGCGCCTGGGCAAGTCGGGGCTGACCGGCCTGGTGGACCGCGTCGAGCGGCGGGGCCTGGTGGCCCGTATCCCGGACGCCGACGACGGCCGGGCGTGCCGGATCGCGCTGACCGCGGCGGGGGAGGAACTGGCGGGCCGCGCGCACGCCGGGGTGACGGCCCGGATCGCGGCCATGGCCGCGGGGCTGGCCGCGGGCGAGCGCGCCGCGCTGACGGACGCGGTCGCCCGGCTCCTCGACGCCGCCCCGTGCCAGTCCCCGTCACCGGAGGCGTGGCCGGAGCAGGCGTGAGCCGGGCCCGTACGGACTCCGCACGGGCGCCGTACGGGATCGGCGAGCGCCCGGCCGCCGCGTCCCGCGCCCGCTGCGGCACCCTCGTCAAGCGGTGCGGCGGCTGGTACGTTCCTCCGCCATGACGCTGCGGGGAACTCTGAGGCACAGGGCCGCCACCTGCCTGGGCGTGTGCGTGCTCGCCGCCGGACCGGTCGACGCCACCGATACCGCCGCCGGCGCGGACACCGGTACCGACCGCGAACCGGTCGCCCGGCACCTGCCCGGCTGGGAGCTGAAGGAGACCGGCAGCAAGGCGCGGCTGCGCGGGCTGTCGGCGGTCAGCCGCGACACCGCGTGGGTGTCCGGCTCGGGCGGCACGGTGCTGCGCACCACGG
This sequence comes from Streptomyces sp. CNZ287, assembly GCF_007827615.1. NCBI lineage: Bacteria > Bacillati > Actinomycetota > Actinomycetes > Kitasatosporales > Streptomycetaceae > Streptomyces > Streptomyces sp. CNZ287. Next base: position 88,746 of record NZ_VISV01000015.1, on the reverse strand, counting down.
ACGGCGGGCGGAGCTGGCGGGACGTGTCGCCGCCGGGCACCGAGGCGCTGGAGTTCCGCGACATCGAGGCGCTGGGACGGCGCAGCGCGGTCGCCCTGTCCATCGGGCCCGGCGAGGACTCCCGCATCTACCGCACCGACGATGCCGGCGCGACCTGGACCGAGACGTTCCGCAACGACCACCCCGGCGCCTTCTACGACTGCGTCACGTTCTTCGCCGGCGGCCGCGAAGGGCTCGCGCTCAGCGACCCGGTGGACGGCCGGTTCCGCATCCTGTCGACGTCCGACGGCGGCAGGTCGTGGAAGGTGCTCCCCGACGACGGCATGCCGCCCGCGCAGCCGGGCGACGCGGCGTTCGCGGCCAGCGGGCAGTGCCTGGTGAGCGCGGGCCGCTCGGACGCCTGGTTCGCCACCGGCGGCGGCGCGACCGCGCGCGTCCTCCACTCCGCCGACCGCGGCCGTACGTGGACGGAGGCCGAGTCCGGCATCCCGGCCGGCGACCCGGCGCGCGGCGTCTTCGCCCTCGCCTTCCGCGACGCCCGCCACGGCCTCGCGGTCGGCGGCGACTTCCAGCCCGGCAACCCGTCGCCCGACGCGGCGGCCCGTACCGGCGACGGCGGCGCGAGCTGGACGGACGCCCGCAAGCCGCCGCCGGAATACCGCTCGGGCGTGGCCTGGCTGCCGCACAGCCGCGGCGCCGCCCTGGCCGTGGGCCCGACGGGCTCGGACGTCACCTTCGACGCCGGGCGCACGTGGCACGGCTTCGACTCCGGTTCGTACGACACCGTGGACTGCTCCGCGGACCTGGGCTGCTGGGCGGCGGGGGAGCAGGGCAGGGTGGCGCGCCTGGAGTAGCGGCGGGGCACTTCGGGACCTAAGGCCGTGGTCGTCGCGCGGGCCCGGTCCCTACGGTTGAGCCGTCCCCCGCACGGTGCAGACCCGCTGGAGCCCGCCCGCGTGACCACCCGCACAGCAGCGCTGATGCGCCGCCTCGACCTCGACCCAGGGGTGCTGCGGCTGCTGTCGGTGACGTTCCTGTGGGTGGCGCTGACGTGCACCGCACTGCTGATCCCGATCAGCCTCACGCTGCTGCCTGGCTACGAGGCGTGGAAGTTCACCACCCGCGACATCGCCCCGGCGATCGGCCTCGCCGCGGGCTTCACCCTCGCCGCGGCGCTCCTCGCCGGCTCCCGTACGTCCCTGAAAGCAGCCGCCGCCCGCTTCGTCACGGCCCTGGGCCTGCGCCCCGGCACCCGCCGCACGGCGACGGTCAGCCTGGCCGCCGGCCTCGGGGCGGGCGCCCTGTGCCTGGCGGCAGCCGAACTCCTCGTCCGTATCCCGGCCCTGTCCGCCACCCCCGCGTCGGAGGACCCCCGCAACGCCGCCGTGGCCGGCACCTCCACCACCGTCCACCTGCTCGACGGCGCCCTCTCGGCCCCCGTCCACGAAGAACTCCTCTTCCGCGCTCCCCTCCTGCTCCTCCTCACCTTCCTCGCCACCCCGGGAGCCCGCGAGACGATCCCGACCCCCCGCCTGCGCCGCACCACCTTCACCGCCGCCGCGGCCCTCTCCGCCCTCGTCTTCACCGCGGGCCACGAACTGGGCGGCCCGGTCAACCTGATCTTCGCCGCCTTCCTGGCGGCGGTCACCACGGCCCTGCTCCTGTGGCGCCGCTCGCTGGTCCCCTGCATCGTCGCCCACACCGTCCACAACACCGCGATCACGGCCCTCTGGCTCTTCTGACCCCCGGAAGCCGCCGGGACAATCGGCTTTGCGGGAACCGGGGGTGGATGCGGTATGGTTCTCGTGCGCGATCGGCCGGGGCGAAACCCCAGGTCGTCCGGGCACCGGGACGTGGCGCAGTTTGGTAGCGCACTTGACTGGGGGTCAAGGGGTCGTGGGTTCAAATCCCGCCGTCCCGACGGTGGTGAAGAGGCCCTTTGAGTGGGAGAAATCCCAGATCAGAGGGCCTTTTGCGATTCGCTGACGCGTTGTCAGTCTGACGCTGCGTCAGGCGATGATCGGCAGCACGTGCAGGGGGACCCCGGCGTCGGCCATCCACGTGAGGCCGGTGTGGCGGAGATCAGGCCGGCGAAGATGCCCGTAGTCACGTCCGTGCCGGATGCGCGAGCGCGTCGACGGCCGCGGCGAACAACCACGGGAGCCGCTGCGCCGCGGGCACCAGTGCTGCCCGGACCGGGGGCATCCTCGTCGCGCCGAGCAGTGCCCGGGTGAGCCAGCGATAGCGCCGGGTGATTCGCCGCCATTCCCGTTCGTAGGCCATCAGGTCGCCGCCGGCGACTGCTCGCACCGCCGCCGACGCCTGGGCGAGCGCCAGGGCGATGCCCTCGCCGGTCAGCGCGTCCACGTAGCCGGCGGCATCGCCGACGAGCAGCACCCGGCCGGCCGTGCGCGCGCTCGCAGCCTGGCGGAGCGGGCCCGCCCCGCGCACCGGCCCTGCGGTGCCGACTCCGGCCAGCCGCTCCTGCAATGCGGGGAAGGCGGCAAGGTGGTCGTCGTACGGTCTGCGGGCGGTGGTGAGCACCGCGACGCTTACGAGGTCGTCGGCCACCGGCGTCACATAGATCTCCGCGTCACGGGCCCAGTGCACCTCGACGTAATCGCTCCAGGGGGCGAGCCTGTAGTGACGCCGCAGCCCGTGCCTCCGGTGGGCCCGATGCGGCCGGTACAGGCCCAGGGCTCGGCGGATCGGGGAGTGCAGGCCGTCGGCAGCGGCGAGGTGGCCGGTGCGGGTGCCGTCGACCACGACACCGTCGTCGTCCTGCTCGATACGGCGGACAGCGCGCTGCTCGACCCGCACGCCCGCGGCAAGTGCCGCCTCGTGCAGCGCCGTGTGCAGCGCGGTGCGACGCACCCCGCGGCCCGGGCCCGCCCGGAAGTCGGCGTGGACCCGGTGGGGTCCGGCGACGTAGCGGATGCCCCGGAGGTCGTGCCCCGGCGGGTGCACGCCGAGCGCTGTCAGGGCGGCGACGGCACTCGGCATCAGCCCTTCGCCGCACGCCTTGTCGACGGTGCCGGCGCGCTGCTCCCAGACGGCGACGTCGAGCCCCGCCCGGGCCGCGTGCAGGGCCGTGGCGAGACCGGCGGGTCCGGCGCCGGCGATGAGCAGGTCCACGCGCGCCTCCTCAGGACAGCCGCGCTAGGGCGGCGTCCTCGACCCGCATGCGGGTGGTGAGCAGGAATCCGTTCAGCATGGTGAAGACGACTGCCGTGATCCAGGCCGAGTGCACCAGCGGCAGCGCGAGGCCCTCGACGACGACGGCGACGTAGTTCGGGTGCGAGAACCAGCGGTAGGGGCCGCCGGTCACGCGCGGACTGCCGGGCACAACGATCACCCGGGTGTTCCACTGCCGGCCCAGGGTGGCGATGCACCACCAGCGCAGCGCCTGTGAGGCCGCGACGAGCAGGAGCATGGCCCAGGCGAGGACCGGTGCGGTGTCCGGCCGCCGCACCCACACCTCCACGAGCGCGCCGGCAAGCAGGCCCGTGTGCAGCACCACCATGAACGGGTAGTGGCCTCGCCCGGACTCCAGGCCGCCCCGCGCGATGCTCCAGGCGGCGTTGCGCTGGGAGACGACCAGTTCGGCGACCCGCTCCAGGCCGACGGCCAGGACCAGGGCGGTGAACAGGATCTCGCCGCTCACACCTCACCCCCGGGGGCGCGCAGGAGGATGAGTTCAGAGCAGAATCCGGGGCCCATGGCAAGCATGAGCCCGTGGGATCCGGGCGGGGGCGGGCGGTGGGCGAGCGTGTCCGCCAGGACGTGCAGCACCGAGGCGGAAGACAGGTTGCCGATCCGGCGCAGTGAGTCCCAGGTCACCCTCAGGGCGTCCCGCTCGACGCCGAGGGCTTCCTGCAGGGCCTCCAGGACCTTGGGGCCGCCGGGGTGCGAGACGTACCAGCCGAGGTCGTCGCTGGTCAGTCCGTGCTCGGCGAGGAAGCCGCGGAAGTCTTCGCCGACGTACCGGCGCACCAGGTCGGGGACCGAGGAGTCGAGCACGATCCGGAAGCCGCCGGCACCGATGTCCCAGCCCATCGCGCGCTCCGATTCGGGGTAGAGACGGCTGCGCGAGGCGAGCACCTCGGGGCGGGCGGGGTCGTCGGACTGCGCCAGCGGGTGTTCGGGGCCGACTGCGACCACCGCCGCGGCACCGTCCCCGAAGAGACCGCTCGCCACGAGGTTGGCGAACGAGGTGTCGTCACGCTGAAGGGTGAGCGAACACAGTTCGACCGACATCAGCACCGCGACCCCATCCGGGTTGCCGCGCAGCAGGTCGCGCAGGCGGGCGATGCCGGCCGCGCCGGCGACGCAGCCGAGGCCGACGAGGGGCAGGCGCACCACGTCGGGGCGCAGCCCGATCTCGGCCGCGACGCGGGCTTCGAGCGAGGGGACGGCCAGGCCGGTCACCGTGCACGACACGATGTAGTCGACGTCGGCCGACGTGAGGCCGACGTCCTTGAGCGCTTCGACCACTGCGCGACTGCCGAGTTCGACGCCGGCCCGGATGAAGACATCGTTCGACCGGCCGAAGTCCCCGAGCCGGGCGTACTCCTCCAGGGGGAGCACGGTGTGCCGGTAATCGACGCACGCGTTGCGGTGTAGCCGCTCGACGACGCGGCGATCGAGCGTGCCCTCGACGAGCGTGGTGGCGAATGACTCGGTGATCTCCTCCTGCCGGTAGCGGTGCTCGGGCAGGATGCCGCGCACGCTGAGGACGCGTATGGTCATGCTGGCTCCCGGGTCGGGCCGGTCGGACGAGTGGGTACGACGAGCGCCCGGCCGAGGCCGAGCTCGACGGTGTGGGTGAGCGGGTGCTGACGCCATCAGCCGGCCACGAGCAGCACGACGTCGAGCAGGGCGATGGCCAACGCGGCCCGGAAGGGGGTGCGCCCCCGGGCGACCAGCGTGAACACCGCGAGGACGGCCACCGGAGCGAGGGACACCCCTGCCCACCACGAGGGGGTACCGGCGGGACCGAGCACGGCGAGCAGCGAGGCTGCCGGCAGCAGCACCGCGGCCAGGACGCGCGAGCGCCGTCCGCCGAGCCGGTGGGGCAGGCTGCGGACGCCGGTGCGTGCGTCGTCGGCGAGGTCGGGCAGGGCGTTGAGCAGATGTGCCCCGACGCCGAGCGCGGCCCCGGCACCGATCATCCACAGCGGTGCCCAGACCGGGGTGGGGCCGGCGAGGGTGACGATCGACGGTAGCGTCCCGAAGCCGCTGACGTACGGTACCCAGGACCACGAGGTGGCCTTGAGCCCGAGGTTGTAGACGTGGCCCGCACCGGTGCCGAGGACGACGTTGACCAGCGCACTGCGCCAACCGCAGAGCATGGACAGTACGAGACACGCGAGCGCGGCGGTGACCACGGCACGCACCACCCAGCCGACCGGGAGGGCGCCGGTGGCCAGCGGCTTGTCGGTGCGGCCGACAACACGGTCGCGAGAGAGATCACGCAGGTCGTTGCCCCAGCCGATCGTCAACTGACCAGTGAACACCGCTCCGGTGACGACGACGGCGTCGAGCGGCTGCAGGTCCGCGCGGACCGCGAGCAGGGCCGTGACGGCGGTGACCGCCAGGGCGGGCCCGCCGTGGGCTGCGGCGAGCAGCGCAAGCACGGGCGACGGTCCGGGGCGTGCCGGAGCGGCATCGGTGGTCACTGGAGTCGCCGCACCGCCACCGGACCCCGGCGGGTGGCGTCGCCAAGCGCGCCAAGCCGGGTGCGCGGCTGCAACACGGGCGCCCCGCCGGACGTGGCCTCCCTCATGCCCCCGACCATCCCGGCAGGCGCGTCCGGGCCGTCCGAAAGGCCATACCCGGCCACCCGGTCTCGAACTGCTGCAGGCGCGCATGCCAAGCAGCCGGCATGACGGCGCGGACCGCCGCCAAGGGCACGTGCACCGGCCTGGCACCGAGCGCGTCCGCGATGACCGCCGCGCTCACGGGCGTATCGGCGGTGAGATGGAAGGGATCCGCCACGCGCTGGCGGAGCGCCACGGCGACATCGTCGGGTGAACCGTTGCGGTAGTCAGCCCTCGGTCCCTCAGCAGGGCCGGCAGCAGGCCGGGCATCCTGCTGAGTACGAGGGCGGACACTGCATACCAGAGCGGGGAGCAGGCCGGCGCCACCCTGCCCGGCGAACCCCGGCCACGGTCGGGTGACGAGCGCGCCGGTGCCGGAGGCCGCGTGCTGGTCGAGGAGGCGTTCGGCTGCCGGCTTATGCCGGCTGTGCCAGGAGCTGGGCATGCCCTTGGCGGGCCAGGACTGCTCGACCCCACGGTTGTCCTTCTTGGGAGAGCTGGCGCCGAACGAGGACTTGTGGACCAGGTGGGGGACGCCGGTCTCGGCGACGGCCCTGAGCATCCGGCGGATACCGCCGATTCCGAGTTCGGTGAGGCAGGCGCGGTCGTGGGGCAGCTGAAAGCCCCAAGCCGAGTGAACGACCGCGCCCGTGGACGCCCCGACGAGCGTGTCCTGGCAAGCCACGGTGCTGAAGTCCACCGAGCGCCAGTCGACGCCACGGCTGTCGGGGCCCTCGGACCGCCGCCGGGCCAGGCATGCGAGGCCGTAGGCGTCCTCGACACGCAGACCTTGCACGACGACGGAACCGATGGTCCGGCTCGCCCCGGTAATCGCGACACGCATGCACATCAGGTGCCCCGTCGCTTCTCCGCTCACACGAGGCGTTGCGCCATCTGGCGGACACGGCAGTTGGCCGACTCCTCCGCCCGCTTCGATCCGCTAGCCGTCCGGGACCTCTTCATCCTCGCCAGGGAGTGCCGGGCCTTGCCATTGCGCCGGCCCTCCGCCTCGGGCTTCGTAGCGCCATGGCGCGCCGCTGAGTTGCTCGCCCTCAAGCAGATCGTGGCGGGGCAGTGGCGGGCCCTCCTGCCGTGCATCGCGGTGGTGGCCGCGTCCAACGGGGCCAACGACATGGTGCTTCACCTATATGCCGATACATCTCACCGAGGCCCTGGACTGGCCCAGGACCCAGCGACTCGGCGTCGTCATCGTCACCATGGTCGCGGTGATCGCCGTCGTCACCACCGTCGGGCGGCTGAACGACCGCGTCGGCCGCAAGCCGCTGCTGATGGCCGACATGGTCGGCTTCGTCGTGGTGACGGCCCCCGCCTACCTCCTGCTCCGCGAGGGCTCCGCCGTCGCCGTCCTCGGCGGCATGCTGCTGCTCGGCGGCAGCCTGATCTGCCTCCAGGGCACCATGTCGGTGACGCTGCCCGCACTCTCCCCCACGGACATCCGGTACGGCTCTCTCCATCGGCTACAAATTCTCCGTCGCGGTCTTCGGCGGCACTACCCCGGCCGTCATCGATGCGCTCGTCCAGGGCCTCGGCACCTCGATGGCGGCCGCGTACTCCACGATGGCCTTCGCCGTCGTCGGCATCGTCCCCGTTCCGCGAAGAGAACAGGGACAGCAACGCCGCCCTCTGACGCCGTCTCAGGCCGCGCCACCGCTCGGGTTCTCCCGCCCGCCGGCACCCCTAGCCGTGGCGGCGGCGCGGCGGGCGTCACGCCTCTTCGCGTGACTCCTCGCGTCCGGTGGGCCGCAGCGGACGGGTGGCGGGCCCCTGCAGTACGTGCCCGTCGACGTCGAAGCGCGATCCGTGGCACGGGCACTCCCACGTCGTCTCCGCGTCGTTGAAGCGCACGAGGCAGCCCAGGTGGGTGCAACGGGCCCGGACGCGGTGCAGCTTGCCGTCCGCGTCGCGGTGGACGGCGACGTGGCCCGTGCCGTGGCGGACGACGGCGCCGCCGCCGCGCGGCACGTCGTCGGCGGAGGCCGCCGTGGCGCCCGAGAGCCGGTCGCCGGCGAAGCGCCGGGCCACGTGGGCCTGGTTGCCGAGCAGGTGCGGGCCCTCGCGCAAGGGGTGCAGCCGACGCGGGTCGTACAGCCCGGCCCAGGGCGGCTCGTCGCCGGTGAGCAGCCCGGTGAGCAGCCGGCCGGCCATGACGCCGCCGCTGATGCCCCACCCGGCGAAGCCGGTCGCCACGTACAGGTGACGCGCGCCCGGGTGCAGACGGCCGACGAAGGGAACGTGGTCGCCGGTCCAGTTGTCCTGGGCGGCCCAGCCGGCCGCCGGCTCGGTGCCCGGGAAGTACTCGTCCGTCCATCGGTTCAGCCGCTCCAGCCGCGCCCGTACGTCCCGTGCGCCCGGCGTGAATTTCTCGCCGGTGACGATCAGCAGTCGCCGGCCCGGACCGTACGGGGCGGTGCGTGCCGAGCGCGTGCGCTGCTCCTGCGTGAGGTACATGCCGCCTGGGTCGTCGGCCTCCGGGATGACGCGGGTGACGACCAACTCGCGCCGCGGCCTGAGCCTGGCGAAGAGCAGGGCGCGGTCGAGGATCGGGTAGTGGGTGGCGACGACGACGTCGCGCGCCTGCAGCCGGGTGCCGTCGGCCGTGGTCAGGACGCACGGGTCGGCCGCGGAGACCGAAGTGACCCGGGAGCCCTCGAAGACCAGCCCGCCCCTGGCCGCCAGGTCGTCTGCCAGCCCAAGGAGGTACTTGCGGGGGTGGAACTGGATCTGGTCGTCGAGCCGGACCGCGGCCCGCACCGGGAACGGCGGTCCCGTTGTTCCGTCGCCGTCGACCAGTTCCACGGCCAGCCCGGCCTCGGCCGCCGCCTCGGCCTCCTCCCGCACCTCGGGCAGGCTCTCGTTGCTCTGCGCGTACGTGAAAGCGGGCGCCCGCTCCAGCTCGCAGTCGATCCCCAGCTCCGCGCTGAGGTCGGCCACCCGGCGGACCGCGTCGGCCTGCGACTCGGCGAAGTGCCGGGCGGCGGTGCGGCCGTGCGCGCGCCGTACGTTCCGGTACGCCTCGCTGTGCAGCGCCGACAGCTTCGCAGTGGTGTGGCCGGTCACCCCTGCGGCGATCCGGCTGGCCTCCACCACGGCGACGGACAGGCCGGCGGCGGCCGCCTCCCACGCGGTGGAGAGGCCCACGACACCGGCGCCGACCACGGCGAGGTCCACGGCGACGCATTCACGCAGCGGCGGTCGTGGTTCTCCGGGTGCGGTTTCGATCCAGTGGCTCGTCATGTGCGTCGCTCACCTTTCCGGCCCCGAGCGCCCGTTGCTCCCGCCGAGCCCCATGACGCGGACTTCCGTTCATGGCGGGTGTGTTGCTGCCACGTCCGGTTACGCCCGGGGGAGCGGGCCACGCACCTCCTGAGGAGCCGGAGCGCGGACGCGTATTTTGTGAGTTTGATCCTGAATGAGGATAGCCGACGACGAGGCCGGCCGGCTGAACGCAACAGCCGGGGAGGCACCATGCCGAGCGGTTCGAGCCGCAGCTCCGCCCCGGCGCCCTCTCGGGCCGCGGCACCGGACTCCACCGCCGCGGCACCACGGCCGCTCGCCCATGCACGAGGGCCGGCGCAGGCGCAGGCCCGGGTGCCGCGAACGGCGAGTGGACGTCCCGCCGTCACTCGCCCGGCCGAGCCGCCACTGAGATCCGGTCGCGCGGCGGCGGGAGCCGGTTCGTGGTCACGACCGGCTGAAACCCGATCGCCGCTGGACGAACGGGACCGCGCGCGGATCATCGGTGTGAGGAGGCAACACAGGTGGTTGCTCCGGGAGTGGACTGCGAACGCCGCGCGCCGCCCGCAGGGACACCAGCGGCCCGGCCGAGTGGTCGGCCTACTTCACGACCGGCGTGCCCGGCGAAGAGGTGGCCGATTTCCTCACCGCCCTCGACGCACGCCCCCACTCCGCGGTGCCGCACGTTCGCCCCGAGGTGGCCCGCCGGGTAGCGACCACACCGTCCACGCGGCCATCGGCCACCCGGGGCTGATGAGGCTCGTCGAACTTCCCTACCCTGCGCTCGGGGGTGGGACAGACCTGGTCACCTTGACTCCCCACCTGAAAGCCGCCGATATGGCGCCGGCGCGTCGGGTGACGCTTGCTGCCCGTCCTGCCCTGGCCGACGAGACTTCGTCCGGTCTTGGCTCGCCCTTCAACGCGGGGGCGGGAGAGCCGTCGACCGCGGCTCGGCGAGGAGGACCTCGTACAGCCGGTGCCACACTCCCGCGTCGGCCCCACTCGGACCACTTGACCAATCGGCGTCAGCAGGTCACGCCGGAGCCGGCACCGAGTTCCTCCGGCAGGTGCTCCCAGGCGATCCCGCTGTGGAGCGCGAGCGGGATGCCCGCTACCGGCATGTCCTCGACCCGATCCTCAAGGATTGGCTCGCGGACGGCGCCGAGAGCCTGCGCGAGATCACCCGTGACGACGTCAGAAGGGCCATCGCCACCCGCAAGGGGACGCCGGCCCGCTCAATCCACATCGTCCTGCGGAATGTCTTCCGGGCCCTTCGGCAAGAGGGCGTGACCTTCCGCGATCCCACCCGCGGCCTCGTCTTCGCCGGGATCAACAAGATCCCGCCTTCCGTGCCCTCAGACCGACTGGCCGACGTCCTCAGCCATGCGCAGAACGACTTCCAGCGCTTCGTGATGGTGCTGGTCTGCGTCCATGCGCTCAGCGGCACCGACATCCGCCACCTGCTGCTCACCGACCTCGACCTGTCCCGTGAGCGCCTCATCGTCCGGCGCCCCGGGAAACGGCACATCATCTACCTGGACGAACTCACCTACCGCTGCGCCTCCGCGTGGCTCCGCGAACGTCACCGCCGCTGGCCAGTGACCACCAACCCGCATCTGCTGATCAACCGATGGACCGCGGTAGACACCACTCACTCGCCCATCGGACCACGTTCACCGCCGTCTTCCGGCCCACCGTACTCACGATGCAGACGCTACGGCAGGACCGGATCCGCGACGAGGCACTCGAGGTCGACGACCCGCTGCACCTGATGCGCCTGTTCGGTATCTCCTCGCAGACCGCAATGCGGTACTTGACTGCGGCTCACCCCGAACGCACCGCGAAGCTTCCCCGATGAGGCGAGCGGCAGCCATCAACCAGCAGAGCCGTTGCATGAGGACCGCGTGATGCGGCAGCCGCGCATCGCATACTTCGGCCGTACTCTCGCCTCACAGCAAAGCATTCTTTCACTACGGCCGACGCTGGCGTATCACTTCACGGGCACTTTCATTCCGAACAGTTTCTCTGCATTTCGGAACGCAATCTTTTCCTTGTCTTCGCGTGGCAAATCGACTCCGCGGAACCAGTCGGTCTGCTCCTTTATGTCCGCGAACGGGTAGTCGGTTGCGAACATCACTCGATCCACGCTTATGTAATTCAGCAGGAGATGGAGCAGTTCGGTCTGGGGGAATGCGCTGGTTGTGACCCAGAAGTTGTCCTGGAAGTATTGCCCGATGGGCTTCTCGAGCGAGTCTTCTGTTGGCTCGCCCATGTCATTGACGATCCGCTCGTAGTAGAAGGGAAGACCTTCGCCCATGTGGCCGATGATGATTTTCAGTTTGGGGAATCTGTCGAAGACCCCGTACGTGATCATCCGAATGCATTGGGTCAGCACCTCCTGGTGCCAGCCATATCCAGACCCACTGAGAATGTAGTCTTGGTAGTCTTCCGTGTATTCAGACCGTGTGGTGCTGTAGTAGATCTTGAAGACCTCGTCAGCTGGATAGCCGGGATGCAGGTAGATCGGCACATCGAGAGCAACGGCACGTGCCAGCACAGGCTCGAAATCGGGATGATCGAGATACTTCTTCGCGATGTGTCCGTTGGTCAGTGCGCCCAAGAAGCCATCTTCCCGAACCGAGCGTTCCAGTTCGTCCGCCGCCGCCTCCGGGCTCTGCAAGGGCAAGGTGGCGAAAGCCTTGAAGCGGCCCGGATATTTAGCGATTGGCCCGTCTACAAGTTGCCGGTTAAGACGATAGGCAAGGTCGATGCCCCTTTGCTCAGGGACATTTTGCACGGAGGGTGTATGAGCAGAGAGGATTTGAACGTTGAGTCCCCCCGCATCCATATCGCCGATGCGGCGTTGACCTAGATCCGAAAGGCCAATTTCCTCAAGGAACGCTATGTGATCCTGATTGATGGAGTTCAGCTTCAACAACGTGGGAGTCGAAAAGGTCTCCTCCGTGCCGATGAAGGGCAGGTCCCGGTCTCGCAATGCAATGTCCGCAGTCTTGTCCGCAGTCTTGTTCCCGTCCGCTGCCGAAACGGCGGCATACGCGGACAAGCCGGCACCAGCGCCAAGTGCCGTGGAAGCGGCTAGAAAGCCGCGACGTCCCATAGACTTCATGTCAGTCTCTCCTCAGGTGTTTGTGTGGTGCGGTATCCGTACGGCATCCGTCTGCGAGATGCTTCAGATCGACCCTTCGTCGTTGCCAGGCGCGCCCAGGTGTCCACCCACGCCGCGCCCCCCTTCGACCTCGACGCCGGCCACGCCGGTCCCGCCGAAACACTGCCAGCCAGCCGAGACCACGGGTCTTCGCGTCCTGCTCGCGCACCACGGCAGCGCCGCCCGACGGCACCGCGTACACGACGGCGTGGTGCGCGATGACAACGTTCTCCGGTGCGAATTGGGTCCCGGTCAGGAACGCCGTCGTGGTCAGGCCCGGATCGATCACCTGGCACCGGTACCCGTCCGAGCCGCCACCCTCCGGCGGCGCGGGTGTCTAGGGGTGGGCCATCCTCAGGTCGAGGAACCGCTCGCCGACGCGCAGCGGCTGGGGTGGAACTGACGACCCGCCCGCGTGCGCGCTGTGCGGGCCGGCCGCGGTGGGCCCCGCACTGTTGTCGGCGTGCGACCCGCGGGCGGCGACAGGGAACACTGTCGCCCTGGTGGCCGTCCCGAACTTCAACCGCCCGGGCGGCGCTTCCCCGGACGGCGCTGCGTCGACTGCCATCACCAGCCTCCTGCATACGGGTTGCATCGCTTATCTGGATGCCTACTTCCTACCGAGCGAACCTGAGACGAACGTTAGAACCCGTCCGCAATCGTCGCGATGGAGAGGCCGGACGGATGCTCGACGACTGCGGCGGAACTCCTGTCCTCGCTGGAGGACGCAGACACTTCAGCTCTGTCCAAGGCGGCGGAGTGGCGCCAGATCAAGCACTGGCAGCCCGCGACTCCTGGCGCGGCGATCTTCAATTCGTGGGACTGACGGGTCACTCAACCTGCGATGGCACGAGCTCAAGGTCCGGTGGCGCAGGACAACCGTTCCACTCGTCGGCGCGTACACCGAGGCCCGGCGCTCCAGCAGAGACGTCATGCAAGGTGCCGTTGTGGAGGCTGCCGTGCGCCTGCCAGGCGGGCGATACGTCCCCCACCGTGATCGTGTGTCTGCACCGCCTGCGCCCCCGCCGCCGACAGGGCCTCCGCCTCCGAACCGATGGCAGCGGGCGCGGGCGCGATGGGCCGACCGGCGCGCCCTGCCAGGACCTCGGGTGGACCCGGTCCCACGCCTGGGCTTCGGCCTTGCCGTAGTTGGTGGTGTCAGTGAGGGCGGTGATCGCCGCCTCGGGCCAGGTCTCGGGGTTGGCGAAGCGGGACTCCTCGCCGTGCTTCGGCGGTCGCCCGCCCGGGGACAGGCCAGGGCGTACTCCTTGATCGAGGGCCTCGGCAGCCGTACCAGCCCGACAGAGGCCCTGATGCGACCCGGCCCGCAGACGAGGGCGCTGTGGGAGATGTTCTCCGACCTGCTCGACGACGCCCACCGGTACGTCGCCGACCTGCTCGCCGGCATGGACGCCCGGTACGACCTGGGTGACGGTCACCGGTTCGTCGGCACCCTGTGCCCGGACATGAAGTTGACGCTGGAGCGGCCCGACCCGGACGTCCTCACCGCGGTGAACCGGTCGGCGGACCTGCTGCGTGAGGGGCGGGGGCCCCTGCTCGACCTCGTCGACCGCGCGGAGGCCCGAGACGCCGCGGCCGCGTGGAGCGGACGGGGCAGCACCGTCACCGCCCGCACGGGCCGGGTGGACGTCGACGCGTTGCCCATCCGGCCCGACGGCTGTGTCGCCCGGGCCTTGCCCACCGGGCAGGACCTCGACACCACCACGCTGGTGCGTGCGCTGGGCACATGGTTCGGCCAACCGGCCTGAGCAGCGTATTAACAGTCGTCTCAGGTTCGCTCGGTAGCAAGCAGGCATCCAGATAGGCGATGCAACCCGTATGTAGGAGGCCAGTGATGGCAGTCAACGCAGCGCCGTCCGGGGAAGCGCCGCCCGGCCGGTTGGCGGGCCGGTGGGTGCCGTGGTTGGTAATTGGCTTGTGGGTGGCGCTGGCGGTGGTCATGGTGCCGCTGAGCGGAAAGTTGAGCTCGGTCACCACCGACAGCGCCGTAGACACCCTGCCGGCCAGTGCCGAGTCCACCAAGGTGGCGGCGTTGGACGACAGTCTCCCCGGCGGTGACAGCAACACGTTCGTCTTCGTGTACCACCGCGCCGGCGGCATGACCGACGCCGACCGCGCGACGGTCGAGCGCCACTACAACACCCTTGCCAAGCGGTACCCCCCGAAGGCGACGGCGGCGGCCGGCGAGGACGACGAGGGCTCACCCACGAGCCCCTCCACTGACGGCAAGGCGATGATGTTCAGCCTTGAGGTGAGCACGACCTACGGCCCACCGGAGGACGTCGTCGGCCCGTTGCGTGACGCCGCGAAGGACCGCCCCTCCGGCCTGGAACTCGACGTGACCGGCCCGGGTGCGATCGACGGCGACATGGAAGCCGTCTTCGACGGCATCGACCTGCAGGTCCTCCTCACCACCATCGTCGTCGTCACGCTCCTGCTCATCCTCACCTACCGCAGCCCGGTGTTGTGGCTCATCCCGCTCGTGGCCGTGGGCGCGGCCGCACTGACCGCGATGGCGACCGTCTACCTACTCGTCAAGGGCTTCGGCATCGTGGTCAACGACCAGAACTCGGCGCTGCTGACGATCCTCGTATTCGGCGTCGGCACGGACTACGCGCTCTTGCTCATCGCCCGATATCGGGAGGCACTGCACCACCACGAGAACGTCCGGGTCGCGATGGTCCACGCGCTACGCGGCGCAGCGCCGGCCATCGTCGCGTCCGCGGCCACCGTGGTCGCCGGCCTGCTCTGCCTGCTCGTCGCGGACCTGAACAGCACCAGCGGGTTGGGCCCGATCGGCGCGGCCGGCATCCTGTGCGCACTGGTGGCCATGCTGACGCTGTTCCCGGCGGTGCTCGTGGTGCTCGGCAGGCGGATCTTCTGGCCGGCCATCCCGCGGTTCAGCACGGCCGTGGAGGAGAAGCCGGGGCTGTGGGGACGGCTCGGCACCGCCATCAGCCGCCGCCGGTGGGTGGCGACGCTCGGCTCGCTCGGAGTCCTCGGCGTGCTCGCCCTCGGGCTGGCGGGCAACACCGGCGCCCTGCGGGAGCAGGACCAGTTCCTGTCCGCGCCGGATTCGGTCACCGGCTTCACCGTTCTCCGCCAGCACTTCCCGGAGCTTGGCGGCCAGCCGATGACGATCTTCACGCGGCCGGCGCAGCAGGAGCGGGTGCTCGACATCGTCAAGGACACTCGCGGTGTGGCCCTGGCCATCCCGGAGCAGACCAGCAAGGGATGGGCCAACATCTCCGCGTTCCCGAAGGACGCGCCGGACACCGCCGCGGAGTACGACACGATCAAGCGGGTGCGCACCGCCGTGCACGCGGTGAGCGGGGCGGAGGCGATCGTCGGCGGGCCGAGTGCGGAGAACCTCGACACCGAGGTGACCACCAAGCGCGATGAGAAGCTGGTCATCCCGCTGGTGCTCGCCGTCGTCCTGATCATCCTCGGGCTGCTGCTGCGCGCGATCCTGGCCCCGCTGGTCCTGATGGCCACCGTGATCGTCTCATTCGCCGCAGCCTTCGGCGGTAGCGTGTTCGTCTTCGACACGATCCTCGGGTTCAAGGGTGTCGACTATTCGGTGCCGCTGCTGGCATTCCTGTTCCTGGTGGCGCTCGGCGTCGACTACAACATCTTCCTGGCCAGCCGGGCCCGGGAGGAGACCGTGCGTCTCGGCACCAGAGCGGGCATGCTCAAAGCCCTCTCCGCCACCGGTGGCGTCATCACCTCGGCCGGCCTTGTCCTGGCGGCCACGTTCGCGGTCCTCACCTCACTTCCCCTGGTGATGCTGATCGAGGTCGGGTTCCTGGTCACCTTCGGCGTGCTGCTCGACGCCCTGCTGGTGCGGTCGGTGCTGGTGCCCGCCCTCACCCTGCTGGTCGGCCGGCGGATCTGGTGGCCGAGCCGACTGTCCCGTCCAGCGGCGGAGCCGCCGGACGGTCAACAGTCGCTCGCCGACGACAAGGAGCCCGCGCTGCAACGGTGAGCGCAGCGGCACGGACGAGATCCGGGACGGGCCCCAGGTCCGTCCCGGATTCTTTTCATGGGCCGACGGTCGCCGCCCTTTGGTCCTGCGCCACGCGCCGGGCTGGGGTCGGCGCACCGCGGTGTCCTGCCCCGGTGGTGAGCCGCGCGGGGCCATGCCCGAGGGCCGCCCTCCCGTGTCCTGCGCCGTGCCGCCGGGGCGGGTCAGCGCACCGCGGTGTCATCCCCGGAGGTGAGCCGCGTGATCGCGGGCGGGGCCGCGGCCGGAAGGTCGACCCGAAGCAGCGCGCCACCGCGTGCGGAGCGGGCGATGGTGGCCCGGCCGCCGTGGGCGTCGACGACCCGCTGCACGATCGACAGCCCCAGACCGGATCCCGGCAGCGCCCGGGCGCTGTCGGCACGGTAAAACCGGTCGAACACCCGCGGTACGTCGGCGGCGTCGATGCCTGGCCCGGCGTCGTTGACCTCAAGCACCGCCGACGCGCCCTGGGCACGGAGCAGGACCTGGACCGGCTGGTCCGCGGGGGACCACTTGCCGGCGTTGTCGATGAGGTTGAGCACCGCCCGCTCGAGCGCAGCGGGACGCCCGCTCACCCACACGGAGGTCACGTCGAGCGCGACCTCGATGTCCGGCACGCGGGAACGCGCGCGGGTCGCGGCGGCCACCACCACGTTGGCGAAGTCGAGCACCTCGGTGCTCTCGTCGCTGACGTCACCGCGCGCCAGGTCGGTCAGCTCGGCGGCTAGGGTGCTCAACTCGGCCACCTGCGCGCCGAGATCGTTGAGCAGCCGGGTCCGGCTCTCCGCCGGCAGTGCGCTGTCCAGGGTGCCGCGCCGATCGAGCCGGATCAGCAGCTCGACGTTGAGACGCAGGCTGGTGAGCGGGGTCTTGAGCTCGTGGGCGGCGTCCTCGGCGAGCAGCCGCTGGGCCCGCCGGGAGTCCCGGAGCGCGGCGAGCATGTCGTTGATCGACTGGATCAGCCGCCGGATCTCCCCACCGCCCTCATCCGGGATGTCGGTGTCGAGATCCCGGGTGTGCGCGACACGTACCGCGGCGGCGGTCAGCCGGTCGATCGGTGCCAGCCCGGTCCGCGCCACGGTCCGCCCGACAAGGGCGCCGCCGACCACGCAGAGCAGCCCGATCAGCAGCATGCCCAACCCGAACTCGTTGATCGGTTCGTCGTCGGTGACGCGGACCACCTGGACCGCGCCGTCGCCCGCCCGCAGCGTGTAGATGAGGTAGCCGTCCTCCTCGCTGTCGCCCGACTCCATCAGGTCGGCCGACGCGCCCTGCGCCACGCGCCCGGCGCGCTCGCTGACCGGGGGCAGCGCGGGTTGGCCGGCCGGCGTCCGGATCGAGCCGTCGGGCAGGATGACCCGCACCAGCCGACCGGATCCGGGATACGGCGGTAGCTGGACCTGCGCCAGACCGGCGCGCTCAGCGTTCGTCGCCAGGACGCGGGAGTCGGCGCGTAGCTGATCCTCCGCGGTGTCCTGCAGCTCCCAGGCCAGTAGCTCGCTGGCCACCTGGAAGGCCACGAACACGCTGACCGCGATGGCCGTCGCCGCGATCACCGTCAGCCTGCTCCGCAGAGACCGCCGCCGCCACCATCGGGTCAGCCGGCGCGGTTCCCGGCCGGCGGGCCTGCTCACGGAGGAGTCTCCCGCAACGTGTATCCCAGGCCGCGCAGCGTGTAGATCAATCGCGGTTCACCCTCGGCCTCCATCTTGCGGCGCAGGTAGCTCACGTATACCTGGAGGTTGTTGGCGGTGGCGCTCATGTCGAAGCCCCAGATCGCCTCGAACAGCGCGTCGCGGGTCAAGACCCGGGTCGCGTTGCTCATGAAGAGGTGCAGGAGGGAGAACTCGGTCCGGGTCAGGCGCAGCGGCCGCTCGCCCCGCCACGCCTCGAACCTGTCGGGATCGAGCCGGACGTCGGCGAACGACAGGATCTGCGACTCCCCGTCGGTCGGCGTGCGCCGGCGCAGCAGGGCCCGCACCCGGGCCAGCAACTCCTCGGTGGCGAACGGCTTGGGCAGGTAGTCGTCGGCGCCCGCGTCCAGCCCTGTGACCCGGTCGGAGACCTGGTCACGGGCGGTCAGCATCAGCACCGGCAGATCCCGACCCGCGGCCCGCAACCGCCGGCAGGTCTCCAACCCGCCGAGGCGGGGCATCATCACGTCGAGGATCAGCAGATCCAGGGTGTCGCCGTCGGCCCCAACGACCCCGTCGAGCACGGCGAAACCGTTGGCGACGGTGCTGGTGTCGTAACCCTCGACCTGGAGCACCCGCTCCAGCGACTCACGGATGGCCGCTTCATCATCCGCGATCATGATCCGCACGCCGGCCCGCCCCCTTCCAGTCGATGTTTTTGCCGCTCATTGTCCCCGATCAACCTGAGGCCAGGATTAGAGCGTCGCTGGGAACCGGCGGCGGCACGATCCGTCGCGACACACGGCCCGGACCGTCCGTGGTGGTGGCCGTGCACGGTATGGCTGACGTCGGCAAGACCACGTTGACGGTTCATGCAGGGCGCCGGCTCGTCGACGAGGGGCACTTTGAGCGCGTCCTGTGGGTGAACCTACGGGGCCACGACCCCGGCCGGCCACCCGCCGATCCGGCGGCCGTCCTCGAAGGTTTCCTGCGGCTGCCGGGGGTGACGGGCAGCCACCTCGCTGGACTCGACCAGACGCGATTGGCCACGAGGTACCGGGATCTGCTGGCCCACCGGCGTGTACTCGCCGTGCTCGACAACGCGGCCGACGGGGACCAGGTGCGCCCGCTGCTGGCGGAGAGACCGGTCTCGCGTGCGATCTGGGGAGGACTGGCGACGGGCGCGAGGCAAGGCTGTGCAGGCCGGCTGGAACGGTGCCCGTCTGACAGCGTCATGGTGTCAGCAGCATTTGCACCGTCGGGGCGAAGCGCCGCACCACGTCCTCGGCCGCCCCCGCGCGCAGCGCGGGGCCGCGCGCGATCCCGTACATCACGCCCAGGCCCACCAGCTGGGCCACGGCCAGCTCGGCACGCAACCCGGCGTCGGGGCCGGCCAGGCGGAGGGCGAGATGATCCACCACCTGATTACGGAAGTTCACCCGCAGGACATCGCCGTCCTGGCCGTGCAGCGGAGCGAAAGCGATCCGCAGGAGCGGGTCGACACCTCGTTCGCGCTGGCCTTCGAGGATGTGCCGGACCATGTGGGCACCCAGCTCGCCGAGGGGGGCATCCAGCAGAGCACTGGCGTCGGTTTCGAAGGACATGACTCCGGCGAACAGAGCGTTCTTGTTGCCGAAGTACTTCACGATCAGGGGTGGGCTCACCCCGGCGCGTTCGGCAACGTCCTTCAAGGTGATGTCGGCATGCGGGCGCCGGGCCAGCAGGTACCGGGCCGCGCGGAGTATGGCGAGCTTGCTCGTCTCGGCGTCCCGCCGGGGGGCGGGTGCGGGGGTGCTCATGCCCTTACGCTCCCTTCCCGGTCCTCTCCGGGGCGACGGCGGGGACCCTGCGGCGTGCCTGGCGCGGCGGGTTGGCCGCCGCCGCGTCGCGCGGGATGACCAGGGCTGCGGCGCATGCCACGAGGGCGATTGCACCGGCCATGGTGAACGTCAGCAGGTAACCGTGCAGCGTGGCGACTTGGGTACCGCCGACTCCACTGGTGTGGTGTACCAGGATGGCTGCGACGGCGGCGCTGGACGTGGCCTGGCCGATCGTGCGCATCAGAACGTTGACGCCGTTGGCGGAGGCCGTCTGCTCCGCCGGGACGGCGCGCAGGATCAGGGTGGGGAGCGCCGAGTAGGCCAGGGTGGTGCCGGTGGAGACCACCGCCGCACCCGCGATGATCATCCACAGATCGCGGCTGTCGGCGATGCGCACCGCATAGCCGCAGGCGATGACGACGGCGCCCAGCGCCAGGGTGACGCGTGGCCCGCGGGCCTCGGAGATCCGGGCGGAGACAGGCGAGAACAGGAGCATGGTGATACCGCCGGGCAGCAGGCACAGGCCGGTGGCGACGATGGACAGTTCGAGCCCGTAGCCGGTGGCCTTCGGCGCCTGCACCAACTGGGCCGTCACCAGGGTGTTGGCGTAGAACGCGAAGCCGGTGAGCAGGGCAGTCACATGCGGCAGGCCGACCCGCGGCCGTGCTGCGAGTCGCAGATCCACCAGTGGCGCCTTCGCGCACAGTTGATGCCACGACCACAGGGCCAGGACCACCACGGCGGCGGGGAAGAGGACGAGGATGCGGCCGCTGGTCCAGCCCCACTGCCCGCCCTGGGAGACGCCCAGCAGCAGGCACACCAGACCAGCGGCGAGCCCCAGGGTGCCGACGACGTCGAAGCGGCCCGGCTCGCGGACCGGCGACTCACGTACCGCCCAGGCGACGGCTGCGACCCCCAGCGCACCCAGGGCGCTGGTCAGCCAGAACATCACATGCCAGTCGGCGTACTGGATCACCAGGGCAGCCAGCGGCAGGCCGAGGGCGGCACCGATCCCGACGGTGGAGCTCATCATCGCGACGGCCGATCCGCGGCGCTCCGGCGGCAGTTCGTCGCGCAGGATGCTGATCGACAGCGGTACCACGGCGGCCGCCGCACCCTGTAGCGCACGGGCCGTGATGATCACGGTGATATCGGAGGAGAGCGCGCACATCACCGACCCGACCGTCATCAGCGTCAGCGCCGAGATGAGCACCCGCTTCTTGCCGTACATGTCGCCGGCCCGGCCGAGCACCGGAGTGAGTACTGCGCCGGCGAGCAGTGTCGCGGTCACCGTCCAGGACACCGTTCCTGCCGAGGCGCCAGTAAGCCTCGGGAGGTCCGGCAGGAGCGGTACGACGACGGTCTGCATGACCGCCATCAGGATCCCGCCGAAGGCCAGTGACGGGATGGTGAACCGACCCCGCAGGCCGGGTATCGGGGCGGGTTCCGTCATTTACGCGCTCCGGCGAGTCGACACGATGCGGTGAATTTCCATTCACCGTATCAGGTGAATTGGAATTCACCCATGCGGAGCCAAAGCATCCAGTTCGTCGGTAACCCCAAGTCGTGCACCCGCACCTACGAGACCGCCGACCTGCTGGCCGAGGTCCACGCGGAGCCGATAGCCGTACTCAATGAAGGCGTTCGGGCCGCCGATGTGCGTCTCCCGCGGGGGAGCGGCGGCTGCGAGGGCCGGTACCGACGGCCACGTGCACCGATTGCCGGGGCCGGTCCATGGTCAGATGGGCTCTGCGGTCATCGAGTGTTCGAGGAGCAGACCGTCCCGACACGCGGGCCTGTCCATGAGGCGATCTCGAAGTGCCGGCCGGTGGGCGGCTTCCGAAGAGGTCGCCTGTGTGGGGTGCCGCCTCACTGGACGAGATCGCTCGCGGCCGCCGGCGTCGGCAACGCGACGCTCTGCCGGCACTTCCCGACGCGTCAAGCGCTGATCGCGGCCGTGTACGACGACCGGTTGCGCCGAGTGCGTGCGGCCGCCGAGGAAACCTGCACCAGCCAGCCGGCGTTCGAGGCGCTGATGACCTGACTGCGCCTGGTCATCGACCACATCAACCGCCTGCTGTCCTTGATCCTGGAGGGCATGCAGAGGTGGTCCGCGGTGCGTCGGCTGTCCGCTCTCGCTCGGCTCGGCGTGTGGTGGGACGGGCGAGGGTCACACTCGCCAAGGTCAGTGCCAGCCCCGCTAGTTGGCGACCGGTCAGCGTCTCGCCCGCGACCGCGGTGCCCAGCAGCACGCCGGTGACCGGGTTGAGGAGGCCGACCAGGCCAACGGTCGCAGCCGGCAGCCGGCGCAGGCCGGCGAACCAGGCGACGAAGGCCAGCGCTGTGGCGACGAGGGCGACGTAGCCGAATCCGAGCAGTGCCGGAGCATCGAGCGCCGGTGGCCGGCCCTCGATGGCCGCGGCCGCCGGGAGCAGGATCAGTCCGCCGGCCGCGAGTTGCCATGCCGTCGTGGCTAGGGTGTCGGCGCCGTCGCTCCAGCGTTTGGCGAGGAGGTAGCCGCACGAGGACATCGCCATGGCGCTCGCCGATGCGAGGACGCCGACGGGATCGATCGACGCGCTCGCGGTCAGCAGCATGACGCACACGCCGGCCGCGCCCGCCACCGCCGCTGCCAGATGGCGTGCCCGCGGCGGCTCGCGGACCAGGGGCCAGGCCAGCACCGTCATAACCAGTGGGGCGGTGGCCATGACGGTCGAGGCCACGCTGGTCGGCAGGCGCTGCGCGGCCACGTAGACGAGGGCGAAGAACCCGCCCATGTTCAGCACACCGAGCACCAGGGACCGCCACCACCAGGAGCCGCGCGGCAGCGCACGGCGCACGGCGAGCAGCAGCAGCCCGGCCGGCAGGGCCCGTATCGCCGCGCCGTACAGCGGTCGTTCGGGCGGCAAGTACTCCCCGGTGACGTAGTACGTCGTGCCCCACGCCACCGGTGCGATCGCGGTGATCACCGACCAGCGCAAGGTAGCTTCCATGGAAGCAAATATACCTTCCCTGGAAGCTAGTGCGCTAGTATGGACCTTGTGGAGGAGAACAGCGCAGCACCCCTGGACCATGTCGCCCGGATCCAGGCCGAGTGGGCTCGGGAGCGCCCGGACCTGGACGTCACCCCGCAGGCGGTGATCGGCCGGCTGCACCGGCTGGGTGCCCTGCTGACCCGGCGACTGTGCCTCGTCTACGACCAGTACGGGCTGAGCGAGGGCGAGTTCGACGTGCTGGCGGCCTTGCGGCGGGCGGGCGACCCGTACGAGCGGGCGCCCGGCGAACTGGCTGCGCACACCATGGTGACAACGGGCGCGATGACCAAGCGGATCGACCGTCTGGAACGCAACGGGCTGGTTACCCGGCGCCGCTCGGCGAGCGATGGTCGCGGCCGCGTGGTTGCCCTCACATCGGCCGGTCGCAAGCTGATCGACCGGGCCTTCACGGACCACATGCGCAACGAGCGCGGCCTCCTCGACGCAGTCTCCCCCGAGGAGGCAGCCCAGCTGCGGACCCTCCTGACCACGTGGCTCGCCCGCCTGGAGCAGCTGGACGGGACTTGACCACCGCGGGGCAGCCGAGGCGGAGCTGCGCACCCTCCTCGGCGCGAGGCCGGCCACGTCCACTTCCAGGATCACGGCCGCCGTGCGGCGGGCCTGGAGGTGGCGGTCACCGACATCGACCGTCTCGACGTGGACCTCGGCTGAGGCCGGATTTCTTGTGGCGGCGCGCAGTCGCTCGGCAGTGGCGCTGATCGAGGTTGCCTCTCGGGTTGCCTTCTCGGCCGAGTGCGAGACCATCATGAGCCCGCCCGCAGCTCTGGCTGCATAAACCCTGCTGTCACCCGGTCATGCAGCAGTCCCCAGCCCTTAGGTCGAGCTGGGCCGGAGGCGAATCTGCGTCGTGCGTGCAAGTAGCTCGTCACTGACCATGCGCCTCTGCGCTGCGGTCACGACGGCGTTGACGGCCAGCGCGAGCCCCGAGACCACCACGACGGTGCTCACAACCACCCATCGTTCCGTCACCGAGAGGTTGGGAGGTTCGTTGACCACGGTCAGGAAGGGCGTGGTGATCGCGATGGTGGCCACCGCGGTGGCGAGGGTGATCCGTGGGGTGTCGATCGCCGCGGCGATCAGCGGCGCGGCAACGAACCGACCGATGAAGGTCAGGTGGACAGGGGTCACGAGGTTGAGGAGGACCGCGATGCAAAGGAGGACGGCCGGGAAGAGGCGCACGTACCAGCGCGGAGCCGACCACGCGCCAGGGAGGTCTCGGAAGCGGGACGGACACGGCTCCCATCTGATCCAGGCACACAGTTGCCAGGAAAGCACCGGGGCACCAAGCGACGTTCTTCACCCGAGTGATCTCCTGACCACCCACCGGCCAGCACGCTACGCCGGTGGTCAGCCCGAGGGTCGTGCGCTTGTCCCGGGCCACGCGTGGGCCACGGGGTGGCCGCGGCGCCGGCTGACCACCTCGGTGCGCCCCCCCGGGGGCGTGGTCGATGACGGTATCGGGCGCCGTGTGCGTCGAGGAGCGAGACGAGTGGCACGGCTTGACCTCCGCGCTGCGCTGCCCCAGGAAGCGGACGGCGACGCGAGCCAGGGCGCGGGTACACCGGTGGCTTTCCCGACTCGCCGGCGGGGTCCCCACCACCCCGCGCAGAGGATGCCGCGCACCAAGGGGCGGCAGGACGTCGAACGCGGCGGCGCTCCGCGCCGGGAGCGGCCCCCGCGAAATGGGCGGAGGCCGCCGGGGCGACCCTGCGATCGCCCCGGCGCCGTCACCACAACGGGTCACTCCCCGGCGGGGTCACCAAGGCGCGAGGAGGTCACTCCTGGGCGAGTAGCTCCCGCAGCGGCGGGTTCGCCCGGCGGGGACCGGCGACCCACAGCGCAAGCAGCATGCACAGCGCCACCAGCGGCAGGCTGGCCACGGTGAGCAGCAGGGGCACGGTCACCGGCGGCAACAGCCCGCTCTGCCCCGCCTGCGCGTCGAGCATCGCCGGGATGGCGAGGAGGCCGACCGGCAGCGCCACGACCCATGAACTCACCGCGATCAGCAGCGTCTCGGCGGTGAGCTGGCGGCTGACGCTCTTGCGCGTCGCGCCCACGAGCCGGGTCAGTGCAAGGCCACGCTGCCGCTCGACCAGCCCGGACGCCAGCGTGGCGCCCCCGACCATGACCGCGAGGAGGAACATCACCCAGGCGAACGCCTCGAAGGCACTCACCAGGCGGGCGGTGATGCCGCCGAAGGCGGCCCGCACCTCCTCCTGGGTGCGCACCTTGGCCCGCGGGTAGCGCTCGGCGACCGTGTTCTCCAGGGTTGCCGCGACCTCGGAGACGTCCGCGCCCTCGCGCACGCCGACGAAGTACTCGTACACCCCGTCCGTGGCGGCGAGCTCCCGGTAGAGCGCGGTGCTCGCGATCAGCATGCCGCCGTCGGAGGCCGAGTCCTCGACGATCGTCCTCACCCGCAAGGCTCGTTGGCCACTGGGCAGCGGCATGTCGAGGGTGTCGCCGACCTCCATGTCCTGGGTGCGGGCGAAGTTGGAGGAGATGGCGATCTCGTCGGGTCCGAGAGCGGTGAGGAAGTCCTCCTCGCCCTCGGCCACCTCCAGGTCCGTGGACAGCTCGTGGTCGGAGGGCCAGTTCCAGACCTGCGTCTTCTTGCCGTCCAGGGTGACGTAGGCGTACGTGAACGGGGTGACGCCGTCGACGCCGTCCACGGCGCCCAGCTCTTGGCCGAGGGACAGCGGGAACTTCTCGTTCTGGAGGTTCTCCCCGACCCCGGCGGCCTGGACCACCAGCTCGCTCTGGGTCCAGCGGTCCACCGACGCGCCCACATCGTCCTTGATGCTGCTGGACACCCCTGCCATGGCGATGGAGGTCACCACGGCGACGGTGAACGTGATGCTGAGCACCGCGTTCCGCCGCCAGCTCAGTTGGAGCTGCCTGCCGGCACCGAGACGCATCGGCCCCGGCTCGCCCCGCCGCAGCAACGCGCCCACGACCACGGGCAGCACGACACAGAGCAAGGCCGCACCGCCGAGCAGGAACAGCAGGCTGGCGGACCTGACCATCTCGCCGCCGAACGCGACCAGCAGCACCCCGATGGCGACCGTGACCAGCCCGGCCACGAGCGGCCGGCGTGTGCCGCCCGGCATCAGCGCGATCCGGTCGCGACCGGTGACCGCCTCGATCGCGGTGATCGCCGTGAAACGGCGTACACCGGACAGCCAGGCGGCGGCGAACATCACCACGGCGGCGGCGAATGCCCCCGCCACCGGCACCTGCCAGGGCACGCCTGGGGTCACGGCCTGCCCCGTGAGGTTGGTGATCTGCTCGGTGAACGAGCTGAGCAGTGTGCCGACCCATACGCCGAGGGCCGCACCGACGACGTACGTGCCGAGCAGCAGCGGCACCATGACGGCGGCCGAGCCCAGCATGAGGTGACGGGTGCGGACGCCGAACAGCCGCATCCGGGCGAGCGTGGAGCGGGCGTCGTCGAGGGCGAGCCGCCAGGTGAGGAAGAGCACCACGGCGGCGGTCAGCACGGCGATCACCGCGAACAGCGCGAGGATGGTGACCGATGTCTGGAAGGTCTTGCTGTAGCCGGAAAGCAGGTCCTCGGGGTGCTTGACGTCGGCGGCGCCGTCGACCGCCGCCTCGGCCTCGGCGGCGACCGTGTCCCGGTCGCCGTTCCCGGGGTCGAGGAGCAGCACGTCGGCGGTGTCGCCACGGTCGAACGCGGCTGCGACGGTGGGCAGGGGGGCGATGACGACCGAGCCGCGGTTGGCGACGTCCCCGCTGAGCAGGCCCGCCACCCGCCACGTCTGGACGCCCTCCGGCGAGCTGATGCGGACCGTGTCGCCCTCGCGGACGCCGTGGTCGCCGGCCCACGTCTCGGAGAGGAAGACCTCGTCGGCGCCGAGCGGGGTGCCCCCGACCTCCGCGGCGAGCTGGTCGTCGACGAAGCCGGCGAGCGCCTCGTCGACACCGAAGAGGACGACCGGCTCGTTGTCGGAGCCGGCGGACGTCTGCGCGGTGGTGCTGAGGACCACCGAGCGGGAGCCCTCCGCGCCCGTCCGCTGCTCCGCGCGGTCCATCAGGCTGCTGTCCATGCCGCCGGGGGCACGGGCCTCGACGGCGACGACGTCGGGCCGGATCCCGCTGATGGACGCGCCCTTGATGGCATCGAGCACGGAGACGGAGACCAGCAGCATCGCGGTGGTCAGCAGCACGCCGCCGATGCCGGCGGCTATCGCCGAGGCCATCCGGGCCGGCCGTTGCCGCCAACTCCTCCCGAGGGCACGCGCGACGAGGCGCGCGGAGTCGAGGTCGGCCATCACGCCTTCCGCTTCGTGTTGACGATCGCACCGTCGGCCATGGTGACGACCACATCGGCGCCGGTCGCGAGGTCCATGTCGTGAGTGATGATCAACCCGGCGGCGCCGAGCGTGCTCACGAGCTTGTGCAGCAACTCCTGGACTCGACTGCCGTTCTCCTCGTCGAGCGCGCCCGTCGGCTCGTCGGCGAACACGACCGCGGGCTCCACGACGCAGGCACGGGCGATCGCGGCGCGCTGCGCCTCGCCACCCGAGACCTGACTCGGCCACTGCGCGGCGCGGTGGTCGAGGCCGACCTCGCCCAGCATGTCGCGGGCGCTTCTGAGAGCCTGCGAGAGCTTCACACCGCTCATGACGAGGGGGGCGGCCACGTTCTCCGCAAGGGTGAGTGAGGGGATGAGATTGTCCTTCTGGAGCACGAACCCGATCTTGCGTGCTCGTAATGTGGCCATCTCGGCCTCGCCCAGCGAGGAGATGTCCCTGCCGAGCAGGGTGACCGTGCCCGAGGTGGGTCGGTCGAGGCCGGAGAGTACGTTCGCCAACGTGGACTTACCGCTACCACTCTTGCCGACGATGGCAACGAACTCGCTCGCCAGGACCTCTATGGTGCAGTCCTTGAGCGCCGCCACGGTGGTGTCACCGCTGAGGAATTCCTTGCGCAGCAGCTCGCCGCGCAAAACTATGTCGTTCGCTGTCACTCGACGGACCGTCCCTGTGGGTTCTCGTGTATGGCAACGGTGTGTTGTTGTGGAAATCCTACTGTGAGCGATCCGTGGCGACTCACCGTGGTCACCTCTCCATGTCGGCCAGGCGGCCTCGCAGCACCTCGCGCCGCACCTTGCCGGTGGCCGTTCTGGGAATCTCCTCCCAGGCGACGCTGAGGGGCGCGGCCAGCGCGGGCATGTCCCCGGTCGCGGCGGACCATTCCTCGGGTCCGACGGGCTCGGCACCGGGCCGGCCGGCGATGACGGGCAGCAGTCCTTCCTCCGTCTCCAGCACCACCACCTCGGCGAGGTCCGGGATCCGGGAGAGCAGCACGTCCTCCAGGGCGATCCCGCTGGGCGCGCCCTCCAGGCGCTCCACCTGACGGTCCAGCAGCCGCAGCGTGCCGCCACGCCCCAGGGAACCCCAGTCACCGGTGTCCCACCAGCGCTCCTCGAACAGGTTCTGCGTGAACTTCTCGGGGAAGTTGAGGTATCCGGCGAACCGGCCCTTCGCGCGCACCTGGATCCTGCCGGCCTGACCGCGCGGCACCGCGGTCCCGTTCTCGTCGACGACGCGGATGGCGGCGTACCCGGGGATGGCGTGGCCTACGCGGTGGCCGGCCAGCTCAGTCTCCACGCCGGCGCGCCGCCGGCGGCGGGTGCGCACGTGGAAGGCTATGGGGCCGACCTCGGACTGGGCGTACACCTCCATGAACACCGCCAACCGGCGGCGGGAGCCCGCGAGCAGGCGGTCGACCGTGCGCGGGTGCGTGGCGTCGAACGTCGCGAGGAAGACCCGCACCGAGGACATCACGCCCGCGTCGGCCAGGTCCTCCCAGGTGACGAACGTGTTCGGGTGGGTCTCCAGGTACTCGGGCCGCCAGCGCTCGAGTTGCTCACGCACGCTGTCGCGCTGCTCCGAGCCCAGTATCAGCAGGGACACCCCCGCCGTGATCCCGGTGAGGAGGGCGGAGAGGGTGCGGATGTGGACGGGTGAGGTCGCGAACGCCGCGTAGCCGCGCAGCCGCAGCAGGCGCAGCATGCGCGTCTGGATGACCGACTGCTGGTAGAAGCTGGCACGCGTGTGGACGGCGAGCTTCGGCACACCCGTGGTGCCCGAGGTGTGCGTCACCAGGTACGGGCTGTCGGGGGAGCGCTCCACGCCATGCTGCGGGAGGGCGTCCGTGGCCGTGCCGGCCTCGCCGTCCTGCTCCCAGATGTCCTCCCAGACCAGCCGGGCGGCATCCACGGCCAGGGCGTCGGGGAACTCCTCCGCGCGTGCCCGGGCGACCAGCAGGTGCATGGAGTGCGGCACGGTCTTCAACGCCGTGTGGGCGGCATCGGCCTCCAGCCCCGGACTGAGGAGCACGGGCACGGCGCCGACGGCGGTCAGGCCGCAGACCGCGACCAGGACGTCGAGCGGCTTCTCCAGGCGCACGACGCACCAGTCCTCCGCCGCGATGCCCGCGGCCTGCACCCCGCGGGCGAAGCGCCGTGTCGCCTCGGCGAGTTCGCCGACGTCGATCTCGCCGTCCCGGACGGGCACCGCCGCCGAGGTGTGGTCCGCTGCCCAGGTGCGCTTCGCCTTGCCGGACAGAGCGACGAGCTGACCGTAGAGCAGGTCGGCTGACTGCGGTAAACGCATGACTTACTACTTTCTTCCGTTAGGCCCTGAGGAGAGTCTGGGAAGCCCAATGCAAAGGGGGCGGGAGGTGGGATTCGGTGAGATCCAGCAATTCATGCTGTCGACCGGCTCAACTGAAAAGGAGTTCGCATGTCGGAACGCGTGAAGAACACCTCTTGCTCATCAGCACCCGGCAAGCCCGGATTCATGATCGATTGACTCATGGCAGCGCAACATGGTTGCAGACCGCACTCCCGTATGCAAGGGGGGTTGTGGTCAGGTTCCGTCGGTTCGTTCCGCCTTTCACTGTGCGTCATGCCGTCAAGAACCAGAACTCGTCGGACAGATGACTCCGGATGTCCTCGATCGCGGCTGACGGGCTTGCCATTGGGCGGCGCTTGGGTGTCACGCTTAGGGCACGTCTCCTATGGCAAATAACTGCCGCGGTCGGGGTATGGCCTGTTCAGCCTCGAATCGGGTGCGTCCGCCGTCTGGCCCGGGCGCGGGTTCCGCGGGTAGCGTCCGCCCCCCGGTTCTCACGCCGGCGCCCCCGGCCACGAGGTCCCTCGCCCACGTCCGCTCTAGAGATTGGGACAGTCGCATGCCCGACGTCGCGATACGCGGCACCGGCTCCCCTGCATTCCCGACCAAGTCGGCACCAACGACGAGGTGGGCGCCGCCGAGGGCGTCGGCGATGCCTGGATCGCCCGCAGGGCCGCCATCCACGGGCGTCGCTGGCCCGCTCCCGAGGAAGCGACTGCGGACCTGGCCACCGCGGCGGCCCGTCACGCCCTCGACCCGGCCGACCGCACCTCCGGTGACCTCTCGGCCGTCGTCTTCGCCACCTCGACGTCAACGCCGTCTGCTCCGGCGAGGTGTTCGCCCTCGCCGCCGTCGAGACGTTCCTCGCCCGGACCGGGGGCCCCGCCCTGGTCGTCGGCGCCGACACTTACTCGCGCCCACTGAACCCCCGCGACCGTCGCACCGTGGTGCTCTTCGGAGCCTGCGCTGGAGCCCCGGTCGTCGGTACACGGCGCCGGGACGGCGCCGGACTGCGCAACCTCGCGTCACACACCTCAGGGAAGCTCGCCGACCTCAACTCCGTCCCGGCGGGCTGCGGCCGCCTCCCCGTGACCCGTCGGACGCACGAGGCGGAATTCGGCCTGCCCGACGCCCTCCCTGCACCTCACCCTCACCGAGTGCGGCAACACCGGAACCGTCTCGATGCCCGTCATCCTCCTCGACACCGCCGCCGGAGCGGGCACACTGGGGCGAACTCGTCCTCGTCGCCGGTTTCGGCGGCGGCATGTCGGTGGGGCTCGCCCTCGTGGAATGGTGACGAAAGGGCGCCGCTCTCACACCTTTTCACGCCTCCACCGTGCGTCTTCCACGGCAGGTGAACAGACCCCGGTACGTGCTCGCATCACCGTTCACAGATGAAACGGAGAGAATCCGGCTTTCAGGCGGCCGACCCATAAGGATTTCGAGGTTGCAATGCGCACGTTATTAGTGGACAACTACGACTCATTCACCTACAACCTGTTTCACTATCTGGCCGAAGTAAACGGCCGGGAGCCTGTGGTGCTCCGTAACGACGACGCGGGTTGGGACCCCGGGATGCTGGCGGAGTTCGACAGCGTCCTCATCTCCCCTGGCCCGGGGAGGCCGGAGCGCCCGGAGGACTTCGGCATATGCCAGGAGATCATCGATAATGGCTCGCTGCCGATCCTGGGCGTGTGCCTCGGCCACCAGGGCATCGCCCACGCGTTCGGCGCCCGGGTGACGCGGGCGCCCGAACCCCGACACGGCCGGGTCTCACCGGTGTTCCACGAGGGCAATCGGCTGTTCGCCGGGCTTCCCGAGCCGTTCGACGTGGTGCGCTACCACTCCCTCGCAGTGACCGACCTGCCCTGGGAGCTGCGGCCCACGGCGTGGACCGACGACGGCGTGCTGATGGGGATCGAGCACAGGGACCGCCCGCTGTGGGGGGTGCAGTTCCACCCCGAGTCGATCTCGACCGCCCACGGCCACCGGCTGCTGCGCAACTTCCGGGAGCTGGCCGAGGAGTTCGGCGGTGCGGGTAGGGGCACGGCCGTCGTCGCTGCGCCGACGCCGGCAGCCGGTGGGACGTCCAGGGCGTCCTCCCGGTCCGTGGCTCCCCGCTCCCGGAGTCCGCGGCGTCTGCGCGTGTTGACGACGGCTCTGCCCACCCGCTGGTCCGACGAGGTCGCCTTCGACCGTCTCTTCGGGGCGCACGAGCACGCGTTCTGGCTGGACAGCAGCGCGGCGGCCAGCGAGCACGGCCGCTTCTCGATCATGGGTGATGCCTCGGGTCCGCTGGCCCGGGTCGCCCGGGCGGACACCTGGGACGGGAGCGTCACGGTGGAGCGGTCCACCGGCGTCGAGACCGTGCGGGGTGAGTTATTCACCTGGCTGGAGGAGGACCTGCGCTCCCTCAGTGTGGAACTCCCCGAGCTGCCCTGCGACTTCGCGCTCGGCTGGGTCGGCTATCTCGGCTACGAGCTGAAGGCGGAGTGCGGCGGTGCCGCCAGCTACCGGTCGGACGAGCCGGACGCCGCGATGATCTTCGCGGACCGGGCCCTGGTGTTCGACCACGCGACGTCCACCACCCACCTCCTCGCGCTCACCGAGGACGGCGACGAGGGCCCGGGCCGGGCGTGGCTCGCCGACACCGCGGAGCGGCTGGGAGAGATAGCCGGGCAGGAGCCGCACTACGTTCCGCCACCTGCGAAGGACGCGACGCTGCGGCTGCGTCATGACCGGGACCGGTACCTGGAGCTCATCGCGCACTGCCAGGAGCAGATCGCGGCGGGCGAGACGTACGAGATCTGCCTCACCAACCTGCTTCAGGCCGACGTCGCGGTGCCGCCGTGGCAGAGCTACCAGTTCCTGCGGCGCCTGACGCCGGCGCCGTTCGCCTCGCTGCTGCGCTTCGGGGAGATATCGGTGTTGAGCACGTCCCCCGAGCGCTTCCTGCGCATCTCGGCGGACGGCACGGCAGAATCCAAGCCGATCAAGGGCACCCGGCCGCGCGGCGACTCGGAGAGCGAGGACATTCTGCTGCGCAAGGACCTGGCGGCCAGCGAGAAGGACCGCTCCGAGAACCTGATGATCGTCGACCTGGTGCGCAACGACCTCGGCCGCACTGCCGAGGTCGGGTCCGTCCGCGTGCCCAGGATCTACGACGTGGAGACCCACCCGACCACGCACCAGTTGGTCAGCACGGTCACCTCCCAGCTCAGGCCGTCGGTTTCGGCGGTGGAGTGCGTGCGTGCGGCCTTCCCGGGCGGGTCCATGACCGGGGCACCGAAGATCCGCACGATGAAGATCATCGACTCGCTGGAGGCCGGTCCGCGCGGTGTGTACTCCGGAGCCATCGGCTACTTCTCACTGTCTGGCGCATGCGACCTGAGCATCGTCATCCGCACCCTGGTCGTCACCCCGTCCCGGGTGAAGTACGGGGTGGGCGGTGCGATCGTCGCGCTGTCCGAGCCGGACGAGGAGTTCGAGGAGATCGCGGTGAAGGCGACGCCGCTGCTGCGGCTGCTGGGGGCGGAGTTCCCCGGGCGGCTGCCGGTGGACCTCATCAGGACGGGGCGCTGAGCACCGGGACCGCGACACCGGGAAGAGGGCACCGGGGGACACGCACGCGGGGCAGGGACGCCGGGCTGGTGCAGCCGCCCGGCCGGATCCCGCCCCCCGGGGCCGGAAACCTCCCAGGACAGGAAAGGAAGGACGCCCGCTGATGCCACAGCGAACGCGCCCACCGGCCGCGAACGCCGGCGAAAGAGGATCAGGGAGTAGGCCGTGAAACAGCTCAGGACACAGGTGGCCATCGTCGGCGCGGGTCCCGCCGGACTGCTGCTGTCGCACCTGCTGCACCGTCAGGGCGTGGAGTCCGTCGTTCTGGAACGCCGGACAAGGGAGTACGTGGAGAGGCGGGTACGCGCCGGGCTGCTGGAGCACACCACGGTCGAACTGCTGAGGCAGTGCGGGCTGGCAGACCGGCTCGACCGGGAGGGGATGCGGCACGGCGGGTTCGAACTGCGCGTCGCCGGCCACCGGAACCGGCTCGACATCGCCGCGCTGACCGGCCACAGCACCTACGTCTACGGCCAGCAGGAGCTGGTCAAGGACATGATCAGGGCCCGAGAGGAGGCGGACGGTCAGCTCCGCTTCAGCGTCGCGGACGTCGCCCTGGACCTCGCCGAGGACGAGGGCCCGTCCACGGTGCGGTGCTCGATGGACGGCCGGCCGACCGAGATCACCTGCGACTTCGTCGCCGGTTGTGACGGGTTCCACGGGATCTCGCGCCAGTGCCTTCCGCCCGCGCTGCTGACGGCGCACGAGCGCCGCTACCCCAGCGCCTGGCTGGGCATCCTCGCCGCCACGCCACCCACATCCGGCGAACTGGTCTACGCCGTGCACGAGCGGGGCTTCGCGTTAGCCAGCATGCGCACGCCCGAGATCAGCCGGCTCTACCTCCAGGTGGGGCCCGGGGAGTCCCTGAGCGACTGGCCCGACGAGCGGATCTGGAAGGAACTGCACGCCCGCCTGGCCGTCGACGGCGAGACGTCCCTCACCGAGGGACGGGTGCTGGAACGGTCCCTGGTGGCGCTGCGCAGTTACGTCGCCGAGCCGATGCAGCACGGGCCGCTGTTCCTCGCCGGGGACGCCGCGCACATCGTCCCGCCCACGGCCGCCAAGGGACTGAACCTCGCGGTCGAGGACGTCCACGTGCTGAACGAGGCTTTCCGCTCCTGGTACGCCACCGGCGACCGCGCCGCGCTGGACGGCTACTCCGCCACGCGCCTGCCGGCCGTCTGGGAGGCCGAGGAGTTCTCCGACTGGATGGCGGACCTGCTGCACCGGCCGCCGGACGACGACCCGTACGCGGTACGGCTGCAACAGGCACGGCTGGACGCGGTCGTCAACTCCCACACCGTGGCACGGCAGCTCGCGGAGCGGTATGTGGGCCTGTCACGACAGACCTCGGGTCGCGAGGGAGGGGCGTGGTCGTGGAACCAGGCATAGCCCCGCAGCGCACCACCGACGCACCGCCACGCTCCACGGGGGAACTGCTGCGCGGCCTCTTCCGGCTTTCGAAGCTCTTCGTCTACCAGCACTACTACGGGTGGGGCATGGCGTGGCTGCTGCTGACACCCCAGGCCCGCGAACGCCCCGGCACCACGCTGGCGATGCTGCTGTTCCTGGTCGGCACCATGGGGGTCGTCACCTGCACGTGCTCGCTCGACGACCTGGTGGGCTTCCGCAACGGCAGCGACGCCAGGAACTACAACAGCGGCGAGACGAAGCGCAACTTCTCCATGAAGCCGCTTCTGAGCGGGCGGGTGACGGAGCGCGAGGCCGTGGGCTTCGTCAGCGCGGCGGCCACGGTCGCGATCCTGGCGGGGCTGGGAGCGTTCTGGGCGCTCGACTGGCAGGCGCCGCTGGAGTCGTACGTCCTGTACGGGGTCATGCTCTGCTGCATCCAGTACTCCGGCGGGATGCGGCTGAGCTACTACCCGGGCGGGGGAGAGGCGGCCCTGTTCCTGGGCACGATGTCCGGGCTCCTCGCGCCCTTCACCGCCGCGCAGCACGAATGGTCCGCCGACGCCGTGCTGGTGGCGGCCCTGCTCGGGCTGTGGCTCGTCATGGTGAGCAGCTACTCCAACGTCAACGACGTGGAGGGGGACCGGTCCGTCAACCGCCGGACTTTGGCGGCCACCGCCCCGAAACAGGTCTACAAGTCGGCGATGGTCGCCTTCTTCGTCCTGTCAGCGGGGAGCACCTGCCTCCTCGCCGCGACGGAGCGCTGGCCGTGGTGGACCCTGCTGACGCTGCTGCCGGCGCTCGGGCTCCACCTGAGGCAACTGCGCGAAGGCCCGCTGCGGGAGGAGTGGCTGACCGCCCGCAGGCTGGGGCTGTACGCCTTCGACCTCGGCTTCGTCGGACTACTCGTCCCCACGCTGCTCGTCGTCCTCTAGCGGCCGCTCGTCGTCCCCCGGGAAAGGTCCTCCGCCGGGGCGGCGTCACAGGGGCTCAGGGATGACGGACTCGTACTCCTTGCGCAGCGTGTGCAGGACGGGGTGTTCCGGGTCGTACGCGACCCCGTCGATCGAGGCGATGGGGCGGACGCCGACCGCGGCGTTGGTGGCGAAGGCCGCCTCCATCCCGCCGAGGCGTGCGGTGTCGATCAGCTCCGCGCGCTGCGCGCCGGTGTGGTGCCGCCGCAGCAGGGCCATGGTGACGCCGGGGAGGACGTTTGCGGTCGGCCACACGAGGCCGGCGCCGTCGAAGAAGCCGACGTTCCACGTCGGGCCCTCCGACACGGCGGACCGGCCGTCGAGGAACAGGGCGTCGTCGAATCCGGCGCACTGGGAGAGCCGCCGCTCGTGCAGCGCGCCGAACAGGCCGGTGTGTTTGACCGTCGGCACCTCCCGGCAGTGCGGCCTGGTGCCCACGCGCAGGGGCGGCGGCTCCACGGCAGCCGGCCGGCATGTCACCAGGAACTGCGGGTGTGCCTCGGCTCCCGGTCGCTCCAGCCGCAGCCCGGGGTCGAGCACGGTCACCCGCACGGTGACCGGGTCCGGGGCGTCGACGAGGGCGTCCCGGACGGCGGCCCGTACACGGTCCTTCTCCAGCCCCGTGCCGAAGACGGCGCGGCAGTCACGCCGCAGGCGCTCCAGGTGGAGGGAGAGCCCGCGCACCCGTCCGCTCTCCACGCGCATGGTGGTGAAGTGACCGTAGTTGGTCATAGCCAGCGTCGTGAGCTGGCGTGCCTCGGTTTCCGAGGCCCTACTCGCTTCCATGGAAGTGACCAATCTGCTGGCCGGGGTCGCCTTCCGGACGGTCGGCGTGGGCGTCGACCGTCCGGAAGGCGACCCCGGGCGTGCGAACCGACCTGACCAGCGCTTGCGCCTGGCCGGCGCTGCTGCCTGACTAGCTCTGCCGTCGCTCGGCCATCGCCACGAACTCCTCGATGTCGAACCCCCACGGCCGGGTGTCCCGCAACGGGTGATCTTTCCCCTGCCCACCCGCTTGCGGACGATCGCGGCGGATGCACCGTCACCGTAACGCTGTGGGAGCCCGGCGGGTTGACTCTTCTGCCACACGCCTGCCTTGTTCATGCCCGAGCCGAAACCGAGGTCCTTCGGCAGGTACATCCACTGGATCCCGGTGCGCAGCACGTACAGGATCCCGCACAAGCACCCCCGGTCCGGCAACGGCCCGCGGCCCGGATACCTGAACCTGCGCTCACGCTGCGGCAGCAACGGCTCAACACGATCCCGCAGCTCGTCCGACACGACCCATGGCGATGTCCCCACAGCCGCCTTGGACGCGGCGAGCAGGACGGATCCACCTCATTGTGGTAGCCGCTGTTAGCGCGAGGGCCCTTCGATGCACGCGCCTGATCCTTGCCCCGGCCCACCGCGGAAGCTCGCGCCCGCGGCCTCTCAAAGGCGCGTCGCGGGAGGTGGTGGCCCGGAGACATCCGAGCTGTCTCCGGGCCCCCGTCGTACCGCCCGACAGGGCATTCTCTGCCTCACGTACCTTCTGTGGGCCAGAGTACGTTTGCGGCTGGTGACAGGTACCCGGGCGCCGGCCGCGTGCTGTCGGGGACGACCTCGGGAGGGAGCAGATGGGCAAGGAACCGTTGAGTGAAGACCAGCAGGACGCCATCGTCATGGAGCTGGCGGTGAACGTCGAGACCTTGTCGGAAGAGGAGTTCGAGCACCTCTATCGCCAGCTCGGCAGCGACCACCAGAGTCAGGTGAACGACAACGTCCGTGAGTTCGCGGCCAACGCGATCGGAGACGAGCACTGGGATTCCGACAACTGAGCAGAAGGGAGGGCCGACCCCCTTCCGGACGCAGGCCGATGCCATCCAGGCATGTGTCAGGTACAGCCTGACGGATGCCTGCTGTCCGGCATAGCCTGACAGCAGGCCAACGAGTCCGGGGAACGACCCCGACACCGACCGGTTCGCCTACAGCCGCGCCGCCCTCGCCCGCATCGTCCTGTCCTTCGAGTAGAAGGACCTCGCGGTCCAGGCCGCCGCCGGCGTCGCCACCGACGACAGCTTCATCCGCCCCGGCGAGATGGTCTCCGAGGCGCTCGCCCCGGTCGAGCAGGCCCAGACCGTGCTGCGCTGGGCCGTCATCTGGGAGAGGCAGAAGCACACCAGTTGGGAGGAGATCGGCGAGCGGCTCGCGGCATCACGCGGCAGTCCGCCCACGAGCGGTACAAGGCCGCCGTCGACGAGTGGCAGTTGAGCCTGGTCGAGCCGTACGAGCAGGCGGCACCCGGTTACCGCCCGGCGCGCATCCACGAAGCCGCGCTCGAACCGACCCGGACCGGCCAGCAGCTCGACGAGTGGGCCCGCGCCCACGTCCCGGCCGCCCGCGACGACGAGCACCCGGTCACCGGGCACCTGCCCCGGCTCTCCACCGCCGAGGAGATGGTCCAGGTCCTCGACGAATCGTGTGGTTCCTGCAAGGCGCGGAGTGTGGCCGCGAGCGCCTTCGAGGCGGGCGGCGCACCCGACAGGTGGGCACTGAGTGACTGCCCCGCCCGCGTCAGGGCCTGGAGATCGGGGTGCAGGTAGCGCTGGGTGGTGAGCAGTGAGCCGTGCCCCGGCGATGATCCGCAGCATGTGCAGGGGGACTCCGGCGTCGGCCATCCATGTGAGGCCGGTGTGGCGGAGGTCGTGCCGGCGGAGTGCTCGTAGCCGAGTTCGGTGACCACGTCGTCCCAGTGGGCGGCATCCCGCAGCACGGCGGTGGTGATCCGGCCGCCGCGGGGTCCGGTGAACAGCCGGGCGCCGGGATCGGGGCCGGCGGTCAGGAGTCGCTGGGCCACAGGCGCTGGTCGGGGACGGTGAAGCGGTCCGGGTCGGCCGCCGCCCAGTCCGCGGTCCAGGCCTGGGGCGGCTCGGCCAGCAGCTGCCTGGTCACGCAGTGCGCCCGCACCGGACCATGGAATTGTCGTGGCGCGGGCGCGCCTGTGGAGTACGGTCATCCGGGCGACCGAGGCGCGGGGTGAGCGTCGTTTCCATGGCGGGTGCCGCCACTGCCGGACGGAGCCTGCTCCGTGTTCTACGGCTCCTCGGTGGCGGGACCTTCTTCGGGCTCAACACCCCTGGCCTTGATCAGCGGAGAGATGAGCAGGTCGTACACCCCGACACCGACGAGTCCGCCGATGAGCGGGCCGACAAGGGGGATCCACCAATAGCCGCTGAACCACTCGAACGTACCGGGGAGAGCGATAGAGCCCCAGCCTTCGAAATACGTCAACAATCGGGGTCCGAGGTCGCGTGCGGGATTGATCGCGTACCCTGCGTTTGTGCCGAAGGACAAACCGATCGCGACGACCACCAAACCGATGAGGAACGGATGGAGATTGGACATCGGAGCAGTATTGCGCCTGTCGATGAGTGCGCAGATCAGTAGAAGCAGGATGCCGGTCCCCACGATCTGGTCGAGCAAGGGACCCCACCAGGAGTCTCCGAAGTATTCAGCGGGGAACGTGGCGAAGATCGAGAATGTGGGAAGCGATTCGTCTCGCGGGACACCCTCCTTTTCGATGGCCGCGTCGATGGCCCACCTGTAGGTCGCGTAGATGAGCGCGGCGGCGAGGAAGGCGCCCATGACCTGCGCCAGCCAGTAGGGCAGGACCTTCCTCCAGGGGAAATCGCGTCGAGCCGCGAAGCCGAGGGTCACTGCGGGATTGATGTGAGCTCCACTGATACCTCCTGCCACATACACGCCGAATACCACGGCGAGGCCCCATCCCCACGAGATGATGAGCCAGTTGGCGGGCCCGAAGTCCCCGGTTTGCCGGCCCGATCCCGGCAGACCGGCGACTGCGACAGCCACCGACCCGACACCCAGCAGAACCAGGACGAACGTGCCCAGGAACTCGGCAGCCATCTCGCCGCCGAGTCCTTCTCGATACCCGCGTCGACGAACGATGCGTTCAGCCATGTATCCTCCTCGGTCAGAAAGTAGCGGAACTTTCAATTCCTCACCCGAAACGCAGGTAATTCGGGGTAGACGCGCCGGTGAATCCGCAGATTTCACCTATACGGAGCAACCCGCGCGACAGGAAGTGAGGCTATGGCGTAGGAGGTTCAACGAATGCGAGTGCGAGGGGCATGAAGGTAATCATTTCTGCTCAGCGGGCGGTATCAGTGACGGCGGACTCCGGCGCCAGCATCCCCTACGCCGAACTGCGACGGCTGGAGGGCAGCCGGCCTGGTCGCCCGGGACACCAGCCGCCCCAGAACGTCGCCCAGCCCGTTACCTTGACCGACCCCGGCCGTGCTGCGCCGCTCGCCGCCGGCCAGGTTCCGTATCGCCGGTCGTCCTCGGCTGGGTGTGTCCAGTAGATGGCTGATCTGTGGTTGTGGTGGGTCTGTGCCTGGCTGTGGCCAGGCGTCCTTCGAAGGCGCTCTCGAAGGCGTTCAAGAGGGCTTTCCAGCGCATCGTCCAGCGTCGGCGGCCCTTGCCGGTGGGGGAGCAATGCTCAAGACCTGTGGATCAGCCACGGGTTGGCGCTCGAAGGGCGTACCTTCCCGAATGATCCTGTGATGGTCATCGAGTAGGCCGACGCTGCGAACGTCGGTCGGGAAGGCACGCCCGTGCTCACGGTAAGGGCTGTCCCGTAACTGCTGGTCACGGGTGAGATGATCTTGCCGTGTCTGGTGTGATCACGGCGTCGGAGCCGGCCTGGATAGCCCCGTTCACCGGGCTGAGCCCGCGGCAGTTCGGCAAGCTGATCACCGCTCTGCGGCGCGAGGGTGCGGGATCCGGTGCGCAAGGGCCGGCCCTGGAGCCTGCCGCTGGAGGACCGCGTGCTCCTGGTCGCCGCGTACTGGCGCACGAACCTGACGCTTCGCCAACTGGCGCCCCTGTTCGGGGTGTCCAAGTCGGCCGCTGACCGCATCATCGACCACCTCGGCCCGCGCTCGCGCTCCAGCCCCGCAGACGGTTCGGCAAGGACACCGTGCTGATCGTGGACGGGACCCTCGTTCCCACCCGCGACCACACCATCGCCGAGGAGTCCAAGAACTACCGGTATTCCACCAACCACCAGGTCGTCATCGACGCCGACACCCGGCTCGTCGTCGCGGTCGGCCGACCAGTCGCAGGCAACCGCAACGACTGCAAGGCGTGGGAACTGTCCGGGGCGAAAGACGCCGTCGGCAAGACCACCGTCATCGCAGACGGCGGCTACCGGGTACCGGCCTGGTCATCCCGCACCGCCGCGGCAAAGGCCAGACCGAACTCCCGGACTGGAAGGAGGAGCACAACGCCTCCCACCGCAAAGTCCGCGCCCGCGCAGAACACGCCTTCGCCCGGATGAAGGGCTGGAAGATCCTTCGCGACTGCCGACTGAAAGGTGACGGCGTTCACCACGCCGTGCTCGGCATCGCCCGCCTGCACAACCTCGTCCTTGCCGGGTGACGCAGAACCAGCAGGCCGTTCAGCCCTTCAAAGATCATTTACGGGACAGCCCTTAGTCAACGAAGACGGAACGACACCACGCGGCTCCCTGATTGACGAGATCGTCCGTGAGGGCGCACGGCGGACGCTGGCCGCCGCGCTGGAAGCCGAAGTCCACACCTACATGGCCGAGTTGGCCGATCAACGGGACGAGTCCGGGCGGCGGCTGGTCGTGCGCAACGGCTTCCGCCAGGCGCGGAAGGTCACGACCTCGGCCGGGGCGATCGAGGTGAGGGCCCCACGGGTCAATGACAAGCGCGTCGACGAGGCGACCGGAGAGCGCAAGCGGTTCCCGGCGATCCTGCCGCCCTGGGCCCGCAAGTCCCCGAAGATCAGCGAGGTGTTGCCTCTGCTTTATCTGCACGGCCTGTCGTCGGGTGACTTCGTGCCCGCTCTGGAGCAGTTCCCCGGCTCCTCCGCCGGCCTCTCGCCCGCCACCGTCACGAGGCTCACCGGGCAGTGGCAGGCCGACGACAAAGCTTTCGGCGAGCGTGACCTGACCGGGTCTGACTACGCCTACGTCTGGGCTGACGGCATCCACCTGCGCATACGCCTGACCGAGGCCAAATCCTGCGTGCTGGTCATCATGGGCGTACGCGCGGAGGGCACCAAGGAGCTGATCGCGATGGCCGACGGCTACCGCGAGTCCGCCGAGTCCTGGGCCGACCTGCTCCGAGACGCCGCCTGGCGCGGCATGCGGGCCCCCGTCCTCGCGGTCGGCGACGGAGCACTCGGATTCTGGAAGGCCCTCGCCCGGGTGTTTCCCGACGCCCGCCATCAGAGGTGCCGGGTTCACAAAACGGCCCATGTACTCAACGCGCTGCCGAAGTCGGCCCAGCCTGGTGCGCGCAAGGCACTGCAGGACATATACAACGCCGAGGACCGCGAGCACGCGGTCGAGGCCGTCGCTGCGTTCGACAAGACGTACGGCACGAAGTGGCCCAAGGCCGCCAAGAAGATCACCGACGACGTCGACGAACTGCTCGCCTTCTACGACTTGCCGGCCGAACACTGGGTTCACCTGCGCACGACGAATCCCCTCGAATCAACCTTCGCGACGGTACGTCTCAGGACCAAGGTCACCAAGGGCGCCGGCAGTGCGGCCGCCGCGCTTGCCATGGTCTTCAAGCTCGTCGAGTCCGCCCAGGCCCGCTGGCGGGCCGTGAACGCGCCCCACCTGGTCGCCCTCGTACGGGCCGGAGCTTGCTTCGAACGCGGTCGGCTCGTCGAACGCCCTGAGGCTCACGCAGCCTGAATGACCGCAACTGATCGACTGCTCTGGATGTACGCCTCGCCAGTGCGATGAGTTTGCCTGCTGCCTGAAGTCTTCCACCGTGACACTTCCGCCCCGATGGGGCGAGAAGGAGAGCATGCCCATGCCATGGAGGAGAGATGGAAGCCAGAATGAGCAATCCGATTCGGCTGTACATGTCGATGTCGCTTGACGGCTACATCGCCGGCCCGGACGATCGGCCAGGTCAGGAGCTCGGACGCGACGGCGGACGGCTCTTCAACTGGCTCGACGACCGGGAATCCGACGGTCCGAGCGGCCAGGTCTACCGCGAAGCGCTGGCGACCGGCGCGGTGATCTCCGGCCGACGGACCTTCGAACTCGCCGGGCGCTGGCAGGGCGACCATCACGACGGCGTGCCGATCCTCGTCCTCACCCATCAGGTGGATGACGGGGACGTGCCTCCCGGCCACGCGCGTTTCGTCACCGACGTCGAAGAATGCGCCCGTCAGGCTCGCGCCGCCGCCGGGGACCGGCCGGTCATGGTCCATGGGGCGGGGGCGGCCCAAGCACTCCTCCGCGCCGGACAGATCGACGAGATGGAGATCCACCTGGTGCAGGTCCTCCTCGGGGGCGGTCGACGGCTGTTCGACCACCTCGGTGGTGATCACATCGAACTCGACCTCGTCCGACGGCTGGAGGACCGAGACGTCACACACCTCCGCTACCAGGTGCGCCGACCCGGGAAAGCCGCATGAAGACGCTCTTCGTCTCCTACCGCGTCACCGACCTGGACCGCTCACTCCGCTTCTACACCGCCTTGGGCTACGTCGAACTGGGCAGCGTCGAGATCGGCGACGGGGCTCACCTCGTGATCCTCAAGCTCCCCGACGAACCAGCGGCCTCGCTTGAACTGGTCCACCGCCCCGTCGACGGACGCGTCGACGTGGGCAGCGGTTTCGACCACCTCGCGATCCAGGTGGACACACTGGCCGCCACCCTGGAGCGGCTGACCGACGCCGGCCTGGAGCCAGAACCTGTCCAGTACCCGGGCGGCCCTCGCGGCCCGAAGACGTCGTGGCTCACCGACCCGGATGGCTACCGGATCGAGTTGGTGGAGTGGCCGCCCGGACACCCCGACGGCATCACCGCCGCGGACTTCTCCTGAGCGGTTCAGTGAGCGGAGTAAAGAAGCTTCGCTTCGGGACGGGCGCGGCGCAGCCCGACGCGGCATCCCCACCCCATCCACAGGTCTTGACAATTACTCGCGGTGGGGTCCAGCGACATCAGTGCCATGTAGACGTATTTCAGGGCGGCTTGCTCGTTGGGGAAGTGGCCGCGGGCGCGGACGGTCCTGCGTATGCGGGCGTTGACGCTCTCGATCGCGTTCGTTGAGCAGATGACCTTGCGGATCTCCACGTCGAAGGACAGGAACGGTACGAACTCGGCCCAGCCGTTCTCCCAGAGCCGGTGATCGCCGGATACTTCTTGCCCCAGGTCTCCGGAGAACTCCAGGAAGCGGCTGGTGGCGGCGTCCTCGCTGGGCGCGGTGCAGACCGGCTTCACGTCCTTGGCGAGCTTGTCCCAGTCCGCGCGGGAGGCGTATCGGAAGCTGTTGCGGATGAGGTGGATGAAGCAGGTCTGCACGATGGTGCGGGGCCAGACAGTCTCCACCGCATCAGGCAATCCCTTGAGCTGGTCGCAGACCAGCATCAGCACGTCGTTAAGGCCGCGGTTCTTCAGCTCGGTGAAGATCTGCCGCCATAACTTCGCGCCCTCGCCGCCGTCGCCGGCCCAGATCCCGAGGATGTCGCGGTGGCCCTCGACGGTCACGGCCATCACGACGTAGACCGGCCGGTTGGCGACCTGCCCGTCGCGGATCTTCACGTGGATAGCGTCCACGAACAGCACGGGGTAGACCGTCCCGAGACGAGCGGCCGGTTCTGCC
The DNA here is from genome assembly GCF_007827615.1 of Streptomyces sp. CNZ287. Lineage (NCBI taxonomy): Bacteria > Bacillati > Actinomycetota > Actinomycetes > Kitasatosporales > Streptomycetaceae > Streptomyces > Streptomyces sp. CNZ287. The sequence goes on along the minus strand of NZ_VISV01000015.1, from coordinate 44,645 downwards.
ACTCAGCCATGCCGTCCATCACGCTGTCGGTGATCGTGGTGATCGTCGACTTCGACACGCCCGCGCCGTAGCCCTCGGCCAGGTGGCGGAGATCTCGCCGTGCGTGAGGCCCTTGGCGGACAGCGACAGCACCATCTCGTCCACCCCGGTCAGCCGCCTCTGCCGCTTCTTCACGATCTGCGGCTCCAGGCTGCCCTCGACGTCCCGCGGGACGCCCATCTCGACCGGGCCGACGTCGGCGGTCACCGTCTTCGAGCGGCGGCCGTTGCGGGAGTTGCCGCCATCCCGGCCGGCCGCCTCGTGCTTCCCGTAACCCAGGTGGTCGGTCATCTCGCCATCGAGAGCGGACCCGACGACCCGCTTGGTCAGCTGCGGCAGCAGCCCGCCCTCGCCGGTCAGATGCAGCCCTCGGCCCGGACCCGGTCGACCAGCATCCCGACCAGCCGATCGTCCACGACCGGCACCGCGGTGGCATCCCGCCCCGCCAGCCCCTCGTTCCCAACCTCGAGTACAACATCAGTCATTCGGTGTCACTCCGTGATCCAGTTCCACCGTCTGTTGTACACGCCCTGGGGGGGAGGGGGTTGCCGTCGGTCATGGTCGAGATCGAGCTGGGCAGCAGAGGCGTCCGCTACTCATCGAGTCTTCCGAGACGGCGGGCATCTTTGATCTCGTGGAGTCTGGCAGCCGTCATCGGGGTCCACTCCCTGCTCTGTCCAGCGGCATGGAGGGCTTCTTCAATCTCGCTGAGCTTCGCGGGGGACAACACGCCCACCCGCTCGATCAGGTCGTCCCGGGCCACGGTGGTCAGCCATGTGCAAGGTGTCAACCCTGGACGCGGGAACGCGAACCGCAGCACGCCGTCGAAGGGCACTCCTTCCAGGGGGCCTACGGCCACTTCAACGCCGAGGCCGCTGATGTCGACACCTGCTGGAGGGACGACCTGCATCGCCTGGAACCCGGATGACTCTTCGTCCGACAGCAGCACGACCGGGCGTCGCTCGTCGAAGGCGACCCACCAGACTTCGCCGCGTTGCATGTGTCCTCCGTAGGTTGTTAGGCGGCCCGGGAGGGCCGGATGTGGCTTATGTGTCCTTGCCTTCAGTGGCTTCCCAGGAGTGGCCGTCCGGTTCTCCGGGGCGCCCTGGCTGCTGATTGAGATGTGCGCGCTGTGTGCGGTCGCTGATTACGGAGACGACAGCGGGGTGTTCCTCGGGCCGACGACATGCCGGATGGTCCGAGGAGGATCGAGTGAACGAGCGGAAAGCCCAGGTCTGGGCCGGTGTCGATGCCGGCAGGGGCCACCACTGGGCGGCTGTTGTCGACGAGACCGGTGCGACGCTGTGGTCGAAGAAGATCGACAATGACGAGTCCGCGATCCTGACCGCGCTGGGGGAGATCCTCGGCCTGGCGGACGAGGTGCACTGGGCGGTGGACATCTCCGGCACGTCCTCCGCGCTGCTGCTGGCCTTGCTCGCGGCCCACGGTCAGCGGGCCGTCTACGTGCCCGGCCGCACCGTCAACCGCATGTCGGGCGCCTACCGGGGCGAGGCGAAGACCGATGCCCGCGACGCCTACGTCATCGCCGAGACCACCCGTCACCGCAACGACTTCGCCACCATCGACGTGCCCGCCCAGCTGGCCGCCGACCTCGCGCTGCTGACCGCCCACCGCACCGACCTCGTGGCCGACCGGGTGCGGATGATCAACCGGCTGCGCGACGTGCTCACCGGCGTCTTCCCCGCGCTGGAGCGGGCCTTCGACTACTCCGCCCACAAGGGCGCGCTGGTGTTGCTGACCGGCTACCAGACCCCGGCCGCGATCCGCCGCCGTGGCCGGGCGAGGCTGGCGGCCTGGCTGGCCAACCGCGCAGTGCGCGGCGCCGACGCGGTGGCCGCGACCGCGCTGGAAGCCGCCCGAGCGCAGCAGAGCGCCCTGCCCGGCGAGGACGTCGCCGCGCAGATCATCGCCGACCTGGCGGCACAGATCCTGGATCTCGACGACCGGCTGAAGCGGATCGACAAGCAGATCCGTGAGAGGTTCCGCAGCCATCCGCAGGCCGAGATCATCGAGTCGCTGCCCGGCGTGGGCCCGATCCTTGGCGCCGAGTTCATCGTCGCGGCCGGTGACCTGTCGGCCTACGCGGATGCCGGCCATCTGGACTCGGCGGCCGGGCTGGTGCCCGTCCCACGTGACTCCGGCCGGCGCACCGGCAACCTCCACCGGCCCAAGCGCTACAGCCGCCGCCTGCGACGGGTCTTCTACCTGTCCGCACAGACCAGCATCATCCGCGAAGGGCCGAACCGGGACTTCTACCTCAAGAAGCGCGGCGAGGGCTGCAAGCACGTTCAGGCCGTCATCGCCCTGGCCCGGCGACGAGCCAGCGTGCTGTGGGCACTCCTGCGTGACGGACGAGTCTTCACCTCCGCCCCGCCGGTCACGCACGCGGCTTGACTTCGTCATTGAGACTCCTGGCACGAGCCGGCGGGTGAACCTGCGTGCCCTGAGTGGGACGCGGAAGGGATGCGGCCCCGGCTTCGCACGTCGTGACCGAGGCGTAGCGAAGAGGGGTGCGGCCACCGGTGATCATCGGTGTGTGAAGACTGAAGATCATGCGGTGGGCCGCAGGCCACAGCGTAGACCCCGCCCGCTGGCAGGAGGCGTTCGAGGTACTGATGGGCCGGATAGCGGGCCGGTTCGCGCGGGTTGAGCCCCGGCGCCGGGTGAGGGATCCGGTGCTGGGGCTGCTGTCGGACCTGCCGCGCAAGAACTGCTGGTCGACGAGACCGGGGACGTGAAGAAGGGCACGCACACCGTCGGTGTCCAGCGTCAGTACACCGGCACAGCCGGGAGGATCGAGAGCGCGCAGGTCGCGGTCTACCTCGCCTACGCGGGCCGCCGTGGGCATGCGGCGGTGGACCGTGAGCTGTACATCCCGCGCTCATGGACGGGCGACCCGGCCCGCTGTCGGGCCGCGGGCCTGGGTGAGGACACCGTCTTCGCGACCAAGCCGGAGCCGGCTGCCCGCATGATCGGCCGGTTCCTTGACGCCGGGCACCGCGTGGGCTGGGTCGCGGGGGGCGAGGTCTACGGCGGCAACCCGAAGCTGCGGTCCGCGCTGGAAGAGCGCGGGGTCGGCTACGCGCTCGCTGTCGATTGCTCCGCTGAAGCCACCACCGGTGCGGGGACGTTCCGGGCCGATGCCCTGGCCGCCAAGGTGCCGAGGCGGGCCTGGCAGAAGCTGCCGGCCGGGGCTGGCGCCAAGGGACAGCGCTTCTACGACTGGGCCGTCATCGAGCTGGCCGACCCCCGGGTCCGCAGCCGCCAGCTGTTGCTCCTCCGCAATCGCACCACTGGCGAACTGGCCTACTACCGCTGCTGGTCGCCGCCCCTGTGCCCCTGACCATGCTGGTCCGCGTCGCCAGGTCAAGATGGCGGGTGGAGGAGACCTTTCAGTCCGAAAGGGCCTGGCCGGACTGGACGAACACCAGTCCGCCGCTTCACCTCGTGGTCTCGCTGGGTCACCCTGGCCCTGCTCGCTCACGCCTTCCTCGCTGTCGTTCGCGCTTCTCCGGGTCCTGATGGGCCCGGGTTCGGTTCTCGATGCGGTTGCGCTGGCCGCGGGTGATGAGCAGCGCCTGGTCCGATTCCAGCGGTACTTCTTCGCCGTCGACGGGTGTCAGCAACGGCCGTGTGCTTCCTGCCTGCCGCAGGGTCGGCGCCACGTTCGCCACGGCGGCGCTGGCGCCCTTTGTCTCAGCCATGACTGGTCCTTTCGCTTTCTGCGGTGTCGAGATCCTCACGACCGGTCAGGGGGTGTCAGCTTCCCAGGTGTAGAAGATGTGGGCCCGGGAGTCCTTCAGCTCCTTCCAGGCGGCGTCGTATGGTGTGAGAAACCGGCCGACGCGTTCGTTGACCTGCTGGAACAGCGCGCTGCTCCGGGCCCGGTAGAGGCGGTCCATGATGTCGTCGTCGGCCTCGATCAAGTGCATGTAGAGATCGTGGAACCGGAAGAGCACGCGCCTTCGCACGCCGATTTCGCGCGGCAGCACGGTTTCGTCGTGCTCGGCGAAGGCAGCCGCCACGTGCGGGGCGTCCGCCGGGTTCATCCTCAGCACCATGAGAGCGCGATACGCCATGGTCACGCTCCGTCGGGTCGGCCCGCGTCGTACGAGTGGACGACGTCGCAGGAGAGTGGGACAGGCCGGGACACCGACCGGCAGTACGCGAAGTACTCCGCCAGCCGCGGGTCGTCGTGCATGGACCGGAAATCCGCTTCCGACTGCCACTGGGCGTAGTTGACGACGTGCTCGCCATCGTGGCTCAGGTGGAAGCTGGCCGAGACGAACCCGGGCAGGTGGCGGATCAGCTCCTCCGTCACCTGGGCCATGCGATCGCAGAGCTGTTTCTGCTCATGGCGATGCACGGGGAAGACGTTGACGAGAGTGAAGAGAGGACTGGCTGCGGAGATGGACGCCATCGAGCACCGGCCTTCGTATCGGCGGGGAGCAATTCCGGGACGGAGCCCGGGAAAGAGCACGCCGGGCGAGAGCGGAACCGGCGCGAGCAACGTGAGAAGCTGAACCCTGCCCAGCGGTATCGGCGATGAACAGACAGCCCGCCTCGCTTGTGATTTCTCCACAGAGTCCGGTCGAAAACGAGGACACCTACCGGGCCACCCAAGTGGGTGTAATTTTGTGATCAGTCTGATCGGCCCCAGGGGTCTGCATCGCGTGCCAACCCCCTGCCCACATCGGTCCACAGGCTTGCCGCCAGCAGTGCGGAAGATCGCGGAATGGCTGGCCCACGGCCGGACCGGGACGCCGGATACGTCACCGGTGCGTCGCTCAAGGTGGACGAGGGCCCGGCCGCCTGAACGGCTCGTTCTCCAGCCCTCACCCTCACCCCGGCCGAGGCCGACCGCCTGCGGCGGACGCTGGGCGAGGGCTGACGGGGGCTGACGGGGGCGGACGGGCGGCGGAGCTGTTCGAATTTTCTCGACGGACCCGGCATAGCGGGGCGGTCCCGTACGCGTCCATGAGGGTGACAGGCGACCACGAGCCGAGGACAACCGAACACGGGGAACCATGAATGATGAGGAAGAGCGCCGCTTCCGCGAGTTCGTCGCGGCGCGCTCGCCCGCGCTGATGCGTACGGCGACCCTCTTGACCGGCGGCGACGTACACGCCGCCGAGGACCTGCTGCAGACCGCGCTGGTGAAGGCGGCGGCGCGGTGGGGCAGGTTGGAGAGTCCCGAGGCGTATCTGCGGCAGGTGCTCTACCGGCAGCAGGTGAGCCTGTGGCGGCTCTTACGCACGCGCCGCGAGACCACGGTGGCCGAACTTCCCGAAGCCGTGCGCGACGACCCTGCCGACGCCGCCGAGCTGCGGATCCAGATACGCCGGGCGCTGGCCCGGCTCACGCCACACCAGCGCGCCATGCTGGTGCTGCGCTACTTCGAGGACGCCCCCGAAAGGGAGGTGGCCGAGCTGCTCGGCTGCTCGGTGGGCACGGTCCGCAGCACGACGCACCGGGCCCTGGCCAAACTGCGCAAGCTGGTGCCGGAGCTGGACCCCGGCGCCGCCTCCCGCAGCCCCGAACTCGGCAACTCACCCTCGGAGGTGCGGAAATGAACGCTGACCGGCTGTTGCGGGAGACCCTGCACGATTGGGCCGAGGAGATACCGCCCCCGCCCGGCCCGGACCTGGCGGACCGGGCCCTGCTACGGCGCCGCCGGCGCCGGGCGACCGCGGTGACGGTGACGGCCGCCGCCTTCGCGCTGCTGGTGGGCGGAGTGGCGGTGCCGGTGCTCGCGGAGACCGACCGGCCGGTCCGCCCGGAGCCGGAGCGAATGATCAACGACGACGTGTCCGCACACCCACGCGAGTCCCCGCCGCGCCGCCTGGTCGCCGCCGGGAACGTCGCGGTGTCCGCGTACCAGGCGGACCAGAGCACCGAGGAGCGGGACGGTGTCGAGCGGACGACGTACACCTGGCATCTGTACGACCCCGGGACGCAGCAGTACGAGAAGACGCGCTGGGGCTGGCTGGACGTCGCCCCCGGAATGCGGCAGGCGGCGGTGCTGGAGAAGACACTGCCTGCGTCCCGGGTCGGGATCCTCGAGCTGGACACCGGAAAGGTGACGAAGTGGATCCCGTTGGAGCACGAGGCGGGCGGGGTGCAGTGGTCGCCGGACGGGAAGCGGCTGGTGGTGACCGCGTACCGCGGATACCCGGATGTCGAGACGGATGACCTGGATCGGTATACGTCGTCCCATGCGAGGACCGGCTATTACCTGGTCGACGTCGACTCGGGGCGGAAGGAGTACCGTCCGACGGGCGTCGACACGGACGGCAGGTCCGTCGGGGTCGGCCGTATGGACGTGCGGTGGAGCCGGGACGGCACATCGCTGAGGGTGCTGGGGGCGCCGGGCGGCGACACCATCGTGACCTGGTACGACCTGGAAGGCCGGGCGAGGAAGAAGGCGCCCCCGTACGAGGGACTGGACCAGGCGCATGCCGGCCTGTCCCCGGACGGCCGCCACTACACGGTGGGCGACGGATGGAGGGCGACCGTGAAGGAGACACGGACCGGCCGGACGGTCCCCGGGTCGAGCGGGAGCATGACCCTCGCGTGGGCCGACGACGGGCGCCTGGTGCGCTGGGAATGCTCGCCGGATCGGAACTGCGTGCAGGGCATGGGCGAGCGGCTGGTCCTGACCGACCCAGCGGGGCGCGACAAGATCCCGCTCACAGGAGCCCGGTACGAGAACACCCCCCGGGACTGGGAACCGCTGATCACCCAGCGCTGACCCGGCCCGGCGCCCGCCGCGCAAACAGGCGAATTCCTCGGTCGGTGCCCACGCAACGCCAGTTGGCTCTTCTGTGCCGGCACTTCCGTTCCGGCGGCATGCAGCAGCGCGTCGTCCTGTGTCGCGCGCTGCTGCATGAGCGGCCGGTGCTGCTGCTTGACGAGCCGTTCGGCGATGTGGACCCGCCGGCGCGGGAGCTGAACCGCGTCAAGGGGGGACGGGCACGACCATCGTGCTGGTCGCCCACTCCATCGCGGGGGCCGTCCACCCCGGCACCCGGGCCGAGGTGAGGAGCGCCCGCCCCGGCCTGGTCATCCGGTCACTCCCCTACCGCACGGTCACGCCTTGGAGGATCGTTACGGCCAGATCGAGTCGACCCACTCCGGGTGGTCGATGAACGGGTTCCGGTTGTGCTGGATCTGGTCGAAGATCACCTGGTTGCGGTTCTTCTCGAAATCGCTCGGCGTGTCCTGGTCGTTCCACTCCTTGAGGACCGAGAGCTTGCCGATGGCGGGCGACGAGCCGTTGTTGACCTGGTCGTTGGGCTCCAGGTCGGCGAAGCCGTCGTTGCCTTCGTAGCGCACGGCCATGTAGAGGATCATGCGGGCGACATCGCCCTTGACGTCGTCGCGGGGCTCGAAGGAGTCGTCGTCGGTGAAGCTCCCCGGGGCCTGGTCGACCGGGCTGCCGCCGTAGTCGAAGTCCTTGTTCCCGCGGGTGCTGTTGACCGTCACGTCTGTGGGGCGCAGGTGGTGCACATCGGTGCCCGGACCGGTCGAGGTACCGAAGTCGCCGTGGCTCTTGGCCCAGACGTGCTCGCGGTTCCAGTCGTCGGCGTTGCCGCCGTTGGAGTCCTTGCTCTGCGAGACACCGCTGTAGAGGAGGATGACGTTGTCCGGGTTCGCCGGGTCCTCGTCGGTCTCCATGAGCGCTTCCCAGACCTGGCTGTATGAGATCTTGGTCTGGTCGCTGATGATCGTGTGCAGGGCGCTTTTGAGCTCGTCGCCCTCCTTGCCGAGCGCGTCCTTGTAGTACGTGTCGTCGTACGCGACGACGGAGGACGTTGCGGGTTCGGCGGGCGTCGCCGCGACGGAGGGCAGGGTACCGGTGGCCGCCGCGGCCAGAGCCACGGCGGAGATCAGCGCGGTGCGCGGTATTCGGGACGTGTCCACGGAAGAACCTCTCTCCGGGAGTCGGCACCTGCCGGTGCCGGGTGTGGGGGGTGGCGCGTGGGCCGGCCGGGTGCCGGACCTCCAACGAGCGTGACAGCACGCGCAGTTGGCTTCAAGTACGTACCCGCAGGTGGCCGCGCGTAGACCTGATTTCCCGTGCTGCAGCGGTGTCCGGCGCGGGCGGTGCTTTCGCGTTCGGCGGAGTTCAGCAGCCACCTTGCGCACCCCTCGACGGCGACTGCGGCCCACAGCGCGCAGGACGGCCGCCACCAGGCCAGGTACGTATACGACAGGAGCGTCGTCCCGTTCACAGATGTCTCTTGAGCGTTTAGAGTGACGCACGCCCCCCTCAGCAGTGCCTTGTGACGCCTGAGGAGCAGTGAATGTCTGCACGAAATTGGGCCGCCACCCTGGCGAGCGCCGCCCTGATCGCCGGCCTCTCCACCTTCGCCGCCAACGCCGCCGACAGTCCCGCCGCCGGCGCGATCCCGCCGGTGTCCCACTGCGGCACCGAGGCATCCGGTTCCGGCAACAACGGCTTCGTCGACTACCGGCAACTGACCGCCGCTCTCCGGCAACTGGAGACCAGCACCGGCGGCATCGTCGACGTGGAGGTGGCCGGGTACTCCAACCAGGGCCGCGCCATCCACACCGCGCGCGTCGGCGAGGGCGACAAGGTCGTGTACGTGCAGACGCAGATCCACGGCAACGAGATGCACGGCACCGAAGCGGCCCTGGAACTGCTCAAGCAGTGGGGCTCCAACAGCCCGGAGGCCAAGAAGCTGCGGGAGAAGGTCACCGTGGTGGTCGTCCCCCGGCTGAACGTCGACGGAGGCGAGCTCGACCAGCGGCAGAACGACATGACCTGGAACGAGGTCGTCGCCGACTTCCCGCAACTGGCGGGTGTGTCCCCGGCGTGGAACTACAACTCCCGGGTCGGCGGTTTCGACGTCAACCGTGACTTCAACCCGAACCTGGACTACGTTCCCGCCGCAGAGGACTTCCCGGGCAACAGCGCCGACACCGGCTGGTACATCACCCCCGAGGCGCAGACCTCCCGGAACGTCTACCGTTCGCTGGAGCAGGAGTTCGGCACGGTCGATTACTTCGTCGACCTGCACAACCAGTGGTCCTGCTACGCCACCGAGGACATGGAGAGCATGTCGCCGCTGTCCATCTCGGCCAAGTTCATCGACAACCCGGCCGAGTTCGGCAACTGGCCCAAGTTCGACCTGGACGCCTCCAAGCGGGCCAACGTCGCCGTCTACGAGGCTCTCCAGGAGCGGGGCGAGTCTTCCTACGGCAAGCTGACCCTCTACCCCCAGTCCACCAACCTGCCGGGCACCGCGCTCGGTTCGTACCAGCTCCGCGGCTCCGCGGTGGTTCTCTTCGAGACGTCCTCGCAGACCCAGTACGACGGCATGAAGCGCAACGGCATGCTCGCCAAGATTGTCGAGACCGGACTCGGCGGCCTGGTCGACGCCGTCGCGGACGGCTCGGTGAACTCCCTCGACACGGGCGCCTACGACGCCATCCCGAACCGCGTCACGCTGCCTTCCGACGGCCCCCGCGCCTGACGGAGGGACGGCCTGCCGGCATCGCCCGGTGCGCCGGTTCTCCCCTGGCTCCGCACCGGCACTTCGGTCCGGAGCCAGGGGAACCATCGCCCGCCGGGAGACGCCACACTGCGTTCTGCTCAGTCGCTCGCCCCGCTCCTCGCGTACGGCGTGGCCCTCCGCCCAAGGCGGCGGCGCCGGCGTACAGCGCCGGGTTCCGCAGTCGACGACGAGGGTCGCCGGCCACTGCGGGTCGTACTCGGTGCTCGCGGCCAGCCGGCGTGCCGCCTCCCGCTTGTTCGGGCCGTGTACGGCCATCACCGCGCGGCGGCTGTGCGCGACGTTGGTGCGTACGCCCACGGTCACGCCGTGCCGGGGCACCTCCGTCAGGTCGGAGAAGCCGGGGGAGGTGTTCATGTTGTCGGCGCGGGTGGTCTCGGCGAGCGCCGTGATCCGGCTGCCCGAGTCCGCCGCCGTGCCCGGCGGGTTGAACGCGACGTGCCCGTCGGACGCGCCCGAGGCCAGCAGGAACAGGTCCACCCCGCCGGCCTCCGCCAGCCTCGCGTCGTACGCGGCCGGCTCCTGCGGGGACGGGAACCACACCGCGTCGGCGGGCATCGAACGGCCGTGGCCGGCCGCCGCGTTGAGCGGTCCGGCGATCTCCTCGGCGGCGAAGCGGTGGCAACTGATGTGCGCGGCCTGGTCGACGTCCCGGAAGCCGCCGCCCGGCGCCGGCAGCACGTACTCGTCCATCATCGCGATCGCGACGTGGCGCAGGTCGGGTCCGCGGGCCCCGGTCAGCCGGGCCAGCGCCCGGTAGCCCGGGCGGGGGCTGCGACCGCCGGGCACCCCAGCACGTAGCGGCGGCCGGCCTGCCCGGCGGCGGCGATGCCGCCGGCGATCTCGGCGGCGAGTGCCGCGCCGAGGCCGTCGGGGGTGGCGAAGACGCGGGGGGCGAGGGGGCAGGCACGAAGTCACTCCCTGACGGCGCCCGCGAGCATGCCGCTGATCATGCGGCGCTGCAGGGCGAGGGAGGCGATGAGCACGGGCAGGGCGACCAGGACGGCCGCGGCGGCGGTGCCCCCCGGGTCGCTGTTGCGGCGGTTGCCCGAGAGTCCTCCTGCTCCGGGCTCGGCATCGGCGAGCGGTACGCCGCGCTCGGCGGCCCGGCCACCCCCGGAGCCCGGGAGGTGGCGCGCCTCGCGACCGCAGGCGACACCGCGGCCGGCCGGGTCCTCGACGGCGCCGGCGCCGCGCTCGGCACCGTACTCGCCATGGCGGTCCGGCTCCTCGAACCCGCCCGCGGTCGTCCTCGGCGGCGGCCTCGGCAGCGCACCGGGGCGGCTGCGCACCGCGCTGGACCACGCGTACCACCGCCGACCGCCGCCCGCCCCGGCCCCCGCCCCTGCTCACCGCGGCACTGGACCCGGACGCCGCGCTCATCGGCGCCGCCTGCCTGGCGGCGCTCCCCGTCGTGAGGCCGGGGACACCGGGCCGCTGAGCCGCCCGCGCGACCGTGGCGATACCTGGGCACGGGCCCGGGTGGCGCCCCCGGATGTTTGATCGCATGCTGCAGGGAGACCCGGGTGCAGGAGTGGTCGTCTTCCCGCGGAGGTGACGGATCGCGTGCCGCGCGAACGGATCGTGGTCGTGGGAGCCGGTTTCGCCGGCTACCAGGCTGCTCGCACGCTGGCCCGGCGAGCGCCGGACGGCGCCGAGATCGTGCTCATCAACCCGAACGACTACTTCCTGTACGTTCCCATGCTGCCGTACGTCGCCACCGGTGTGCTCGAAGCACGCCACATCTGCGTCCCGCTGGCCCGGCTCCGGCCGCGCGTGCGGCTGGTGCTCGGCGAGGTGGACACCGTCGACCTCGACACCGGACGGGTACTGTGGACCGGTCCCGAGGGCCACCGCGGCGAGACCCCGTTCGACCGGCTGGTGGTCACCGTCGGAAGCGTCAGCAAGCTGCTGCCCGTCCCTGGCGTCGCCGAGCACGCGCACGGCTTCCGCGGCATCCCCGAGGCGCTGTACCTGCGCGATCACGTCACCCGGCAGATCGAGCTGGCCGCAAGCACCAAGGACGAGGAGGAGCGCGCGGCGCGCCGCACCTTCGTCGTCGTCGGCGCCGGCTACACGGGCACCGAGGTGGCGGCGCACGGCGCGCTGTTCACCAGGGCGCTGGACCGCCGCTACGACGCCCGGCGCGACGGCCCGCGCCCGCGCTGGATGCTGCTCGACATCGCCCCGCGCATCATGCCGGAGATGGACGAGCGGATGTCCCGCTCCGCCACCGACGTGCTGCGCCGGCGCGGCGTCGACGTGCGCACCGGCAGGTCGGTGAAGGAGGCGACGAGCGACGGTGTGCTCCTGGACGACGGCGAGTTCGTCGGTACCCGCTCGCTGATCTGGTGCGTGGGCGTGCGGCCGGACCCGCTGGTGGAGTCCGTGGGCCTGCCGCTGGAGCAGGGCCGGCTGGTCGTCGACGAGTTCCTGAACGTCCCCGGGCACCCCGAGGTGTACGCCTGCGGCGACGCCGCCGCCGTGCCGGACCCGGACAGGCCCGGCGAGTACACGACGATGACCGCGCAGCACGCGATGCCCCAGGGCCGGCTCGCCGGCCGCAACGTCGCCGCCTCCCTCACCGGCGGCCGGCAGCAGCCCTACCGGCACCGTCCGCGCGGCTTCGCCGTCGACCTCGGTGGCGTCAACGCGGCCGCCGACCCCTTCGGCGTCCAGATCGCGGGCCCGCTCGCCGCCGCCCTCACCCGCGGCTACCACCTGCTGGCCATGCCCTCCGGGCGCGCCCGGGTCGCGGTCGACTGGACCATGGACGCCCTGCTGCCGCGGCAGGCGGTGCAACTCGGGCTCGTCGGCTCCTGGTCGGTACCCCTGGACACCGCCTCCCCGGAGACGCCGCGCATCCCCGACGGCCGGGAGTGAACCACGCCGGGCCGGACCTCGTCCCGCCCACCTCCGCGGTAGCGGCCGGACGGCGCCCGTCGCGCCCATGGCCGCCTGCGGCGGCCCTCCACCGTCGTCGCGGGGCCCGGCGCCGGATCCGTCGGGGCGCGCCGACACGCGCCCGGGTCCATAGGTCCCGGATCCGGATTTTTTGTCTGTAATGTCCAGTGGTGAGCGTCGGTGCGCGTGGTGCGGTCACCGGGTTTCGCCCGGCGCAGCGTGGTACCCCAGCGCTGGGACCGACACCGGAGCGCGCCCCGGGAGGCGGCATATGGAATACCGGATCACCCTTCGGGTGGACGGCACGGAGAGGTCCGTGACGGTCGACTCGCGCACCACGCTGCTCGACGCGCTGCGTGAGCGTCTGGGGGTGACCTCACCGAAGAAGGGCTGCGACCACGGCCAGTGCGGCTCCTGCACGGTGCTGCTGGAGGGCCGCAGACAGCTCGCCTGCCTGACCTTCGCGGTCGCGCACGACGGTGACCGGGTGGTCACCGCCCAGGGTCTCGGCGAGGTGCGTGGCGACGGCGGACTGCACCCGGTGCAGCGGGCGTTCATCGAGCAGGACGGCTTCCAGTGCGGCTACTGCACCCCGGGCCAGGTCTGCTCCGCCGTCGGCATGCTCGACGAGGCGGAGGCCGGCCACCCCAGCCACGCCACCCGGGACCTGATGCCGCCCGGTGCGCCGGACTCGCCCGTACCGCTGGACGACGAGGAGATCCGCGAGCGGATGAGCGGCAATCTGTGCCGGTGCGGGGCGTACGTCAACATCGTCGCCGCGGTGCGCCAGACCGTGACGGCATCGCCGGGGGCGTCGTGATCCCCTTCGAGTACCGCCGGGCCGCAGACGCCCGGGAGGCGGTGGCCACCGTCGCCGCCCGCCCGGACGCCGTGTTCCTCGGCGGCGGCACCAACCTGGTCGACCATATGAAGCTGGGCGTCGCCACGCCGGACATGCTTGTCGACGTGTCGCGGCTGCCCCTCACGGAGGTGGAGGAGACGCCCGGCGGCGGGCTGCGCATCGGCGCGACGGTACGCAACAGCGACCTGGCCGCCCACCCCCTGGTACGGCAGCGGTACCCGGCGCTGGCCCGGGCGCTCCTCTCCGGCGCCTCCGGGCAACTGCGCAACGCTGCCACCACCGGCGGGAACCTGCTGCAGCGCACCCGCTGCCGCTACTTCCAGGACGTCACCACACCGTGCAACAAACGCGAGCCCGGCTCCGGCTGCGCCGCCATCGGCGGCTGGGACCGGCACCACGCGGTGCTCGGGGCCTCCGAACTCTGCATCGCCGTGCACCCCTCCGACATGGCGGTGGGCCTCGTCGCCCTGGACGCGACGGTGCATGTGCTGGGCCCCGACGGCGCCCGTACGCTGCCGCTCTCCGATCTCCACCGGCTGCCGGGAGACGCCCCGGAACGGGACACGGTGCTGGCGCACGGTGAGCTGATCACCGCCGTCGAGCTGCCGCCGGCGAGCGGCATGACCCGGCGGTCGACGTACCGCAAGGTCCGGGAGCGCGCCAGCTACGCGTTCGCGCTGGTGTCGGTCGCCGCCGCGCTGGACCTGGACGACGGCGGTGTCGTACGGGACGCGCGGATCGCGCTCGGCGGCGTCGCCCACAAGCCGTGGCGCGCCGAGCGGGCGGAGGACGTGCTGCGCGGCGCTCCCGCGGCGGAGGAGTCCTTCCGCCTGGCCGCCGACGCCGAGCTGGCCGCCGCCGAGGTACGTGACGGCAACGCGTACAAGGTGCCGCTGGCGCGCAACACCATGGTCGCGGTCCTGCGCGACCTCACGGAGGCAAGGCGATGACCACACTCCGCCCCCGCGCCGTCGGCACCCCGCTGCGGCGCCTGGACGGCCCGGCCAAGGTGACCGGGACCGCCCGCTACGCGTTCGAGCATCCCCTCGAAGAGCCGCTTTACGTCCACCCCGTGCAGGCCACCGTCGCCCGCGGCCGGATCACCGGCGTGGACACCGAGGCGGCCGCGGCCTGCCCCGGCGTCGCGGTCGTGCTCACCCCCCGTGACGTACCCCGGCTGGAGAACACCGGCGACGAGGAACTGGCGGTGCTGCAGTCCGGCATGATCGCCTTCCGCGGCCAGCTCGTGGGCGCGGTGGTCGCCGAGGACGTGGAGACCGCCCGGCACGCGGCCTCCCTGGTGCGGATCGCCTACGAGGACGAGCGACCCGATGTCGAGCTGCGCTCCGACCGCGACGACCTGTACGCCCCGGAGACCGTCAACCCCTTCTTCGCCACCGACACCGAGGACGGCGACGTCGACGCGGCGATGGACCGGGCCCCGGTCACCGTCGACGTCACCTACACGACGCCGATGGAGCACAACAACCCGATGGAGCCGCACACCACGGTGGCGGTGTGGCAGCCGGACTCCGCGGTGCGGTTGCTGCTCTACGCCTCCACGCAGGGCGTGCACACCGTAGGCACCGCCCTCGCCCCGCTGTTCGGGCTGGAGGCCGACCAGGTTCGGGTGATCTCTCCGCACGTCGGCGGCGGGTTCGGCTCGAAGGGCATGCCGCACGCGCACGACGTGCTGGCCGCGCTGTGCGCCAGGGCGGTGCCGGGCCGGCCGGTGAAGCTGGCGCTGACCCGCCAGCAGATGTTCACGCTCGCCGGGCACCGCACCCCCACGATCCAGCACCTGCGGCTGGGCTGCGGGACGGACGGCCGAATCACCGCGATCGGCCACGACGTGGTCGAACACACGGCCCATATCAAGGAGTTCGCCGAGCAGACGGCCGTCGGCACCCGGATGATGTACTCCGCGGCCCACCGCCGCACGTCGCACCGGCTGGCGGCGCTGGACGTACCCGTGCCTTCCTGGATGCGGGCGCCGGGCGAGTGCCCTGGCTTCTTCGCGCTGGAGTGCGCGATGGACGAACTGGCCGCCGCCTGCGGCCTGGACCCGGTCGAGCTGCGGGTACGCAACGACCCGCCGGAGGACCCGGAGACCGGACGTCCGTGGTCGGGGCGGAAGCTGGTGGAGTGCCTGCGCGAGGGCGCCCGCCGCTTCGGCTGGGACCGGCGCGCCGCCGCACCCGGCGCCCGCCGCGAGGGACGGGAGCTGGTGGGCCTCGGCGTGGCGTCCGCCACGTACCCGTACAACGCGGGCCAGGGCTCGGAGGCGCTGGTCCGCCACGAGGGCGAGGGCCGCTGGACGGTGCGGATCGGCGCGGCCGACATCGGGACCGGGACCTGGACGACGCTCACCCAGATCGCCGCCGACGCGCTGGACGCGACACCCGACGACGTGATGCTGCAGATCGGCGACACCGCCCTGCCCCCGGCGACGGTGGCGGGCGGCTCCTCCGGCCTCGCGTCCTGGGGTTCGGCGGTGGTCGCGGCCGTCCGCGCCTTCCGCGAGCGGCACGGCGACGACCCGGCGCCGGGCGCCGAGGCCCGCGCCGGCACGCCGGAGAACCCGGACCAGGAGACGTACGCGCTGCACTCCTTCGGCGCGCACTTCGCCGAGGTGCGGGTCGACGCCGACACCGGCGAGATCCGCGTGCCGCGGATGCTCGGGGTCTTCTCCGCGGGCCGCATCGTCAACCCGCGCACCGCCCGCTCCCAGTTCCTCGGCGGGATGACCATGGGCCTGTCGATGGCGCTGCACGAGCACACCGTGCTGGACCCGCGCACCGGGCACGTGGTGAACAACGACCTCGCCGATTACCACATCGCCTCGCACGCGGACGTCTGCGACATGGACGCGGTCTGGCTGGACGAGGAGGACCCGCACAGCAACCCGATGGGCACACGCGGCATCGGCGAGATCGGGATCGTGGGCTCGCCCGCGGCCGTGATCAACGCGGTGTACAACGCGACGGGCGTGCGCGTGCGGGACCTGCCGGCGACCCCGGACAAACTGCTGGCGGGCCTGGACGCACTGCGCGCATGACGTCTCCCGGGTATCGGGATCGCGTTCATCGACGCGCCGCGGCAGTCGTTGCGGGCCACCAGGGTGCGCAGGGCGGCGTGGACGGCGGTCGCCTTGTCGGCCGGTGCCGCCGCTACGCGCCGGCGGGGGTGCGGACGTCGAGGGCGACACCGGTCTCGCGCTCGGAGACCTTCCAGAGCTTCGCGACGGCCCGGTCCCTCCCGATCCTGCGCAGCACCGGCTTGCGGACCGGGGGACCGTTGTTGCCCCACAGCGGCCCGTAGAACTCACCGCCTTTGGCCGCCGGGTCGGTGGCGGCGCGGAGCTGCGGCAGCGCGCCGTCGTCGGCGGACATGCCGGTGCGCTGTGCCAGGGCATGGAAGAACCGCTGGGAGGCGCCGCCTTCCGAACCCTGCACGCTGACCGCCTGCAAGTCGGTGTGGGACAGGCCCGGATGCGCGATCAGGCTTGCCGTGCCCGCGCCCGCCCGCCGCAGCTCGCGGTGGAGTCCGAGCCCGAAGTGGAAGTTGGCCAGCTTCGCCTGCCCGTACGCGCGCCACGGCCCGTAGCGGCCCTCCAGATGGGGGTTGGTCACGTCGACGGCGCGGCCCAGATGGTGGGCGGTGCTGGTCACGGTCACGACGCGGGATCCGGGCGTGCGCAGCAGTGCGGGCAGCAGGAGCGCGGTCAGGGTCCAGTGGCCCAGGTGGTCGACGGCGAACTGCATCTCGAAGCCGTCGACCGTCCGCGCCTTGCCGATCGCCATCACTCCCGCATTGTTGACCAGAAGGTCGAGCCGGTCGTGAGAGGCGAGGACCTGCCCGGCGGCCTCTTTCACGGACGCCTGCGAGGACAGGTCGACCGCGACAATCTCCAGCGAGGCACCCGGGACCGTCGTCCGGATCTTCTCGGCCGCGGCAGCGGCTTTCCTCTGATTCCGCACGGCCATCACGACGTGCGTTCCCTTGACCGCCAGGTTCCTGGCGGTCACCAGTCCGAGCCCGCCGTTGGCGCCGGTGACCAGGGCCGTGCGGCCGTGCTGGTCAGGGATGTCGGTTGCGGTCCAGCCCATTCGCACCTCCGCATGAGTGCTCATTCAGCATGTGGCGTGTACCTGCGGTCTGCAAGCCGGGCGGTGGGGCTCGTCGCCGACGCTCCGGGTGCTGCCCGCCGGGGGCGGTGAGAGGAGCACCCGGAGGTGCCTTCAGCGGCCCGCCGCCGGCCGCGGCCGGGCGGGAGCGCGACCACCGCCGCTGCGGCCGGGATGGCGACGAGCCCGGGCGGGATGGCCTGGGTGTCCGTCACTCCGGCCGCCATCTGGACCGCGAAGCCGGCGGCGGCGACCAGAAGAGCGGCGACCGTCAGGTTGCGGCCGGCGGTGTGTCGCAGGCTCATGAGAGCTCCTCGTCCTGTGCCTCTGTGTGCGAGGTGGGCTGTTCCGGTTCGCTGGTGAGGGTCTCGGCGTGGCGCAGCAGAGTCAGCAGCATGTCGGTGAGCGCCGCGCTCTGCTCGCTGTGGCGCCCGCCGAGGGGAGCCAACCGCTGTTCCTCGATCCTGAGGACCTCTGCCCGGGCGGCGGTGACCAGCTCGGCGCCGCGTTCGGTCACGGTGAGCTGCACTGCCCGGGTGTCGCCTGGATGGCCGGTGCGTTGCACCAGCCCCGCCCGCTCCAGCGCCCGCGCCAGCTTGGAGACGTGCATCGGCTCCAGCCCGATGAAGTCGGCCAGTTCCCGCTGCCGCGGACGGGCTCCGCCGGCCGAGAACGCGGAGAGTGAGGCCAGGACGCCGTACTGCGACGACGTCAGTCCCAGCGGCGCGAGGGCCCGGTCGATCGCCGTCCGCCAGCGGAGATTCAGGTGCCAGACCAGGAAGCCGGTGGAAATGTTTACCGTAAGCAAGTTTCGTATCTGTCCGCGTACGCTCGCCCCGCCCGGGCCGCCGGGTGCGCCGCGGCCTTCCCGGTACTCGTCAGGCGTCGGCGAGGAGGGGGTCGTACGGGGTGCCGGCGCGGCGGCCCGCCATGAAGGAGAGGAAGTCGCCCACGAAGGCGCTGCGGCCGTAGGTGCCGTCGGTGGTGGTGAGATCGCGGTGAAAGGCGGTGCGGAAGAGGGTTCGGTATTCCTCCGCGTCGATGCTTCCGCTGCCGTCCTTGTCGGTGGCGTCGAAGAGGACCTCGGCGACCCGGATGAGCGCGGGTCCGGCGAGGGAGGGGACGGCGGTGGCGTACTCCTCGGCGCTGACGCGGCCGTCGCCGTCCGTGTCGAGGGCGGCCTGGAGCTCGCGCCACCAGGCGGCGAAGGCGTCGTATAGCCCGGCCTCCTCGGGTTCGTCCAGGTCGAGGCGGGTGGAGAGTTCGCGTGCCATGGCGGCGAGGTCGGGCCAGTCGAGGTGGCCGTCGCCGGTCTGGTCCAGCACCCGGAGGAAGAACTCCTCCGCCGAACGCCGGTGCTCTGCCGTCGCCGCCGAAGGCGCCGGGCCGGGGCCGGTGCCGCCGCCCAGGGGGGTGAGGAGCCGGAGCAGGGCCGAAGCCCGATTCATCCGGGCGCGCAGGGCGGACACGGTACGGGCGCGGGGGTCGTCGCTGCCGGGCGGGAGCGAGAGGGTTTCGATGATGCTCTCCGCGTTGATCCAGCCCTCGGGCAGGAAGCGGGTGAGCCCCGCGGCGAGGTAGGCGCCCTGCATGAGGGTGGCGGCGCCCGGCGTCTCGGGCAGGCCGGCCCGGCGCCGGTACGGCTCGGGGAGCGAGGCCACGGTGATCGCGCCGATGAGCGGACCGGCGACGGCGCGCCCGGCCGCCCACAGTGCCGGTGCGCCGTCGAGCAGCGCGGGCGCGGGCAGGTGGTCGAAGAGCCGGTAGAGGATGACGCGGGCCGCCTCGGTGTTCTCCAGCTCGTTCTCGACGACCCGGTCGAAGTACGGCCAGAAGTCGTTCAGCTCCTCGGGGAGTTCCGCGGCATCGCCGTCGAGCGCGGCGAGGAACGCGCGGTACTCGGCGTACATCCGCTCCATCGTGTCCTGGCCGAGCGGCTGGCCGCTCAGCCGGCACATGGTGACGGCGCTCTCGAAGAGGGTGGCGACCACCCAGGCGCGGATCGCGCGGTCCATCGCGTCGTAGGCGCGGCCGCGGGAGTCGGAGCCGCTCATGCGGGCGTGCAGCCGGTTGAGCCGGGCGGCCTCCCGTTCGCGTACCGCCGGGTCGGCGCCGAACATGCGCCGCATGCTGAGGAAGGTGTTGCGGAGCCGGCGCCAGGGGTGGGCGACGAAGACCGAGTTGTCGACGAGGGCGGCGCCGATCTGCGGGTGAGCCGCCTCCAGCACGGTGGCGCGGATGATGGCCAGGGCCCAGCGCGGGTCGTCGAAGAAGCCGCTGAACTTCGATTCCGGGCCGAACAGGGGCGCCCCGCCGGCCGTTCCCGTGGTTTCGGTGGTCATGACCGGTCTCCGTTCGTCCGGGCGGGTACGCCGCCGAAGCGGCGGTCGCGGCGCCGGTAGGCGTGCAGGTGGGCGAGGAAGTCGGGAGCCCGGAAGTCCGGCCACAGCACCTGGGGGAAGACCCACTCGGCGTAGGCGACCTGCCAGAGCATGAAGTTGGAGATGCGCTGCTCACCCGAGGTGCGGATGACCAGATCCACGTCGGGGGTGTCGGGGAAGGGCAGGTGGTCCGCGAAGAGCCGCTCAGTCACCTCGTCGGCGGGCGTCCCGCTACGGATCAGCGACCTGGCGGCCTCGACGATGTCCCGGCGCCCGCCGTGGTCGAAGGCGACGGTGAGCGTCATCCCCCGGTTGCCGGCGGTGAGCTCCGCCAGATCGTAGAAGTCCCGGGCCAGTGCACGGGGGATGCGCGGGTCGGCGACCCCGAGGAAACGGCAGCGGATGCCGCGCGCGAGCAGCAGCGGCGCATGCGTGCGCACGACCCTGCGCACCAGCCGCATCAGGAACTCGACCTCAGTGCCGGGGCGGATCCAGTTCTCGGTGGAGAAGGCGTACAGGCTGAGCCACTCCACGCCGGCGGTCCTGGCCGCCTCGATGACGTCGATGACCGCGGCCTCCGCGGCCCGGTGACCCGCCGTACGGGGAAGCGAACGCTGCTGCGCCCACCGGCCGTTGCCGTCCATCACGCACGCCACGTGCCGCGGTCCCGCACGCACCGCCCCGTCCGGAGCGGCACGGCCGCCCGCACCGCGTTCGGTCACGCCCACCCTGTGCCGCTCCCGCCTCGCCCACGCCCCACCGGCGCGTTCCCTCCTGAAGTCTGGCAGCGCGAACGGGCCCTTCACCGCCGAACGAGTGGCCGTCACCCTCGACTCGTACGTTCGAATGTCCCCGGGTCCCGAGCGGTGAACTCGCGCCGCCGTCCTTTCATCCGAGGCGACGCGCGCGCATCGTCCCGCGAGAGGCGGATGTCGGTCTATCGGACCGCAGATCACTCCTTCGAGTGCTATGTGGGTCTGAGTGCCGGAATGTCCAGCACCCGCTGGCACGATGATCCACATCTTCCTCCGCGGGCCTAAGCGCCCCAAGCCACCGTTCTCCAGCAGAGTTTGCCGCACCAGCAGGAGGTACGCCGTTGTCCCGTAGCCAGGTCTTCGCAGCGCACGGCGGCGCCGGCGCGCCGGTCCGCGACCGGCCGGCCGATGTACCGGACACCCTGCCGGTGACCGCGGGGCAGCGGGAGGTGTGGCTCGCCGAGCAGTACTCCCCGCACCACCGGTCCGCCCTGCGGCTCGGCGAGTACCTGGCGATCGACGGGCCCGTGGAGCGGGACCTGTTCGAGGCGGCGCTGCGCCATGTCGTCGGCGAGGCCGACGCGTTGCGCGTACGGCTGGTGCCGGGCGCGGACGGTCCCGTACAGGTGCTGGAGCGCGAACCGCCGTGGCAGCTCGCGTTCGTCGACCTCAGCGGCGCAACCGATCCCGAGGCGGCCGGGCGGGCGTGGGCCGACGCCGACGTGGCCCGGCCCATGGACCTGGCGCGGGGACCGCTGTTCAGCTTCGCGCTGCTCAAGCTCGGTCCCGACCGGTTCTGGTGGTATCACACGTACCACCACGCGGCGGTCGACGCCTTCGGCTACGCGCTGGTGGCCCGCCGGGTCGCCGAGGTCTACACGGCCCTCGTGCGGGGCCGGGAGGCCGGGCCCTCGCCCTTCGGCCCGCTGGCGGCGCTGGTCCAAGCCGATCGGAAGTACCAGGACTCGGCGGAACGGACCGCGGACCGGGCGTACTGGAAGCGGCAGTTGGCCGGCTGGACCCGCGCCGCCACCGCCGACGCGGGCGCCGTGCACGACGCCGCCGCGCGGCTGCCGCAGCAGCGCCCGGCGTCCGGGGGGCCCGGGGCGGAGGGGCCCGTCGCCTCGGACCCCGCGCAGCCGGCCGTGCCGCGCACCCCGCTGCTGCCGCTGCTGCGCCCCGAGGCGCTGCGCGCCGCCGCGCGGCGCGCCGGGGTCTCCCGCTTCCGCCTGGTGTTCGCCGCCGTCGCGCTGTACGAGCACCGCCGCACCGGCGCCCGCGACGTCGTCGTCGGCCTCACCGTCGCGGGCCGGACGGGACCGGCCTCCCGCACCACCCCGGGGATGCTGGCCAACAGCGTGCCCGTACGCCTGACCGTGCGGCCCGGCATGCCGCTGCGGGACCTCCTCGCCCAGGTCGACGACCGCATGCGGGAAGCCGTCGAGCACCAGCGCTACCGCGCCGAGGACCTGCACCGCGACCTCGGCCTGTCCCGCGGCCCCGGCACGGCGTACACGCCGATGGTCAACCTCATCGGCTTCGACTACGACATCTCCTTCGCCGGCCACCGCTGCACCGCCCACAACCTGTCGTTCCCGCTGGCCGCCGACCTCATGATCATGGTGTGGGACCGCCGGGACGGCACCGGCCCGCACATGCGGCTGCACGCCCCGCCCGGCGAGTACGGCACGGCGGAACTGGCGGACACCCAGCGGCGGCTGCTGGACGCGGTCGCACATCTGGCCGACGCCGATCCGGACCTCCCCGTCGGGCGGCTCGAGGCGCTGCCCGCCGCCGAGCGGCGGCAGTTGCTCGCGCTCGGCGACGCCACCGCGGCCGCCGCACCGCCCGCCCCGGTCGCGGCGCTCTTCGAGGCACAGGTGCGCCGGACGCCCGGGGCGCCCGCCCTGGAGTCCGCCGGCACCGCCGTGTCGTACGCGGAGCTGAACGCCCGCGCCAACCGGCTCGCGCACGCCATGGCGGCCCGGGGGATCGGGGCGGAGGACGTCGTCGCGCTCGTGCTGCCGCGCTCGGTGGACCTCGTCGTCGCCGAACTCGCCGTGCTCAAGGCCGGCGCCGCCTATCTGCCGGTCGACCCCGGATACCCGCCCGCGCGGCGGAAGTTCATGCTCACCGACGCCCGCCCCGCGCTGGTCCTGGACGACCCGCGCACCCTCGCCGAGCTGGCCGCCGGGCAGCCCGCCACCGACCCGGGCATCGTCGTCGACCCCCGCCGCCCCGCGTACGTGATCTACACCTCCGGCTCCACCGGCCGCCCCAAGGGCGTCATGGTGCCGCACACGGGCGTCGCGTCCCTCGTCGCGTTCCACACCGAGCGGCTGCGGATCACCCCCGGCAGCCGCATCCCGCAGTTGGCCTCGCCCGGCTTCGACGCCTGCGCCTGGGAGATGTGCGT
This sequence comes from Streptomyces sp. CNZ287, assembly GCF_007827615.1. Lineage (NCBI taxonomy): Bacteria > Bacillati > Actinomycetota > Actinomycetes > Kitasatosporales > Streptomycetaceae > Streptomyces > Streptomyces sp. CNZ287. Next base: position 21,601 of record NZ_VISV01000015.1, on the reverse strand, counting down.
CGCCCTCCTCACCGGCGCCACCCTCGTCCTCGCCCCCGGGGGCGACCCGCTGGCCGTCCTCACGGAACCCGGCTTCGGCATCACCCATGCCTTCGTGCCGCCTTCCGCGCTCACCGCGGTCGCCGAGCAGGACAGCCCCGTGACGACGCTCGCGGTCGGCGGCGAGCCGGTGCCGCCGGGGCTGGTCGCGCGGTGGGCCCCCGGCCGGCGGCTCATGAACGTCTACGGGCCGACCGAGACCACCGCGATGGTGACCACCAGCCTCCCGCTCACCCCCGACGGCACCGCCCCGCCCATCGGCAGGCCGCACTCCGGCACCCGCCTCTACGTCCTCGACGGCGCGCTGCGGCCCGTACCCGTGGGCGCATCCGGCGAGTTGTACATCGCGGGGGTCTCCCTGGCCCGCGGCTATCTGCGCCGGCCGGGGCTGACCGCCCTGCGGTTCGTGGCCGACCCGTACGGCCCGCCCGGCACCCGGATGTACCGGACCGGGGACGTGGTGCGCTGGCGCGCCGACGGCCAGGTGGACTTCGTCGGCCGCGCCGACCGCCAGGTCAAGATCCGCGGCTTCCGCATCGAGCAGGAGGAGGTCGAGGCGGCGCTGCTCGCCTGCCCCGGCGTCGCCCGGGCCGCGGTCCTCGCCCGCCGCGACCCGCCGGGCGGCGACCTGCGGCTCGTCGCGTACGTCGTGGCCGCCGAGGACGGCCTCAGCGGGCCCCTGCTGCGCGCGCGGCTGTGCGCCCGGCTGCCCGGCTTCATGGTGCCCGCGGCGTTCGTCATGCTCGGCGACCTGCCGCTGAACGCCAACGGGAAGGTCGACCGCGACGCCCTGCCCGCCCCCGAGCCGGACCCGGAGGAGGCCGCGGGCGCGCCGCCGCGCACCCCGCGCGAGCGGCTGCTGTGCGAGCTCTTCGCCGACGTGCTCGGCGTGCCGCGGGTCGGCGCCGACACCGACTTCTTCGCCCTCGGCGGCCACTCGCTCCAGGCCATCCGCCTGGTCGCAAGGATCCGCACCGCCCTCGGCGCCGACCTCGCGCTCAGCGCGCTCTTCGAAGCGCCGACCCCCGCCCGGCTGGCGGCCCGGTTCGGCGCCGGCCCGGCCCGGCCGGCGCTCACCGCGGCGACGGGGCCTGCGGCCGAGGCGGCACCGCTGTCGTACGCGCAGCAGCGGCTGTGGTTCCTGCACCGCGCCGAGGGCCCGGCCGCCACGTACAACATCCCCCTCGCGCAGCGGTTCACCGGCGAACTCGACCGGGACGCGCTGGAGCGGGCCCTGGGCGACGTCGTGGCCCGGCACGAGAGCCTGCGCACCGTCTTCCCCGACACCGGCGGCGACGGCACCGGGCCGCGGCAGCGGATCCTCGGCGCCGCCGCGGCCCGGCCCGCGCTGCCCGTCACCGAGGTGGCCGGCGCGGGGGAGCTGCGGCGGAAGCTGGCGGAGGCCGTGCGCTATACCTTCGACCTGGCCGTCGAACCGCCGCTGCGCGCCGAGCTGTTCGTGCTCGGCCCCGCTCACGCCGTCCTGTGCCTGGTCATCCACCACATCGCCGCCGACGGCTGGTCCATGGCCCCGCTCACCCGCGACCTGGCGACCGCGTACGCCGCCCGCCTGCGCGGAGAGGAGCCCGACTGGGCGCCGCTGCCGGTCCGTTACACCGACTACACCCTCTGGCAGTGCCGCCTCCTGGGCGCCCCGGAAGACCCGGACGGCCTGCTGCACCGCCAGCTCGCCCACTGGACGGCGGCGCTCGCCGGCCTGCCCGACGAGATCGCGCTGCCCCGCGACCGGCCCCGGCCCGCCGTCGCCTCGTACGCGGGCGGCCGGGTCCTGCTGCACATCGACGCGGAACTGCACGCGGCGCTCGCGGAGGTGGGCAGCCGCTCGGGCGCCACCCTGTTCATGGTGCTGCACGCGAGCCTCGCGGCGCTGCTCACGAGGCTCGGCGCGGGCACCGACCTGCCGGTCGGCAGCGTCATCGCCGGCCGTACCGACGAGGCGCTCGACGAGCTGGTGGGCTTCTTCGTCAACACGCTGGTGCTGCGCACCGACACCTCCGGCGACCCCGCCTTCGCGGAGCTGGTGGAGCGGGTACGGGACACCGCGCTGGCCGCGTACGCCCACCAGGACGTGCCCTTCGAGCGGCTCGTCGAAGCGCTCAACCCGCCCCGGGCCCCGGGCCGCCACCCGCTGTTCCAGATCGCGCTCTCCGTCGACGCCGACGAGACCGCGGAGTTCACGCTTCCCGGGCTGCGCACCTCCCGGATCCGGGTGCCCACGCGGACCGCCAAGTTCGACCTGGACATCGGCATCGGCGAGCGGCGCTCCGCGGCGGGCGAACGCCTCGGCCTGACCGGCACCCTCGACTACGCCACCGACCTCTTCGACCACGCCACGGTGCAGGACTTCGCCGACCGCTGGGTGCGCCTGCTGCGGGCGGCCGTGGCCGAACCCGGGCTGCCGATCAGCCGCATCGACGTGCTGTCCGGCGCCGAGCGCCGGCTCCTCGTCGGCAGCGCGGCCGCCGGCGCCGGCACCGGCGCAGACGCAGACGCGGACGGCGACGCCCACGCGGACGCCGACGCCGGTACGGACGTGGACGGCGACCGCGAGGCGGCGCCCGCGCGCACGCTCACCGAGCTGTTCGCCGTGCGGGTACGCACCACCCCCGGCGCGGTCGCCGTCGCGGCGGCGGGTACGGAGCTGACCTACGCGGGACTCGACGCCCGCGCCAACCGGCTCGCGCACGCCCTCGCCGCCCGCGGCGCCGGCCCCGAGGACATCGTGGCCGTCGCCCTGCCCCGCTCCGCCGACCTCGTCGTGGCCCTGCTCGCGGTCCTCAAGGCCGGCGCCGCCTACCTGCCCCTCGACCCCGGCTACCCGGCCCCGCGCCTCGCCGCCATGGTCGCCGACGCCCGACCCGTGCTGCTGCTCACGGACACCGCCACCGCCTCCGCCGGCACCCTCGGTGCCGGCGTCCCGCGGCTGCTGCTCGACGACCCGGCGCAGGCCGCCGAACCGGCGGAGCTGCCCGGCACGGCACCCGCGCCGGGACCGCGGCCCGGCCACCCGGCGTACGTCATCTACACCTCCGGCTCGACCGGCGCGCCCAAGGGCGTCGTCGCGCGGCACGCGAGCGTCGCCGCGGTCGCGGAGCGGTACGGGAAGCAGGTCTTCGGCCCGGTGGCCCGGCGCGCAGGCGGCCGGCCGCTGCGGATCGCGCTCACCGCCTCGGTGTCCTTCGACGCCTCCTGGGGGCAGCTCGCGGCCCTCACCGCGGGCCACGAGCTGCACCTGCCGGACGACCGTACGTGGACGGACGCGGACCGGTTCGTGGCGTGGCTCGCCGAACGGCGCATCGACAGCGTCGACGTCACGCCCTCGCACATGCAGGTCCTCTGCGCCCGCGGCCTGTTCGCGGACGGGCGACCGCGGCCCGCCCTCGCCGTCCTCGGCGGCGAGGCGCTGCCGGAAGGGCTGTGGCGGGAGCTGCGCGCGGTCCCCGGGCTGACCGCCCACAACATGTACGGGCCCACCGAGTGCACCGTCGACTGCGTGCAGGCGCGGCTCGACGCCACTCGCACTCCCGTGCTCGGCCGGCCCGTCCCCGGCGCCCGCGCGTACGTCCTGGACGCGGCGCTGCGCCCGGTGCCGCCCGGCGTGACCGGCGAGCTGTACGTCGCCGGGACCGGCCTGGCGCGCGGCTATCTGCGCCGCCCAGGCGAGACGGCCCTGCGGTTCGTGGCCGACCCGTACGGCCCGCCGGGCGCGCGGATGTACCGCACCGGGGACCTCGCCCGCCCCCGCCGCGACGGCCGGCTCGACTTCGCGGGACGCGCCGACGACCAGGTCAAGATCCGCGGCCACCGCGTCGAACCCGGCGAGGTCGAAGCCGCCCTCGCCGCCCATCCCGCGGTCGCCCGCGCCGCGGTGGTCGCCCGCGCCGACCAGCGCGGCGACACCCGGCTCGTCGGCTACGCGGTGCCCGCCGCCGGTGAGCCGGAAACGGCGGCGCTGCGCGCCTTCCTCCGCACCCGGCTGCCCGCGCACGCCGTACCGGCGGCGATCGTGGCGCTGCCCGCGCTGCCGCTGACGCCCAGCGGCAAACTCGACCGCCGTGCCCTGCCGGCCCCGGCCCCCGCCGCGTCCCCGGGCGCCGGCCGCGCGCCGCGCACCCCGTACGAGAAGGCCCTCTGCGAGCTGTTCGCCGAAGCGCTGGACCTGCCCGCCGTCGGCGTCGACGACGACTTCTTCGCGCTCGGCGGCCACTCGCTGCTCGCCACCCGGCTCGCCGGCCGCATCGGTGAACGGCTCGCCGTCCCCTTCGGCCTCTCCGCGCTCCTGGAAGCCCCCACCCCGGCCGGACTCGCCCGGCAGCTCGGCGCGGAAGGACCCCGGGCCGCGCCCTCCTGGGTGCCGGACTCCGAGGCGAAACTCAGCCCCGCGCTGCGGTTCACCGGCGCCCCGCCGCCGGCCGGCGGTCCCCGCGAGGTGCTGCTCACCGGCGCCACGGGCTTCGTCGGGGCCTTTCTGCTCGCGGAGCTGCTGGGGGCCACGACGGCCCGGGTGCACTGCCTCGTCCGGGCGGGCACCGCCGACGAGGCACACGAGCGGCTGGCCGCGGCGCTGCGCGGGTACGGCCTCGGCGCCGCTGCGGGCGACCCGCGGACCGTCGCCGTCCCCGGCGACCTCGGCGCCGTCGACCTCGGCGCGGGGCCGGAGCACTGGGCCCGGCTGCGCGACGGCGTCGACACGATCGTGCACGCGGGCGCACGCGTCCACCACGTCTCGCCGTACGCCCTGCTGAAACCTGCCAACGTCGAGGGCACCCGCACCCTGCTGGGCCTGGCGGCGGAGGGGCGGCCGAAGGCGTTCCACCACCTGTCGACCCTCGGGGTGTTCCGGGCGTACGGCGCCGGCGCCCCGCCCGTCACCGAGGAGTCGCCGACCGGCGGCGAGCAGCACCCGTACGGCAAGGGCTACTCCGCGAGCAAGTGGGTCGCCGACCGGCTGGTGGAGCGGGCGTTCGCGCGCGGCGCGAGCGGCGGCATCCACCGGCTGGGCCGCATCTGGGCGCACTCCGCGACCGGCGCCGTCAACCGCGACGACATGTACTCCCGGCTCCTGGTGAGCTGCGCGGAACTCGGCTGCCACCCGGTGGATCCCGCGCTCGACGAGGCGCTGCTCCCCGTCGACGTCCTCGCCCGCGCCGTCGTCACGCTGGTGCTGCGCGACGACGGCGGCCCGGGATCCGTCCACCACCTGCACCACCCGCGCCGCACCGGGCCCGGCGCCTTCATGGCGGGGCACGGCCGGCTGCACGGGACGCGCTCCGCGGCGGTCCCGCTCGCCTCCTGGCTGGGGCGCTTGCGCGCCGCGGGCGCACGCGGCCGGGAGCTGCCGATCGCTCCGTACCGCGAATACCTGGAGGACCTGGCCGGGACGGCCGGCACGAGAGCCCAACAGGTGTTCGACAACGGCCGGACGGTCGGGCTGCTGCGGCGGTACGGGGTCGGGATCCCGGACGTCGACGAGGCCGCAGTCGACGCGTACTGGACCTTCATGAAGCGCTAGCGCACGCCCGCCGTACGAGACCGACCGTCCGCGCCGCCGCCGCGGCGCCCCTTATGAGAGAACCGGTGGTTGCTTCCGATGACCTCGACCCTGGCCGCAGGCCCTCGCGCCAACGGCGTGGCCGTGGCGGCACCGCGCGCCCGCAGCGGGAACGGTGGCCGCGCCGTGCCCCGGCCGCGCTCGATCCTGCCCGGCCGGCAGCGCTGGGAAGTCGACCTCTTCCGCGGCAGACCGGGGCTTGCCCGGGTCGCGGAGGCGTCGCTGCGGCAGGCTCGCGGCATCGAGGACGTACGCGTCAACCCGGTCACCGGCCGGGTGCTGCTGCGGCACGACCACACCCTCGCCCCGCGCGACGCCGCCCGGCTGCTGTACGTCGCGGTCGACCGCGTGCTCACCGCCCTGCACACGCCCGCGGCGAACGCCCTGGGCGACGGCCCCGCCGCCCCGCCCGCGTACCTCCCCGAGGCCCGCCCACCGCGCGGTGCGGCAGGCACCGCCCGCAGGCTTCCCCGGATCCTGGGCCTCGGCTGCGCGGCAGCGGCGGCCGTCACCGGCGGGCCGCTGCTGCTGCGGTTCCTCAGGCGCCCCCTGCTCACCCTCGGCGCCGCCGCCGTCGCCACGGCCGTCGTCGTCCGGCGTGCCTGGCGCAGAACCGACCGGGCCCGGGAAGGGCCGGACGGGCCGGGACCACGGCGGCACGCGGTGCGGCGCATCGTCGGGCGGCACCGGCGCAAGTTCGGCGTGGCGGCGCTGCTTTCCGGCCTCTCCACGCTGGCGGAGATGGCGCTCTTCGCGCTCACCCCCTCGATCGTGCTGCTCGTCGCGCGCGGCGGCAGCGCCACCCTCACCCGGTACGGCATCGCCGGCATCTCCGCCCAACTGGGCACCCTCGCCGCCGCCGGCGCGCTCGCCTGCGCCGTCATGGCGGGCACCGGGTACGCCGCCGGAGTCGCCTGGCGCGGGGTGGCCCAGGACGTCGAGGACGACTGGCGCACCCGCACCTACGCCCACGTCCAGAGCGTGGCGCCGGCCGACCTGGAGAACGAGCGCGTCAGCCGCGTGAACGCCGTGCTGTCCGAGGACATCGGCCGGCTCGGCACCTTCGTCGGCACGAACATGCACGACGTGGTGCAGATGTGCGCCGGACTGGCGCTCCTCGTCCCGATGTTCCTGCTGCTCGCGCCGCAGCTCGCCTGGATCGCGTTCGCGCCGATCCCGCTCGTGGCCTGGCTCTCGTTCCGCTTCCACGAACGCGCGGTGGCCGACACCGCCGCCTGCGGCGAACGCCGGGCGCAGCTCAACAGCAGGGTGACCGAGAACCTGCACGCCCACACCACCATCAAGTCCGCCACGACGGAGGCGCACGAGATCGCCCGTATCGGCGAGCTGAACGGCCGGTGCAGCGAGGCCAACAGGTCCGCCGGGCGCAGCGCCGCGCTGCCGCCGCAGATCCTGCGGCTGGCCGGCGGCTCCGCGCTGGTGGGCACGGTGCTGCTCGGCGGACGGGCCGTGCTGCGGGGCGAGCTGGCGATCGCGGCGTTCGGCCCGCTGATCGAACTCCCGGGCATCGCCATGCTGAAGCTGTCCCGCGTCGGCAGCGCCTCCGACCACTACCAGCGCACCCTCGCCGCCCTGGAGCGGATCGAGCGGCTGCACGAGCTGCCCGTGGAACCGCAGGGGGGCGCCGGGACCGGTGACCCGGCCGCAGCCGGCCGGGAACTGCCCCTGCGCAGCCTGCGGGGGCGCATCGAGCTGCGGAAGGTGACCTTCGCCTATCCCGGCCGCGCACCCGTGCTGCGCGACACCTCGCTGATCATCCCGCCGGGCCGGACCACCGCTCTCGTCGGCACCACCGGCGCGGGCAAGACCACCATCGCCAAGCTCCTCATGCGCTTTCGCCACCCCGAGCGGGGACAGGTCCTGCTCGACGGCACCGACGTGCGCACCCTGGCGCTGCCCGACCTGCGCCGGGCGATCGGGTACGTCGCACAGGAGCCGTTCCTCTTCGACGCGACCATCGCGGAGAACATCCGCTACGGCACCTTCGAGGCGACCGAGGCCCAACTCGTCGCCGCCGCCCGCACGGCGGGAGCGCACGCGTTCATCGACGGCCTCCCCGACGGCTACGACACCCGCGTCGGCGAGCGGGGCGCGGCGCTCTCCGGCGGCCAGCGCCAGCGGATCGCGCTGGCCCGTACCGTCCTGCGCGACCCGCCGGTCGTCATCCTCGACGAGGCCACGTCCGCCGTGGACAACGAGACCGAGGCCACCATCCAGCGGGCCCTCCAGGTCTTCGGCGCCGACCGCACGATGCTCGTCATCGCCCACCGGCTCTCCACCGTCCAGTGCGCGGACCGCATCTACGTCATGGGCTCCGGGGGCACGGTCGCGGAGCGCGGGACGCACGACGAACTGGTCGCGCTCGGCGGCGTCTACAGCTCGCTGTGGAAGCTCCGGTCGGGCAGGCCGGCGCTCATGTAGCAGGTGGTCATTCCTTCAGGCGGTAACGACACGCGGAGCCTCAAGAAATTCCGCTGAACCGAGACAGTGAACGTCCGTTGAGAACCAGGAGCGTGGAATGACGCACGCGACCAATCCGTTCGAGGACGACGAAGCCCGTTTCCTGGTGCTCGTCAACGACGAGGGCGAGCATTCGCTCTGGCCGGCCTTCGCCGAGGTACCGCGGGGCTGGCGCGTCGCCCTCTCCGAGGACACCCGGCAGGCGTGCCTGGAGTACGTCGAGAGGACGTGGACCGACATGCGGCCGCGCAGCCTCGCCGAGCCGGTGGACGGTGGCCGATGACACCGCCACGGGCGGCCTCCGCACCGGCCGGCTCGGCACGGCCGGGGGCCGCACCGGCCCGCCCCGCCCGCGAACTCCCGCCCCCCGGCGGCCCGTACGTGCCCTCGCCGGAACTCCGCGCCGTCCTCGCCCGCCACCCCGCGCTCGCGGACTTCGCCGCCCGCGTCACGGACTTCCTCGACCGGCATCTGCCCGAGCCCGTCACGGAGGAGGCGCCCCGGCCGCCCTGGCTCGAACTGCGCGGGCACGCGGCCCGGGCCGGGCTGACGGGCTTCGACGTGGCGGCGCGGGGCGGCGGCGGGGACGCGGCCGACGGCGCCGGCCACGCGCCGGGCGGGGGCCGGGGCGCGGCCGTGCCCCCGGGGCTCGAACGGGTGGCGCAGGGGCTCGCGATGTACCTGGCCGGACGGCGCGACTGTGACGCGCGCGAGGTCTTCAGCTCCGGCCACGGCGCGATGGCCCTGCGCTACGGTCCGCCCGCCGTCGCCCACGCGGTACGCGACCGGGTGGTCGAGCGCGGCGAGTTGGCGGGCGTCGCCTCCAGCGAGCCGCACTCAGGCTCGGATCTGCGCGGCCTGCGCACCGTGGCGGTGGACCACGGCGACCACCTGGTGGTGTCGGGCACCAAGGGGCTGGTGAGCCGGGTGGAGGAGGCCGTCGGCTTCGTGGTCTTCTGCAAGGTGGTCGCGCCCGAGCAGGCCGCCGCCCTGACCGCGGAGGGCGCCGACGCCGGTGACCGCGCGGCCCTGCGGGAGGTGCCGCTGTCGGCGCTCTGGCTGCCGATGGACGCCCCAGGCGTGCGCACCCAGACCGCCGCCCCGCTGGGCCTGCGCGGCTGGAGCCTGGGTCATCTGCACTTCGACGGCGTACGGGTCGGGCGCGACCTGCTGCTCGGCGCCCCGGGCGACGGCCGCCGGATCTTCGACGCGCACTTCGCCGGCTGGCGGCTGATGATGGCGCTGGTCTGCCTGGGCGCGGCGGGCGCCGCGATCGACGAGGCCATGGCGCGCACCCGCCGGCAGAGCGTCGGCAGGACGTCCCTGGCGAGCATCCCGTCGGTGGCGTCCCGGCTCGGTACCGCGGCGGCGGAGGTGCAGGCGGCCACCGCCTGGTGCTTCTCGCTGCTGGAGGGCCTCGACCGGGACGCGGACGGGGCCGGCGTGGCGGCGTGCTCCGCGGCGAAGGCCCTGGCCACGGACGCCTCGTACCGCGCGGTCGACCTCGGTCTCCAGCTCCACGGCAGCGACGGGTACACGTGCCACACTCCGATGGAGAAGCGCCTCCGCGACATCCGCGGGCTCCGTATCGCCGACGGCCCGAACGACGTCCTCTACAGCGTGCTGGCGCACGCGCTGCTCGAAGGCCCCCGGGCGGGTGTGCGGGTGGTGCGGCAGCGGCGGGTCTGAGCGGAGGTCAGGGGAGCTTTCCGCGCAGCGCGGAAAGATAGAAGGGGATTCTCTTCACGGCCTTGCGTGACACCGGGAAGACCTCGATTTCGCCGCACCTGTGGTCGTTGATGGTGAGCAGGTATTCGCCGTCCGCATGCCGCAGTTCCGCAGAATAGAGAAGGTCGTCGTCCCGGTTTTCTCGGTCATTCACGCGGGAAACGATAGGTCAAGCCGGGATGGGGAAGAAAGACTCTATCCCGCGGCACTCGAAAGAGTGAAGGCTCGCAGGTCATGGTGGTAGGAAGTCCGCTTCGTCCGCTAGTCTCTGAATCGGCAGTCGGAACGTGAAATGGACGTGAAAGGGCGGGTGTCGGCGATGCTCCCAGTGCTTCCTGTGTTTTTGGTCGGAGTGGTTTCCGCGCCTCTTGTCAAGAAAGCGGTCAGGCCGGTCGTCCGCGGCACTATCAAGACGTCCGTGAAACTCGCGGTCGATGTGAAACGGGCGGCGCACGAGATCAACGAGGACATCAGCGACATCGCCGCCGAGGCGAGCGCCGAAGCCTTCGCCGCGGACGTCCGGGGTGACGCGGACGTACTGCACGCGGGCGCCAAGAAGCCGCGCGGGGGCAAGGCGGTGGCGACCGACTGACCCGGGAGGCGTGCCCGGCGGCCTCGCGATGCCGGAGCCGTATGGCTCCGAGCCGCGTTGCCCGCTGGGTCGCGCGGGCCCGTACGCGAGGCCGTCGACGGCCCGCAGCGTGAACGACATCTGGTACGACCTCCGCACGCCCGGCGCTACCCGGACCGGCTTCCAGCGTGCGCCCGGCTCCGGCCGCCGTCCTGGCCCCGCGCGGACGACACCGCACAGCAGCTCCACCTCGATCTCACCGTCTCGGACATGGAAGCAGCGCAGGCGCGTGCCCTCGCGCTCGGGGCGCGGCCGCTGGACTTTCACGACGACGGCGGCGAGCGGAACTTCCGCGTGTACGCCGACCCGGCCGGACACCCCTTCTGCCTCTGCCGCACCTGACGCCGGCACCCCCGGGCTCGTGCCGCCCGGGAGTACGCGCGGGGCACGCGGGCACCTGCCGCGAAGCCGGTTGCCCGCCCCGCTCCCCGTATGGACCACCACCACGTGCGGGGGCGTCGCACCCGCCACAGACTGGCCCTGTGTCCGAGCAACGTGAACGGCGGGCCCGACCCGCCGCGAAGTCAACCTCGAAGCGCGCCTCCGGGAGCAAGGCCGACCACGCGGTCGACGAGCCCGAGGAGGCCGCCCGCCGCGCGTGCCGCAGCCTGGCCCGCCTCATCACCCACGAAGCCGAAGGCGTGTCGGCCGTGCGCCGGGCCGAGGAGGGCTGGCGGGTACACGTGGACGTGCTGGAGGTGCCGCGGATCCCGGATACGACCAGCCTGCTCGCGACCTACGCGGTGGAACTCGACAGCGGGGGGCGCCTCGTCGAGTACGAGCGGATCAGGCGCTACCGGCGCGGCGCGCGGGACGACTGACGGCGGCGACGCCGTTCCCCTGGAAGAGGAAGAGCCCTATGTCGACGACCACCACCACATACAACGAGGCCGCAGTCTGTGTCCCGCGCGCCGGAACCCTCTACGACGTCCTTGAACTCATCCTCGACCGCGGCATGGTCATCGACATCTTCGTCCGGGTGTCGCTCGTCGGTATCGAGATCCTCAAGATCGACGCCCGCATCGTGGTCGCCAGCGTCGACACCTACCTCCGCTTCGCCGAGATCTGCAACCGCCTCGACCTCAACGAGGACGCCTCCACCAGGACGGTCCCGGACCTCTTCGCCGGCATGTCCCGCAGCACCATCGCCACCACCGGGGCCAAGAAAGCCGCGAAGTCCCTTGGCGGCCGAGTGAAGGAGGCGATCGGGATCGACGAGGACGACGACCGGGAGGACGAGTACGACGAGCGGGACGCGGAGGAGACGGAGAAGGCACCGCCCCGCAAACGTACTTCGGGCACCCGCTCCACAACCGCCAAGAAAGCCGCCAAGAAAACCGCCAAGAAGACCGCCTCGAAGACCTCCGGCCGTTCGGGCCGGCACTCCAGGGCGGCGTGAGCGGTGGCCCCCTCTCCGCTCTACGTGTACGCGGTCGTCCACGCCGACCTGGCACTGCCGCTCGGCCTCTGGGGCGTGGGCAGGCCGCCGGCCCCGGTCCGGCTGCTGCCCGCGGGCGAGCTGGCCGCGGTCGTCAGCGACGTCCCGCACGATCTGCGCGCACGCAGGCGCGATCTGACCGGCCATCAGGACCTGCTGCTGGCCCTCTGCGCGGCGGCCCCCGTTCTGCCGATGCGGTTCGGGATGGTCGCCGACGACGAGGAGACGGTACGGAGCGCCCTCGACGCCGCGGCCGCGACGCACCTCGACACCCTGCGACGGCTCGACCGCCGCACCGAGATGAACCTCAAGGCCATGCCCGCACAGGGCGGCGTGGAAGCACTCGTACGGGACGACCCGGCCGTGCGGCGGCTGGCGGCGGACGTCCGCCGGCGGCCGACCTACGAGGGCAACGTCCGGCTCGGCTCGGCGATCGCCGAGGGTCTCGCCCGGCGGGCCGCCCGAGCCGCCGACGGCGTCGCGCAGGAACTGGCGGTGCTCGCCGACGAGCGCGTCCAGGGCGCCGAGGTGCCCGGGTGCGTGCTCAACACCTCCTATCTCATGCCGCATGCGCACGCGGAACGCTGCAGAGAGCTGGTCGACCGCAGGGCGGCCGAGCTGCGGGACCTGGTGGAGCTGCGGCTGACGGGCCCGCTGCCGTGCTACAGCTTCGTTCCCCGGGAGGGCGGCCGTGCCGCCGCCGGTACCGCCCCGCGGCCCGTAGCGGTGAGGAGCTGACATGGGTCTGCTCAGCGGGCTGATGCTGCTGCCGCTGGTGCCGGTGCGGGGCGTCGAGTGGGTCGCGGGCCGACTGCTCGACGCCGCGGAGCAGGAGCTCTACGACCCAGGCACGCTGCGGGTCCAGCTCGGCGAACTGAACCGAGCGTACGAGGCGGGGGAACTCGGCGAGGAGGAGTTCGAGCGCGAGGAGGAGCGCATTCTCGACCTGCTGGAGCAGCCCGGCACCGCCCTCGCGGCGCTGCCGTCCGAACCCGGCGGCCCCGGCCACGCCGGTGGCCCCCACCACCCCGACCACCCTCTGAGCCCAGGAAGTGGGTCATGACAGACAGTTACAGGACGACCATGCTTGCCGGAGTCGCCGGGGGCTACCTCCTCGGCAGGACGAGGAAGGCCAAGCTCGCCCTCACCGTCGCCGCCCTCGTCGCGGGCAGGCGGCTCGCCCCGCAGGACCTGCTGGGCGCGGGCGCGCGGCGGATCGCGGACTCGCCGCAGCTCGCGGCGGCGTCCGGCCAGGGCACGGACCAGATGGTGACGGCCGCGCGGTCGGCGATCGGCTCGCTCGTCGACCGCCGGGTCGCGTCCCTCAGCGACTTGCTGCGCGAGCGTACGGACCGCCTCGGCGCACCGGGGGAGGAGCGCGAGGACCGTGACGCAGATGCCGGGCGGGATGAGGACGACGAGAGCCGCGACCGGCACACCGCCGAGTCGAAGCGGAGGCCCCCGGCGCGTAGGAAGACGGCCGGCACCGCCCGGCCCACCACCTCCGGGCCGCGGCAGAAGGTGGCCGCCGGTGCCGAGCGCGGCAGCCGCGGCACCGCGAAGAGCGCGCGGACGACGGCCGACCGGCCCTCAAGGAGGCAGCGGCCATGACACCGCAGCGCGGAAGTACCGACACCGACGAGACCGCAGACGCCGCGCCGCTGGCGCGCTTGCGCGACGAGCTCCTGGAGTACCTGGGCGCGGTCGGCAAGCACGCCGTCGGGAAGGCCACCGACAAGCTCACCGGCATCGCCGAGGGCAAGCTCGCGCACGACGGCGGCGGCGCCCTCGCCGAGACCGCGGCCCGCGCCGTCAAGGGTGAGAACCCCGTGAAGGCGCTGGCGGCCGAGAAGGCGAAGGACACCAAGGACAAGGTCGTGGGCAAGGCGAAGGAGGCCGTCGGCGCGGACGGCGGCGGGAGCAAGCCGGGCGACCTCAAAGCGATCAACATCATCGAGCACGTCGACATCGGCCGTCCACTGCGTGTGGTCTACGACCACTTCACGCAGTTCGAGGAGTTCGGCGGCTTCATGAACGGCGTCAGCAACGTCACCCGGGACCCCGAGGACGAGACCAAGACCACCTGGAAAGTACGCGTCTGGCCCTCCAGCCGCAGCTTCGACGCGACCGTCTCGGAGCAGGTACCGGACCAGCGGATCGTCTGGTCGTCCGAAGGGTCGAAGGGAACGACGAGCGGCGCCGTGAGCTTCCACGTCCTGGACGACGAGCTGACGCGCGTGACGGTGGTCGTCGAGTACTACCCGTCGGGGTTCTTCGAGAAGACCGGCAACATCTGGCGCGCCCAGGGCCGCCGGCTCCGGCTCGACCTCAAGCACTTCCAGCGCTACGTCACGCTCCAGTCGGAGGACGCGGAGGGCTGGCGCGGCGAGATCCGCGACGGCGAGGTCGTGCGCAGCCACGAGGAGGCCATGGAGGAAGAGGAAGGCGAGGAGGACGAGCAGTACGAGGGCGAGGAAGACGAGGAGGAAGAGAAAGACGAAGGCGGCGAGGAGGAAGAAGAGGACGAGGAAGAAGAGGAAGACGAAGGCGGCGAGGAGGAAGAGGACGAGGAAGAAGAGGACGACGGGCGGCGGCGAGGGGGCCGGAGAAGGTGACGGATCATGTCCTTGACCGGCCCCTCACCCACCTGCCCTCCACCCCCTCGGGACCGGCCAACCTCGCCGACATCCTCGAACGCGTCCTCGACAAGGGCATCGTCATCGCCGGAGACATCAAGATCGACCTGCTCGACATCGAGCTGCTGACCATCCGCCTCCGCCTGTTCGTCGCGTCCGTCGAGACGGCCAAGAAGGCGGGCATCGACTGGTGGGAGACCGATCCGGCGCTCTCCACCCGTGCGCACCGCGACGCCGTCGACGAGGAGAACGCGCGGCTGCGCGAGCGCGTCGCGGAGCTGGAGGCGAGCGTGGAGGGCCACCGGCCCGAGCGTGCCGGGGCGGACGGCTGGGAGTCCGTACGGAAGGGGCACCACTGATGACCGGGACGGTACGCGGGGCGGCGCAGCCGGACGCGCCCGCAAGCACGGCCACGTACGTCTACGCGGTCTGCCGCGGCGGTGACGAGTCCGCCCTGGCCGGGTTGCCGGGGCAGGCGCCCGGCGCCCCCGTGCGGCTGCTCCGCTTCGGCGATCTCGCCGCCGTGGTACAGGACGTGCCGGCCGCGGAGTTCGGCGAGGACGCCCTGCGCGAGCGGCTGACGGACCGTACGGAGCTGGAACGCTGCGCCCGTGCCCACCACGCCGTCGTCGCCGCTGCGGCCACCGCGGCACCGGTCCTGCCCCTCCCGCTGGCGACGATCTATCGCGGCGACGCGCGGGCCTCGGCCGCGCTCGGCGCCGACCGGGACCGCTTCACCGCGGCCCTGCGGCGGATCGCTGGCCGGGCGGAGTGGGGCGTGAAGGTCTACGCGCGGCCGGCCGGGAGCCACACCGCGCCTGCCGCACACACGCCGGAACGCAGGGACGACGGGCGCACGGCAGCCCGCCCGGGGCACGCGTATCTGGACCGGCTGCGCGGCGCGCGGCATGAGCGGGAACGGCGGCAGGAGGCCGGTCTCCAGGCGGTCGAGGAGGTGGACCGGGTCTTCGCCGATCTCGCCGTCGCCGGACGGCGGCTGCGTCCGCATGACACCGGCCACACCCCGGGGCGCGGCGTGCATCTCCTGAACGGTGCCTACCTGGTCGACGAGGCGCGCGCCGCCGAGGTCGCCGACGCGGTACGCCGCCTGCGGCAGAGACCGGAGTGCCGGGACGTCGAGATCGAACTGACCGGCCCGTGGGTGCCGTACTCGTTCGCGGAAGCGGGTGTGTGACCGGTGCCGGTGGGTGAACACGTGGGCGAGGTCGTCGCCTGGGAGGAACCGGACCGCGGCGCCCCCATCGGGGTGCCGCTGGTGGACCTGCTCGACCGCGTGCTCAACACGGGCGTCGTGGTCAGCGGCGACCTCGTACTGGCGATCGCGGAGGTGCCGCTCGTGCGCGTTTCCCTGCACGCGCTGCTCTCGTCCATCAACGAGCGCGTGGCCGCTCCGTGGGGAGACGGGGGTCCGCTGTGACGCTGACCTCGCACCGGACGGCCCGCGAACCGGCGGCCGGCCGGCTGGACCTCGACCCCGACCGGGTCGGCCGCGACCTGGTCTCCCTCGTTCTGACCGTCGTCGAACTGCTCCGTCAGCTCATGGAGCGGCAGGCGCTTCGCCGCTGCGACCAGGACGACCTCACCGACGAGCAGGTGGAGCGGATCGGCACCACGCTGATGCTGCTCGACCAGCGCATGGACGAACTCTGCGCGGAGCACGGGCTGTCCCGCGACGACCTGAACCTGGACCTCGGGCCGCTCGGCACCCTGCTCGCGCGCTGAGCGGGCCCGCCCCGGCCGGGCGCCGCAGGGCGGGCTGCCCCGGCCGTGGCGCATGCCCGCGGTGGTTTCGCGGTACCCGGCTCAGGCGGCCGCGGGTTCGCGCGGCCGGTCGAGTTCTGGAGCGTCGTCGTGATGTCGTGGTTCCCCGTCCTGGGGACGGTCGGCTACGTGGCCGGCATACCGCTTGCCGCCCGGTTGTTCTACGGGCTCCTGCGGCGGCAGATCATCTTTCTCGACGGCCGCGAGCGCACGGACCCGGTCGGGTACTTCGATACCCACGACCGTCCCGGGGTGACGGCCGCCGCGGTGGCCGCCGGGCTGCTCTGGCCGCTGACGGTCCCGGTGTACGCCGCCGGGCGGATCGTGGTCACCGTCGTCACCGCACGTCCCAGGCGCAGCCGGTACGAGCGCCGCCTGGACGCCCGGCACGTACACGAGCGCATCCGGCAACTCGAAGACGAACTCGGCATCCCGGACGAGGCGCCGGAACGGGACCGGACCCGGCGGTGACGGGTCCGGTCCCGGTGGCGGCGCCCGGTGCGGGGGCGGGTCAGTTGTTGGGCATCGCCATGCTGATGTCGCTCAGGGCGGACGCCGGGTCCCGTTCCACCGCCACGTCGCCCAGGGAGACGACCCCGAGGACGCCGCCGCCCTCGTCGACGACGGGGAGCCGGCGCAGCGCGTGCTCGCGCATCAACTCCACGGCGTGGTCCACCCGTTCGCGGGGCCCCACGCTGACCAGCTCCTGGCTGCAGGCGTCGGCGACGGTGGTGCTGCCGGGGTCCCGTCCCGCGGCCAGGACGCGCAGCACGAGGTCGCGGTCGGTGACCAGCCCGCGCAGCTCGTTGTCGTCGGTGACCAGGACGGCGCCGATGTCGTCGTCGCGCATCCTGCGCGCCGCTTCCGGCACCGCGGTGAGCGTGCCCACCGCTACCGGGGCCGCGGTCATGATCTCGTGGACCTGCTGATCGGCCATGGCTGTCTCCTTCGCCTGGGGGTACGACGGCCCGGTGCCGTCGGGCCGGACTTCCCCGGTACCCGTCAGCCGGACGTTCAGACACCCGCTACCGGCCCGGTGTCAGGCGCCCGGTGCGGGCCCCTCGCCGGCGAGCACCCGGACCGTGCGCAGCCGGGGGTCCGCGGCGTCCGGGACGTACATGCCCGCGCGGATCCCGGTGGCCAGGTAGTCCAGCACCGGGCCGTTCAGCCGCTCCCCGGGCAGGGCGACGGGGATCCCCGGCGGATAGGGCGTGAGCATCTCGGCCGCCACCCGGCCCGCGGCCTCGCCGATCGGTACGTCGGCCACGGCGCCGAAGTAGGCGTCGCGCGGCAGGCAGGTCTGCTCCAGGCGCAGTTCGGCCGCGGACGGCACGGCGACGCGCGCCGGCCGGGGGAGTTCCGCGGCGTGCGCGGCGAGGTCCCGTAGCGCCTCCAGCAGCGCGCCGGCGGTCGACTCGTCGTCGGCGTGGGTGAGCTGGGTGCTGATGCGGCGATGGTCGGCCAGGTGGGTGGTGAGCCGGTGGTGCCGGAGCAGCCAGTCGGCCGCGGCGTAGCCCGAGAGGTCCAGCCCGGCCAGGTCGATGACGACGGGCAGCGGGTCGAGGGCGGCGGCGAGCCCGGTGCCGGCGTATTCGGCGTGGCCGTCCACGTGGAGTCCGGGGATGTCCTCGATCCGCGCCCGTACGTGTGCGGCCAGGTCCAGCGCGCGGTCGAGCAGCCGGGGGCCGTGCAGGGCCATCTGCCGGCGCCAGCCGTCCAGGCCGGCGTAGATGAGGACCGACGGGCTGGTGGTGCCCAGCAGGTCGGCGCGGGATCGGAGCACCGCGGGATCGATGCGGTCGCCCTGCAGGTGGAACACGGAGCCCTGCTCCAGACCGCTGCCCATCTTGTGGATGCTCGTCACGCACACGTCCGCGCCGGCGTCCATCGCCCAGGTCGGCAGCCGGTCGGAGAACGGGAGGTGGGCGCCCCACGCCTCGTCCACGAGCAGCGGACGTCCGCGCCGGTGGCAGATGCCGGCCAGCGCCGCCAGGTCCGCGCACGAGCCGTACGGCGTCGGGCTGGTCACCAGCGCACCGCGGGCGTCGGGGTGCTCGGTGAAGGCGCGCTCGTACGCCGCCGGGGACGGCGGATGCGCCAGGTGCCGCTCGTCGTCGAAGGACGGCTCGACCCACACCGGGCGCAGTCCCGACAGGATGAGCCCGGAGACCACGGACTTGTGCGCGTCCCGGCCCACCAGGAGCTTCTCGTACGGCCCCGCCACCGCCAGCATCGCCGCCTTGACCGACAGCGAGCTGCCGCAGGTGGAGAAGAAGGTGTGCTCGGCCCGTACGGCGTCCGCCATCAGCAGCTCGGCGTCCCGCAGCACGCCGCCTGAGGCCCGCCGGTCGTCCAGACCGCTGATCGCCAGCACATCGGAGGCGAACACGGCGTCCCCCAGCACCTCGCGCACCTCGGGATCCGCGCCCCGGGCCTGCTTGTGCCCGGGCGGGGTGAAGGGGAGCAGGCCGTCCCGCCGGTAGTGGCCGAGTGCTTCAAGCACCGGGGCGCGCGAGTGATCCATGCCGCCGCCCTATCCGGTGGTGCGGCGGTGACCGCCGCCGACTGCCGTCTGCCCCGGCGCTTCGGCCCGTACGGTGCCGACGGCTGTCGCCGGTCTCCCCATGGTCCGGGCGGGCGTCACCGTTCCTCGCGGCGGTCGCGGCCCGGCAGCATCTCCTGGGCTTTGGCCTTGATGCCCTGGCGGAGCATGGCGGCGCGGTCGCTGTCGCCCTTGAGGACGGAGGCCGCGGCGGCTTCGATCTGGTCGAGGGTCGCGTGCGGGGGGATGGGGGGTACGGCCGGGTCGGTGTGGAAGTCGAGGACACAGGGCTCTTCCGCGGCCAGGGCGGTCTCCCAGGCGTGCTGCACCTTGTCCGGCTTGTCCACGCGGATGCCGCCCAGGCCGAGGGAGCGCGCGAAGTCCGCGTACGCCACGTCGGGCAGGGACTGCGAGGGCAGGAACTGGGGTGCGCCGTTCATGGCCCGCATCTCCCAGGTGACCTGGTTGAGGTCGTGGTTGTTGAAGACCGCCACGATCAGCCGGGGATCTTCCCAGTCCTGCCAGTACTTCTGGATCGTGATCAGCTCCGCGAGGCCGTTCATCTGCATCGCGCCGTCGCCGACCAGGGCGATCGCGGGCCGCTCGCCGTGGGCGAACTTCGCCCCGATCGCGTAGGGGACGCCGGGGCCCATGGTGGCCAGCGTGCCGGAGAGCGATCCGCGCATGCCGTCGCGCAGCCGCAGGTGGCGTGCGTACCAGTTGGCGGCGGAGCCGGAGTCGGCGGTGAGGATGACGTTCTCCGGCAGCAGGCCGTTGAGGCAGTGCACCACGTACTCGGGGTTGACCGGGTCGGCGTCGACCGCGGCGCGCCGCTCCATGACCTGCCACCAGCGCGCGTTCTTCTGCTCGATCCCCTTGCGCCAGCCGCCGTCCCGGGCCTGCCGCAGTTGCGGCAGGAGCCGCCGCAGCGTCGCGCGGGCGTCGCCGACGAGGTTGACCTCGAACGGGTAGCGCAGACCGACCATGTGCGCGTCGACGTCGATCTGCACGGCGCGCGCCTGGCCGTACTCGGGGAGGAACTGGGAGTAGGGGAAGCTGGAGCCGATGACCAGCAGCGTGTCGCAGTCCTGCATCAGCTCGTACGAGGGCCGGGTGCCCAGCAGGCCGACCGCCCCGGTGACGTAGGGGAGTTCGTCGTCGAGCACGTCCTTGCCGAGAAGCGCCTTGGCCACGCCGGCGCCCAGCCGGTCGGCGACCTCCATGACTTCCCGCCGGGCGCCGCGCGCGCCCTGGCCGACGAGGATGGCGACCTTCTCGCCCGCGTTCAGCAACTCCGCGGCGCGTTCGATGTCGGGCTCCGCCGGGACGGGGTCGTAGTTCGACATGTCGATGCTGGAGGGCACCATCTTGAACGCGTGCTCGGGCGCGGAGTAGTCGAGGTCCTGCACGTCCGCCGGGATGATGAGGGCGGTCACCGTCCGGCGGGCGATGGCGGTGCGCATGGCGCGGTCGAGGACGTTGGGCAACTGCTCCGGGACGGTGACCATCTCGCAGAAGTCGGAGGCGACGTCCTTGTAGAGGCTGAGGAGGTCCACTTCCTGCTGGTAGGAGCCGCCCATGGCGCTGCGGTTGGTCTGCCCGACGATCGCGACCACGGGGACGTGGTCGAGCTTGGCGTCGTACAGGCCGTTGAGGAGGTGGATGGCGCCGGGCCCGGACGTGGCGGCGCACACGCCGACCCGGCCGGAGAACTTGGCGTAGCCGACGGCCTGGAAGGCGGACATCTCCTCGTGCCTGGCCTGGACGAACCGGGGACTGTTGTCCGCCCGGCCCCAGGCGGCGAGGAGCCCGTTGATGCCGTCGCCGGGATAGGCGAAGACGTGCTCGACCTTCCACGCGCGCAGCCGTTCGAGGACGTAGTCCGAGACTTTGGTCGGCATGCTGTGGCCTTTCGATGACGCGGGTGCGGGTGCGGGGACCCGGACGCCCGCACTCGGCCGTACGGGTGGCGACCGGGTCCCGGCCGCGGCTCTCAGCGCCCGAGCTTGCGCTTGAGCTGGGCCTTGTTCATGGACGAGCGACCGCGGATGTTGCGGCGCCGGGCCTCCGCGTAGAGCTGGTCGTACGTCGGCCCGCCGGGGCCCGAGTGGGAGCGGAGACCGCCCCTGCGGCCGGAGGAGATGTCCCTGGTGGAGGTACGGCTGGCGGTGCGGGCCTCGCCGGTGCGGGCGCGTTCCTTGTTCACCGTGCGGGCGGCGATCTCCTTCGCCCGCCGGGTGCCGGTGCCGCGCCGTTGCGCACCCTCCTTGATGTGCTCGTACTGACGTTCCCGTTTCTGGCTGGATCTGCTCGGCATGTGTGCCTCCTGTCGGCTTCGTTCGGTCGGATCACACCATCGTGTGCCACCCCCGGGACGACATCAAACGGACAAGAGGTGCCCTGCTCGCCGCGACCGGGGAGACTTGCCCTTATGGTGCAAATCGGATACACGATGATGACCGAGCAGGCGGGGCCGAGGGAGCTGGTCGACCACGTCGTCGCGGCCGGTGTGATCCGTGAACTCCCGCGGGGACGTTCGCGGGTACGGACGCGGCGGGTACCCCGATTCCCGGAGCCGATGCGGTCGGCGGGGGGAGGGCGATCTACGCGGCGGTCCGGTCCATTTCCACGCGCGCGTACACCCGCTCGCAGGTACGGCTGATCAGGCGGGAGACGTGCATCTGGGAGATGCCGAGGTGTTCGGCGATGCTGCTTTGGGTCATGTCGCGGAAGAAGCGGAGGTAGAGGATTT